>JARKQC010000043.1 GCA_029974985.1 Bacteroidota bacterium | reverse complement strand
TAGTAAATCATTATCACAATCTCTGGCGCATTGAACACGCATTTAGAATAACTAAAAGTGATTTACAGATACGTCCGATATTTCATCATAAAAAAGAGATAATTGAGTTACATATATTGATCTGCTTTATGGCATTGGCTGTTTGTAAGTATATGGAATTGAAAACTGAGAAATCAACACAGACAATAATAAAGCTGTTAAAGAGTGTAACTGATGCACGAATAATGAACACAATCAGTGGAGAAGAAATAATTTTAAGAGTAAAGATGAACTCAGAAGTGAAAATGGTAGTTGATAAACTTAATTTTTAAAACAAAAATGTATTTTTTGTTGTGATCGTGTCGCACTAAAAATCACAAGTCAGGAGTATTCCAAAGGTTTATTCACTTCATCAGAATTATCCAAATCCATTTAATACAATCACAATATTTGAGTTCTACTTACCTGAAGATGTAAATAATACAAAACTGTCATTATATAATGTTCTAGGTGAAAAAATATTAGAAATAGTCAATAGCTCTCTGACTGTAGGAAAATACAGGTATTAATGGGATGCGCATATAAAGTGAAAATTAATGTTAATAAGTTAACTTTTTTCTTTGTACCAATTTAATTTTAATCCATTGCTTTTCTAGCTTTTATTATAAGAATCGTATTCAGTTTTATCTATGAAAGATTTTAGTTGAGAAATTGCGAGAAATTGACCATAAAAATAAAATAATTTAGTGAAACTAAAAATCCATTTATTTCTATTTGGTAAAAGGATAAGTGACAGTAAACTATAATATCCTATTCCCAAAAATGATTTTATTGTTTTCTGCACCTTTGTAAATTTATTATGTACCGAATCATTAATAATTCTACCTTCATTATTGCCCTTTTGAAAATATCGTTTGCATAAGAATTTCAAGTCAGTTCTATATCGTGGTACAACTTCATATGAAATTGCTTCTCTACATACGACATAGGTCGCTTCATATTGGGATAATGAATCGAAGAAAACGCTGTCCTCTCCTCCAGTAAGCCCAAATTTTGGATCAAATCTTAGATTGAATTTTTTAACTTTGTCTGCTTTTATCAGACAATTAGTAGTATAATGAAAAAGAGGGCGATCACCAGTTTTCCCAACAGGTAAGAAGTATAGTTCTCTGTGTCTTTTCCATTGAGCTATCTCTGGATCAAAAATCGGAACTACATAACCAAATACAGCATCCGCATTAAATTTTTCCAAAGTTTCAATTAAATTCCTTATCCAATATGGATCTGCTGTTTCATCATCATCAAGAATAGCAATATATTTACCAGTTGATTTATCAAGAGCCATATTCCTGGTTAAGCTGATATTCTGAATCGGTTGAGTATAGTACGAAATTTTTACAGAAGAAATATCAGAAAATCTCTCAACAATTTCTTTTGCGGATTTTTCTGCATCATTATCAACAACTATAATTTCCAATATAATATCCTCAATATTTTTCTGTTCAAATAAACTTTGAATAAGCTCATTTAACAGTGCAGGTCTTTTAAAAGTAGCAATGCAAACAGAACAAATATTTTCCTTTGGGTTATGATTTATTTCTGTACGTTGAGGCTTCAATATTATCCCTATTTAAATACCCTTTTATTAAATATAGAATTAAAATGAGTATGTTATTACATAAATATCAAATTTCTAAATTATTAAGCTAATTGATTTTTGTATTCTCGGCTAAATTATCTCGTTCTAAAATAAGTGACAGAAAGTGCTAGATACGTGGCCATAAAATAAAAAGTTGTTACCCCGAAACCTACTTTGAACAATGCTGATTCAGTATAATTTAAAGTGAGGATTGCAACAAAAATCAGAATTGCAAGGTTGCTGTTTACTTTAACCATTCGATATCCATAAGCAATAATTAAAAATAAAAAAAATATTGCACCTACAATGCCCAGTTGAAGCATAATTTCTAAATAACCATTATGTGCTTGATTTACCTTAAAACCTTCAAAAAGATCAGCAAAGATCTCTAATCTTGGACTGCCCATTATCCAGTATGTTGAGAAACCGTATCCTAATAATGATTTTTTTTCTATGTCATTCCATACGAATTTCCAAATATCACTTCTGCCTGAAAGAGTGGTATCCTTGCCAAAATATCCGGGTATTATGCTAAATATCTCGGAAGAAAAAATCAAAAATATTAAAGAAAATCCCAGAAGGAATAAGGAAATCAATAACAGAAATGATCTTCCATACCCGAATTTTGAGAATATAGATTCGATCTGAAAGATAAAACCTACAAACACTATCATTGCTAATACTAATATCCCCGTTGAGCTATGAGCTTTATATATTAAAAAAACTGAAAAAAACATAAGTAATAAATCATATAGCTTTGAATATCTTGTTTTATCGAATCTATAAAAAACAATTGAAGATAGCAGACAGTAGAGACTGGTTTGAGCTAAGTGGTTTTTTTGCACTTCAATTCCACGCCAGGTTTGGAATATTGGGTCAGTAGCTGCAGGAATAAAGCGACCTGCATAAACACTTAAGAATAAATATGCAGATACAATAATTTTAAGCTGCATCAGCAGTGTTTTATGGTCAATATTGACTAATGCTTCAACTATTATCAGAAAAATAACTAACAATTGAAAAGATCTTTTAAATGACATAAAAGAATAGTCTGA
>JARKQC010000001.1 GCA_029974985.1 Bacteroidota bacterium | reverse complement strand
TTCAGATAACACCAGACCAGTACGGTTCACTCCTATCAAGCATCCAGATATCCTTCGTAATATTCACCATAATATGCCTGGTTGGAATCTACGCCTCCTGGAAGAGGGGTGATGGTATGGGTTACCAGGAAGAGAAGGGTTAAAACTTGGTTTTGTTTTATTAATATAACAATTATAAAATTTAAATTTATTATCACAATGATTATAATCCTTTTGTAATAGATAATTATAAAAACCCCAATTAGGAGGCTATAACATTAAAAGTATTAAAGAAATAGCCGAAATACTAAGCTCTGATATATTTAAACGTGAATTAGGGGATCCCTTTTTTAATAAATCAAATTATGACTCCTACCCACTAAACAAAAATAATTTCCATCCAATTAAGTATTCTGAAACAGATAGAAAAATAGCTTTTATTGATGGGGGTAATCAAGAGATCTTACCCGCTCCTGAATATTCGGTACAGGTAAATCGGATATATTTTAATATATTTAAAAATAATAAACGTCTCAAACCTAAATCTGATATCTCTCAGAGGATAGAGTTTCTTTCTTTTACTTCTTCCCAATTAAAAGCTAATGATATCTATTTTGAAACAAAAATAAGCTCAGTTAAGGATGAATTTAGAAAATTTCTTCCAGATGAAAAATATTTAAAGGTTAATACCCGTGAAGAAAAAGTAGAATCAGGAACACAAGCTGGAATGGAAAGAATGGCGTCTATGGCTCGAAGATTTTCTGAATGGACAATTGCAAAACATATTATCGACTTAGAGTTGGAATCTGGAGATATAATAGTAAAAGACGGATCATTGCAAACTTCTCATACTAATGAATACAAATGTGTTGACAAAGTTTTTGATAAAGCAATTGAAAAAAATGTTATCTTCACTGGATTATCTAAAACTTGCAGATTAACAACTGACACTCAAATTTCACTTATAGATTCTATTCAAAGGTTAGCAGAGGAATTGGAAATAAAATATGATAAATGGTGTTATTACCCTGTCGCCAGGAGTAAAGAAGAAAATTCTGAACATCGAGCTATTATAATGGTTGTTAAGCTAAATAAACATGCTTATACCTCTTTTAGATTTGAAATATTAAAAGAACAAGCAGATAATATGAGTAAGAAGGATATTTTAGATGTTGTTTCAGCAATTGCAGATAATTCAAAAGATATAAGACTCCCTGGATACCCTTATGGATTAATAGATGCTGATTTATGGGCGAGAGTTAAAAACGATGAATTGGACGGTTATAAAACGAGATTGTATTCAGAACTTTCAAGGAGAGGAGTATGGCCACAAGTTAATCCTCTAATGAAAATTGTAAATAGTCACGAAAAATTAGACAATAAATAGGGTGGAATAAATGGATAAGAGAGGTCAAATCGTTGGTGGAGGGTTAAAAAACATCCTAATCCGAGAAAAAAGTGACGAAAAATTAGAACTCGGAGAATTATTAATTGCCTATAATGATTTAGATTTGTCAGATGATGAAATGCAACAAAGAAATTATACCGTACTTCAAATAAAAGATGTTGAATATAAAAGTCAAATATCACCCGCAATTCATGAATTACTAGCAGGTATGGAATTAGAAGGATATGATCCAGATTTAATTTATTTAGAGCCAGAACTAACTAATTACTCAGTGGGAATTGCTAAACCAATGCTCAATATCCAGAAAAAAAATAGAAAATATGATACAAAAAGTCCAAAAAGTTTACCAAATTTCTTTAATCCTGTATACTCAATTAGAACTAAAGATTTAGAATTTCTAAAACCTGAAAAAATTGAAGATTCCCTCTATTTGGGTAATGTTCGCAGTGGTTCAAATGTTTTGAATGATTTAGATGTTTCTATAGATGCTAAAGATGCACTCACTCACCATATACTAATACCAGCGACAACCGGCAGAGGCAAGAGTAATTTAGTTAAAGTGATGTTATGTAGTCTTTTAAAATCTGATAATGCTGGAATTTTAGTTTTGGATCCTCATGATGAATACTATGGTAGAAATGATGTTGGATTAAAGGATCATGAAGATAGTGAGGATAAATTAGAATATTATTCTACAGACCCTCCAATTGGGCAATCTAAATTAATTATTAATATAAAATCGATAACACCAAAACAAGTTAGGGGATTAACATATTTAACTCAAGCTCAAAATGAAGCATTGTATTTAATACGCAATAGATTTGGAGATAATTGGATTTCTGAGATCTTTAAATCTAATGATATTGATGGAGTTCATCCAAAGACTCTAAAAGTCCTAAAAAGGAAATTTGACAATATCTTTGGTATTTACACTAAAATTGATGAAAATGGTGAAGTCAAATTAGGTTATAGAAGTAGCCTATTTAAAGGCGGTATAGTTGGAGAAAGTACGATAGACAATATAACTGAGTCTTTGGAACAGGGCAAAGTAGTTATTATTGATAGTTCAAAATTAAACGATCCAGAAGAGTTATTAGTAGGAAGTATGATCTTAGAAAAATTGTTTAACAAATATAAAGAATATAACACTGTTGAATTACGAAAAAAACCAGTAATTAGTGTTATAATTGAAGAAGCTCCTCGAGTTTTAGGTAAAGAAGCTATGGAAGCTCCTGGAAACGATATATATAGTACCATAGCTAGAGAAGGACGTAAATTCCAAATAGGGTTAATTGCCATTACTCAATTGTCTAGCTTAATTCCAAAAACAATTCTGGCAAATATGAACACAAAGATTATTTTAGGAAATGAAATGGCTGTAGAAAGACATGCTATAATTGAAAGTGCTTCACAAGATTTATCTGAGGACAACAGAATAATTGCAAGTTTAGATAAAGGAGAAGCCATAGTAAGTAGCATATTCACGAAATTCGCAATTCCAATTAAAATACCTTATTTTAATGAATATATTAAAAATTTCCAAGATAAAAATGAAAATGAGCAAGAAAAGGCACGTACACAGACACCAGGATGATAAAATGTATAAATTTGCCCATATTGCTGACATACATCTCGGAGCCCAGAAAACTCATGAATTGAAAGAATTAGAATTTTCAACATTTGAGCAGATATTAAACAAATGTATAGAAGAAAATGTTGATTTTATTGTCATAGCAGGGGATTTATTTCACTCAAATCTTCCAGATTTAGGTATTGTTAAGAATGCAGTAGGAAAGCTAAAGAAAATTCATGAGAAGGGGATTCCCATTTACGTAATATATGGGAGTCACGATTTCAGTCCAAATGCAACTTCCATTATTGATATAATAGCCGAAAGTGGATTATTAAAAAAAATATTTGTGCCTGAAGTATATGATGATGGAGAAACAGGTAAAGAACGACTAAAGCTTAAATTCACTGTTGATGAAAAAACAAAAGCTAAATTGGTGGGTATTTCTGGTAAAAAGATTGGCTTAGAAAAAGAATATTTCAAAATGCTTGATATTAAAAGTTTGGAAGAGGAAAAAGGTTTCAAAATATTTGTTTTTCATGCAGGTTTGGATATTCTACCAAGAAGTTTACCAATTGAAAGCCTCCATATTTCTTATTTTCCTAAAGGTTTTGACTATTATGCTGGTGGAGATGTTCACACCAGATTCTGTACAAAAGATTTTCCGGAATATGGTCCAATAGCATATCCTGGTTCTCCATTTGCAGGATATCCTAGGGATTTAGAAATGTCCGCGAGTAAGAATGTCAAAAGAGGATTTTGTATAGTAGAATTTGACAAGAAGGTTCGAAATATCAAATTTCATGAAATAAAGTTAGTGAAATATGAATTTTTGTCTTTTAATGCAGATAACAAGAGTTCACATCAAGTTTATGAGGAGATTTTAGATAAGATTGAGAAAACTGACTTTAATGGGAAAATAGTGATTATTAAAGTTAAAGGTACTTTAGCAAGTGGTAAAACTCTTGATATAAATTTTAATGAAATAAGAATTCGAATAAGAAATAAAGGAGCTATTCATGTAGGCATTACATATTATTCACTTTTATCAAAAGAGTTTGACCCAATTCCTTTTAAAGGAAAAGAAATATCAGAAATTGAAAAAAGTTTATTTAGAGAGAACATTTCTAATTTAAATGTTTTAGATGATAATTTAAATGGTGAAAAAGGCGTGAAATTGGCTATAAGCTTAATGGATATTTTAAAACAAAATCAAAAAATCAATGAAAAGAAATCAAATTATTCCAACAGGATCCTTAAAGAAGCTTTGAAGATTATGGGTGTTTAAATCAATGCTATTTAAGTCAATTTCTATTCGGAATATAAGAAGCTATAAGGAAGCTAAAATAGAATTTCCGTTGGGAATATCTTTATTTGAGGGTGACATCGGCTCTGGAAAATCAACTATTTTGATGGCTATTGAATTTGCTTTATTTGGACTTGGAAACCAGAGAGCTGATTCATTATTACGTAAAAATACTTTAAAAGGTTCTGTAATTTTAGAGTTTGAAGTGGAGGGCAAACAAGGTAAAATTGAGAGGACTTTATTCCGGAAAACCATAAATAATCCTGTAACGCAAGATAAAGGTTTGTTAATATTTAATAAGGCAAAATGGCAATTATCGCCTTCTGAAATGAAAGAAAAAATTTTAGACATCCTTGATTTCAAAGAACATCCAAATCCAAGGGCTAATAGCTACATATTTCGATATGCTGTATACACCCCACAAGAAGAAATGAAGCAAATTATCTTGCAAAGGCCGGAATCGAGACTTCAAACACTTAGAAAAGCTTTTGGAATTGAAGATTATAAAATTGCTGCCGAAAATACTCGTTTAATTTCAAGATATTTAAAAGATAAAATCAATTATTTAGCGGGGCAAACCGCTGATTTAGCTGAAAAACAGAGTGAAATCAAAGAATTGAAGACAGATAGGGAAAATAAACAAAATTTATTCACAGAACTTACACATACGGGAAAGGATACAGAGAAAGAAATGAACAAACAGAAAGAAGAGATACAGAAATTACAGGAGTTAGAATCACAAATCAAAGAAATAAAAGCTGAAATTCCTCATCTGATAAAACAAATAGAAGATAAAAAGCATTTGTCAGTTCAATATGAACAAGAAATTAAAGCTGCTGAAGAAGAGAATCAATCTAGATTTTTACCAATCATTGAAAAATTGGAAAAACTTGAAAAACCAACTAATAAGACTCAAAATGATTTAAAGAACAGAATTAACTATATAAAAGGAAAAATAAAAAAGCATGAAGCGTTTTTGGCTAATTTTAATTTGTTAAATGAAGACATGCGAAAGATTCAAAATGATCTTGGCGAAGATAAAGATAAAAATCTCGATGAAATACAATACTCAAAAGAAATTTTAATTTCAAAAATAGAAAAACAGAATGATTCAATTAACTCCCGTTTAGAACAGATTCAAGAAATATCTGAAAAAATTTATAGATTAGACGCCAGAAAAATGGATATCATTGAAAAATTGGAAAATTTAGAAGGCTTAGAAGGTTCATGTCCGATTTGTGGTACTTTATTAGATTCTAAACATAAACAGAACTTAAAAGATGAAAAAGAAAAAGAAATCAATAAAATCAACAAAGAAATCGAAAATTTAAATACATCATGGTTAAATGAGGATAAAAAATTAGAAACACAGAAATTCGAATTAAATCATTTACAAAATAATATGGAAAAATTGGAAGCCTTTATTGATAAAACTTCTGGCCTTAAAATGTTAGAAAGTAGATTGAATTCTATTAAGAGAAATTTAGAAAACTTAAATGAAGATATAGCTTTGGCAATTGATGATTATTCCAATTTTGACAATATTGATGAATATGTAAATCATCTAGAAAAAACTCTTGAAAAACTTAAAGAGTTTGAAAGAAACATAGAAAACCTAAATAACACTAAATATCAATTAGAAAAGAATCTTACTAAAATTGAAGATAATAAACAAATGATAAAAGTCCTTCAGACTGATATTGTTCGGTTAGAAAATGATCTTACGATAGCCAAAGAGAGATCAGATAAATTAAACACGATTTTAAATAAATTGAATGAATTGAAATCTGATTTTAAAAGAATTGAAGTTGAGTTTGAGACTATAAAGGAAAGGATCGTATCTACTAAAACTTTAATCAAAACTTTAGATGAAGTTATAACAAAACTTGAAGATGAAGTACAAAAAAAAGAAACACTTAAAAAACAATTAAAAAGTTTAAATGAGCACCAAAATTGGTTAAATGACTATTTTATTCCAACAGTCAGCTTAATTGAGAGTCATGTCATGAATAAGCGACTTGAAGAATTTAATGATAACTTCCAAAAGTGGTTTAATATACTTATAGATGATGATACTAAAACTGCTCGGCTAAACGAAGAATTTACGCCGATTGTTGAACAAGATAGATTTGAACAGGATATGAATTACTTAAGTGGTGGTGAAAAAACTAGTGTGGCTCTAGCTTATCGTTTAGCTTTAAATAATGTTGTTAAAAATGTGTCTACAGGAATGAAATCTAATTTGCTAATATTTGACGAACCAACCGATGGTTTCAGCAAGGAACAATTATATAAGGTCAGAGAAATCTTGACTGAACTAGAAAGTCCTCAAATAATTATTGTGTCACATGAAAGAGAGCTAGAGAGTTTTGCAGATAATATTTTCCGTATAGAAAAAGTTAATGGGATTTCTGAGGTGTTTAAAATAAGTTAATTATAGTTATATTCTAAAAACCTATTTGTCAGCCATTTTGATTATATTGTGGACTATTTTTTCTACTGTTTCACTTTTCTGGCTTTTTTCACGAGCTTCTTTTATTAATGTTTCTATAACTTGTGATCTTTTTTCAGCGTCCTTTTTTGCCATACAAAGATTGTCACAACAGTCATTAATTACTTTGTCATAAACAGTAGTCCCGATTTCAGATCTTAAAGTATAATTAAGATTATTTTTAAAACATGCAAAATTTTCCGTAACTAAATTGGGCCAATCTTCGACATTATTATTGAATAATCTGAGTAATCTATGATTTTTGTTTATTTCGTTTCTCTTTTCAGCAGTCTTGTCTTTATATTTTCCGTAGTCACTATCCCATACACCATAAATAGGTATTTCAAGATTTGAAAAGATAGAAGCAGGTTGGTGGAGGTTGTTTTTGCTCATACATGGAATAACTGAAATTCCAATACTTTCTAAATCATACCCTAATTCTGCTGCTGTTCCAGTAATTGCAGCTAAATCATTAATTCCTTCAACTAAAACAATAACATCCGCAAAGAATCCTTCGTTCATCCAAGGAGTCATTATAGCTTTGATTCTTGCTTTAAATGCTTCTGGTTTATATGTTCCCGATTTCACATTTTCAGCCTTTTCCACTTTAGCCACAATCTCATTAAAGTTGGTAAGACTAATTTTTGTTACTTTGGGGCGTTTTGAGTCCTCTTCTGTTTTATATAATTTTCTTATATTTTCAAATCGATCTAAATCTACAAAAAGAGGTGAATGTGTTGTGTATATCATCTGCATATCTTCCACAACTCCTTTGATACCGTCTTCAGCAAGTTTTAAGAGGATTTTTGATAGGTGCCGTTGTCTATTTGGATGTTGATATATTTCAGGTTCCTCAATTCCGATAATGACGTTGGGTAAACTTGATAACTTTTTATCTTCATTTTCAGATTGTGTGGACTGGACGGAGGATAAGTATTGTAGCATGGTCATTATAAAAGCACGTTGTAGGCCGTGGCCACAACGTTCAACAGAAGATGAATAATCATCTTCAATAAGTTTCATTTCGGCTTGAGGTGTAGGAATCTTTATAGATTCCTCCTCTTTCCATTTCAAATTAACAGAAGCATTAGGGACATAAATACTTAATATAGAGCTTAGATCAGTTTCTAAATTGACTAAAGAATCAGATTCGTCTTGCAATATTTTGTTATATTTAGTTTTAGTTTTAGTTTCTAATTCTTGGAATTCTTTTTTCTCTGAAAGTACTCTTCTTATAACCAAATCCATTATTTGTGTAAAAATGGTTCCTCTACCTTCGAGCGTTTCTTCTGATGCATCATAGACAGCAGGTATGTATACAAATTGAGTAAATCTTCCAAGGTTGCCAATTCCAACCTCTTTAAACCCAAAAAATTGTCCTTCATCTTGTTTTAAACTACACTGATCTGGATTAGAATTTTCTAGTTTCTGTAAAGACTCCTCTGCATCGGTTTTATTTGTGTAAGTATCTAAATCTGGGTAATCCCCTTCTTTAAGTTTTTTATATTCTTTTTTAAAATCACCACCACTTGCAGATCTAAATTTATCAAAATCCGGGTTTTGAAGATGTAAGCCATAATATAGTTGACTTTTATTATTCCTTGGCCATGAAAGAATTTTTTTAACTACTAATTTATTGTCTTTAATGTATTTTTTAAAGCAGTTTTGTTCTTCAGTGTTCAAATCCTTAAATGTAACAGTGAGATTAATGGTTTCATCAGTATTATTAGCATAAAAATCGTCTTCTGTATATTCTGCATTTGAATTATAAAAAATTTGTAAAGCTTTCAAAAAAGCAGATTTGCCAGATCCATTCGGTCCAATTAACGCGGTAAGATTGTCACAGGTAAGTATCTCATCATGAATACTACGAAAATTTTGGACATGAATTGACTCAATTATCATCACACATCACTTAACGAATTTTTTTAGTATCATATTGATCTCGGATATTATGATAGAGATAAGAGCCTTTAGAAGGTGCCGCCATTAATTGATTAAATACTGATTCTGGAACATTGGAATATTGATATACACCCCCTTTATTAAATTCAACTTCTAAGGTTTTATTTTCTTTGTTATATTCCACGGAATATAAGTTACTAGAATTTACAAGCTGTTTTGACATAATTTATCTCCCCCTTTGAATTAATAGATATTAGAAATTATATTATATCACTATATAAAATATTATAAAAGTATGAACTGGACTGAATTTAATAAATAGGGGGTATCGTGATGGTGAAGTTCATGCACACCGCAGACTGGCATTTAGGAATTAAATTTTCACAATTGGGATCTAAAGCCGATGCTGTACGGGAAATGAGAATTAAAACAGCTGAAAAATTATTAGAAGCCGCTAAAGAATCGAATGTTGATTTTGTTTTAATATCAGGAGATCTTTTTGATAGTAATAATATTGAGAGGCGAACTTTAAATCGAGTTATTCAGTTAATGCTAAAAGCTAGCCCATTAGATGTATATATTCTTCCAGGAAATCATGATCCATTGACATTAGATTCACCATATTTATATTCAGCTTGGGATTCTTTAAGTAATGTGCACATCCTAAAAGATCCTGAACCCTTAAATGAAGTAAATTCTGGTGTAGTTTTATACCCCTGCCCTATAACTCAAAAACAATCAAGTAAGGATCTAACAGAGTGGATAAATGCTAATAATTCTGAAATCTCTATTGGTATTGCTCATGGTAATATAGAAATAGAAGGATTTATTGATGCATCTAATTTTCCTATTGATCCCGAAAGGGCCGATAAATCCGGTCTGAATTATCTGGCATTGGGTGAATGGCACTCTTTTTACGAACATACATCTAAAGATGGTCAAATAAAAACTGTTTATCCTGGAACTCCCGAAACCACAAAATTTGGTGAAAAAAACAGTGGAAACGCGGTAATTGTGGAAATAAATGATTCAAATGATCCTCCAGTTATTAATGAAATAAATACTGGTTCTTTAAACTGGGTTAAAAATACTGAAACCATATATAGTGAAGAAGACTTGTTAAGAGTACATTCAACATTACAAGAGATTTCGAATCCTGAAAATACTATTTTAAAACTGTCTATAAATGGGATAACTGACCAAGAAATTAGAAATGAAATTGAATCCTTAGCAGCCAATTATGAATCTAATTTTATGTTTTTGGATATAGATATGCATGAACTTTATCTTCAACCCAATTCCTTAGAATTTAAGGCGATGATACCAGAAGGAACTATATTATCCCACACATTCGATGCTCTTTTAGCCTTGATGAAATATCACCCTCGACTACAGGAATATTCAAACTTATCTCCAGAAAAAGTTGATGAAATTTTCCAGGAAATAAAGGATCATGAAAGCATCAAACAGGTTTCTCCTGAGATATTACAGCGGGCAATTCTTATATTATACCGGATCACTATGGAGGTTTCAAAATGATGCTTGAAACAATTAGTTTAACTAACTGGAAAGATTTCCGACAACCGGTAGAATATGAATTTTCTCCAGGCCTTAATGTCATATATGGACCAAATGAAAGCGGTAAAAGCACTTTAATAGAAGCAATTAGCATGGTATTATTTAATAAACATACCAGCAAATCGCAAGAGATAAAAGATCTCATCCCCTGGGGTTCTAAACTTTACCCACAAGCACAGATCAATTTTCAGGAAGGTGGTGAAACTTACAGAATAACCAAACAATTTATAAATCCAGAAAGTGTTCTGGAAAAATATTATGATGACAGATGGAATGAATTAATGAATGGAGATAAAGCAGATAATGAAGTTTTGAAATTACTGAGAGGAAAATTTCCCTCAAGAGGCAGTAAATCAGAATATTGGGGACTTGGCCAAAGTCTCTGGATGGTGCAAGGACAACCTCAAATATCTGAAGAACTGAATTCAGAAACCGTTTCTTCACTTAAAGTCTTAATTGGGGCTGCTATTGAATCTAAAGAAGAAAAAAAGTTTTAGAACTAATTAGAAAAGAATTTTCCTTAGTCTTTACTGAGGCTAAAAGAAACCTTCGATCTGGTTCCCAATTGTTTGAGATTAACAAAGATTTAATGGAGCTAAAAAACCTTTTGAACGAAACTAATAATAGAACAATTGAGAAAGAAGAAATAATACGAAATATTGAAGATAAGGAACTATCATTACGAAAGAAAAAAAGTACACTAGAGACTTTCAAACAAAAAAAGTTAGAATTGAAAGATGAAGTTAAATTGGCTCAGGATCATCGCGAAGAAAGACAAGAATTACAAAGAGATGTGGAGAACTTAAATTCACAATATGATGCCTTAAAATCACAGATAGATGATATAAAGGATATTAAATCAACTATTAATGATTTATTTTATATAAAAGAGGAACTGCAACTCAAAGTAAAACCTCTTGAAGATGAGTTCGAAAAAAATAAAGAAGCCCTAGAAGATTTTGATAAAGAAATGCACGCTCTTGAACAAAAAATTGATAATAAAACTGATGAAAAAAGAATTGCAGGGATCATTCATACAACTGTAATGGAAGAACAAACACTACAGGACAGACAATCCAAGCTGGAATATGTTAATGAGTTATCAAATAAAATTAAGAAAAAAGAAATAGAGATAAATACTTTAAAATCTCCATCGTCAGAAGAATTAAGAACTATAGAAGAGCTTAAGACTCAAATCCGTGATACTGAAACCCGTCTAGATGCCATAGGTCTTACTATTGAAACTAATTTGCAAGAAGGAATATCTGGAAAAATGATTTTGGATGGAGAAGAGTCAATAAATCTGGAGTATAAAAATAATATCTGTAAAGCACATCAATCAGTTGAACTTAACATGGACAAAATTGGTTATATGTCTGTAAAAAGTGGGAGTCAAGATGTAAAGGAAATGCGAGAAAATTTAGAGGATCTTGAAATTAAATTTCAAGAAGTTGTATCGCCTTATAATACTATTGATCCTATTAAACTCCGTGATCTTTATAATCAGAAAGTTAATTTGGAAAATGATTTAATTCAATTAACTAATGATTTAACTAAACAAGCTAGAAATGGAAAAGAAGAGTTGGAAAAAGAAGTAACTAGATTAAAAAGGAAAATTGAACTAAATTGGGATCAAATACCTCCTGAGTCTCCTTTTAGAGACTATAAAATTAAAGATAATTTATCTTTAGTTATAGAAAACCTTTCAAAAAAGATCAATCAAATTGAGGAAGAAATAGATGATCTGAAAGGAGAGAAGAATATTCTCCGTTTAAAACTACAAAAAGAACAAGAAATTAAAGAAGATCTACAATCCAAAATAGCAAGTCTAAATGAAGATATTAGAGGTAATAAAGAACGTCTGGAACAAATTGAAGAACAACTTATAAAACAGGAATCAGACGGTTTAACAGCTGAAAAAAGGGAAGAAAATTTAAATAAAATATCTCAAAGTTTAGAAAGAAAAGAAAGAGCCTTAAAAATTTATAATAATGAAATTGAAGAAAAAGAAACTAAACCATTAAATGATTATGAAGCTATTGAAAATACAGTGGATAATTTACAAAATAATATCAATGAACTAGAAATAAAGCATTCAAATCTTAAAAAGGATTTAGACTTATTAATAAACAATTCCGGAGATTTAAATAAGTTAGAAGAAGAATTAATAAATCTTGAAAAACAATATAAAGAACTTGAAACTGATGCTAAAGCCATTGAACTTTTGCATGATTTGACAACATACTATAGGGAGAGCACCATTAAATCATTGGGTGAACCAGTTGAAAAAATTTTAAACCAGGACTTAGAAAAGTTATTGGGGCCAAGATATTGCTTTAATTTTGGTAAAGAAATGAAACCTGAAACTTTAGATGTAGTGGGTTCTAATAATGAAGCAACATTGAATAATCTTTCTGTTGGTGCTCAGGAACAGATTTGGTGTCTTTTCAGGTTAGCTTTAGGACGGCTTTTAAGTGCTAAAGAGCGCCAGTTAGTAATATTAGATGATCCATTGGTTAATACAGATGAATCCAGATTCTATCGTGCACTAGAAATTTTGGAAGACAGTGCACGTGACGTGCAGTTAATATTAGTTACTTGTGATGTGGATAAGTACAGTTCACTAAATGCTAATTTCATAGGGCTTGAACGATGAATTCATTGACATATACCTTCTTATGGACAATATGGTTAAATATTTGATGGCATACTAAATTTCTTTAAAAAAACATAACCTAATAAAAAAATGACCAGTGAAACCATCATCACCGAAAGAATAAAGTACTTCCAGATAGAATACCCGGACGGAGTACCTTTAGGCATCCTGAAACTGGACCTTGGCATATCAGTTGAGGAGCTTCAGAGAAGTTTGCTCAGCCTGGAGGAGCAGGGAATTCTGTTCATCGAGAATGACGAGTATGTTAAACTGGTGGAAAGCCCTGGTGAAGATTCACTTGAAGAATCAGTCGATCCTGTAGCCGAGGATACGGTATCCGAGCCTGTAAATATTGAAAACGAGCCGGTCATAAAAAAGGCGGAAACCTACGATTTATCAGAAC
>JARKQC010000360.1 GCA_029974985.1 Bacteroidota bacterium | reverse complement strand
CATCAAAAATATCAGTAATTTTCCAGCCTTTATCGTATTGCTCTTGATGTGTAAAATCTTTGCTAACAAACCAGTAATATGGTTCTACAGGATTTAATCGCGTCCATTCTACTGTCTTTAAATCGTGGTTATACAAATATTCATCTTTGCCAGTTCTCGTTAAAATGCCATTTTCAAGTGTAGAATAATAATATACTTCCTTTTTTTTCAATGGTTTAGTTGTTTTAATAAAAATTGCTATCGAAACTCCTATCATAATGTCAAATACATTCTTATCCTGCTCACCAATTATACTATTACCGTGTAGATTGATAATATATATTTTATCAAATGTTTCTAATAATGATTTTCTCATTTGGCGATGTGTTACGCCATATAAATAAGAATTATTTGTGATTATGCCGATTATACCTTGATTTGCAGATTCTATCTTGCCTGTTACGGGATTATCGCCCTTCAAATATGTATATTTAGCCCCCTCTATCTTTGCTTGAGCGAAGCGAATAAACTTAATATAATCATCATCAAGATTTATCTTCGATTCCTGCAAACCTTTTTTATAATCTGCTACCAAATTCTGAATAAAAGCACTCTTATTTTTGGAATAATTACTATACGGTGGATTACCCAATACCACCCATATTTTTTTTGTCATCTTTACAGCTGTAGCCTGCTCACCCTCATCTGATATATAAGGAAACAAGGGGTTACGCTGAAAATGTGAGTCGTCTAATGTATTAGTTAGATATATTCGTGTTCTATCATTTTCCTGTTCAAAGTTAAATCCAGCTTCAGCTAAAAATTTTGTTAATTTTAAATGTGCTATCGTATAGGGGGCTATTAAATATTCAAAGCCATAGAAATTTTTTAGTAAATGATTGCGAATAAATCCATTTATCTGACCTTTATCTATATTTTCTAAGGCTACTTTAAATGATTCCAATAAAAATGTACCCGTTCCCGTTGCAAAATCCAATAATGATATTTCATCATCATCTATGCCCGACTTCTTAAAATCTTCTTTTAGCGACAGATTTACAACCTTTACTATAAAATGCACTACCGACGCAGGCGTATAAAATACACCTCGTTCTAATCTAATTTCTGGATTATAAGCTGTAAGAAAATTCTCGTAAAAATATATATACGGATCTTCGTATTCGGGCCCCTTTTTATTAGCAAAAGATAGCTCTTTTTGTACTTGGAAATAATCCGTATTATTTAATATTATAAACAACTTATCTATTATCCAAGATATGCCCTCCGGTATATTGGATAATCTTAATAAGCTAAATATCTCCTCAAATATTGATAATGATTTGGGGATAAATTCGATAAAATTATACTTCGTAATTTCTTTATCAGAAGAAAGTGCAGATAAAAGTAATCCATAACTTACTGTTTGAGCATAAGCATCTATAAAATCTTCAGGCGTTAAATCTTCTATTAAAGTTTCTTTAAATAAATCAAATAATCCTTTGAGTTTCTCTTTGAATTGTGATTGGTCATTACCGTACCACATCTCAAGAAGTTCATCGTGAAAATATTGTGCGTGCTTTGCAAGTAACACTGATAATTTTTCTGTTCTTTCGATTTGCTGTAAACTCGAATTAAAAAATTCATTTATTAAAATTTCTGTTTTTTCGATATTTGATTTATCTAATTCATTATCACCCAAATTAAATAGTGTAGCACTTAATAATATCTCACCGTCTCGGAATAATATAAAATCTCTATAATTGGTAAATAATAAATTCGGTATTACATTCAAATATCTTTTTAGTTGCGGTGTTTCAACATAGATAGATAAATCATCATTAATAGGTTTTGTTTCAATCCAACCAATTTCTAAATCATTTTCTGTTACTCGGAAATCTGGTTTACCAAAATTTTGCAAAGGAGTTTTTTTATTTTCCTGAATAATTGATATTGATTTTCTTTGCTTAATAAAATTTAGCAAATTTTCTAACTGAGTTCGCAAGGTGTATTCTGTTGCATACTCTATCTTATTATTTACACTCGATATATATTCTTGATAGGACATTGTTTTATATTAAATTTATTACTCTAACTACACTTATCCATAAGTTACAAAAATACAAATAAAAAAGTATTATTATGATAGATTTATCTCTTTAATTTATATTAATTTTTGGGCTATATTTTTTGTATGAGAAGAAAATCAAAAGAATTATTTTTAAAATATTTTTTAATACTATTAATCGTCATTTGTTTAGTTTTTGTTTTTAAAATGGAAATTTTAATTGTCGAAAAATAACGATATAATGTATTGTTATCACTGCGGTGATGATTGCCCAGATAATAGTATAAATATTGAAGATAAATTTTTTTGTTGTAATGGCTGTAAAACGGTTCATCAATTGTTAAATGACGTTGAACTTGGTTCTACTTTCGAAGAAGCACGTCAGGCGGGCATTAAAGCACAAAAATTTAAAGAAAAAGAATTTGAATTCCTTGATGATAAAAAAATAATTAATAAAATTCTTAATTTTTCTATTGCTGGTCGTGCAAAAGTTACTCTATATTTACCACAAATATATTGTAGTGCCTGCTTATATTTAGTCGAAAATTTGAATAAACTTGATCATGGCATAATTGAGTCAAAAGTAAATTTCTTAAAAAAAGAAGCTACAATATTATTTGATGAAAATTTGACAAGTTTACGAAAAATTGTTGAATTATTAACTGCTATTGGTTATCGCCCTCAATTAAATTATTCTGATATTGAAAAATCAAAAAAAGTAAACTATAACAAAAATTTATATTTAAAAATAGGTATTGCGGGCTTTTCGTTCGGAAATGTAATGTTAATGGCTTTGCCCGAATATTTATCAAGAGGAAATCTCGAGCCAGATATTAAAGCATTTATGGGTTATTTATCTATGTTATTAGCATTTCCCGTAATGTATGCCGCTTCGGACTATTTTAAAAGTGCTTTTATGAGCTTGAAATTGAAGCACGTAAATATTGATGTGCCGCTAAGTCTTGGAATTTTGGTGCTTTTTATACGCAGCATTGTAGATATTTGGTTCGGAATTAGTTCTGGATTTGTAGATTCTCTAACGGGACTTGTTTTTTTCTTATTATTAGGAAAAATTTTTCAACAAAAAACTTATCATCAACTATCTTTTTCGCGTGACTATAAATCATATTTTCCGCTATCTGTAATTAGATTAAAGGGCGAAAAAGAAGAATATACTGCTTTATCCGAGCTTAATGTCGGCGATAGATTGTTGATTAGAAACAATGAGATAATTCCCGCAGATTCGATTCTTTTATCGGGTAAAGGAATGATTGATTACAGTTTTGTTACTGGTGAATCAAAAGCTGTTGAGATTAATTCGGGTGATAAAATTTTTGCGGGCGGAAAGCAACTCGGCAATTCAATTTCAATCGAAACTATTAAGCCATTTAACCAAAGTTATCTTACTGAATTGTGGAATAGCGATACATTTAAAAAATTCGACGATAGCTATATTTCTAATATTTCTAATACTGCCGCAAAATATTTTACTCTTGTGATTTTTATCGTTGCATTCGCAACTTTAGCATATTGGTTGCCGCGTGATTTTTCGACTTCTATTGATGCTTTTACAACAGTACTAATAATAGCTTGCCCCTGTGCAATAGCATTAAGTATGCCTTTTACTTATGGAACTGCTATGCGAATTATGGGAAAAAATAAATTTTATGTTAAAAATGATAAAATAGTTGAATATTTAAGCACTATTAAAACTGTTGTTTTCGATAAAACAGGTACTATAACTGAATTAAACTCGAATTTACCAGAATATATTGGAAAAGAACTTAGTAGCAAGGAACTCATTATGCTAAAATCCATTACTCGAAATTCTACACATCCCATTAGTAGAATGATTTTTGATAGTATTGAGCAGAATATTATAGAAATTAAGGATTTCGAAGAAATCACGGGCAAAGGTATCGAAGCCATTATTGATGGAAATAAAGTCAAATTTGGAAGTGCAAAATTTGTTGATACTATGGGTTTTGAAATTAAAAATCAAAATTTATTTTCTCCCGAAAGTAGGGTATATTTATCAATAAATGATGAAATTAAAGGATATTTTGTATTAAAGTCTAAACTTCGACAAAATATTGATAAAATTATTAACGATATAAAGAAAGACCATAAAGTAATTATTCTATCTGGCGATAACGATTCAGAGCGAAATACACTAATAGAAGTTTTTGGTAATGATATTGAAATGAATTTTAATCAATTGCCAAAAGATAAATTAGATTATATCAAAAATCTTCAATCAAAAGGTGAAAAAGTAATGATGATTGGAGATGGACTTAACGACGCTGGAGCTTTAAAACAAAGCGATGTAGGAATTGCTGTTACCGATAATACTGCTAATTTTACACCCGGTTCAGATGCAATTCTAATAGCGGATAAAATGATTTTATTAGAAAAATTCATTAAATTGTCGAAAAAATCAGTAAATACTATTTATTGGAGTTATGTTATTTCGGTAATTTATCATACAATAGGTTTCTTTTTTGCAACACAAGGATTATTATCGCCTTTAATTGCCGCTATATTAATGCCCGTAAGTTCCGTATCTGTAATATTATTAACCGTTACTAAAGTTACTTTTCATAGTCATAAATTAAAAATGAAATAAAAATAGAATTTGGATTTACATTTTTATTTTTCAAGTTTTAAAAGATTGATAAAAACTCGAAGATTTTGTACATCTAAACCCATGTAAATAGTTGGATAAGCATTAATGTTTGTTAAGAATTAGAATATATTAAATTCTTTCAGAATATAATTAATAAAAATATTAGAATCTAAAACCAGCAGAAATATTAATAAGCGATTTTGTGTCTTCGTTAGAGCTTTTTCCAATATAATTCAAATTAGTATAAATTGTTTCGAGTATAATTGAGGCTTGTTCTAAAGGTATTTCAAATCCTAAACCTAAGGAAAATCCTAACCTCGAGTCTGTATTATTTCTTCCAATTGTTAAAGCAAATTTTGAATGGTCTGATATATAAGTATTTACAATAAAATTATATGATAGGTTGCCAATTCCATAAATATAAATTGGATTTTTGATTAAGTAATAGTTTATGCCCGCGCTAATTGGATAAATTGAGGTTTGCGACTCTACATAGCCTGCATTTTCATTTTTTAATGGATTATTTAGATTAAAATTAAATTTTGCAAATTTAATTAACCCAAAACTTCCAAAAAATTCTGCATCATCAGAAATATCAAATATTAATTTTGCAGTAATATTATATGCTAATCCGAAATCTGGATTTATAACATTTAAACTTGGATTTAAACTATCAGTAGTTTTGATAGAATTGCTATTAAAAATATTACTTAATTCTTTATTAGGTTGAGAAATGCCCGCACTAACTAAAAAATTAGTTTTTGAGTAAATATTATTTAAACTTAAAAGTAAAAAACAAATAAGAAATACTAATATTTTTATATTATTAATCATATTTTTATTTGCAAAAATCAAATTATTTAATTAAAAAATAAATCATTATTACATTTTAACGTCAATAACGTCTAAATGTTTCATTTAGACTATTAATTATTTTTGGAGGTTTATTTTATGAGAAAATATTTTTTAGCATTTACTATATTTTTTATATCCTTGTCTCTTTTTGCTCAGGAAAAAGAGTTAAGAACTAATCTTGGTCTGTATGGTGGTTTAAATATCAATATGCACTCACCAAATTTTAATTGGATTTATGTTGATAACCAATCTAATATTTATCAAGGTTTATTTAATGAAAAATCCACTTCTTACACTGGAAATTTCGGATTAATTGGTAATTTTCCACTAAATAATACATTTGTATTAACTGGACGCTTAGGCTTCAATGCTCTCGGTGGCGATTTTAAAGATACTGCAAATGTTTATGATTTAAATTCATCATTAAATATGCTTGAAATCACTCCTGGCATTCAATTCCATAATTTAATTAGTGGAACTGACATTTATTTCTTAGCTGGTTTAGAATTTGGTATTCCATTATCTAAATCATATACATTAACAGCATCTAATGTAGAAATAGAAAAAAATGATATTCCATCAGCATTAACAAGATTTGGTCTTGCACTCGGAGCAGGTTGGATGTTTGAAATCAGTGATGATGTATTTTTAACGCCCGAGCTTTCTTATCGTATTCCATTTACAAAAGTATCTGATGATAAGAATTTTAATACTTGGGATGTGCCTCAGATAAGATTAGGTATTAATCTTACTTTCGGACTTGGAAAAGATGATGAAGATTCTCATATTCAAAAAGATGCCGCTTCGGATATTAACGTTGGATTTAAAGAAGTACGTGCTTATGATAAAAATGGAAATGTAAATTCAGCAAGCAAAATTACTGTTGAAGAAGTTCAATATGCTGAGCTTTTCCCAATCTTGCCTTATGTATTTTTCAATGAAAAATCTGATGTACCAAATGAAAAAACTCAAAAAATGCAAGCAAGCAACGAAGCAGGCTCGTTTTCTATAGAAACATTAGAATCTGACGCAGAGAAAATTAATTCCAATACACTCGATATTGTTGGAACAAGAATGCAAAAAGATAAAAATATCACTATTAAAATCGTTGGTACTCTCGACGGCAAAGGCGAAGCAAATAATAAAGAATTAGCACACAAACGCGCTGAATTTGCAAAATCATATTTAGTTGCTAAATATGGTATTTCGTCTGATAGAATTTCGACAGAAACTAGCTATTTGCCGAGCAAACCATCTTCAACGCGTGACCCATTGGGTGTTGAAGAAAATCGTAGAGTAGAAATTTTACCAACTAACACAAATTCTACTTTATTAGAACCAATTTTTATAAAAAGTGATAAACAAAGAATTGCAAGCCCAGATGTTATAGAATTTATCCCTTATGCCGATACACAAGATTCTATCGCTGGCTGGGAGCTTGAGGTAATGCAATCTGGTAAATTAATTAAAAAATATTCTGGCTCGGGTAATCCAGAAGCTACACAATGGTCAATTATGCCAAATGATTTAGGAGCTAACGAAATTCCCGTTGATTATTCGTTCAAAGCTTGGACTATAAATGACAAACGTTCATCAGCAAATGGCACTTTACCCGTTGAATATTTCTCTATTACTCGTAAAAAAACCGAGGAACGCGCAGATAGAACTATATCTAAATTTAGCTTGATGTTATTTGATTTTAATAGCCCCGAAGTTTCCGAACAAGATAAAAAAATAATTACTGATAATATCTTACCAGAAATTAAATTTAATTCTACGGTTCAAATTTATGGTTATACAGATATTATTGGCGATGCTGATTATAATAAAAAGCTCGCATTACAGCGTGCAACAAATGTTCAAAACTTCTTGAAAAGCAAAATGAAAGATGCTAAATATGAAGTATATGGAATTGGAGAAAGCGTACAAATTTTTGATAATAAAACAACTATTGGTCGTCAACTTTCGAGAACTGTTCAAGTGTATGTAATTACCCCCAAAAATTAATTTTTTAATAAATTAAATTCTTTTAAACCATCTGATAATTTGTATTTTCAGATGGTTTATTTTTTTTGCTTACTTTTGTAAAATTATATTATAATTTTTTGAGATTTTAGATGAATTTATATAAACTAAATAAATCTTTGCATAGAGATTTAGGATATTTAGCTGTTGGAATGATTATTATTTATGCTCTTTCGGGTATTGCAATAAATCATCGTAATGATTGGAATCCAAATTATATTATTAATCGAAAAAGTTTTGGTTTGGGCGAAAAGATTTTAAAGCAAAATGTAAATCAAAATTTAATAAATAAAATTTTAGAAAAAACTGGTGAAAATGGCGCGTATAAAAATCATTATTTTCCGAGTGAGGATATTATGCGAATATTTATTAATGGCGGAAATATATCTGTAAATCTCGAAACTGGCGATTGTGAGCTCGAAACAATAAGAAATAGACCAATTTTTAAAGAAGTAAATTTATTGCATTATAATCCGGGAAAAATTTGGACATATTTTTCTGATATTTTTTGTATTATATTAATATTCCTTGGAATTTCAGGTATGTTTGTTTTAAAAGGCAAATACGGTTTAGTATGGCGTGGAGCAATACTTACTGCCATAGGAATTATTTTACCATTGTTATTACTATTATATTATGTTTAATTTTTTATAATTTTACAGAGCTTAATATTTCGATATCGGTTTCTGCTGGCAATTCAGAATAACTTATTACGCTTACCATTGGGTATGTAGAATGAATCATTCTATAAAAATATGGTCTTACTTGAGCCGAACATATAACAATTGGCAAATATCCACTCATTGTAACATCATCAATTGCAATAGACAAAGATTCATTTACATTTTTAATTATTTCAGGTGATAGCCCTAATGAAGGTACTAATGCGTTTTGATTATTAGATTGCAAAGCACGAGTCATAATATCTTCGATACCAATATCGAGAGAAATTGCGTGAATAACTCCATTATTATCCTGATAAAGTTTTTTTATAGTTTCCGAGAGATTGTGTCGAACGTATTCAGTTAGTACATCATTGTTTTTTGTTACTTTATAGTATTCAATTAATGATTCGAGTATCATTGGCAAATCGCGAATTGGAATGCTTTCGTTTAATAATCTTTGAAGGATTTTTTGTATTGTAGAAATAGGTAAATTGTCGGGAGTAATCTCTTCAACGATAGCTGGATAATCATCTTTAAGATTGTCAATTAAATGTTTAACATCTTGACGAGTAAGAAGTTTTTCTGCATTTCTTCTTAATAGTTCAGTTAAATGAGTTGTTAGTACAGTTGCGGCTTCAACGACAGTATAGCCTTTTATTTCGGCATTTTCTCTTTCATAAGTCGAAATCCAAGTTGCTGGAAGTCCAAAAACGGGTTCTGTAACTTTCGTACCCGCTAAATCTGCTTCGGCAGTACCGGGATTCATAGCAAGCAACATATTTGGATGTAAAATATTTCTCGCGATTTCATTAGCACGAATTTTTATAACATATTCTTCGGGTTCGAGTTGTAAATTATCGCGAACTCTAACTGGGGGAAGAATTATTCCAAGTTCAGTAGCAATTTGCCTACGAATATTTGTAATTCTTTTAAATACATCTCCGCCCTGCGACTCATCAACTAATGAAATTAAATTATATCCAAGCTCAATTTCTACGGGGTCAATTTTTAATAATTCTTCGACGGGTTGCTCTTGAGTTTTTACAGGCTCGTCAGTTTTTTGAAGTTCATCAATTAATTTATTTTCGCTTTCGTTACTAATTTGTATTGTTCTTACATATCCTAATATAGAAATAACAATAGCAATTAATAAAAAAGGTACAAATGGAAAACCGGGTAATAGTCCAATTATAATAATTGCAAAAGATGAAATATAAAGTGGTCTTGGATTTTTACCGAATTGTTTTCCTAATTCTACATTCAAATCATCAGTCGAAGCAGAGCGTGTAACAACAAAACCCGCGGCAATGGATATCAATAAAGATGGAATTTGTGAAACAAGCCCATCACCAATTGTTAAGATTGTATATGTCGAAGCGGCATCTGCTAACTGCATATCCCTTTGAAGAACACCGATAGCAAAGCCACCTAAAATATTTATTGCAGTTATTATTAAACCCGCAATCGCGTCTCCTTTGATAAATTTTGCCGCACCGTCCATGGCCCCGAAGAAGTCTGATTCTTTGGATAATTCATCTCGTCGCTTTCGAGCAGTTTGCTCATCAATAAAACCAGAGTTTAAGTCTGCGTCAATAGACATCTGCTTTCCGGGCATTGCGTCGAGAGTAAATCTTGCAGTTACTTCTGCAATACGGCTCGAGCCCTTGATAATTACTATAAAGTTAATTATTACAAGTATTAAAAATATGATTATACCAACTACATAATTTCCTTTGATAACAAATTGACCAAAAGCAGAGATTACATCGCCTGCTTGCCCTTCGCCAAGTATTAATCTTGTTGAAGCGACGTTTAATCCAAGACGAAACAATGTCGTTATAAGTAATAATGTAGGGAAAGATGCTAAATCTAATGGATTACGTAAATATAAAGATACTAATATTATTAATATCGAAATTGCAATATTTATTGTTAAGAAAAAATCCAGTAAAATGCCAGGTAATGGAATAATTAATAATCCAATAATTAATATTATTGCTCCAGAGAGCAATAAATCAGTATTGCCCGTTAATATTGGTTGTGCAAAAGAGCGTATTTTTTGTACACCCGGATTATTTATTATCGCTAATTGGTTACTTTTAGCCATTATTTGTTACTATTTTAATAAAAACTTATTCAAATATATATTCGCAATTACTTTGCCAAAGAATATTGTACAAATTCTATTTTTTATTCGTCTTATAATTTTATAGTTAAATTAATCATTATTTTAATTTAGATTTTAAAATTTTCACTTAATAATCATTGTAATAAAAAATTATGCGTAAGAACTTTGCTTTAGTATTAATAATAATATTTTCGAATATATTTATTTCAAAATCACAAACTTTATTTCAGGTTACTAATCTAAATTTTGAAAAGGGGATTGATAGTCTTTATCCAGCTTCTTGGACATTGCCACGAAAAATTGAAGAAGCGGGCTATTATGCAATGCTTACAAAAAACAATCCAGCCGAAGGTGATTTATGTATGCTATTATCAAGCCCCGATAATGTTAGCAATACAGACGAAATTGAGAAAAATCTTGTTCCTATTTATCAAATTATTGACGCAATTCCGTATCGTGGAAAAAAAGTAAAAATTTCAGCAAAAGCAAGATTTGAATCGAAGTATAATACAAGTAATGGGCAACTATGGGCAATAGGAAGGTCAACAAAAGATAATATAACCGTTAGTGAATATCTCGAAGATAATCTAATTAGGTCTAATGATTGGAAAGAATATGAGTTAATAATTGATATTCCAGATGAAACAAATGAATTAAGATTTGGTGTAATACTACAAGGAATTGGTAAATTATGGACTGATGATTTTAAAATTGAAGTTGTTCAGCCTAAAGGTTCTATAAATGAAAGAGCGAAACAACTTTCTGATATGGAACTTAATAATCTGACAAGTCTTGCTAAATTATATGCTTATTTAAACTTTTTTAACCCAACTAACAATTTAACTACTAATGAAAGCGAGCTTTTGACATTCTGGGCAATTTCTAATGCAGAAAATGCAAAAAATCAAAAAGAATTAATTTCATCTTTAAATCAATATGCTCAAATAATGTCGCCCTTAGCTTTTGTTAATAATAAAAAAGATACGAATATTATTTATAATAAGCCTGATAATAGCCCAGAACATTTAGCGGTTTCGATGCAACATATTGGTGGTCCAGTAGAAAGAGCAGATGATATTTTCTCTTCGATGTCAAAAAATATTTTTGCTTCTAATAGAAGAAGAGAAGCATCAGTTTTGCAAGTTATTGATGTAGTAAAATATAAAGAAAAAAAAATAAAAATATCTGCTTCTATAAAGGTTGCTCAAAAATCACCTGGCGCTAATGCTCAAATTTGGGTTAAAGCCGATAGAATTACAAAAAATGATGATAATATCGTAGCAACTACGGTATTAACTCCTGCTATGCAAAACACTTGGAAACGCTATGAATTAAGTATTGACTTACCAAAAGATGTATTGACTTTAAAATTAGCTCTTGTATTTATTGGCGAAGGCAAAGCATCTTTTGATGATGTAAGAATTGATGTCATAGAAAATAATAAAAAAAATGGTGATATTCCTCTTGCTAATTATAGTTTCGAGACCTTAAATTCTAATGGATTTCCTCAATTTTGGGAATTTGAGCCTGCTGTTATAGCCGCTGGATATAGTATATATGTTGATTCAAGTGATTGTACGAAAGGGAAATATTCAATTTCTATGGAATCTGATAATAATAGAATTGATTATCCCTTAATTGGAAAAATCTATACTTATTCTCTTGATAAGAGTGTTTATTTGCACCAACCACTTGTGTATTATGCAAATGATTCAACGGTTATACCAAAGCAAAATAAAGCTAATTTTTCGCTTGCGGGAAAGCCCAAAGGATATAATCCAAATAACGATGATAGATTAACAAGAATTGCTTCTGTTATTAAATTATGGAGCTTAATTAAACATTTTAGTATAAAAGAAATACCAAATAACGAACTTGATTCAGTGCTTGTTTACGGACTTAAAACAGCAAGTGCCAGCGATAAGGATTTTGATAAATTAATAGAGTCAATTCTTGTTATAACGGGCGATTTACGCTCAAGAACTTGGAATAATAATTCTGAATATGATTTTTCTTATCCTTTTATTTTAAGATATTTTGATAATAAATATGTTATTAGCACAAATGTTGATGCTTCTCTTGGATTAGAAATTGGTGATGAATTAATTCAAATCGGAGATATTAAAATTGATGAATATATTAATAATAAAATTTCACTAATTCCGGGCAATAATAAAACTTATAAAATTGCTAAGGCATTAGCAGAAATTAGATTAGGTGCAAAAAACTCAACACAGAAATTTGTTTTCAAAAAGCCAGATGGTACTTTTAAAGAAGTATATCCAAAAAGAGAGCATCTTATTCAAAATATTTTCGAACCTAAGCCTTTAGAAGTATTTGAATTAGATACGGGTTATGTTTATATTAATATTACAGAATTAAGCGATAATAGATTTAAAGATTTTATCGAGCCTTTATCACAACGCAAAGCATTTATCTTCGATTTACGCGGAATGACAAGTATGAGCGAGCATTTCTTAGGTTTGCTATCCGATGATTCTTTGAAAAATGCAAAATGGGATATACCCGTTTACACAGAGCCAGATAAGAATCTTGTATCGCATTTAATATTTGGCAATGATAAAATTCGCGCTAATAAAAAATTAAGCGGTAAGAAGAATATATTTTTAATTGATGAAAAAACTTGCGCCTATGCCGAAGCGATTGCGTCAATAGTTAAATCTAATAAAATTGGACTTCTTGCAGGAAAACCAAGCGCCGGAAATGCCGCAGAAGTCTATCCAATAAGGCTTTTGGGCGGATATAACGTGTCAGTCTCAGGACTTAAAGTATATAGCCCCGATAACAAATTACTACTAGACAATCCGATAATTCCTGATATTGAATTTAATTATGAGTTACCAGATAAAAATTCTAAATATGATAATTTTATTAAAAATGCTTTAGAAATATTGAAAAAATAATTTTTTTATTTATTATATAAGGTTAGTTATGTCGTTCAAAAATTTTATAATGGTATTAGTGGCTACATTTTTTGCCGCCATTTCATTATTTTCCGCAGAACCTAAGGAAATTAATGTTCAAACAAATCTTCACTGTGGCACTTGTGCTTCGAAAATCGAAAAGAAATTGAAAAAAACTGATGGTATATTAGAAACAAACGCAGACGTTGATACTAAAGTGGTTACTATAAAATTTGACCCTGAAAAGACGAATGAAAATGATATTACAAAAATAATATCAAATCTTGGATATGAAGCTAAAGTTATGTATAAAAAAGTTGAAAATAAAAAATCAACTTCTAAACCAGCAAATAAGAAAAAGTAATTTCACAAAAAAAATTACTTATAATTTATATATAATTCGGGCGGCATAATCTTTTTGCCCTCTAACCAAATTTCTTCGGGAGTGCCGCCCCATTTTTTAGCAAAAATAGAGCGATTTTTTTGCAATCTTTCGCGGTAAGCATCATTACCATCATCAACAAAACTACGCGAGCGATAGTGATGAATAAACACATCTTTCAAGATTAATGCTTTATAGCCCGCAATTTGAGAGCGCATACAAAAATCATCATCTTCGTAATTTCCGGGACTAAATATTTCATCGAGTCCACCTATTTTATCTATTACTTCGCGTTTAATAAGAGTGCAGAAAAATGCAAGTCGAGGAAATTCAATAGTTTGACCCGCATAATTTCTTTTTAGATTTTCTGCAATTTGAAGCATTTCTTGCAAGGTCGAATATTCCAAATTTTCAATTAGCTGAAGTCCACTTATATTATTAGACATTGGTCCGACTAAACCAATTTTTGGATTGCTTTCGATAACCTCTTGCATTCGCTTTAGCCAGCCCGGTGTTACAATTGTATCATTATTACCAATTAAGACATAATCGCCAACGGCTTCGCGTAAACCTTGATTTACTCCTTTCGGAAAGCCAACGTTTTCAATATTTGTAACTACTTTTACATTGTTTTTTGTTCTTTTAAGTTCTGCAAAATAGTTTGGTATATTATCGCGGCTACCATTATCAATTAGAACTAATTCAAAAGGTTCTGGTGTGAATTGATATATCGAATCAATACACTCTTTTGTATATTCGAACTGATCTTTTGCAAGAATAATAATTGATGTCAATTTTTTTGTATTACTTTGAAAAACTTCTTGATGTTTTGCTGATAAATTATCTTTTTGTAAGCTATATAATTTTAGTCTTGCTTCTAAATTCCAAGAATTTTTTTCAATTAATTGAATTAATTCTTCTTTTGAATAATTATTCAATTCAATTTGATTTTTATAAGCAAAAACATCAATAGCTTTTCTAAATTTATCATTATGTGGACTGTTGTTTATAGCTTTGATTAATTCATTGAAATTTTTAGCATTTACATAATTATTTAAATTATCTTTTTTGAAAATAGCGGGAAAGCTATTTAATTGTGAAATTCTAATATCTTGAGCAATGAAATATCTAAAATTAAACTGAATTTCCTCTAAATCATTTTCATTAATTTGCGGAAAATAATCTCGCGTTATATCTTTATAATTATCTTTTTCAGTTAGGCATTCGACAGCAAAAGTATTTGGATACCATTTGAAATAATAAATAAGAGTTCTTAAATAATTGCTTGGGAAATTTAAGTTAAAATCATCAAAGAAAATAAACTCACCCGCTGAATTATTTATTATATCTCCAATATTTGAATTTTTGGGCAATATTTTGATAAATTCATTTTCGTAATGCTTATTGCTTAGTAATATAATTTCAATATTTGTTTCAGTATATTTATTAAATATATCTATTATATTATTAATATTGTCATTTGTATTATTTTCATCATCTTGGAAAACTACACTTATTTCAATATTTTCTTTACTTGCAAAATTATAATTTAATAATTCTAATCCAGCGTGTGCCGCCCGCTCAACTGATTTACCATCTTTACCATAGCATAAAATATAAGAATAAAATTTTCTTCGAGCAGAAAATTCTTCAGGGAAAATCATTGCTTTCTTAACAGCATAATATAACTCTTCAAAATTATTAACTACATAGCAAGCCTCTCGAACTTGATATTCGATATCATCGGGATTATAATGAGAATATTGACTTATATTTGGATTATTAAACACAATGACGGGTTTATTTAATAGCATAAACTCGACTAATACAGAAGATACATCACTAATTAAAATATCTGCGGCAATAAGTGAGGGCGATACATCAATTTCATCAACAAAAATAATATTTTGATGAAAATTAGCAAGTTTTTTATACATTTCAACATATTTTGCATCTGTTACGCTATGTAGTTTAATTAATATTGTTGTATTATTATTTGCTAATTGAGCGATTTTATCTTCGATAATTGGAATTGATGATAATTCTTTGTTAAATGTTGGAGCATATAAAATTATAGAATTTTTTTGTGGAATATTATATTTTTGACAATATTCGTTTCTTGAAATGGCTTTTGGACCAAATAATTTATCAGATTTTATAAATCCCGTTGCTACTATTGGCACAAAAACATTTTTTTCTAAAACTTCTTTATGCCAAGTTCCCGGTACGCATATTAAATCAGCGAGATTTTCACGTCTAACAATTGGTGAGTCAACATAAAATCCACCTTTGCTAATTAATCCATGCCCTACGTTTATAATTTTTCCACAATCTTTTAAAGAAAAACTAACGTCAGCAACATAAGTCAGATCGGGCTTAAATTCCGAACTATTATAAATAAATTTTGCTTTTTCTTTTAAACGCTTTAATTCTTTATCATTTATTCCACGCCCTGGCTTATCTTCACTCGATTTTATATATGGAATAGTAATAAATGCTAAATCGAAATCAAAATTTTCGTTAAAATAATCATAAATTGGTTCTAAAAAAGGAATATGTAATTCTCTTTCGATGAAAAATAATATTTTAAGTTGGCTATTCATTTTATATTAATCTTTATATATTTCGATAGCTTTTAATAAATCTTCTTCAAAATCAATTTCTACTGCTTGCATTTGAGTAACGTCAACAGCCATAAGCTCGACATCGTTAATTATTTGTTGTAAAGAATGCTCAAAAAATACTTTATAAAGCATTTCTTTTTCTATAGTATTATCTAATGATTGAACAAATTTATCACTCATATTTTTAGAAAATTTTGCAATACCAATAAACTCACCTTTTGATAAATTTAGTGGAATATCTTTTCCGATTCGAGTAATTCTATTGCCACTGAGTTCTACTTTTACTTCTTCTTCGCCACACTCTTTATAATCAACTGCGAGAGCGTTTTCATATTCGCTATCAATAAGTCGTTTAATTAATTCTTTTGGGAAAACTACATCACCGTTTAAATAAATCGTATCGTAATAAAGCATTCCTTTAGCAAGTCTTAAAGAGAAAGCTGTATTTGTATTTGCATAATTTGGATTTTCGACAAAATTAAACTCAAAATCCTTGTATTTAGAAACATATTCTTTGATTTGTTCTTTCAAATAGCCAACTACGATAGTAATATTTTTAATTCCCGCATATTTAAGCGACTCGAGCTGATAATCAATAATTTTTTTTCCACCAACATTGAGTAAGCATTTATGAGTATTATTTGTATATTTTGACAGACGACTACCCTTGCCCGCATTTAATATTATAGCATTCATATCTTCTTCTAAACTTTATATTGAGTTAAACATTTTATAAAATCTTGTTCAGAGAAACCACCATTTTCATTAAATATTGTTTTTGTAATTATTGAAAACAAGGGAATTGATACATTGAGTTCCTCTAATCCCATTATTGTCTTAGCCATTTGAACTCCTTCGACGACCATTCCAACTTCTTTTAAGGCTTCATCACGAGAATAACCTTTACCTAAAAGATAGCCAAATTTTCTATTTCGACTATTTTTACTCAAACACGTTGCAATCAAATCGCCTAAACCTGCAATACCATAAATTGTTTTTCTGTCAATACCTAAAAATTTTGCTATTTCCGAAAATTCTCTTAATCCGTAAGTCATCAATAAACTTATAAAATTATCACCAAGCTCGAGAGCGTCTGAAATGCCAACGCCAATTGCAATAATGCCTTTAAGTGCGGCACAAAGCTCGACCCCCTTTATATCTCTTGATACTTCGAAGCTAAGTAAATCGTTGTTCAGATATTTGATTGCTTTTGTAACAGCAATTAGATTTTCTGATGCTAAAACTGCTTTCGTAGGCTTCCCTTGTGCGATTTCTCTTGCTATGTTAGGTCCCGATAACGCGATTATTGGCGAATTTGGTAAATTTGCAGATAAAACTTCGCCCATTGTTCGCAAAGTATGATTTTCAAATCCCTTAGTAGCACAAACTATTATTTGATTTTTGAGATGACTTTGCAAATGAATACTAAGCTCGGGCAAAGCATAAGATGGTACTGCAATAACTATCAAATCGTCATCATTTATATCAACCGTGAAACTTTTTACTGCTAATAAATTACCATTGAGAATTAGACCTTTTATATAACGCTTATTTTCTCTTGTATTATTTATTTCATCAGCAAATTCTTGCGAACTTGTCCATAGCAAAACCTCATTTTTTTTAGAAAAAATATGCGCTAAGGTAGTTCCCCAATTGCCAGCACCAATTACGTGAATTTTCATATTCTTACTCCGCTATGAATATTTACTCTTTTGTTTAGCAATTCGAGTGCCGAGTTTATAATTTTCTGTGAAGCGTCGGCATAAGTTTTATTTGCAATTATTTGTTCGGTATAATAAATTCTCTTATGTGAAAATTCTTTTGGAGTATTAAGTGAGCGAATAACTGCTTGCTTCATTTCTTCTAAATTATTAACCTCTATGCCTATATCTCGCCATTTAAACTCTATATCATTTGGATTATAATATTTGTAAGTTGTCCAAGTTGGGTTATTAAATAGAATTAAAGGTTTATCAAGCGATGCGAATTCTATCATAGCAGAAGATACATCGGAAATCATAATATCCGCAAGTGCTAAATATGGTGCAATGTTTAAATCTTCAATATAAATTACTCTTGCATCTTTTCTAAATAGTTCGCGATACATATTTTTATATTCTTGTTTTGTACTGCTATGCAATTTAATTAGAAGGAATGTATTATTATCGGGAATTACCTCATTTATTCTATCATAAACGAATGGTATTGCTGATAATTCATCATTAAATGTCGGTGCGTAGAGAATAAATTTATTTTGAGGGTTTAGACCATATTTTTGAATGATTTTCTCTCTTGTATATGTTCCGTCATAGAGTGCATCTAATTTTGCCATACCCGTAGCTACAACGGGCTTACTTATGATTCGATTTAATATTTTTTTATGATATTCGCCGGGTACGCATACTAAATCTGCATATTCCTCGCGTCGTGCTAACTGTGTATCTGTATAATATTGCCCCTTTGATAATATGCCGTGTCCTACATGAACGAGTAATCCGCATTTTTGGACAAACTCATAGCAAGAATCGGCGATAAAAGTAATATCGGGATTGTAGTCTTGTGGATTATTATATAATTTTTCACCAAAATCTTTCAATAATTCAAATTCTTCGGGAGTAAATCCAGCTCTAATTTGTGGAGCATAGCTCATATATCCAAAAGCAATTTGTGCCTCTGGCTGCATAGCTTTTAGCTTTCTATATATTGGCTCTAAAATTGGGATATGCACATTCTTGAAGAAATAAAAAAGGATTTTTATTTTTTTATTCTCTTTAATTTCATTTAATATAATATTGTTACTGTTTTTATTCAAATCAATTTTATTATCAAGGATTTGATTATATTCTGCTAAATATTCTCGTGCATTATCTTCTAAACTCTTGATATATGGTATATTTTCTTTAAATTTATTTATTAATTCGGGATGGTCAATTATTTTAAGCATGGCATTTTTTAAATCTGATACAGAGCTTGGCTCGGTTAATATTCCATTTTTATTATGAGAAACCATTTCGGGAATACCACCTATATTTGATGCTATAACGGGAACTTTGTTATAAAATGCCTCCTGCACTGTGATAGGATAATTATCCATTAGAGTAGGTATTACTACAATATCAAGTGTACTTAAAATTTCATTAATTTTTTCATTTTTATATTCTCCAAAATATTTAATTCTATTATCTGAATTAATCATATTTTGAATATTTTTTCCATAATCACTTTCTACATCAATTTTACCATATATATGTAATTCAATATTGGGATTTGAAATAGCTATAAAAGCTTCTAATAAAAAGATAACACCTTTTCTTTTAATTATCTGACCCGTAAAACCGAATATAATATTTCTATCATCTCTAATACGATTATTTACAGATAATTCCTTATGAGTAAGACCATTATTTAATACATCAATATTAAAAAATCCATATTTATTAAATACATTCTTTAAATAATTGCTCGGTGCGTAAAATTTTGAAATTTTATAATATGCTTCTTTAAAAATTAAATTTCGCTCGCTTATGAAGTCTATAGATTTTTTATAATTTTCTTCAGTTTTAGTATGGTATGGACTATCTGTAATAAAGCACAAAGCACATTTTTCTATACTTTCGGGTCCCGTGCAAATATCTTGATTATTTGTAAGTAAATGCCAATTTGTACAAATAAACCAAAAATCGTGCAAAGTCATTATCATTTTAATCTGCATTTTAGCGGCAATAAATACAGGCGCCATTGTGATTTGCCCCAAGCCGTGAATATGTATTAAATCATAATGATTCTGACTCAAAAATTGATAAATAGATTGAGCAATATTTTGGTTAAAAACTTTACCGGGTTCTCCTGCGGCGGGCTTATTTAATTCAAATACCGTCAAATCTTCATAAGTAGTTTGAGTTATAGAATAATCTTGTTTATTTTTATCTCTAAACTGCGGATAAAGAATTTCAACCTGAGCCTTGCCCGCTTTATTTATCGCCTGTGCTAAATTCTTCGCAAATAACTGAGCCCCCGCATAACGATATGGAGGAAAATCATGGCAAATAAATAGAATGCGGAGTTTTGATTGGGTTTTGTTCGATAATTCATTTTTTTCATATTTTTGAGAATTATTTGAATAATTTTTTTCTGAAATTTTATCAAAAGAAATTGTATTTTCAGGTCTTGGAAGATTATTTATTTCAAAATCCCAACTTTCAACGGTATATAAATGTTTGAATATTTTTTGTAATCGTTTTGCTTCTTGTACATTGTTTTGTTGAACTGCGATATCAAATTTATTTTTCCATTCTTTCACATAATCGTTAAACTTATGAACATATTGATTGCCAATAATTTCCCATAAACCATCTTCAACATAAATCTCTAATTCTGTTTTAAGTGCATTATTACCCCATTTTGATATGAAATATTCAAAATTACGTATATCATTTTCATTTTGATTTATACGTTCAGATTGACTTTCTAAGTGGTAAAGTTCTACTTTGGGTTCATAATATATTTCATAGCCTGCCTCACGTACTTTACAACAATAATCAATATCTTCGCAACCATTTAAATAATATTCATCAAGATGACCTACTTTATGAAATAAATCAGTTGGTGTAATAATACACGCGGCTGTTACAGCATCCCATTTTCTATAATTGTTTACTATTGGATGATTCCTTTCAACAAACTTGTAAGGATGTTTAAACCATTTCCTGTCCCTTCTTAATGCAACTCCACAATGTTGAATACTATCATCTGGATAAAGTAATTTACAGCCAACTATTGCAATTTTATCATTTGAATTAATTGTATTTATTAAGTTAGTAAGCCAATTTTCAAGAGGAATTGTATCATTATTAAGTAAGACTAAATACTTTCCACTTGCAATATTAGCACCTTGATTTATTGCCTTAGCAAATCCAAGATTTTCATTATTATTTATTACTTTAATCTTTGGATTTATCTCTTTCAATTTGTCCAAATAATTAAATGTATCATCTGTTGAAGCATTATTTACAATTATAATTTCATAATTTGGATATACTGTATTTTTAAATATAGCCTCTATACATTGTTTGGTTAATTCAACTTTATTATATACTGGAATAACAATAGAAACAAGTGAATGTGAAAAATTAATTCTCTTTTTATCTTTATTATCTCCTTGATCATCCCATTTGTATGAATTATTCCATTTTTTGTAATTATGTTCTAATGAAGGCACTACACACTCTCTATTTTACTGCAACAAATGATAAACATACACCAAAACCAAATTGAGCTTTTGAAATATCATAACTATCAATAATATATAGATCTTTAAAGCCAGTCACTTTAATTTTATCTAATAAATCCCAACCATAATCATAAAATACAAGCGATCCTTCTTTTCGTAAAATATCGTAGTGATAAACGGGATTTTCTATATTAATAATCTTTCCATCAATCAATTCAGCTCTTTTTGTTGTTTGATTACGATTTATATTAAATGGTATAGAAAATAACAATATACCGTTGTTACGTAAAACTCTAAAAGATTCTTTAAGAGCTAGTTCAATATTTGGAACATGCTCAAAAACATCATTTGATATTAGCAAATCAAAAGTTTGATCATTAAAACTTAGATTGAGAATATTTTCATTACGTAATCCATTGAAAATTTTTCCATTAGGATATTCATCACCTAAATATTCACTACCAACTAATCTATTTCCATATTTTGATTTTAATGCACTATAAAATTTACTTTTTTGCTCTAAAATATAAATTTGACAATTAGTATTAATAGTATTAAAACTATTCATAACATCAATAATTGCACGTTTCCGAGCAGACAGACCACAGCTTTGGCAAATTAATCTTTCTCGATAACCCGGTATTCCATTATATACTAATTTCCAATCAATCATAAAACTACTTTGTTTATTACAATTGACGCAATGGCCATTTACATAAAATTCGCTATTATTAATATTTTGAGTTGCTAAATTTTTCTCAAATTCGTTACGCTCATCTTTAATATTGTCGAAATATTTTATAAATTCTTCTTTATTCCTGAAAATATTCTTATTTTGCTCAATTGATTGATTGTTTAATAATATAGTATTATTTGCATCTATAATTTTAATATCACAATTTAATTTCTTTTTTACAAATTCAACAGCTTCTTCATCGGAAAAATCTTTCGAAACTTCTATAATTTTTATATTTTTTTCAACTAAATTTAATAACTTTCTATTCTGTCCAGCTGTTTGGAAATCAACAATAATGAGATTTTCATAATTATAATTATTTTCAATTATACTCTTTAATATATTGTAATTATACTCAAAATCATTCTTAAATAATAAGAAATAAATTTCTTTCTTATTTTCTTCAGTTACATTTATATAATTGTTTTTATTTGTCATAAAATCAATCAATTTTTTCATCTTGATTTTCCAATCAAGATGTTCTTCAGCAAATCTCCTAATATCTAGTGGACTGGACTTTATATTTTTATAAAATTTAATTAATTCATCAATATCAATAGGTGAGGAATCCGCGCTTACCCTATACACAAAATCAACATTATCAGGTATGTCTGTATCTTTGTGATCAATTATAATGGGTTTCCCACGTGAGATATACTCTCTTGTTTTGAGGCTGGCACCCTCTGGTGAATTAATAAGATGCATACCTAAGGAACCGATACAAATATGAGATTCATCATAATATTTATTTAATTCATTTTTTGATAATTCACCTAAAAAATGCACTTGCTCCATTAAGTTTAAAGTTTTTTCTAACTCGCGAATAGTATTTTCATATTCAGAATTAAAGAATTTCCCAACAATCAATAAAGATATTTTTATATTTCCTTTATAGTTTGCAATACTATGGAGTAAACGTTCAATACCGTGATGAATAGAGATATATCCTACAAAGAGCAATACCAATCTATCAGATAATATTGGTTGAGTGGAGACTATATAATTACTAATAGTAATACCATTTGCTATAGTAGTAATTGGGGTTTGTAGATTAGTAACTCTTTTTTTCTGATGTTCAGAAAATGAATTTGTCATTCCAATCAATCCGGATGCTTTAGTAATGAGTATACGACCAAAATTAATTTCTTGCTGCAATAGAGCAATTTGTTCATTTGCTCTTAACTCATCTTCTTCTTTAGTATTATGTTCAAAATAAAAGTTCTTATATTTCTCAGCAAGTGGTATCAATGGTTCTAAAGCATTATTATAGCCATTTGGGTAGCGAAAATAAACATAGTCGGGTTTGAACTTAATTATTAGTTGCTCAACAATAAAGTGCCGAGCTGCCTTTATTTCGTTCAAATTAATTATAGTAAAAGGAAAGTCATTACCAACTAAACTTTCTCCTTTGCCAATAATAAAAGCATCAACTTTAGCACCAATTTCTCTCAACGCTTGTACTTGACCAGCTATTTTATTGTATAATTGTTTATATTTAGGTTCTACATAAGCAATATAGAGAATACGAGGTGGGGCGGGCGAAGACTTTGGTTGTTCCTTCAATGCAGAAAGTTCATTATGAGAAAAATCATCTGGTGGGGCGGGCGAAGACTTTGGTTGTTCCTTCAATATAGGAGCTTGAACGCTAACATGTTTTATATATATTGTTCTAAAATCATCCCAATTCGGGTGTTTTTCCTTTAATCTTTCTAAAGATAATTCATGATTTCCTTTTTTTACTAATTCAAAAATCTCTTTCCACTTTGTTGCTCTTGCTTCATCTGAAAAATATTTTCTTATATAATTCCTACTATATTCATAATCAATTAAATCTTGTTTTTTGAAATCTTTGTAACTAAGTGTTTTTATTAATTGTATATCATAAACAGTCATTCCAATTCTTAATGCGTGTGAATAAATAGTATTACTTTTATTAATAAAAACTTTTTTATTCAAATACAGCAATGAAAAAATATTACCACCTGCTTGCTGTCTATTATGATTCATTATGCCAATATCAATACTTTTCATTAAAATGTTATATTTTTTAGTTGGTATAAAATCAAAAATTGGTATAAATTTTTTTCCAAAAATTGAAATACCGTAATCGGCAACTTCTTTACCATAAATTTCATCACCATAGGATAAGGGGGTATATATTGCTAAATTTTCATTTTTATATTTACTTAACATATTGATTGCATCAATATGTTGATTAGTTTTAGTAGATGAATTACCAAGTAATATATTAGTTGTATTTCCAGTTGAAAAACTATTGCAATTATCTAAATCATCATAATCCGATACGAGACCATATCCAACAAGAACGTTTACTGCATTTGTATTGTATATTTTTTGTACAAGTTCAAAATCTTCTTTTCTTGCAGATATATAAGCAAAATTTTTAATTACAATTTTTCTTTTTTCCTCAATTTCAAAAGGATTACTTTTTGTTCCCGCTTCTCTATATACATATAAATCATGTCCCCAAAGCATCCAGATAGTTTTTTTCAATAAATATAAATTATCAAATAATAAAAACAATGCAGTCCTAGCGAATAAACTATGCAATACAATTACTTCGGCATTTTTTAAATGGTTTAATACCTCATCATTTAAAAAACTTTTTACTTTTAAACAATTTGTAAAATGGAATGTTCTGTTTTTATCCCATGAATGTTTATTATAATTGTTTATAATAAACAAATGCTCATTTAAATCAAAGTAGTCTCTTATCATTTCATAATATGCAAATGTATATTCATTTTCATATAAAAGGTGTACTATCATTCTTATATCCTTCTTATAGCAAAACTAGGTGATTCTTGTTTTTGAATTGTAAGATATATCAATTCCCAATTATATTTAACACAAAATTCATGTACTGCTTCTATTACTCCATAACGAACATTACCTACCCAATTTCCAATAATATAATCATGTCCACTTATTATACCATCATTTTTAACTTTATCTTTCAAAACAATTAATTCTTCTTTTGTAACTTTATAACTATGAGCCGTATCGAGATACACCCAATCAAAATAATAATCTGGGAAATTTTTAAGAACATCCGTAGAGTAACCAACATTTACTTCAACTTTTCCTTGATTTATTTCTTCATTAAATCTATTTAATACCAAGTATTTTAATCCATCATGATATCGTTCAGGATTTCCCCAAGCATCTATAAGATGTAATTTTTGCGGATTAGTAGTTTCTAAAATTTTTTCAGAAAAGTCTCCTTTATCAACACCGATTTCTGCGCATACTGCTCCTTTAGGTAGAGTTTGCAGTAAATGATGCCTATCTAATAACACTTTTAAATTTTTGATATGGCGCTCAGATAATTGAACTTTGGGTATCGCAAGCTCTTCCTTTGTCTTTTTTTCTTTAAGTTCATTATACCATTGTGCCTTTAGTGCTTTAAGCACATTTTCTGGAATTTGTATTATATGCTCTTCCATCCTATTTTCAGCATTGTACTGATTTATTAAATTTATAGATTTAAGAGCTACCTCATTGTTTGGCTCGTATTCTAAAACCTCTTTAAATTTTTCTAATCCAATACCAATTTGTCCAATTTTAATTAATCTATTTGCCTCATAAATTAAATATTGGATATAATTTAATTTTTCAGTATCACTTTGCATAAGCGCCCCTATAGCTCATAAAAAACTAATTCCCACTTTTCTTTGCAAAATCTATACCAAGATATATAGATTAGGTGTTATGGAGTAAATATTTAGCTTAATTTGTACTTAAATTGAGTATTGTGCCGATTTCTTCGATGTCTATATTTTCTAAATTTTTGACGGGGCAGGCTATTATTAGCCCATCACCATATACTTGAATGAAATTTTTCCACTCGATTGAATTTAACCCAATTGCTAAATTAAATTTCTGGCGAGCTATTTTCATTTGTTTGATAAAGGTATCGGGCATAATATAGAGTTTGGATTTCTCATCAATTGGGAGCTGGTCTTTTAGATTAAAATGACGGATTTGACAAAATTCATAAGCAATTTCATCGAGTTTGTAGTTGATATAAGCAAAATCAGTTTTAATTTTTATTTCGAAAATTCTTTCACTAAAAAAATCCTCGTAAATGAATTGTATATAACCATTTTTAAACTCGATAGCGGCAACTCTTGCGTCTGAACGTAAATCTTGTAAAGTCATTTTTACCTAATAAAAAAATATAAATAAGTGAATATAAAATTTTGAAAATTTATTTTTCACAAAAATATATTAATTGATAAAAAATAATTAATTTTATTGTTTTTTTTATTCAATAATTATTCTTAATTTTGAAAGATATTTTAATTTAAAAAAAATGAGTTTTAAAAAATAGTAATGGAAAAAGTAGCTCTAATATTAGCAGGTGGATTAGGTTCAAAATTTTGGCCCAAAAGTACAGAAAACACCCCTAAACAATTTAAGTATTTATATGGCGAAGGGACTTTATTACAAAACACTTACAACCGTTTGCTTCCATTTTTCAAAAGGGAAAATATATTTATTGTATTAAGTTATGCTTATAAAGATTTAGCTTTAGAGCAAATTCCGAGTTTGCAAGAAGAAAATTTGATATTTGAGCCTTTTGGTCGTGGGACTGCGCCTTGTACTGCTTTATCTGTAAATTATATTTTAAATAAAGGTTTCGATGAGAATACTCTTTTGTCTGTATTTCCAGCTGACCACATTATTTCAAATCTTGGTGAGTTTTATCATTCGCTTGAACTATCGTTTGAATTTGCAAGCCGAAATCAATCTATTGTTACAATTGGTATCGAGCCGAGCAGACCCGAAACTCAATTTGGATATATTCAAATTGATACAAGCGAAAAACAGGATTCGGGAATTTATTATTGTTTGACATTTGCAGAAAAGCCCGACGCTAACACAGCACAGAGATTTATTGATACTGGTGATTTTTTATGGAATAGTGGGATTTTTATATGTTCGATAAATGTTTTCCGAAATTCTTTCAAAAAATTTCTACCTGATTATAATTTAAAATTATCAGAGCTTAACAATATTTATGGAACAAAGGAATATATTGAGGAATTAAGATTAATTTATAAGCAAATAAGCTCTATTTCATTAGATCACGGAATTTTAGAAAAAGCAGATAATGTCTTTTGTGTAAATGCAACTTTTTCTTGGAGTGATTTAAGCAATTGGGACGAGTTGTATAGAGTACAAATGAAAGATGCAAACCAAAATATTCTTATGGGCGATGTCGTTTCGATAAACAACAAAAATTCGTTTATTATGTCGAAAGATAAATTGATTGGAGTTGTAGGTATGGAGGATATTATTGTAATTGACACCAAAGAAGCTATAATGATTTGTAAGCGTGGGCAGTCTGACCAAGTTCAAGAAATAGTTGATTTTCTGAGACGAAAACATATTCATAAATATTTATAAATTAAATTTAATTTCCTTAATTTATCTTATATTCTTTTTGTAACTTTTTTGACTAATCTTACGTATAATCAAACAAGAAATAGAAATTAGTAAGGAAGAAAGATGAATAAAGCATTTTTATTTGCTTTAATATTATTATTTACATTTAATTTATCAGCAGAAGAAAGCGAAAAAAGAGTTTATAATCTAACTGAATGTATTGATATTGCATTGCGTCATAATTTTGATATTGTTTTGCAAGAAGCACAAGTTAAAACAAGCGGTGCTGATATTACACAAGCATTTGGGGCATATTTGCCATCAGTAAATTTCAATGCGGGTTATAACAGAACCTTGAGTAACGACGGGCAAAGTTGGCTCGATGTAAATGGAAAAATTGTTCAAAGTAATAATTCTTATAATATTAATGCTATGACTTCTTTGACCATTTTTGATGGATTTTCACGCGAAGCAAATTATTCACGCGCTCAAAATCAATTAAATTCAAGCACATTAAACTTAGACCAAACAATGCAATTAGTGCGATATAATGTTTATCGCCAATATATTGATGTCGTTAGAAATGCTCAATTAGTTAAAATTCGTAGAGAAAATTTCGAACAAGGAAAAAGCGAATTAGCACGGATACAGTCTCAATACGAAGCTGGTATAGTGCCAATAAATGTGGTGTATTCGCAAGAAGCCGAGCTTGGTAATCGTGAAATCGAAATCGTTCAAGCAGAAAATCAGTTAAATATAGCTAAAACAAATTTACTTGCTACGATGGGACTGATGCCAAATTTTGATATAGATTTTCAATTAAATGTAATACCAAATTATATTTCTAATGCTGATATAGAATATTTTCGTAGCCGAACGGGTACATTATCATTAGCAGTAAAAAATGCAATAGAAAATAGAAACGATTATAAAGCAGCTGAAATGATGATAGAAGCCTCGCGTCAGCAAATTACAATAGCAAAAGCGGGCTATATGCCAAAACTCGATGCAAATGCGGGTTGGCGCTGGAATTATTTCGAACTCGGCTCATTTTCGGATTTGGGAAGGTCTTACGCTGGATTAAATTTATCAGTACCAATATTTGATAATTTCAGAACAAATATGAATATTCAAAATGCAGAACTACAACTTACTCAACAAGAAATCCAAAAGCAAAAAATTGAACTAAATATAAAACAAGCTGTTCAAAATGCAATTTTAAATTTAGAAACAGCAGAAAAACAAATAGAAATTTCGGATAGAGCTTTAAAAGCGGCAGAAAAAAATTTTGAAGTTACAAGCGAGCGTTTCAGACATGGAAATGCCAATATTACAGATTATACCGTAGCAAACACGCAATATATTAATTCGCAAATTAATAAAATAACTGCTGTTTATAATTATATTTCTTCTCAAAAAGAAGTCGAGTACGCAATAGGCATATTAAAATAAAAAAAAGGATAGAAAATTATGTCAGAATTTGAACCAAATGAAAAGAAAAATTTTGCAGATTATTTGCCAAATTATTACGAGGAGCATAACCCCTATATATATAGAGTAGGTTTTGCTCGTAGGCTTGCCGCTTATTTAATTGATTATTTAATATTATCACTACTAATAGTGATTGCATTGTTTGCAAGCGGTCAGATGAATGAATTATTAGATGGAATAAAATATTTTGGAAAATCTCTTGATGATGAATTAATCCGAAAAACTGCCCTTGCTATCGTGCCTATCGTAAATGTTATCACATTGTTATATTTTACAAGTGAACTTTTTTTTGGAGCAAGTCTCGGAAAATTGATGCTTGGAATACGTATCGGTAGCGATGACCTTACTCCAGCTCCGTTTACAAAATTACTCGCAAGATATATAATGAAAAATATATCTATTGTATTAAGTTCGATTGGAATGCTTATACCACTATTAGCACTTGATTTTTTTGGAGATTTTCTGCAAATATTAATATACATCGGATTTTTCTTTTCAATAGGCTATCGTAAACAAGCGTTTCACGATAGACTTTCAGCAACAGCAGTTTACTATAATAATGTATTTTATGAAAATAACGAACAAAAAATAGGATAATGAATAAATATGGCTAAGAAGAAAAAAAAGACATGGCTATGGATTGCTATTGGTTTAATACTAATAGCTATTATAGCTATTTTTATGATTAAATCTAATAATAAAAATGAAGCTATAAGCGTAACAACTCAAAAAGTAAGCAAACACACAATTATTCAAACAGTTACTGCAACGGGCAAAATTCAACCTGAAACAGAGGTAAAAATTAGTTCACAAACTTCGGGTGAAATTATTTTCCTCGGAGTTAAAGAGGGCGATACCGTTAAGCCCGGTCAACTTCTTGTGAGAATAAAACCTGATATTATTGATGCACAATTAAAGCAAATGCGAGCTGCTGCAGATGCCGCAAAAATGGATATTACCGTTAGCGAAGCTGAAAAGGAACGCTCCGAACTCGACTTAAAACGCATTGCAGAATTATATAAAAAAGAATTTGTTTCTAAACAAGAATTTGAAACTGCAAAAGCAAGTGCCGCAAGAGCCGCGGGAACTTATCAATCTTCTCTTGCAAGATATCAACAAGCATTAGCTCAGCTCAGTCAAATCGAGCGTGAGCAAGACCGAACCTCGATTTATTCCCCAATAGCTGGAGTTATTACATTGCTTTCTGTTGAATTAGGTGAAAAAGTTGTTGGTACGGGTATGATGGCGGGTACTGAATTAATGCGAGTAGCTGATTTATCATTAATGAATGCTGTCGTTGATGTTGATGAAAATGATATAATTTTAGTAAAAATTGGCGATACTACTTCTATTGAAATAGATGCAATAACAGATGTTAAATATTTAGGTACTGTTTTGGAAATAGGGCATTCCGCGAAACAAAGCCAACTCGGTACTGCAGACCAAGTTACTAATTTTGAGGTAAAAATTAGATTAATTGATAAAGAAGCTAAATTAAGACCGGGTATGACTTGTAATGTTGATATTAGCACCGAAACAAAATATAATATATTAGCAGTTCCATTACAAGCAGTAACGGTAAGAGACAACAAACCCGTTGAGGATAATCTTAATGCAAGGCATGGCGGTGATATAGAAGTTGAAAATGCTATAAAAAAAGTTGAAAGACCGCCTTCCATTGTATTTTTAAATGATAAATTAAAAGCAAAAATGATACAAGTCGAAACGGGTATTAGCGATAATGGATTTATCGAAATAAAAAGCGGATTAAACGAAGGAGACGAAATTATATCTGGCTCTTATATGGCTGTAAGTAAAGAAATTAACGATGGTTCTCCGATTAAAATTGATACAATGACATATAAAAAATTCCAAAAGAAATAATCGTAAAGAAAATGAATGATAATTTAATTATAGATATAAAAAATATTGCAAAAATTTATGAAATGGGTACTGAAAAAGTCTATGCTCTTCGAGATGTTAGTATTAGTATCCATAAGAATGAATATGTTGCAATTATGGGTCCATCGGGTTCTGGCAAGTCCACATTAATGAATATTCTCGGATGCCTCGATACGCCAACAAGTGGGCATTATTATTTTTCTAATGAAGATGTATCTTCGATGGACGACAATGATTTAGCCGAAATTAGAAATAGACAAATTGGTTTTGTTTTTCAGACATTTAATTTATTGCCTCGTGCAAGTGCTTTAAAAAATGTTGAGTTACCGCTTGTTTATGCGGGTGTACCAAGTTCTCAAAGATATGAAAGAGCAAAAAAATCACTCGAAGATGTTGGGCTTGGTGATAGAATTACGCATAAACCGAATGAATTATCTGGTGGTCAAAGGCAGAGAGTTGCGGTTGCTCGCGCACTTATTACAAATCCATCAATAATTTTAGCAGACGAGCCAACGGGCAATCTCGATACTAAGACTGGTGAAGAAATTATGGCACTTTTTGGAGAGTTGTGGAAAAGAGGCAATACCATAATTCTTGTTACTCACGAGGAAGATATCGCACTGCACGCTAAAAGAATAGTTAGGCTACGCGACGGATTAATCGAAAGTGATAAGATAAATTCAAAACAAATTATTTTTGAATAATAAAAAGTAAATTCTAAATATGTCATTTTCGGAATTATATGAAATAATTAAACTTGCATTAGACTCAATGAGGTCTAATAAAGTGCGTTCTATTCTTGCTTCTTTAGGAGTATTGATTGGTATTTCTACGGTAATTCTAATGGGTTGGATTTTATCAGGCTTGCAGTCTGCTATGGATGACACTTTCAAAATGATGGGAGTTGATGTAATATATATTGATAAATTTGATTGGGCGGGTGGGGGAAATTGGAAAGATATTCGAGCAAGAAAAGATGTAACTTTGAAGCAAGTTAAACAATTTATGGATAGAATTCAGTCTGCAGAACTTGTTTTTCCGACCGCGAGGCAATGGGCTTCTACTATTAAATATGAAAGCGATAATTATCAAGGAATTTCTGCAATTGGTACCTCGCATAATCACGGCTTAACTCCTGCTGGCGAAACTATCGAAGGCAGATATTTTACTCAATACGAAGAAGATACAAGAGCAAATGTAGTAGTTATTGGTTACAAAGTTGCTGAAACAATTTTTCCAAATGGTGATGCGATTGGAAAAATAATAAAAATTCAAGGATTTAGATTTCTAATTGTTGGAATTATTAGAAAACAAGGTACAACACTAATGGATTTTATTGATAATCAAGTGTTTATGCCGCTTGGCTCTTTCTTAAAAATCTATGGAGGCAATAATAGAAATATAGCAATTGGAATTAAAGCTAAAAGCGAGGATATGCTCGATGAAATTCGAGAGGAATCGAGAGGAATAATGCGTAGCATTAGAAATTTACAGCCGGGCGCAGAAGATGATTTTTCGATTAACGAAACTAAAGCATTCGAAAACCAAACTGCAACATTAAAATTATACGTTTGGGGTATTGGCATCGGAATGACAGTACTTTCTTTTCTCGTAGGCATTATTGGTATTATGAATATAATGTTTGTTTCAGTTGCCGAAAGAACAAAAGAAATTGGAATACGAAAAGCTATCGGAGCTAAAAACCGCTCGATATTAATACAAGTTATATCCGAGGCTACTGTATTATGTCTTCTCGGAGCTTTTATTTCTTTAATATTTTGCTCTATAATTGCATATTCAGTTGCTACGATATTACCAAAATTTATTCCACAAGCTGGTTTTTTACAAGCATTTTTGCCTTTAGAATTATTAATAATTGCTTCGTTAGTATCCTTATTTGTGGGGATACTCGCTGGATTGATACCCGCATTAAGAGCGTCAAATCTCGATCCTGTAGAAGCTTTAAGATTTGAATAAAGATTAATTATGAATATTTTTGAAAGTATATTAATAGCACTTGATTCGATAAGAGTAAACAAACTTCGCGCTGTGCTTACTTTGCTTAGTATTTCTATTGGAGTTTTTGCAATAATTGTTGCTATGGGCCTTGTACGATCTATTAACTCGACTGTAAGTTCGCAGTTAGCTGATTTAGGTGAAAATACTTTCTCGATTTTTCGCGTTCCCAAAATACGTTTCGGAGGTCCGAATTGGAGAGCTTATCGTAATAGAAAACCAATAAATTATCGTGAAGCAAATACTTTCAAAAAACAAATGAATACTGCTATTGCTATTAGTGCCAGCTCGAGTTCGACAAATCATATCGTAAAATATATGAATAATCAGACAAATCCAGACGTTACATTATTAGGTACCGATGCTGATTATTTTATTACAAATAAAATTAATGTTAGCGAAGGAAGAGGATTTTATGATTCCGATATCGAAAATAATCGTAATGTTGCTATAATTGGAAATGATATAGCTGTATTACTTTTTCCAAATGTAGAGCCATTAGGAAAAGAAATTAGAATCGGAAAACAAAATTATTTAATTATTGGAATTTTGGAAACAAAGGGAGCAATATTAGGAAGAAGCCAAGATAATATAGTTGTTATACCTTTAACGCAATTTTTAAAATATTATTCAGATAAATGGGAAGAATCTTTAGATATTAATGTTAAAACAAATGATATTTCTAATATGGAAATTGCCAAAGACGAGGCTATCGGATTGTTGCGTGGAATACGCAATGTAAAACCTTGGGAAAGCAATACTTTTGAGATTGAAACCAATGAATCATTATCTCAGCAATTTGAAAGTATTACTGGATTTTTATCAATTTTTGGTTTTGCTTCCGGTATTATAGCTTTGATTGCGGCAGGCGTTGGTATTATGAATATTATGCTTGTAACTATTAAAGAAAGAACCCGCGAAATTGGTATTAGAAAGGCAGTCGGTGCAAAAAAAATATGGATTATGCTACAATTTATTATTGAAACTATTACACTTAGCCAAATTGGTGGATTTATTGGCATTTCTATGGGAATGATTTTGACATCATTTTTTAGTAAGATGATGGGACTTCAAATATCATTGCCGCTTGATTGGATAATTTATAGTATATTGATTTGCACAATTCTTGGAGTGTCTTTTGGCGCATATCCCGCGTTTAAAGCCGCTAATCTTGACCCAATTGATGCTTTACGCTATGAATAATCTATGCAATTTGGATATAAGATTGAGATATGCCGTATTTAACATAAAGCTGTTCTTTTATTAGTGAATTATATGCTTTTTGCAATTTTGGATCATCTTTTAAAATTTCTTGAACTGCAATTTTTGCATTTGAAATAATATCAGCATCATTAATTAAATCTAAATATTTAAATTCGGGCATTCCGCTTTGTTTCGTGCCAAGAATATCACCGGGACCTCGTAATTTTAAATCTACTTCTGCAATTTTGAATCCATCGCTTGTTTCCTGCATTGTTTTTAGTCTAACTATTGCACTTGTTCTTTCGTCTTCATCATTCATACTTTTAATTTTATATTTGAATTTATCTTTTGTTATTAAAAAGCAGTAAGACTGCTCGCTACCTCGACCAACCCGACCACGCAATTGATGAAGTTGCGATAAACCAAATCTTTCAGCATCTTCGATAATCATCACAGTAGCATTTGGAATATCAATACCAACTTCAATAACTGTCGTAGAAACTAATATATCGAATTCTCTATTTAAAAATGCTTGCATTGCTTCTTCTTTCTCATACCAAAACATTTGCCCGTGAATTAATCCGCAACGTAAATCGGTGAAAATCTCTTTACTTAAATGTTCATAATGTTCTATTGCCGCTTTTAATTCAATTTTTTCTGACTTTTCAACTAATGGATATACTATAAAAATTTGATGCCCCTTTTTAATCTCATTTCTAACAAATTCATATACTTCTTGTCTTTGAGAATCGAATACAACACGCGTCAATATTGCTTTTCGATTCTTTGGCATTGTTTTTATAATTGATACATCTAAATCGCCATAAGCAGTCATAGTAAGTGTTCGCGGTATTGGTGTTGCACTCATAACAAGTACGTGTGGACTTAATTGACGATTTTCGTAAGACATTTTACTAAGTTTAATTAAGTCAGCGCGTTGCTCGACCCCAAATCTATGTTGCTCGTCAATAACAACAAGTGCGAGTTTGTTATATTCTATATCGCTTTGAAAAAGTGCGTGCGTTCCGACAATAATTTTTGCTTGTCCCGAGCGAATTTCATCAAGAATATTATTTCGTAAAAGTTTTTTTTGCCCACCAACTAATTGAACGACTTTTATTTCTAAATCTTCGGCATATTTGAGAAAATTTTTATAATGTTGTTCGGCAAGAACTTCGGTCGGCGCCATAAAAGCGCATTGATAACCTTCTTCGACGAACATTAACATTGATAAGAATGCTACAATAGTTTTGCCAGAGCCTACATCGCCCTGCAATAGACGATTCATTGCTTGACCGTTTTTTATATCATCTGCGACATCTCGTAAAAATTTTTTCTGATCAGAAGTAAGCTCAAAAGGCAATTTATCGTATAATTTACGTGCCAAAGTACTTTTGGAATTTATAGACACTGCAATTTCATTTAATTTTATTTTTTGCCTACTTAACTCAACTTTTAGTAGAAAATAAAAAATTTCCTCAAATTTAATTCTATATCTTGATAATTGAAGAATATTTTGATTAAGCGGAAAATGTAAGTTCTTAATTGTCTCCTGAATATTTGGTAATTGATATTTTTCAAGAATATGATTAGGCAGAGATTCTGTAATTAATCTTAAATCAGATTTAATTACATTTTGCATAATTGTTCTTAAAGTTTTGAGTGTTATATGGCTCGATGCCATAAACTCACTTATACGATATTTAGGTAAAATTCCGCCTTGCTTATAAACATTCGCGTCATCTTCGTCAATAATATCAATTTCGGGATGTGTATAAGTAATCGAATTAAACTTATCTTGAAGGGGCTTTCCGCTAATAGCAAGTATCATTCCCGTTTTATATAAAGATTTAAAAATATTTATTTTGTTCCAAAAAATAATGCTTGCCGAAACGCCACTACCATCATTTATAATTAATTTCAGCATTTTTCTTTTTTGTGCGAAAATATGCTCATTTGCGGCAATGACCTTTCCAATTATAGTAATTTCGGGTGAAAAATTAAAGTCCGAAATATTTGTTTCGCTATCAATAGAATTTAATCGTGCTAAAATATTTGCGGCATATCGAATAGAATTCGAGCCACTACGATCAATATAAGCACGTGGAAAATACAAAAGAAGGTCTTTACTTGATTTAATACCTTCTTTTATAAAAGCTTCAGCTCTTTTAGGTCCAATCCCTTTTATAAATTGGAGTTTATCTAATAAATCAAGCTGTTGCTTTTCAAAAATTTTATCTTTATTTTCGTTCAATTTATAAATTTTTATTTATTGTTTTTTCAAATCTATTAAATATTCGCCGTGATAATCTGTACTAATAAAATATACATACATAGTGCCAACCATAGTCTTTTTATCAGACATAAGATTACCAATGAAATAATTACTATCACCAATAGAAAAATTAATTTTTACTTCTGTGCCTATATACGAACCTTTAATATCACCCTTTCTATTTAATGATTCGCTTACTTTTGAATTTCCATTATACTGAACGTGATAAGCATATAAGTCACCATAACCAGTAATAACACTATTTGCTTCATTGATATTACATGTAAAATGAATTGTATCTGGACCGAATATTAAATTAGCTTTCCAAGTTCCATTTAATTCAGAACTAATTGGATTAATTGGATTATCTTCATCACAAGATATAAATATAATTCCAAGCATAGAAATTAATAAAATAATTAAGATTTTTCTCATAAAATAATTCCAATAATATATTATAAAATTATAATAACAAAAGTAAAAAAATTACAAATATTAATTCGTAAAATTATAAAAAAAAATGAAATTACACATATTATGTTATAAAATAAAAAAAATGATAAATTTTTGAGAAAATATTAACAATAAATAAAACAAAATATCTAATTACTTTTGTTAATTTTAATAAAAAAAACTACTTTTGTAATTAATTTTTGATAAATATATAATAAAATAATATATCAATAAAGAAGAAGAAGAAAAACGGCATAAATTTATACGCGAAAGCGCTCAATATTTAACGCTTGGGACGGAAATATTTGTACCAATATTACTTGGCGCATTAGTAGGATATTATTTTATTGATATGAAATATGGTACTAAACCGTTATGGACTTTAGTACTAACATTAGTAGGATTTGTTGTTGGAATGTATAGTTTAATAAAAACTATAATTAAAGTTAAAAAGGATTAGTTTGGAATTAATTTCTGTACTTTCAGCAATAGTATTAAATATAGCGAATTTAATTTTTTCTATATATTATACAAAAAGAATAATAAAAAATCATTGGAAAAGTTTTATAAAAAAATTTTATACAATGATGATTATTAGATTAATTATAGTTTTAGTATTATTTATAATTTTACTAAAAGTGTTTAATTTTAGTGAATTATATTTTTCAATAGCATTTTTTTTATCGTATTTTGTTGTGTTAATTATTGAAATATTGTATCTTAATAAACGTTAAAGGATTTTATTCTTGTAGAAATCCAAGATATATATACAAGGGATGTAAATGATTTTAGATGACTCTAATTTAAGTCAATTAATAGCCAAAGCTGACGGTTATCAAAATATTGAAAAAACTGAACAATTACAACAAACATCACAAGAATCTAATGATTCAAACTCCGCAACAAGCGATGATAGAAGTGGAGTATTTACAGAGCTTCTCGGGCAGTTATCTGACCACGATGCTTTTACTTTTGGGGCTTATCATATTTGTGATTTGCCTAAGATTTATATAGATGATGGTTTTGATTTTTATTGGAATACAGAGCAAGCAGTTGCATCTGGTAAATATATAGTAGAAAATCATCACGGTCATAAAACTATCTTAAAAGCCTCGACACACGAAAAACCAGCAATTGATTTATCAATTTCAAATTTAGTTATATTTGAATGGTTTGCATTATTTATTTGTGCATTTGTGTTCAAAACAGTTTCTAACAAATATAAGAAAAACCCGGGTAAAGCTCCGAAAGGTTTCCAAAATGCTATTGAAATGTTAGTGCTTTTTGTTCGTAATGATATTGTTCGACCAAATATCCCATCAAGAAAAGCCGCTGACACTTTATTACCTTATTTTATGTCTTTATTCTTTTTTATTCTTACAATGAATTTAACAGGGCTGTTGCCGGGTGTTCACACTCCGACGGGAGCGATTGCCGTTACAGCAACACTTGCAATAACCGCCTTATTTACGATAAATATTACAGCTATGAAAATATCTGGCATAGGAGCATGGTTTAAACACTTGCTCGGTGGAGCACCAGTATGGCTATCTTTTATTATGGTACCAATAGAGATAATAGGATTATTTGTTAAGCCCTTTGCTCTTACTGTACGTCTTTTTGCTAATATGACTGCTGGTCACGTTGTGATGTTTTCATTAATTGGTATATTATTCTTTTTTAATACAATCGCATTATCGCCTGCAATAACTGCTTTTTCATTATTTATTTATGCTCTTGAGACATTAGTTGCATTTATTCAGGCTTATTTATTTACTGTGCTTACTTCGATATTCGTTGGTCTTGCTATTGGCTCTCATGGAGACCACGAACATGCAGTTGAGGTCTCGCACTAAAAAAAAGAATTTATTTTTCTTTATAAATTAGATAATTTAAACATTTTTTTCGGATTAATTGGAGTATTTTAAAATGGAATCAAATGCATTAGCATTCTTTGCCGCTGGTATCGGAGCAGCATTTACAGTATTTGGAGCCGGTTTAGGTATCGGTAGATTGGCAACAGCCGCACTCGAAGCATCTGGCCGTCAGCCAGAAGCAGCAGGTGATATTAGAACTACTATGATTATTGCAGCCGCTCTTATCGAAGGTATAGCGATGTTTGCCGCAGTTATCTGTTTGTTGTTAGCTCTTAAATAATCACTGTAATTTTTATCGCGGGGACTGCCGAAAAAGTTTTCGAGCAGTGTTAATTGCTCAAATTGTATGTATTTATATTAGAGCGGTCCCTTTTTCAATTAATTATTAAATTAATATATTAGGAAGCAAATGGATTCTATTCTTAATGTTCCTCACGGACTAATGTTCTGGACAATTGTAAACTTTAGTATTTTCTTGTTTATTGTTATTAAATTTGGTGGCAAGGCAATAGTAAATGCAATTAACCAGAGAGAAACAGATATTCAAAATTCAATAGATGCTGCAAAAAGTGCAGAAGAAACAGCTCGTGAGCTAATGTCGAAAAGTCAAGTGCAATTCGATAATGCACAATCCCAAATTAATGAATTATTATCTAAGGGACGTGAGCAAGCCGATGCTCATATAAGACGAGCAAGTGAAGAAGCCGAAAATGTTAAAAAAGCTAAAGTTGAAGAAGCTCTTAAAGAAATTGAAAAAAGTAAAGAGCACGCTTTACAACAATTAAAAACAGAAGTGGCTGAATTAGTAATTATAGCTACTGAAAAAGTTATAAATGAAAAACTTGACAAAGAAAAAGATTATAAATTAGTTGAAAATTATATTCATCAGTTAAATAAAAATTAAGAATTTTAATGACAGAGCAAAAAGTATCTCTCCGCTATGCCCGTGCATTATTTGATACTGCAAAAATCACGGAGTCAATAGATACGGTATATAATGATTTTCTATTGATAAGTCAATATTTTGTAATATCGAAAGAATTAAGTGTTGTTCTTCGTAGTCCAATTATTCAAAATTGGAAAAAGAAACAGCTAATGACTGAATTATTTCAAAAAAATGTTAGTGAGCTTACTTATAATTTCTTGTTATTATTAACAGAAAAACAAAGAGAAAGTTTTTTAATTGATATAATTTCATATTACGAAAGACTTTATTTAGCTTATAAAAATACTATAAAAGCATATATTACAAGCGCTCGCGAAATTGATGACTCTTTAAAAAATAAAATCGTTAGCGAATTTGAAAATAAACTCAGCAAAAAAATAATTCCTAACTTCAAAATTGACCCTGCTATCAAAGGTGGCATAACGGTGCGTGTTGATGATTGGGTTTATGATGCTTCGGTCAGAAATCAGCTTAATCAATTAAAAAATAAGCTGATTGAAGATATGCTGGTTTTAAATTAATATGATATTAAACAGATAAATAATAATATAAAGGTAATTAAACATGGCAGAAGTGCGTCCTGAAGAGATATCCGCAATTTTAAGACGTCAATTATCTGGTTTCGAAAATGAAGCTGATATTTACGAAGTAGGCACGGTTCTCCAAATTGGTGACGGTGTTGCTCGCGTTTATGGTTTGAATAAAGTTATGGCATCGGAGCTCGTTGAGTTCCCTAATGATGTTTTCGGTATGGTACTGAACCTCGAAGAAGATAACGTCGGCGTTATGCTTTTTGGTGACGATAGCCTTGTTAAAGAAGGTGATGTCGTAAGACGTACTAATAGAGTAGCATCTGTACCCGTTGGTAAAGAACTTCTTGGAAGAGTTGTAAATCCATTAGGTATTCCTATTGATGGCAAAGGAGCTGTCGAAACTAAACAATTTTTACCTATTGAACGCAAGGCACCAGGGGTAATATATCGCCAATCTGTAAAAGAACCATTACAAACTGGTATTAAAGCTATCGATGCTCTTATTCCAATAGGTCGTGGTCAACGCGAGCTTATTATCGGCGACCGTCAAACTGGTAAAACAATCGTTGCTCTCGATACAATTATTAATCAAAAATATACCCATACAGAAGAAGCTAAAAATCGTGGTATTGACCCAGTTTATTGTATTTATGTTGCAGTAGGTCAAAAAGGCTCGACAGTGGCAAACGTAGTATCATATTTAGAAGAATTTGGCGCTATGGATTATACTATTGTTGTTGCCGCTAATGCATCTGACCCCGCTCCACTACAATTTATCGCTCCTTATTGCGGAGCTTCGATGGGCGAATTTTTTAGAGATAATGGTATGCACTCGCTTATTATTTATGATGATTTATCAAAACAAGCAGCTGCGTATCGCCAAGTTTCTCTATTATTAAGAAGACCGCCCGGACGCGAAGCTTATCCCGGTGATATTTTCTATCTACACTCAAGATTGCTCGAAAGAGCGGCAAAATATTCCGATGATATGGGAGGCGGTTCAATGACTGCACTGCCAGTAATCGAAACTCAAGCAGGCGACGTTTCAGCTTATATCCCAACAAACGTGATTTCTATTACAGACGGTCAGATTTATCTCGAGCCTAACTTATTTAACGCTGGGATTAGACCCGCTCTTAATGTTGGTATTTCTGTATCTCGTGTAGGTGGCTCGGCACAAATCAAGGCTATGAAAAAAATCGCTGGACCTCTTAAATTAGAGCTTGCTATGTTCCGCGAACTCGAAGCATTTGCTAAATTTGGTTCAGACCTTGATAAATCAACTCAACAAAAATTAAAAAGAGGTGCTTTGCTAACTGAAATTTTGAAGCAAAAGCAATTTACACCATTATCTGTGGATAAGCAAATTATTTTAATTTTTGCGGCTACTAATGGTTATCTTGATGAAATTCCTCTTGCAATTATCCAAAAATTCGAAAAAGAATATTTTGAATATATGACAAATTTACATAGTGATATTTTGAATGATATTCTTGATAAAAAAGAAATTACTAAAGAAAATAATACTAAATTAGTTAGTGCTATCGAGAAATTTATTGAAACTTTCAAAAAGTCTATTGGATAAAATAATATGATTGTTTTGACCGGTGGAGCTGGTTTCATTGGCTCGTGTTTTCTTAAAACTCTTAACAACAAGGGCATTTACGATGTCCTTGTTGTTGATCATTTAGGGCATAGTGCAAAATGGAAAAATCTTCTCGGTAAAAAGTTCATCAAATTTGTAAATAAAACAGATTTTAGAGATTTACTAAAAAACAATTATTACGAAAATCGAATTTCGGCTATTTTTCATTTCGGAGCTTGCTCCTCGACAACCGAAACCGATGCCGATTATTTGATTGATAATAATTACAATTATTCTATCGAATTGGCTCAGTATGCTTTCAGAAATAATATCAGATTTATTTATGCAAGCTCTGCGGCAACCTATGGAGATGGCGCTCTTGGTTATTCAGATTTGAAATTCGAAGAATTTCAACCGCTAAATGCCTATGGTTTTTCTAAACAGCTATTTGATTTATGGCTTGTTCAGAATAGTTATATGCAAAAAGTGGTAGGTTTAAAGTTTTTCAATGTTTTTGGTCCGAATGAATATCATAAAAATGATATGTCGAGTATGGTATATAAAGCATATAATCAAATAGTAAATACTGACAAAGTTCAGCTATTTAAATCTAATTCGAATAATTATAAAAATGGCGAACAAATGCGCGATTTTATATATGTTAAAGATGCTTGCAATATCATTTGGGATATTTATTTAGATAAAAATATAAATGGTATTTATAATCTTGGTACTGGAAAAGCACGCTCTTGGAACGACCTTGCAAATGCTGTTTTTTCTGCACTTAATAAGAATCCAAATATTGAGTATATTGATATGCCTATCTCAATAGTAAATCAATATCAGAATTTTACTCAAGCAGATATGTCAAAATTATTGAAAACTAATATAAAATTAGAATTTTCCGAGCTTGAGAACTCAATAAAAGATTATGTACAAAATTATCTTTCAAAAAATTATTTGATTTATTAAATTATACTGGTTATAAAATGGCTACTCTAAGAGATATTAGAACACGTATTAAAGGCGTTAAAAATACTGCAAAAATCACTTCTGCTATGAAAATGGTTTCTGCGGCTAAACTTAAACGTTCACAAACTGCTATTGAGCAAGCTCGCCCTTATTTCGAGAATCTTGATTTAATTTTATCAAATTTAACTGCTACGCTTGGCTCGGATTACACAAATCCATTGCTCAGACAGAGCCAAGAAATAAAAAATATATTGCTTATTGTAGTTACTTCTGATAGAGGGTTATGCGGTAGTTTTAACTCTAATTTACTAAAAGAAGCTGTTAATTATATTGATAATGTATTTTCAAAAGATTATCCAAATGCAAAAGTTAATATTATAGCTATTGGTAAAAAATCGCTAAGTTTCTTTAAGAAAAAGCATTATACAGTAATCAAAGAATTTTCAGGTATATTTAATGATTTGAATTTTAGCAATGCGCAAGAAATCGTTGAATCGTTTTCTTCGGATTTTATTTCCGAAAAATATGATAAAGTATTTTGTATAGGAAATGAATTTATTAACGTTATGCGTCAAGTACCAAAATTAAGAACTGTATTACCTATTGATTCATCAGAAACAATTACGATTGGTAAATCTAAACATAAAGATAATACTAATATTGATTATATATTCGAACCCGATAAAACGGCTATTCTTGATGTATTATTGCCAAAACTTGTAAATATTAAAATTTGGAGAGCATTACTCGAATCTAACGCCGCCGAACAAGCGGCAAGAAGATTTGCTATGGATAATGCTACAAGAAATGCAAACGAATTAATTCTAATGCTCGAATTACAATATAATAAAGCTCGCCAAGCGGCTATTACTACTGAAATGTTAGAAATCGTCGGTGGTGCAGAATCGCTAAGAGCTTCATAATTTTGAATAATTAAAAATGTAATATTTTTAAGCTATATATCCAAAATATATAGCTTTTTTATTTAAGCAAATTTATAATTAATATAATTTATCAAATAATTTATTAACTTAATAGTATATATATTGTTATATAAATTTTGATTTTGATAAATAAATTAAAATTTCAATAATAAAATTGAAAATAATTTTTTAATAAATAAATTTTAAAAATTTTGAGCTTTTTTTATGATAAAAAGTATGACCGGGTTTAGTAAAGCCCAAATTAACGAAAATGGTATTAATGCAGTCGTAGAATTAAAATGTCTAAATGGACGTTTTTTAGATATAAATTGCAGAATGCCAAGAAATATACAGCATAGAGAATATGAAGTAAGAGAGCTTATCAGACACTCTAACACACGTGGCACTTTAACAGTAAATATTAACGTAGATACTGATATTACTCAATCTAATTTTTCATTGAACGAAGAAGCCGCTAAAAACATTTATAATTCTCTAAATAATATTAGAAAAAAATTGAGAATTAAAGAGCCCGTTTCGATAGAAAATCTACTTCATTTTACTACTCAACTTACTACAAATGATAATAATGAAGACGATGAGAAAATCTTTCTAACTGTTAAAAAAGCTGTTATTGAGGCACTAAAAAAACTCGATAATATGAAATACAAAGAAGGGCAACAAATTATGAAAGACATCAATAACAGAATGAAAAATGTTAGTGATATTATTGAAAAAGTTGCTAAATTAGGTTTAGAAAAAATTCCCGCAGAACGCGAAAGATTACGACAAAGAGTCGCACAATTATTTGAAAGTGATGAATATGATGAGCAAAGATTACAAACTGAAATGGTACTACTTGCTGATAAATTAGATATTTCTGAAGAAGTTGTTAGATTAAATTCTCATTTTAAATTTTTCTACGAATCTCAAAAATCTTCGGAGCCTTCGGGTCGAAAAATTAATTTTCTCCTCCAAGAAATGAGTAGAGAAGTTAATACTATTGGTAGCAAAGCAAACGATGTAACGATTTCACAAATGATTGTTACTGTAAAAGAAGAATTGGAAAGAATTCGAGAGCAAGTACAAAATATCGAGTAATTAGCTTAAAAATGATTCGTAATTATTATACTCTTCTTCATATTGTTAAAGATATTAATAAGCTTAGCGGCTGGATTGTAAGCGAATGTTTCACGCAAGATAAAGACTCTTTTATAATTAGTTTAAATGATGGAATAAGAGAGTCATTTATCGTTTTTAATAGCGATAGTAAATACGATTCGATTTATCTAAAAGCGAATTTTAAAAAAGCCCGCAAAAATTCAGTGAATATATTGAGTGACCTCGAAGGAGATATTTTTCAGAATGCAGAAGTAGTTGGGAAAAGTAGAATAGTAAAACTTAATTTTTTACATACGACCTGCTATGCTGTTATGTTCGGTGGCATTCATAGTAATTTCTTATTAGTAAATTCTAAGGGAATAATTTTTGATTCTTTTAAAGATAAAAAATCTAATGTAGGATTAGAATTTGTAATAAAAGAAGAAAATCACCCTGATTTCCAGCAATTTCCCCAAAATACGAGTATCAAATCAGCATTAGCAAATTCAAACTTATTATTTGGAAGTACTTATGCAAATGAAGTTTTGCATAGGCTTCCTCATATTGATAGTAATACACTACTTTCTGAATTAAGTTCAATTCAATTTAATAAAATTAGATTTATTGTTGATAATATAATTAATGAACTTATCAATTCGGATAAATTTTTTGTAATGGAGGATGACCATCACCGAAAAGTTATGTCGCCATTAGCACTTATTGATATGGAGCTTAAATCATTTCATCAAATCTGCTCCGAAGCAGTTGATAAAAAAATTGTTTCTGATATTATTGATTCAGAATTTAGAAATGAACATAAAACTATTTTGAATTATCTTCAAAAAGAAGAGCATAAATTAAGAAAACAATTAGAAAATATGTCTGATTTAGAAAGTGCGTATCAAAGAAAAGAAGAATATCGAATATATGCTGATATACTAATGTCGCACCCAAATAATAAATCAAAATATGGTAACAATATAATTCTAAAAGATTGGAATGGGCAAGATATAAATATAAAGCTTGACCAGAAATTAAATTTATTAGAAAATGCAAAAAAATATTATGACAAGGTACGCTCTACTAATGAAGATATTAAGATAAGAAAAATTAGAATCCCCGCTATGCAGAGAAAACTTGAAAGTGTTATTGAAAAAATTGAGGAAGTAAAGAAAGCAACTCATATCAAAGAACTTGCAAGGTTCGAAACGGGAATAAAAAAAGTTACAGGAACGAGAATTAATACTGCAAAAATGACTATGGAAGATAAATTTAGAAAATTTGATCTTGGCGAAGGATATATTCTTTATGCTGGAAAAAATGCAACAAACAACGATGAATTAACCGTTAAATTTGCAAAACCAAATGATATTTGGCTGCACGCAAGAGGTACAAGCGGTTCGCACACAATAATAAGAATGGAAAAAGAGGAAAAGCCTCCTAAACACATTCTACAAAAAGCCGCAGAAATTACTGCTTATTATTCAGGTGCAAAAAATGCAAAATATACAGCGGTAATTTGGACTTTTAAAAAATATGTTCGAAAGCCAAAAGGAGCAAATCCGGGCTCAGTAACAGTAGCAAAAGAAGCCGTAATTATGGCTGAACCAAAATTACCCGATACCGAAATATAGTTTTTTTGTTTAAAATTAATTAAAATAAAATAATAAAATTATCAAATAAAAAAAAATATCGTATTTTTGTAAAAAATTGGGCGCATTCGTCTAGGGGTTAGGACGTAGCTCTCTCAAGGCTAAAACAGGGGTTCAATTCCCCTATGCGCTACCAAATTTCATTTTTTATTAATTAAATAAAAAATGAGTAATTTAAACCTAATATTTTATTAGAAAGTCAAGACTTTATCGCTATCAACAAGCCACGTAGCCAATTCGCCCATAGTAGATTTATTAGCACCTTCAAAATATGGATGATTTTTGTAAATCCCACAACGTGCCATACAAGTTCCGCAAACCTTTACAGCAACTCCCTTCGAGATTAAATCTTTAAGGAGTTTTGAAAGATCTTGGTCGTAATTCTCTGGTGGTTTACAAGCATCTCTTGCCATATCAACGGAGTCGTTCATAAGAAAAATTCTTACTTCGTTACCATTTTTTACAAGTGTATCAGCAAGCCGAAGTCCATTCCAAGTAACATCAGTATTGTCGTAGGGCGCACGATTAAAAATAATTAGAATTTTCATATTTTTTTCCTATTCTATTATAAATATTTCTTTTTTCTTTTTAAAATTAACAAAATCAATCTTCTTAATTTATCTATAGATATTTAAAGTTTAATAAATTTTGCAATATTATTATTATATTTTAAAATATAGACTCCCGAATTAATTTTTGGCAAAAAGATTTTACCATTTGTAAATGATTTATCTATTAAAATGCCTTCTAATGTATAAATTTCATAAGGAATTTCGATATCGTAATCACCAATAAATATATAATCATTAGCTGGATTTGGATAAATATAATTTTTTACTTGATAATAATTTTCTTCAATATTTGTAGATTTTTCAATTTCTTCGATTGATAAAACTCTGCTATAAAGTTTTACTTCATCTAATTTTCCGCTAAAATATTCTTTACCGTTTCTTGCACCAAAATAAAATGGAGTATTGCTGAATTTACTTAATTTAGGCGCGTTATTCCAATCTTGATTTGCTTTCAAAACTCCATCAATATAAATTTTTGCATTTTGATTATTATATGTAATTGCAATGTGATACCATCTATTTTTTTCTAATGAACCCGCCCATAATTGATCGGGGCTTTGTTTTCCAATGTGATAAAATGATACTCCAAACTGACCCCAATAATATACTGAAAAAGACCAACCCGCTTGCCAATCTGTTCCTAAAATATGCTGATTTCCATCTAAACTCGATAAATTTATCCAAAAAGATATTGTTAATTCATCATAAATCGAATCAAAATTATCTACCTTCAAATAATTATTCCCCGAAAACTCTGCACATTTCTCGTTTTCGCCGTTTCTATCTTTTGTATAAATGACATTATTAATATTTTCTGCATTATAGAAATGGCAAAACTGCTCATCATTAGAATTTCCATCAAATGGATAATAAGCTATTAATTTTTCTGGGTCAATAATTTTAATAATAAAATCATCATCACTACTACTTTCTATATCATTTTGATATGAATTTACAATTTTAATTCTCATTTTATTAGAGCAAATTTCCCCTACGCTCCATTCATAAATTTGCTCATTTGCATTGATATTTTTTTCGATTAAAATCCAATCAATCCCGCTATTAGCAGAATAATAAATATCAATATTTTCGATATTATATGATTTCCATTTTATTGGAATCGCTTTACTTGCTTCGAAGTTTTCTTTTCCAATTGGAGAAATTAATTGAATAAAAGGTTCTTCAACTTTTCTTAAGCAATCCGCATTTTCTGCTGTAGTACGCATAATTTGTACATTTTCGGGACGATATATCATTCTAACTTGATAACCTAAACCTGCGGCATTATTCGTGCCTCCGCAATAACTCATTATTGAACCGGGATTTGGTTTGGCTTTCGTTCCTTCGGGAATGCAAGCATTATCAACAACGCAGGTATCAAGCGGAGCATTATTCCAATAGCAACTATGAGTATGCTGAGCGTTAAAATTATGACCGATTTCGTGGGCAGTTATATAAATATCATAAGAAAAATTGAAGGAATTTAAATCATTTCCGCATTGAATAGATGTTACAGCCATACCGTAATATTTATTTTTACAAAGTACGTCTAAATATCCATAACCACCACCACCATAACTAATTGAGGTGCTTACGTGAAATAAATCTCTCTGAACATCTTGATAATTTTGATCCCAATAAGGCAATGCTTTATCACGTAAAATAGCGTAATCTCCTTTTGCATTATATGGGTCGTTTGGGTCGTTTGTCCATATTTTTAACCAAGAAATATTAATTCGTACATCAATAAATTCTTCAAATAAAGAGCTAACTCTCGAAAGCATAGTAATAAGATATGCTTCTGTTTTCTTAATATCTCCACCACAAGCCTTAAATACTTCTGAATCTGCTTCATAAGCTAAGTCGAGTTCTAATAAATCTTTTGATAATAATTTTTCTTTTTCATCAACTTTTGATTTTAAATTTATTAAAAATTGATAATCTTCAGGATAGTCATAGCCATTTATTATACCCAAAATATTATTATCACTCGAATGATATAGATTATAAATTGAGTTATCGCTTGGTGAAGGGAAAAAATAAGTGCTTTCATCTTTATACTCGCTAATAATTGAAATAATATTATTTACAATACTAACAAATACCTTTGAATTTTCCTTGTTTTCTATATAACCACGATAAAAATATGATTCGGGAATGGCTACTTCTGAATTTCCAATATAAAATTTACTATAAGATTTAAAAATACTATTATATTTTTTAAATTTAATAGTTGAATTTTCACTACTATTTATTGGAAAATTATAAATCGAAAACTCGTTACTTGAAATTATTTTTTGAATTGCTTGATTATTAATTTGGCTTGAGATATGCTGAAATTTTTCTGTATTTTTCTTATTCTGATTAATACTTAAATCATTAAAATTTATACTTTCAGAGCGAGCTATAAAGGAAACAAAAATTAGAACAAAAATTGTTGAATAATATTTCATAATCATTCTTAAAATATTAATAAAAATGTTAAAATTATAAAATACTAATATAAACAAAATAAAGAGAATTTACTTTATTAATTTTATTATTATACTTATCAATAATTATTTGATAAAATATTTTTAAATGTTTACCTTTGTATATATAAATTGTTTTAATAATAAATAAAAAAATACTTGAAAAATGTTAAAAGAAATTAATATAGCGATTGATAATAATATTAATATCGAAAATGATAAAATATTAAATATATTTACACCCTTATTTTCTGATGAATTCAATTTTGATTTAACAAATCAATCAGCAAATATTCAATTAGGCTCATTAGATTATAATAATTTTCAGAACATTGTTAATAAAGTTCTCGAAAACGGTTCACTCAATAATGATTCAAAATATATTGTACAACAGATATATGAAGCTATTAGCAATATAAAAAGTTATGGATTAAAAAGTGGTAAACGCGTATATGTTGATTATAATAAAGAGCGCAAAGTAATAAATAGAAAAGAAAAAGAAGAAAAACGCCAACAATTTTATTATACTAAAGATAATAATTTTTCTAAAATTAATAATGAAATACCTTTAGATTTTGAAAATAAAATTCTATGTGGAGATAGTTTTGAAATATTAAAAAAGTTACCTGATAATTGTATTGATATTATTGTAACATCACCACCATATAATTTTGGATTAGATTATGCAAGTACGCAAGATGATAATCATTGGGAAAAATATTTTGATAAATTATTCAATATTTTCCAAGAATGTATAAGAGTATTAAAATTTGGAGGTAGAGTAATAATAAATGTTCAGCCACTTTTTTCAGATTATATTCCAACTCATCATATTATCAGTAATTTTTTTATTCAGAACAAAATGATTTGGAAAGGTGAAATTCTTTGGGAAAAAAATAATTATAATTGCAAATATACTGCTTGGGGTAGTTGGAAAAGCCCTAGTAATCCTTATTTAAAATATACTTGGGAATTTTTAGAAGTATTTTGTAAAGGTGATTTAAAAAAAGTTGGTGATGCTGATAATATAGATATTTCTGTAGAGGATTTTAAAAAATGGGTTGTTGGAAAGTGGTCAATTGCACCAGAAAGAAATATGAAACACTATGATCATCCCGCTATGTTTCCAGAAGAATTAGTTTTACGTGCATTACAGTTATTTTCATTTAAAAATGATATAGTTTTAGATCCATTTAATGGTGCGGGTACCACAACAACGGTAGCAAAAAAAATTAATCGTAGATATTTAGGGATTGATATTTCAGAGAAGTATTGCAATATTGCAAAAGAACGTATTGCAAACTCATTATTTTAAAATATTATGAAAAAGAAAAATATTCCAAAAATAAATCAACTTGTTAATTTAGTAAATAATAAAATTAAAGGAATAGAATATATTGCCCAAGTTGATTCGGATCGTGCTTATGGCGGTATAATTAGAGCGGCTAAAGGCAAATTATTAGAAGAATTATGTAAAGAATTGTTTTATATTGCTTGGAATGAGCTTAAAGGAAATATTGATGATTTGAGCTTCCCTACAAACAAAATTCCTATTCCACTCAATATTAATTATTTATCAAGAATCAAATCAACTGAAATTAGAAATTGGATTAATGATAATTACAAAGATTTTATTTTTCGTGCACAAGTTGACATACATACATTTGTTAAAGATGAATTTGCAGTAGGAATTGAATGTAAATCATATACTGAAAACGCAATGTTGAAACGAGTTCTTGTAGATTTTACACTTTTAAAAACCATATATCCAAATTTAAAATGTGTATTATTTCAGTTAGAAAGCCAGCTTACTGGCGATTATTCAGAAATTGATAAAAAAATTATTTATGGTAGCCATAGTACCCATACATTATTATCATATTTTGATATAGATTTAGAAATAATGACTTTAGTAAAAGGTGAACGCAAAGTTGATGAACCAATACATCAACCAGAGTTTTTCAAACCAATTGCTAAAGAATCGCTCATAAAGTCGGTTGAAAAATTTATAGAAATATTAAAACCTTATAAATAATTTAACTATTATTTTTTTATTCACTTTTCAGCATAAACTTAATTAGAATTTCTAAATCCAATGAGATAGAATAATTTTTGAGATAATATTCGTTTAGCTCATTTATGGATTCTGCGGGTACAGTTCCGATGGAAGATAAATCTGCGAGAGTAATCAAGCCTTGTTTCATTCCTAAGCTATCATTATTAATTTCCTTAATACCAATTAGAGAATATTTACCAATAAATACCTTCATCAAATCGCTAAATTTTATTCCTCTTTTGGATAAAATAAATAGCGGAATTATGCTTATAATAAGCAAGAATGATACAAGAATATCCAAAATCCGCTTATAAATGCGAAATCTTAGTAGGTGAATATTATATCTCGGTAACGATTTCTGCGAAAAAGTAATATTATTAATTAATTGCGATGCTATAAAATCCTCATATTTGTGTGCTAAGTGAAATTTTGCCTTTTTATTCGATGGAATTGAAATAATCCTCATAATTTGTTCGCTACTCATCTTTGGGTCGGTAATTATTACATTATTAATTTTATGCTCTTTAATTATCTCATTTAGATGGTTTTTTCGACCAAGCCAAGGTATAGCAACATCACTTTCATTAGAATCGTCATTTACAAATCCAGCTAAAAATATATCGAGTGGATTACTCTTTCGGAAATCATCTAATAACTGCTGAAAAGTACTTGGACTACCAATAAATATTGCTCTCACGCTTTCGCCCTTGCCCGCTTTGAAAAGCACATTTAATATTATCCTAAATGTTACTGATAAAATAATAGTAAGCCCTATGGTAACTAACAAAGCTCCACGGCTAAATCTATAAGCTGGGAAAAAATACGTAAGTGTAGATAACGCCATAAAACTAATCGTATTACCAAAAACCGTCTTAGCTATTGAGCCAGAATCCTCAAAATACTCGCCTACTAACACCATATTTATAAATGATATTGATAAAATCACTATAAAAACAGTAGGGTAAGCATAGTCGGGAAATCCTAAAAATCTACCAAATACGATATATGTACCTAACAGCAAACTAAATATTAAAAATATAGAATCTATCGTAACAAGTAAAATATCACGCTTATATTTAGATAAATACGCAATAAATGTACGTAATTTTATACCTAATTTCATAAACAATAGGAATAAATTAGAATTTGCATAATGTTTACGTGCAAAAATTTCCATTGCCTCGTAAAAGATTTTTATATTATCCATACTGCTACGTTTGGAACTTTCGCCTTTGTAATGAATAATCGAAGTGGTATGTACATAAGCATTTTTATAGCCCGCTTTATGAATACGATAGCAAAGGTCTAAATCCTCACCATACATAAAGAAATCGGGGTCAAATCCGCCAACTTCATTTATTACATCTCTATGAACAAACATAAACGCACCTATTACTGCCTCTACATATTGAGTTTCGTCAGTAGGCATATATGCTTGATTGTAACGACCGAAAAGTTTCGATTTTGGAAAGAGTGCTTGCAGTCCAAAAAGTTTTGTAAACGAAGCCCAAGGTGTAGGAAATCCGCGTTTACAAGCGGCTTGAAAAGAGCCATCAGCATTTAATACTTTGCAGATTGAAACACCAACCTCCTTATGCTCCTCCATATAATTATACATTGTTGTAAGAGTATTTTCTTGGAGAATGGTATCGGGATTAAGAATTAAATAATATTTGCCCTTGGCATAAGTAAAACCAAGATTATTAGCTCTGCCAAATCCAAGATTTTCTTTCGATGCGATAAATTGTACTTTCGGGAAATGCGGCTTTAAGTATTCTACGGAATTATCATCGGAATTATTATCAACGACTATTGTCTCAACACGAAGATTTTGCGATGCTTCTTCGATAGATTTCAGACACTTATATAAATAATCTCGTACATTATAATTGACGATAATTATTGATATATCATAATCGTACATATTAAAATAATCCAATTATTTCTTTTTATTCTTAAAAGAACTCTTAAATATTTTTAATTTCCATACTAAAAATATTGCTTCATAAATTATGCCCTTATTCATTTTTGATACACCGTTTAGCCTATCAACAAAAATAATTGGTAATTCTTTGATTTTAGCACCATTTACCCACATACGATAATTCATTTCAATCTGAAAGCCGTATCCATTTGTTTTTACGGAGCTTAAATCAATTTCTGCTAATTTCGAAGCACGAAAACATTTAAATCCGCCAGTTGCATCCATAACGGGCATTCCAGTGATAACGCGAGAGTACATATTTGCAAAATAGCTTAAAAGCAATCTGCTTAGGGGCCAATTAATTACATTTACCCCTTTAATATATCGCGATCCAATCACTAAATCATAACCCTCTTCAATCTTTTCCAAAAATTTGGGCAATTCGTTAGGATCGTGTGAGAAATCAGCATCCATTTCGAAAATAGCTTCAAAACCTTTGTCCAAAGCATATCTGAAACCGTCGCAATAAGCAGTGCCAAGACCCATTTTACCGGGTCTTTCAATAAGATGAATTCTATCATCGTTTTTCATCATTTCTTTGACAGCTTTAGCAGTGCCATCGGGGGAATTATCATCAACAACAAGAATATTAAGTCCGTTTATTTTACTTAGAACTATGTTAATAAGCGACTCAATATTTTCTATTTCATTATATGTTGGGATTACTACTATTGATTTCATTAGATTTTTTCTCTCTTAAATTATTACGCTTGTCCGTGTCCAGTAATCATTAAATAAATTGTTCTAAATACTATTTCTATATCGAGCTTTAAGCTCATATTTTCAATATAATAAAAATCACCCTTAATTCTATATTTTATTTCATCAAGAGATAAAGTATAACTTGTAGATTGAACTTGCCACCAGCCTGTGATACCCGGTCTAACCTTTAATCTTCGTTTATAATGTGGGATAGCCTTAGTAAATTCTTCTACAAATTTTGGTTGCTCGGGTCGGGGACCCACGACACTCATATCACCACGAATAACATTGTAAAATTGTGGAATTTCATCAAGATGAGTTTTACGAATAAACTTTCCGAATTTTGTTACTCGAGGGTCGTTTACAACAGTCCACTTCTCTTCTTTTTTCTCTGGCTCGAAAGTCATAGAACGAAATTTATAAATTTTGAAAATTTTTCCATCTTTTCCAACTCGTGGTTGAGTATAAAAAATTGGACCCTGCGAATCTAATTTTACTCCTATAGCAACAAGTAACCATAAAGGAAAACCAATAATTAATATAATTAAGCTTAAAGTAATATCAAATATCCTTTTAATTGCTTCTTGCCATGGCTTTAATAATTGTGTACTAATTTCTATCAAAGGAATACCGTATAAATTTTGTGTTTTTGTTTGCCCCGTAAAAATATCATATAAATCGGGTTCTATTCTTACTCTTAAATTTCTATCTGAACAAATTGATACAACAGATAATAATAAATCATGGTTAGTCTTATCTGAGCAAATAATAACCTCTTCGGGATGGTATCTATCAACAATACTTTCAAGATCATCAAAATTTCCAATAATTTGTTTTGAAAAATCTAATGCAGGAAATTCGTTATTAAATGCTTCTTCGATATCAAAAAGGACTATACCTTGAGATTTGAAGCCCCAAGTTGTGCTTTGTTCGGTTTTTTTGTAAAATTCATAAGCACGTTTTGAAGTTCCTACGATAATTACGGGAATTGTTAAAATTCGATTTTTTCGCAGTTTTTTCTCTAAATTACGTGCAATAGTACGACCCGAAATTAAACAAACCGAAATTAAAGCAACATATATTAAATACAACTGTCGTGGAGAACTCGCACCATCGTATTTTAAAGCAAAAATGATTACGGCTGTACCGATAAATGTTACTTTTAATACAGCCCAAATTTCATCAAAAGGCGACCTTTCGTACCAATTTTTATACATTCCCGTAAAGAAAAATACTAATAACCAAAATATTAGAAATATTACAACTCCAAGCGATACTTCGAGTAAGCCCGGTTTTATAACAACACTATATAATCCACTATAAAATCTAATATAAGTATATAATAAATAACTTACTATAATAGCAATAATATCAACAAATAACTGAATTAATACTTGTGAATATCTCGACCTAAAAAAAGGCTTTTTTATAGATTGTTCATTAAGCATTATTTCAGTATCAGTAATATTTTTAAATTCTATACTCATTTTTTCTTATATTTTTTAAATATATATTATACCAAAAATACAAAAATTTTATTTATTAAAACCTTCTCTATCCCAAATCGCATTTTGCTGACGTGAAATAAATCTAAAAAATCCTAACAAAGAACTATAATTCATCGAAACAAAAAACAAAGATAATCTAAATAATTTAAATTTAATTCCAATTTTTTCGAATATCCAGCCCAATAACGCTGATAAATATACAATTAACTGCGGAATTAAAAATATTGAAAAAAGTAATGTTGATTTATAATTTAACAAAGTTACTATAAAAAGTAAAATAAAAAATATAGGTGATAAAAATCTAAAAACTTTATGCGACCATATATAAAAAGATGTTAGCCCAAAATCAAATATATTAAGCAAATTTTTATGATATAAAATAGTTGCCCAACCGCCAGCTACGGCACGCACTCTGCGATGAAATTCATTGTTAAGACTTTTTTGTCTAATTTCGTAGGCTTTTGCATTTATTGAAAAAAGTACTCTTTTTCTCTTTTGCAATACTGAATATATATTATGCAAATCATCACAAACAAAATTATTTGGGATTGCACTATATAAATCTTTTCGCATACCATATAAATAACCTAATGAATTAACATTGGAATCAGTAATTCCTTCGTTAATTCTAATTTTTTCCTCATATCTATGATATAATGTATCGCCAACGCTACCCGCATTTTCAGTTTTTCCATCTCCTTTTACAGTTTGAGATGCAATTACAGCGCCGACATTATCATTATGAAAATAAGTAACAAGATTTTCAATAGTATTATTATGAATACGAATATCAGCATCCATAAATAAAATAATATCAGTTTTTACTGTTGGAACTAATGTGTTTAATACATTATTTTTTCCACCGCGTTCCAAAACCTGATATCTTATTTGATTATTTTCAGTAGATAATTTTTCAAGGATTTCGTTTGTTTTATCTGTCGAACCATCAGAACCAACTAAAATATTAATTTTATTTTGTGGATAACTTGAATTTAATATTGATTTAATAGCACCTTCTATTAATTCTTCTTCGTTATAAGCAGCAATAAAAACAGTAAGTTCTGGTTTATAATTTTCTTGAGCTTCGATAATTTTAGGACTAATATTCTTTAATATCACAAGAATAATTGGATATAATATAAAATTATAAATTGATAAAATACCAATTAAAATCAATATAAATTCTAAAAAAGTCAACTAATATAATCCTTTTCTTTAAAAAGAAGAATTTTTAAATTTCTTCTTATAAAATAATATCTAAAATTCATCAAATCTAAAAATAAATCTAAAATAATGATTAATATCACTATTTAGAGAATACAAAGTATAACTAAGCTGAATATTGAAACCTCTAATTAATTCATAAGCTGATTTTAATTCAAAACTTGTTAAATATTCCACATCACCATCGAGAAAGGTAATGTCATATCCATCATCTTCTACTCTTCGCGTTTGCAATGCTGAGCCACCCACATTCCGTACCAATTCACCATCTTCATTATAGATATTTCTGCCGTGCTTCATATATGATAGATTAAACTCTATTGGATAACGGCTACCCCACCAAATATTGCCAAATAATGATATTCTATCTGAATTGGGCTGTAAATACGAGCTTACTATATACGCATCATTTGTCATAGAATTTTGCAAATTAAAATGTGAGAAGGTATATGGCTCTACACTTGCATATTCCGCGCCTAAATCTATTAGTGAGTTTATGTTCCATAGAAAACCAATATTGTAAGCTGATTTATTACCCCAAAATCCATTCCCAATCTCAGAAAAAATAATATCATCTAAAAAATATGTTCCCTTTATCTGAAATCCATCTACTATTCTAACTGTTGCATCTACTCCCATACCCGCATTGTCCCTATCTCGCAAGGAATGTTCGGTAGATTTCAAGAAACTTAGTGGATTTAAATATGCTAAATCATAATATCTACCAGAGTAAATTATATTCTCCCAAAATGAGACCTCGCCCCACGAAGGACGAAATGAAAAGCGATGAGTAACCATATATTTTGGTGTAAATACTACATTTGGTCCTGTTTCCCAACCAAAAAATGTCTCGGGCATTGATAATAATGAGGCGTGCATAAATTTATATTCAAATTCTTCGAATCTTGCTCCAAGTGTGAGCGCATCAAATGCTGGCGAATTATCCGAAACAAGTAATCTTTGCTTGTAGCCCGCACCTGTTAGTCGTGATTCTCGACCTATACTTGCATAAAACCAATCATTTTGATATCTTAAATGCGATTCAGTATAATCAACATCACTATTTAATACAGCAAATTTTATATTTTGTGCATATTGATGTTCAATGAGTGCAATATCCCTATTCCCGCTGAACATTGCGCCATTTGTTACTCTAAAATTATAGCCTAAGGCATTTCCAAGCGTACCAAATAGTCTAAATCCAAAATGACCAAATATTGCTTTATCAAAATCATCATCATTCTTTCTTGTTATTACATCTATCGCAGCAAGTGGCAGAAAGCTCACTGAATGTAATGAATCCCTATATCTATATATAAATTTCTCATCATCAGAGAATAATCCATCGAATAGAATTTGTGTGCTATCGCTGGAGCTTGCAAATACTACCCTCGAATCCTTATGCTTAATATCAAATTCATATAGAAAATTATCAAGTGTGCTTTGCTCCGCATCACCCAAATCTTCATAATGTTTATTAATCAAATTTAAAGCTTCTACCACTTGACTGCGCTGCCAAGGCAAATCATTTAGCGACATATTAGGTAAATAGCCCCGTGCCTCATATCGTTCTAATAGCTTATATACAGGGTGAGCTATTTGCAAATTCTCTACTTGTGAATAGCTTGATTGACTAAAAATGACAAAAAATAGAAATAGAGTTAATATAATCTTCAGATGTCCTACGCTTATAAAGTGTAGGACATCTTTTGTTATTATATTTACTATTCTAATATTTTTCAACATAGATTATCTATATTTTTTCTTTTTTATTTCTTTGTTGATAGTATAGTAGCAAGTGTGAAAATAACGCTTGCAATAACGCTAACCACCGACGCAAGCACTGCATATCTTTGAAGTTTTACAGTTGTAGGCTCGTCGGGAACGCGAGGCACATATATTTGATCGCCTGCGAAAACTTCGACATCATCTTCGCCTTCGAGCCAGACTTGGGTGCGTCCTCTAATTATTCTTGCTCTAAACCCTTCCGAACCTTCCGCAAATCCACCAGCACGCTCAACATACCATTTCATATTTTTATTAGGCTGAAACTCTACAAAGCCGGGATTTTTCACCTGACCGAATACTCGAACTTTGCCCGGATTAGATGGTATTTCAATAACATCGCCATCATCAAGGAGAACATTATGAATATCAGATTTTTTCTCAAAAACTTCTTTAAAGTCTGTTGATACAAGCGGTTGCTTATATTTCATATCTATATAATATCTTACAGTGTCGTCCATTTTTAAATCAGAATATTGCATTACTTCGTAAGTTTCTTGCCGCGGATCGCTTAGCGATTGTTGTTTATAATCACGTCTAATAATGCGACCTAAAGGTAAATACGCTTGTTCTGTAAATCCACCAGCCATTTCGATAATATCGCGTAATCTTGTTTCACCAAGTTTTATTAAATAATTTCCCGGTGATTTTACAAAACCTTTTACAGAAACAGTTCCGTACTCAATTTTTTTATAATTTGTCTTTTGACCAATAATAATAGAACTGCCCGGCTCTAAATCGAAATCACCACTTAATAAATTTAATGCAGTGTCAATACTAAGTTTTAATCTTTTATTAGAATTAGGCATAAATAGAAATACATTTTCCAAATCATAATTATCAGCTAGACCATAAGCAAATTTCAGCAAAGTCGAGGCTTTATCTCCTTTTTTATAAGGTAATATTGCTGGACGAGCTACAGCTCCACTTATCGAAATCTGTTCAATATATGTTTGGTCGAAAGGTACAATAATTTGGTCGCCTTCTTTTACATAAGGGTCGTTACTTGGGTCGTTTTCTACTGCCGCTTTTTCCAAATCGAGCTGTAAAGAAGAGCCATCATTACGAAGAAGAGTAATATTTCGACTCCAATACATTGGCTTTGCTGGTATGCCCGTTTCAGAAAACAATCTATCTGCTTCACGTTGCTTTTCTTGAACTTGAAGAAGTGCTTCAACAGCTACAATTGGAACCCCCGAAAGTTTTCCTAACTGATTCGCAAAAGAAATTGCTGTTGATACTTTATAAGAAGATGGCAAGGTATATATTGCAGGCGAAAGCACATTACCCTGAATGCTCACAATACATTTTCTTGCTTCTTTTAGATTAACAAATGCTTTAGCATTAGCACTTTTTTGTTGATAAATCTGATTTATAGTATCTCTTAATTCCGAAAGTGTCTTACCCTTTAAATTAAGAACGCCAATTCTTGGTAATAAAATTGTATAATCCATAGATACAATTAAATTTTTAGGGCTTGTTTGAATAGGAAAAACCTGTAATGTGATTATATCACCCGGTCCAACTTTATAAAAGTCGGGGTCAATAGCATTGCCAACGGGCATACCTTCAAGCGACATACCTTCGGCATTTATTTGATTTTCCATTTCAGTCTGCAATAACTCTTTTGTATCAATTCCCGACATACCTGTAACTTGCGAAAAAGATATGTTATAAATCATTAAAAAGGAAAAAGCAAAAGCAATCAAAATTTTTATTTTCATACAAAAAAACAACCTTAAAATATTTTAATATTTCATAGCATCTTCTCTTCCAGTAAGTTTTACCACAGTAGCGGCAAGCGAGGAAAAAGAATCAGAAAATGTATTAATTAATAAATCAGCTTTTAAATAATTATTATATGACGGATTAGCATAATTAATAATTATTCTTTTTTTATTTTTTGCAATTTTATTAATGATATAATTGATTCGTTCAAAAATATTTTGAAGCTCTGTTTTACTAATAGCTCTATAAAAAATTGTAAAAAATACTATCTCTGCATCTTTTGTGCCTTCTGTAAATTCTTCGATTTGCTCATCATCAATTTCTAAATTAAGATAAGCAAAATCACAATCATTTTCAGTTGCTTGTGCAAACATTGTAAAAAATCGAGATGCCGCACGAAATTCTTTATCTTTTTCAACAAATGCAAATCCCGCGAAATTTATATTTTCTTTTATTGGAATAATGCTCGTATCACCAGTTATTTCAATTACATCGTAGGCATATTGTAAAGCCATTTTTGAATGATTAATAAATAGATTTTTACTCTGCTCAAGCAATTGATATTGCGGAATTAAACCAAATTTTCGTTTATATAATATAATTCTACGAGCGGCTTCGTCAATTTTTTCGTGAAAAAAGTGATTTTTACTTGCAAAATCAGTAATATTATCTATTACTTCAATTGGATTTATTGGCATTAATAACACATCAACCCCAGCTTCAACTGCCATTTTACACGCTTCAATATTCGAATAATGTTCAGTTATAGCTTTCATTTCTAAAGCATCGGTAACAATTAAGCCTTTGAAATTCAAGTCTTTTCTTAATATTTGCACGATTTCTTTTGATAGCGAAGCGGGGGTATTCGTTGGATCAATCGCGGGTACGGCTAAATGCCCAAGCATAATTGATGCAACATTAGTTTTTATCGCTTCGATAAAGGGCATAAATTCAATTTTAGATAATCTTTCGTAACTATGATTTAAAGTTGGTAGTTCGAGATGAGAATCTTGAGCTGTATCTCCGTGTCCCGGAAAGTGTTTGGCGCAAGCAAGAACTTTCTCAACTTGTGTGGCTTTGATATAAGATTTAACATTTTGAGCAACATCATTTTCGTTAGAGCCAAAAGAACGAATATTGATTACTGGATTATCTTTATTAGTATTTACATCAGCTACGGGCGCTAAATTCCATCTTACACCAATTTCACGAGCCTCTTTTGCTATTGCTTGAGCAATTTTAAACACGGGTTCAAATCCTAATTTTCCCATTCCCAAGGAATGAATAAAATCAGTTCCTTCGCTTAATCGCATAGCTAAGCCATTTTCGAAATCAGCAGAAATAAGAAGAGGAGTTTTTGCTCTTGCTTGCAAAGTATGAATAGTTTGCTCAACTTGTTCAGGATTACCACCAAAAATACAAAAACCACCAATATTCTGCTCAACAAGTTTAAAAATATGTTCAGAATATGATTTATCTTCAACAAATTTATCAATATCAAGTCGCGGAAATACACACTGCGCAACTTTTTCCAAAAGCGACCAATTAGAAATTTTACTCATTATCTCTCTTTAACAATACAATATTTCCATTTAGTACCATAAAAATTACTTGTTCTCCACCAGACATCTTTTTTTACAGTAATATTTTTTTCTTTATTTAAGAATGAATATTCAGTTTTTCCAGATTCGTTAGCTATAATAGTCTTAGCCGCCGCAATCAATTCTGGGAAATCTGAGTAAAGTTCATCTGTAATAATCTTTCTACCTATTTGAGTGGGGTCCGTATCATAAATTATCAAAGTGTTTTCGTCCATTACCCAAAAGTCATCAACACCCGTTTGGTGTATTTCTGTAATTAAGCTATTAATTAAATCATCGGGCTTGAAAATTGGACTAATAGAGCCAACAACTTTATTATTTTTTATTAGTGGAGATTCCATTACAATAGCATGATAACCTTCTACTAATTTGAATATATTACTAATTGTCCTTTGTTTAGTTTCAAATAATTGCTTTACATGGCTTTGCGTACTAATATCCGTACCTTCAATACTATGATATTGTGCTGGTTCGGCATATAGTAAAATCCCTAAACTATCAACAAATACAGTTTCATATAATTCTGAGTATCTTGTAAGAGTTGATTTTAATATATCTCTTATTGTTGCCTCATTAAAATCTGAATTAACAATTTTTACGGCATTTGCTTCGCCATAATCCCATATAGAATATAGCAAAGAGTCAATGCTATGTTTTGCATTTTCTAATAATCTGATTTCGTCTTTATCAGAAGGCGAATCGCTTGAAGAGCATGCTGTAATAATTAAAATTATTAGCAAAACAAGTGAATATATTGTGGTTCTCATTTTATTTTTCCTGAAAAATTAAATTAAAAAAAATACTTTTATATCAAATCATCAAGAATTAAATCAATTTTTCCCATTGTTTTAATAGTATAATCCAAAATATCTACTATATTTATAAAATGCAGTACATCATCTGTATCGAGTTCTAATTTATATTTTTTTCGTTCTTTTAGCCATTTGTCAAGAACTTGATAACCGCCAATATAAAAATTCCATACCTCATCAGAAATACCTTCGAAATATCTGTCTTTATTTATCCATACTTTGCCATCTTTTCTTTCTACTTTTTCAACTTTAAAATTATCGCTATCGCCTAAAAATCTACAAAGATAAGTTTTTGGATTTTCGTTTTGCAAATGATACTGAATTAATTTCCAACCAATTTCTGATAATTCTTCAAAAACTTGATATGAATCAATAAAAGGAATGCGTGGAAAATCAATTTTAAGAAATTCAAGATATTTATTTCTATATTTATTACTATGTAAAATAGCATAAATATATCCAAGAATTTCCTCTGGAGAATAGTCTTTTAAAACTGGATATTTTTTATTTAAAAATTTTCTAAATTCTGGTTTAAAATTCTCGACTTTGTGTAATTTATCTTCTTGCGTATCATCATAAGTTGCTTTGGGTTCGCTTACTCCAAAAAATATCTTTTCCACACCATTTTTTAAAATATAAAGCGGAAAACAATAAGAACTCGAAGCTGTATTTGTTGCTAAATGCGACGCATCATTTATATATTTAGATATAAAACATTGTGCAAAATATTGATATTTAACAATCCTCGAGCTTATCAATGCTATATTATCTTGTTGTAAATTCACCATTATATCTTTACGCATTCTCTCGATTACATTGTCATCATAATAAATAAAGAGTATATCAAACGGGCGATAATTTATTTGTGAAAATTTTGAATTATAAGTTTTTATATCATAAGAATTTATATTTTTTCTTGATTCGCTTAATTTGAATTTTGAATTATCTTTTAAATTAAATAATCTTCTAATATCATAATCATCAATTTTTAAATTTCTAAACTCATCAATTCTTTTCCATAATTTTTCTTTATTGAAATCAATAGTAAAATTATCTCTTGCTGTTACGACTCCTACACTACTTTTATCAAAAATATCATTTATAGATAAAAATTTATTATATTGTTTTCTTAATTTCTTATTCTGTGGTTTAAATAAATAATAAGGCTTATCGGGATAGATTTCTTCCCAATCAGTAGTGCTTTTAACAATACTATCTAAATATGATTTCTTTGCTTCCTTATTACCATAAATATCTTTATAAAATATCTTACAATTCTTTGGTTTCAACTCAGTTTTAACAAAAATTGCTATTGAAACGCCTTGTTGAATTTCAAATACATTTTGGTCGGGCGAGCCGTCTGGAGATTTTTCTAATTTTTTAGAATTTCCGTGTAAATCAATTATATAAATCTCATTAAATGAATTTAATAAAGATTCACGCATTCCTCTAAACGTTGGATTATCCAAATAACTATGATTGGTAATTATTCCGACAACACCCTGCTCTAATTTGCTCATTTTCCATTGTGCAAATCTAATAAATTTAACATAATCATCATTTAGCCATTTTGGATTGCGTTCTTTTAGTGGTTTACCATCAGAAATAAAATAATCCTTTACAAAATCATCTATCAAAGCACCCTTATTTGCAGAATGTCCTGAATATGGCGGGTTTCCAACCACCACTAATACATCTTCATTTTTTTTTCGATTAGCTTCTTTACTTTCGAAAGATAAATGAGGCATAAAAGGGAAAGGCTTTGGTTCATTATTGCTTAATGTATTTGTAAGATATACGCTTAATCTATTACCTTCAAAAATTTCACAACCTTGCTCTTTTAGGAACTCAGATATTTTCAGGTGGGCAACTACATAAGGAGCAACCATTAATTCAAAACCATAAAAACGCTTTATTAATTTATCATTTAGTAATTTTGAAATAAAACTCTTATCACCATAAATATTTGCTTTCTCTAATGCTTGCTTAAATACATTTAGCAAAAATGTTCCCGTTCCGCAAGCAAAATCAAGTACCGTTACCCTATCATTTATATAGCCTTCTTTTAAACCAAAAGTATCTTTAAGAATTTCCTCGATTGAGCGAATTATATATGAAACTACTGATTCGGGGGTGTAATATACTCCTCTTAATTCTCTTTGCGTCTTATCGTATTGCTTGAGAAAATCCTCATAAAAATAAATAAATGGGTCGCGAAAACCTTTTTCTTTGTTCCTATATTCAGCAAATTCGTGTTTTATTGCGGCATAATCAGTAACTTTCAAAATAGTCAAAATTTCATCTAATGCCCATACTACTTCTTTTGGAAAATCATCAAGATTGTGAAACAACTCTTTAATTAACGAAAAAGAATTGGGCATTAATGAATATGCGGTATATCTATTTAATTCATCTTTTGTACTATTACAATTCAAACCACCAAGAAATAAGCCATAAGTAATTGTTTGTGCGTAAATATCTGAGAAATAATCTGTTTCGAGTGATGGAAGAAGTGTATCACGAAAAACCTCATACATAGCATATAAGCGATTGGTGCTACTTTCTTTATAAGTTGCTAAATTTTCCTTACTAAATTCTCTTAAGAATATAGCTTTGTGTGATAATTTCTTTGCTAAATCATCTACTGTAACAATTGTCTCGGGTTCAGCAGAAAAAAATTCAATTAATAAATTAGTAAGCTGGCTAATATTAGATTCCGAAACTTTAAATTTTTTCTTACTTAAATCAAATTCTGTGAATAAATTTACATATCTAACTACTTCACCATTTTTCAATAAATAAAAATTGAGATAATCTGTTAAAATAATATTTTCTGAAAGCTCGGAATATTTAATAATTTGATCAGATTTAAGAATATCTATTAAATTATCGCCAATTTTTTTAGTTTCGATTAATCCAATAGTTAGTAAATAGTTTGTAGTAATTTTGAAATCGGGTCTGCCATAATTGCCGACATTTAATGGTTCGTGCTTAATTAATAAATCACGTTTAGAAAATTGTTTTTCAAAATCAATTAAAAAATTCTGAAAATAAGTACGAAAAGTATGTTCGGAATTTTCATTTACGTTTTCGTATTCTAATTTTATATTTTCGTAATAATTTTGAAACATTTTTTCCATTGTGAATATATAATATTAATCTTAAACATCTACAAAAGTAACTATTTAAAAATTAATTAAGACTTTTTTTTACTTTAATTAATGTAAATTAAACCTAAATAATACATTCTATTAGTTTAAAATATTGTGAAAATACAGTTCATTATAGAGTTTGTTAGTGAGAGTGAATTATTCGAGCATTTCTACCTCTAATAGTATGATTTTTTCATTCTATCAAAAACATCAAATTATATTTTCTTTCTTGCTTTCAAATTAGTAGCATTTTTCTCAATTACTAATCTAATATCTTGTTTATAACTATTTAAGAGCATTTTCTATTCTAATTTTTGAGTTAATTTTAATATTTTTGTAAAAATTTAATTAGCCATTTTTAATTGGAGTGTAAGGAATTGAAGAAACACATAATTTTTTATATTTTTTTGCTACTTTGTACAAATTTATATTCGCAAGATAATACATTTCCATTTCTTGATATTAAAGCAATGGGAGCATACGACTTTATTAAAGCAAATCCAGAATATGACGGTCGCGGTGTTGTGATTTTCGTTCTCGATAACTCAGTTGACCCCTCTATACCGGGATTAATCAATACTTCTACGGGAAAACCGAAAGTTATTGATATGCAGGATTTTTCTAATCAATTAGTTTTTAATCTTAAAGAAGCAGAATTTGAGAAATATAATAATATTGAATATTTTAAAGCGGGCGATATAAGAATTTCTGGACTTAACAATCTAAAATATCAAGCAATTGATAAAAAATATTATTATGCTATAATTGATGAAAATAAGCATTTTAAAAATTCAGTTGTTAAAGATTTGAATTCGAACGGAAAAAAAGATGATAAATTTGTAATCATTGCTTTCAAAATTGAAATTACTCAAGATATTTATAATAATTTTAAAGGATTAATTAAGCCCAAAGTCTGCTCTGAGCAGTGGGTTTATTATGTTGATGAAAATTTGAATGGTGCTATTGATGACGAGCAAGCTCGCTTTAATTATAAATACAATCTTGATTATTTTAATTTTTATTCGGGTGAAAAAGGACGAAGACCTGTTGTTGTTATGTCAGCAAATATTTCGCCTGATTCAAAAAAAATGGTAATAAACCCATGCGACGGTTCGCATGGTACTCATTGTGCTGGTATAGCAAGTGGTTATGAAATCTATAATCAAAAAAATTATAATGGTATAGCTCCTGGTGCTTATGTTGTATCACTAAAAATTGGCTCAAATTTACTTTCGGGTGGTGCAACAACAAGTTCGGCAATGAAAAAAGCTTATGAATATGCTATTGATTTTCTTAAAGAATCAGGAATAAAATATGGTGTTTTTTCTATGAGTTATGGAATTGGTTCTGAGGAACCGGGACGAAGCGAAATAGATAAATTTCTTGATAATTATGTTTTGGAAAATCCAAATATCGTTGTTGTAACTTCTAATGGAAATAGCGGACCGGGTATTAATTCAACTGGTAATCCATCGGGTGCAAATAATATCATTTCTGTTGGTGCGATGTTGCCCGTAGATGTGTTGAAAAATCTATATGGTTCTTTAAGAAACAAACCTTGGATTACTCATTTTAGCTCTCGTGGTGCTGAGTGTAACAAACCAGATGTAATCGCTCCGGGCGGTGCATCATCATCGGTACCTAATTTTGAAACTGGCGATGCTTTTTGGGGAACAAGTATGGCTTGCCCACAAGTTGCTGGTGCCGCCGCAGTACTTTTCAGTGCCGCAGAACAAAGCAATTTAAAAGTAAATGGTGCAATGATTAAAAAAGCTATAAAATATGCCGCTAAACCACTCGATAATTATCTAAATTCTGACCAAGGATTTGGATTAGTTAATATCCCTAATTCTTATAATTTACTTAAATTATTATCCGAAAGAAAAGAGTACGAAAAGGCCGTTGATTACACAATTGAAACTACAAACACTTTCTATCCCGATAAAAAAGGTAATGTTGCGTTTTGGAAATCCGGGGGATACTTTCCACGCTCAAACGAAAAACAATTTGTAAGTGTAAAACCAATTTTTTATGATAATTTAGACGCTGAGTTGAAGCATAATTTTTATCGTGCTTTCAATTTAAGTAGTGATGTAAATTGGTTAAAAACAGATAAAAATGAAATTTATCTTCGAGGCGAATTAGGTGCTTATTTTTCTTTAATTTATGATGAGTCAAAATTAACAAAACCGGGAATTTACGAAGGTCGGATAGTTGCAAAGCCAAAAGGTGAAGAGGGAAGTAATTATGCAGATTTTGAAGTTCAAGCAAATATCGTAATACCATATAAATTTACTGCTGAAAATAATTATACGCAATTTATAAAACAGGAAAAAGTCGAAATTGGCGATATAAAACGAATTTTCTTTGAAACTCCCGTTGGCGCAAGCTCTGTATTAATAAAAATATCACCCGTCGAGAATAAGAATTTTAACCTTATTGCTTATTTATTCAATCCAGATGGTAATAAAATTATGATGATTCCATCAACAGATGAAAAACTTCGCAAAGAAATCATACTTAATATAGATAAAGATAAATTAATGCACGGAACTTGGGAGCTTATGGGTTGCTCGAATTATCTTGCTTTAAATGATAGTTATTTTGATGTTAAAATTCAATTTTTTATGTTTGATAGCAAACCAAATATAATTAGCAAACTTAATTTTACTGCTGGTGATAAGCCAAGTGCTGAGTTCAAATTAATGAATTTTAGTGAAAATGCTATCTCTGGACAAATATCGGGAAAAATTTCGGGATATTGTTCAAAATCAAATGTTAAACATCAAGGAAGGTCCGTATATGTAAAAAATATACGTATCGCTGATGATATTGCTAAATGCACATTCACAGTAGATATGGATAATAATGAATTTAATAAAACAACTGATATTGCGTTTAATATATTTAATGAAAATGGTGAGTCTATCGTTTCTGACGGTTTTAGCCGCAAAACTAGACAAGTAACATTTTACCCACCAAAAGCTGGAAATTATAGAATTGAATTAGAAGCTGGATTTACTGATGTTGAATTTGAAAATTCGCCTTGGATATTTGATTTTGAAGAGCAATATTATTATAAAAATCCAAATTATTTAAAATTTGATTCATATAATTTTACACTTTATCCAAGTGTTTGGAATGATATTAAATTCTCTACAAATAGCACATTATTAGTGTCGCCCGACGGTTTTAATACGTTTGGAGAGATTGATTTTATTGATAATATTAATAAAAACACTGTTTTTGAGCAGAAAATTTTACTAAAATGATATTAAGATAATTTAAATCAATATACAAGTTAATTACTTTTTCTTAACTGCTTATAAATTAACATATTATGGGCAGTTTTTTTTATAATTATTATTTTACAATCAAGCAATTTTATTTTAATAACGAATTTACTGAAACTCTTTGTCGAGAATAAAAAAGATACAGAGGACAATGGAAATATCCAACTACTCAAAAAAAAGAAAAAAATAAAAAAACGTAATAAATGAAGATAATGTATGGCATCTGAAAAAACTGGGGCGATGGAGTATGCACCATTGTCTCCAATCATTTAATATTTGACAAGCAAGGACGCTTATCCTACCTTTTTTTATAATATATTATTTTTCAACAACTTCTACCGAATCACCTTCGAGTTCGAGAATATTATTTCGGTATTTATCTGGAATGCGCATAGATTTATTTTCTTTACTATCTAAAAAAACAAGTGTACTTGTTGCTTTAACGCAAATATCTCCATTTTCTCTAATAATAATATTATCTAATGTAATAGATGAATTTCCGATTCTTCTTGTTCGAGTTAAAATTTTATATTTATCGGCTAAATATAAAGAATTTAGATAGTCAGCTTCGTTATGTGCAATAAGGACAAGGTCGTGTTCGGTAAAAGTTTCATTATCGTAAGGCATACCAATTGATTCAAAATATTGAATTCTCGCCCATTCGAGATAATAGAAAAATTGTACATTATGAACTACTTTATGAGAGTCAACATCGCTAAATTTTACTTGCCCAAAACTTTCATGTTTGTATTTTATTAATTCATTTTTTATTTTATCAATATTAAATTTTTTCATTTAATTACCTTCAGTTAAATAATTAATTGTATCATAAATTATATCAAGTGAGTTATAAGTATTTTCTTCATTAATTTGTAAATGAAAAACAGCTCTAATTTTATTTTCTCCAACAGTTGATAATAGCAAGCCGCGTTTTTGACATTCATTTACAAAATCTGTATCATTAATTTTATCATCGAGTTTAAAAATAACAATATTAGTTTGTACAGAATCTAAATTGCAATCAATGTAATCCATTTCGGCAATAGATTTTGCAAAACGCTTTGCATTTATATGATCTTTTTCGATAAGTTTTAAATTATTTTCGATTGCATAAATTCCAGCGGCAGCAAGAATACCCGCTTGTCTCATACCGCCACCTAAAATTTTTCTCCATTTAAGTGCTTTTTTGATATATTCTGAATTAGATACCATAAGCGAGCCGACAGGTGCGCCTAATCCCTTTGACAAACATACGGAAATAGTATCAAAATACTTAGCATATTCATCAAGAGATATACCCGTAGAAATATGAGCGTTCCAGATTCTTGCTCCATCGAGATGCATAAATAAGCCGTATTCATCACATAACTTACGTAAATCACGAATATAATCAATGGAAATAACTGCTCCACCGTGCCTATTATGAGTATTTTCGATAAAAACAGCTTTTGTTTTAGGAAAATAATAAATATCAGGGCGAATAGCTTTTTTGACTTCACTTATCGGCATTTCACCATTTTCTGATGGAATTGTGAAAAATTGGATATTAGAAATAACAGATGGTGCGGCTGTTTCGTAATAAAAAACGTGTGCATTAGATTCAATTATCACCTCGTCGGCACTTTCAGTTAAAACTTTTAACGATAATTGATTGCTCATCGTTCCAGATGGAACGAATAATGCAGATTCTTTATTAAATAATTCAGCAACTTTTTCTTGTAATAAATTTATCGAAGGGTCTTCGCCATAAACGTCATCTCCAACTTGTGCATACATCATATAGCGTCTCATTTCGTCGCTTGGCACAGTAACTGTATCACTACGCAAATCAATCATTATGCTCACCTTTTCCAATCGAAATAATATCTCTTGCTTTAAAGCCCGGTTTCGGAACAAAAACTAATGACTTATAAATCGTATCTCTAGCAAAGGAAGTAAGAGTTTTATCATTATGTCCAATATATTGCCAGCCATCTTTAATAAAATTTATACGCTCAAGTATTTTAGGATTATTTTTAAAATTTCCTTGTAAAGATTTAAGGACGTCATTATCTAAGTATAATGTATCTTTAGGATTATAAAAATACATAGTCAAAATCGAAGCTTGTGTTTTATCTGGCATATCTAATAAATTATCTTTAAATTTTATTTCTTTTGCAAAATTTAACATTTTAATCGAATCTGTTGATTTTGTTTCGGTAAATATAAAAATGTATTTACCATTTGATGTGCTATCTGTATAAATATCAACAATATTATATTTATCTTCTGAAAAATTATTAAATAAAAAAAATAAAACAATACCAATTATAACCCCCGATATAACATAAATTTGAGTTTTCATATCACTTTCTTAATTCTTATTAAAAATAAATTAGTTCATCATTTGTAGGAAAGAATTATTTATTAGAGTAGCAAAAAACAACATCGTTATGCCAACTCCAATTGGAATACTTAAATTATCATCTAATTTTAGTTCTTTAGCATACAGTTCGGCAAATCCACCAACTATAGACCCAAAAAATCCTGCTAAATAATAAATTAAATCACCATTAAAAAAATATCCAATGACAAGTACTACTAAAAAGCCAGAAATCATAAATGCGAGTGTGCCTTCGAGAGATTTTGTGCCGAGTTTAGTTTTTCCCCATTTTCTACCAATCAAAGCGGCAGAAATATCAGATATAATCAATATAATAAAAGCAACAACTGCAATTATTTTAGGAAATACCAATACAGTAAGAAAAGCGCTAATCAAAACCCAAGACGCTCCATTTAGCAGGACTTCTTTATTATTAAGCTCGTGTTTTCGAAGCATTTTTCCAAAAAGACCAATAATAATTTTTTCAGATAAAGAACCTTGCTTTTTGCTTAGCACATCGAGAGTTACAGCAATAAGAGCCATAGGTAGCAATATAAATAATGCTAATTTCTGATCAACATAAATATATATTATTGGTATTGATAAAGAGACTAAATGCACTGTTTTTCTAATTACCTCCTGTGAGTAAGGTATATCCTCGCTATGCTTTTTATTTGTAGTATTATCACTTTTTTTATTATTAATTAGTTCAAAATCTTGCTTTATATTGACTAATTTTTGATTTTCTACTTTATATTCCATATAGTTTTGTATTTTTGATAAAACTTTTTAGAAAATTACACTTTTTTAAAATATGAATTTATTGAAATATTTTGCATATTCAAAAATAAATTTTGGTCTTCAAGTATTAAATAGAAGAATAGACGGATATCATAATATAAATACTGTATTTTATCTTATTAATTTATTTGATGAAATAGAATTTTCTGAATCTGAAACGATTAATATTATAACAATACCCGAAATGAATATCCCTATAGAGGATAATTTAGTTTACAAAGCAGGTAAACTTTTTCTTGAAGAAAATAATATAAAATCGGGTTTTAATGCAGTTTTAAAGAAAAACATACCCGCTGGAAGCGGTTTAGGCGGCGGAAGTTCTAATGCGGCATATACATTAATTGCATTAAATCGCTTATATAATACGCAATTATCTCACTTTGAGCTTACAAAATTAGCAGCACAGATTGGTTCTGATTGTGTTTTTTTCCTTCATGGTCATCGTGCGGCACTTGGAAAAGGTCGAGGTGAAATTATTACAAATATAAATTTTTTACTAAATTATAAAATTGCTATTGTTAATCCGGGCATTAATATTTCTACTCCAGTTGCATATAAAATGTTAAATAGAGATGAGAAAGAAATACCAGAGATTGATTTTAGAAATCTATTAAAACTACATCAGAATAATCCTAAAACTTTTAGAAATATAATAATTAATGATTTTGAAGATGTATTATTTGAAATGCATCCCGAGATTAAAGGAGTTAAAAATAAACTTTATGATATTGGCGCTGAATTTGCATTAATGTCGGGTTCGGGTTCTACTGTTTTTGGAATTTTCCCTGAGGAATTTACAAATAATGAATTAAAAAAGCATTTTCCAGATTATTTTTGTTTTATTTCTGAATAAAATTTTAATACATTGCAAAAATTCTTGCTGGCGAGCCGCAAGAACTAATATTTAAAGGAATTGCATAAATAGTAAAATCATTAATATTTAGTAATTTACTTGTATTTGTAAGATTTTCTGCAATTAAAATTTCATTATTTAATAAAATTTTATGCACATAATAAGGCTCTGTATCTGGAGATGGGGTATCAAGACAAAGCATTTTTATTTTTTTTTCAACTAAATACCAAGCTAAATTTTCTGATAGAATTGGATAATTTTCAAAATATACTTTTTTTCCCCATTTTTTATAATGTTCTGTATAAATAACAACAATCGAATCTTTTGGAATATTATAATTTTCAATATCTTTTCTTTCTATTATTTTTTTATTTTCAGCATTAATAATAATTGCTTTAGAAATAAAATTATTAAGAGTGATTTCAGAAATATTTTTACTATTAAAAACAAAATGAGCAGGCGAATCAATATGTGTACCAATATGAAGTTCGCTATCTAATCGAAAATTTGAGTTTCCATTAATATTTATAAAATTAGTCTGCTCGAGCAGAACTTTTCTATCACCAGTGAAAACGGGCATTTCATTTTCTATTCTATGACTTAAATCAATTATTGTATTCATAACACTCCTTATTAAAAAAAAATTGACTGTCTGAGGTTGGGAGCCAGAGACAGTCAAAATCGCTAAACGAGGTTAATTTAGCCATGTGGATATGGTCGGTATATGAGGTAATATAAACTCAAACTCTAAACTTTGAAACAACATATTCTAATATAAATCTTTTTCAAAAAAGTTATTATTAAAATAGTTATTTCCTATTACAAATATAAGATATTTTAAATATAATCCAAAATAAAAATGAGAAATTGTAATATATTTATAAAAAATTTTATTTTTTTTTAATTTTATTATAATTTTGTTAAAAATTACTAATAATAATTATAATAAAATATTTTGGTATAATTTTTGAACTATTTAGCAAATAATATATTTAATATATAATTTAAAAAATATGTATTATTTTTGATAGTAATTATAAATCAATATTAATTTTTAATAAATTAAATGACAAAAGTAGATAGCTTATCATCATCTGATGGCAGAAAAATACTTCACGAAGTATTTTATGAACTTAAATATAAAAAGCAACTTGGCTCTCTGAGCATTTTATCAAGTTGCTGGAAAATCTGTGTTTACGATACTGATTTAAGTAAATATCTAAAATCAGAAAATATGGTTATGCACCGACTTGGATTTTTAAAGGGTACACGGATTTGGATGGAGGAAATAGTTAATCGCTTTTATTTTTCTGCAATTAACTCGTTTGTATATTTTGGTGCTTCGATATTGTTAGTAATTATTGGTATAAGACGTTTTAGCGAAGCAATTGACGACCGTTGGGTGATTGCTGGCGTTGCTTTCGAGGCTTTATTACTTTTTTTTATGTTTATCGTAATGCTTTTTTCACCAACTGATGATGATGAAAATTATCAAAATAATCAAAACATAGAAGAGCAAAGCGATGAACTTCTTACAGAAATTGGCGAAATTGCCAAAGATTTTGCTATTTCGAGCATTAGGCTCGAATCTATTACAAACGAATTGACAGAAATGAATGATTCTCAAAAATTGATAATAGAAAAAATCCAAAATCTTAATGATAATTTTCAACAATTATCATCACCAAATCCCGAAATGCTCGACGAAATGAAGCAGGTTAATTTTACTTTACAAAATTTTAAAAATACTATTCAAGAGCTTAATCAAGTTGCTCAACAGCTTCGACGCGAGGAAATTGAAATTACAGTTAGGCGAGAACTCGAAAAAATTATCTCTCAATCAATAATTAATAAATAATAAAAAATGGCTAAGAAAAGGAAAATAGTTGAAATTTATTTCATATTATATCTTGCGGCTTTAATTTTTTTAATTCCAAGTAAGAATAATGAAAATAAAGATACTATTAATAATTCGCCATCTCGCATTTTTCAACTTCCATTTAGTTTAAAACCCGAAAAAAATGCTCTTTTAGCAAGCGTAAGGCTCGATTCGAGCGGAATTAGTTACTATAATATTGATTCTGTAAATACAATTTTTTATACTGGCTCAATTAAAGATATTAAATATGAGGTAAGCATAGAAGACCGCTCTACACGCCAAGTTTTAACAATTAATGAGGATCAAAATAATAATAATTTATTTTTTAAATACTATACCGATAAAAATTCACAAAGCCTTAAATTTATTTGGAATCCACAATTTTATGATAGGCGAAATAAGGTTTATATTGTTAAAGTATCAGCACAAGCAATTAGTAATGAAAAAGATAATGAAGGGCAAATTTTAGAAGATATGGTTCAATTTAGCCTTAATATTAATTATATTAACGATTTTGGCGATAATTCTATTCTGGCAAATGATAATTCTTTAAATTTTCAAGCAAACGATTCGATAAGTATCGAGTCTATTAAGACTTTTACAACTCCATCAAACTTATTTATGACCCCACGCGAAGAGATTATTAGGTCAATCGCTTACGGAACTTGGGAAAATGAAATTTCAATTTTTGGTTTAGATCCCAAATTTGATTTACGAAAACAGCCCGAAATTAAATTAATACGCGAACCCGATAGCAGAATTGGAGGAAATGCAAAAATCACGGGCTTTACATCTACAAGTATAATTCTTCAAGGCGAAACGCCCGGATTTGGAGTGTTAAAAGTTCAATTATCAATAACTCGGCATTCTGACGGTAAAGAAGCTATAAGGGAATTTAAAGTTATACCACAATTAATTGACGAACCAAAATTTGAGCCGATTCTCTATCCAGGCATAAAATATAATTTTGACCCTAAACTTCCGATAATTTCTGGGCAACGCGTTTATGCTTCTTTAAAATCAAATGATGGTAAATTATTCTATTCAAGCGATAATGGTGCAAAATTTAGTATTACGCCTTCGATAAATGATACTGGGAAAGTGCTTTATTTTGAAAGATTTATAGATAATAATCTTGTTGGACAAAAATATACAATTCGTATAAATATGTATCCAAGTCCTGAAATCACAAGATTTTCTGAGGTAGGTAAAAATACTTTAAGAATTTTTACAAATTGCTATGGTATTTATCAGAATAATGAAAATTATATTTCCAAAATTGAGTTAATTCAAGGAAATGCAAAAATTAGAGAAATCTATGGCGCTCAAAAAAATGAGGAAGATCGTTTTACTTTCAGGCAAGTTTTTGAAATAGTACCACTTAATCCAAATAATGAATTTTCTTTCAAAATTCAAGCAGTTGCTATAAATGGTCAGAAATCTGAAATTATTTCTTTCCCGAAATAAAATATTATTATTAAATTTTAATTATATTGATTATTTTTGTAAAAAATTATTTATAAAATTTATTCGTAGAAATATAATTTACATAATTTATAAATACTTGGTATGATTTTTTCTTATATTAAATTGGTAAATATTTTTTATACATTGTAAATGGAGAAATATATGCAGTTGGAATATCAAGATTCGTTAATTCTAATTGTTGAGGACGATGAAGTAAATAGTAAATATCTCGAAAGAATACTTTCGAAAGCAGTTGGCATTAGAATTATTAAAGCCTTTAATGGCAAGGAGGCCGTTCATTTTGCCTTAAATAATAATGATATAAAATTGATATTTATGGATGTGAAAATGCCTATTCTCGATGGACTTTCCGCAACGAAAGAAATAAAAAAATATCGCCCCAAATTACCAATTATCGCAGTTACTGCTTTTGCTATGCTCCACGATAGACAAAATGCTTTAGATGAAGGTTGTGATGATTATATTTCGAAGCCTTATGAAACAAACGCTATTTATGCAATTTTAGAAAAATATTTAACTAAATTATAATATAAAAAATATATTTAATATTTTAAAAAAAATCCTTTAAGATTTTAGGATTTTTTTTATTATTTTATAAATAAATATTGAGAATGATAATCCAATAAAATCAGCAATAAAATCCTTAATATCAGAAAACCTTAACGGCATAAATGATTGAATTATCTCATCAATAGTGCCAATAGTAAGCCCAATAATAAGTGTTAATATTATGATAATTTTATCTGGTTTTTTAGGAAATACTCCTAAAATCATTATTTGTATTGATATACCAATTAAAAAATAAAAAATGATATGCACTACTTTATCAAATCCAATAAATATCTCATCAAAATTTGGCAACTGCATTTCGTTTGATAGAAATATAATTATAATTATCATTGCCAAAAATGGCAAAAAATATTTTATTTTATTTTTTAGCAAAAATTCTATTTTAGAAACAATTTTTCAAATTTTCTATTAAATCACTTGCTTTTAAAGACTCTTTGTTGTGATTTTTAATGTAATAATCGCCCAAATAGGAGTGTAAATATGCCCCCAAAGACGCGGCTTCGTAAGAATTTAATCCTTGTGCGGCTAAAGAAGCAATTATTCCCGTTAATACATCGCCCGTACCACCCGACGACATCCCCGAATTTCCATTAATAGTTAGAGTGGAAAATTCAGAATCAGTAGTAATAGAAGGGTAGTGTTTTAAATGAATTACACAATTCAATTTTTGTGCATATAAATTTGCACAATTTAATGTATCATTTTGAATATCGTTATAATCAAGATTAAACAATTTAGCAAATTCATAAATATGTGGTGTTAAAACAAGGTTTTTATTATAATTTTTGTTTATATCAAGTGAGTTTAATCCATCTGCATCTAAAACAATTTTTTTATTTTTATATTCGGATAATATATTTTTTATTAAATTGATAGTATTAATATTAGTTCCTAAACCCGGTCCAATTGCAATAGAATCTGCTTTTTCAATATATTTTTTTAAAAATTCAAAATTATTATCGCTTATACTTCCATCGCCATTTGAATTTAGTTTTACTTGTATCACTTCGGGAAATAGCGAACTATGAAAAGAAGTCGTTGCCAACTCAACAAGCCCAGCACCAGATCTAACAGAGGCATTGGCACAAAGCGTGGCGGCACCCTGATATTTTTCTGAACCTGCTATAATTAAAACGCGACCATAATCAAATTTTGTGCTTTCGTTATGTCGTTCCTTTAAAATTTCTCTTATATCGCTATGCTCAATAATTCTAATTTTTGATAAATTATTTGCGATAGAGCTTGGCACTCCAAGATTTGCGATATGAATTTTGCCACAAAGTTTTTTCCCATCGTTAATATACATACCTATTTTAGGAGCAAACATCGTAATTGTATGGTCTGCTTTAAAGGTATTTTTATGACTTTTACCTGAATTTGCATTAAGCCCAGCAGGAATATCAATTGCGAATTTTAAGCCAGACTGTGCATTAATCGTGCTTATTAAATCACTAATAGAATCTTTAAGATTTTCTGAGCCACCGATACCAATTAAAGCTTCGATATAACAATCAAATTTATTTTCAATAATATTTGAAAAATCATTTGCAACATTTTCAATAATATTAATATTTAATTTTTTAGCAATTTCATAATTTAAACGGGTTTCTTGACTCATTTTTGATAAATCTGCTAAAGAAATTACGCTTACATCATAATTATTTGCAAATAAATGACGTGCAATAGCAAAACCATCGCCTCCATTGTTGCCCGAACCACAAAAAATACATATTTTAGTATTCTTAGAAATATAATTTTTAAGAATATTATATGTAGAGATTGCCGCATTTTCCATTAAAATTTGTGATGGAACAAGAAATTCGTTCATTGCAATTTTATCGGCATTATAAGTTTGTTCTTTGCTTAATAAATGTATCATAATTTTCTCCTAAATTTATATTTCAAAAATAAGATTATTTTTTTAGTAACTTTTATAAAAAAAAATCGTAATTTTTATAGTTATCATATTAACGTATTAAATTAATGTTAAAAAATAATAAATTGATATTTTTAGTTGCTGGTATTTTAATATTCCTTGTTCGTATAGCTGGGGATATGTTTTTATATTCTTTGGATTTTACTCGTGGCGACTCATCACTATATTGGCATTATATTACGACTTTTACAATTTTTCTCTCTTTTGCAATTTACTATTTAATCAATGTATTTGCAAAAGATGATAATAAACTTTATGATAATTTTGGTGATAATTTTTTAAATTCTATTTATCAAAATTTTATATTATCTTTTATATTTGTTCTTTTATTAATTTTCTTTTCGTTTAAAGATACTTCTGCTCTTTTTAAGCGTTCATATATAGGCTTAATATTATCTGATTTATTATTTTTATATTTCGTCATTGTAATATTATACAATTTACAATTCCCTTTAAAATGGCTTTGGAAAAGCCGTCATAAATTAACAAGATTTTATATAACATTTATAAGTTTTCTAATAATAATAATTCTTTTAAATGAAACGAGTGAATTATTTTTTAAATCATCTTTTAGTGAGTGGACAAATACAATAACAAGTGTTGCATATATTTTATTAATTTTAATCTTCTTTCTAATTAATAAAAAAAATAATTGGATTGCAAATCTAAATCGCCCTCAGAAAAATAAGTTTTTTTGGCTATTTATGATAAATATATTATTGGCGATAAAAATATTAATGGAAACTCAGAATAGTGAATCACTTGTGTTTAACTCTTATAATTCAGTTTTCCCACTTACATTACCACTATTAAAAATTTCATTTTTATTTTATGGTATATATATTTTTAGATTATTTATGTTTCTTCTTGCAGTAATGCCAACTACTGTAATTGTGGAACGTAAATCTTCCGGCTTAAATTCACTTGCATATCTAAATAAAATCATTGCGGAATCTTCGAATAATAGTAAAAAAAATCTTATTGATACATTTACTAATTTAGCATTACAAGCAAGTTCTGCTAATGGCGCTTGGACAGAAATTTATGAAAATGATAAAGTATTAGTTCATACTTGTATACATATTCAACCCAATATTGTGGCAGAATTGCACAATAAATATCAAATTAGTGAATATTTTAAGGCAATTATTAAATCTAATCTCGTCGAGTCTGTAAGAGAAGAACAAGAATTATCAAATCTTCAAAATATTATTTCCGATGCAAAATCTTTAATTATTGTTCCGCTATATACTTCTTCGAGGCGAGAAGGCACTCTTATTGTTTTTGATAAAGAAGAATATGCTTTCGAGCAAGATGAATTGAGCATTTTATCAGTTTTCGAAAATAATGTAAGAATTGCACTCGAAAATGAAAGATTAATCCGCGAATCAGTCGAAAAAGAAAGATATAAAAACGAAATGCTACTTGCACGTAATATGCAACAAAAATTATTGCCACAAAAAATTCCATCAATATTTAATTATTCAATTGCTGCTTTTTCTATTCCAGCAACTGAAGTTGGTGGAGATTATTACGATATTGTTAAATTAAAAAATGGTGATGACTGCATTTTGATTGCTGATGTTTCGGGCAAAGGTATTACTGCAGCATTTTATATGGCACAATTAAAGGGCGTAGTATTATCAAAAGCTTTGGAATCAAATAGTGTGGTCGAGCTATTATGCAATATTAACAGTGTGTTATATAAAAAAATCGAATCGCAGATGTTTATTACAATGTCTGCTGTTACTATTAATAATAATAATAATGAAATTCATATAGCAAGAGCGGGGCACATGCCATTTTTATTAAAATCGCCTCAAAAAGTTGATAAGATAATACCAAAAGGAATTGGTATCGGGCTTGCAAAAGAGTCATTTTTCAATTCAAATATTGAGGAAATAAATATTGATTTAAAAGATGATGATTACTTGATTATGTTTACTGATGGGTTAAATGAAATTCGTAATAAAGATGGTCTGGAATTTGGTTTTGATGAATTAACAAATTTTATAAATACTAATAATGCAAAAAATGTTGATGATTTTGTACAAAATGTAAAGAAAATGATTAATGATTATTCTGAAAATACAAAGCATTTCGACGATATTACATTTATTGCTATTAAAAAAATTATAAACTAAAAATATAAAGAAATTATTGTAAAGGTTTAAATAAAATGAATGAGAAAAATAAATTCAGTACATTAAAAAAAAGCATAGGCGACATAGAAATAATATATTTAAATGGTTTTTTGGACGCTCATACAGCAAGTGAACTCGAAAATGTTATTGAGCAGTCAATAAATGAAAAAAGATATAAAATATTAGTTAATTTTGAGAATCTCGAATATATTAGTAGTGCGGGTCTTGGGGTATTTATGTCCTTTATTGAGGAAATTCGCGATAAAGGCGGCGATATTAAAATGACACGAATGAATGATAAGGTTTTTTCAATCTTTGATCTGCTCGGCTTTCCTATGCTTTTTGATATACATAAAGATGAAGATTTTATTATTAGTAAATTTTCAATTGTTGTAACGAAATGACACAAAAAGAAAATCAATCTGAAAAATGTTTTAGTTCTCTAAATGATATTTCTGAATTAGAGAGAATTAGGACTTTTGTATCTGATTGTGCAAAAAAATTTGGTTTTAGTGATGATATTAGTTATAAAATTTCTCTTGCTGTTGACGAGGCTTGCACTAATCTTATAAAATATACTTTTAATTCATCTAAAAATAAAGATATTAATATTAAAATCACTTCTACAAATAATGATTTACTCGAAATATATATTTACGATAAATCCGAGCCTTTTAATCCACTACTAATTAACTCACCAGATATGAATGAATATCTTAAATCTTATAAAAAAGGCGGACTTGGGATTCATATAATAAAACTTATTATGGATGATATCGAATATATTCCACGCTCACAAAATAATATGTATAATACATTAATATTAAAAAAGAAATTAGAAATAAAGTAATAAAAAAATGCGTACTTTGGTATTAGAAATATCCTATGATGGCTCGAATTATGCAGGCTGGCAAATTCAAAAAAATGTTGCGAGCATCCAAGAACATTTAGAAAATGCCTTAGAAAAAATCTCAAAAAATAGATATAAAACTGTTGCGGCTGGCAGAACTGATGCGAGCGTTCATGCTTTTGCTCAAATTGTTTCTGTAGAATTATTGGATAGTTTTTCCATACCCGAAGAAAAAATAATATACGCATTAAATACAAATTTACCTTTTGATATTCGCATAAATAAAGTAAAAATACTTAATGAGAAATTCAATGCACGTTTCGACGCTAATTTTAGAGAATACAAGTATTTTATAACTAATAAATATAATATTTTTGAAAGAAATTATTGTACTTTCACAAAATATCCTCTCGATTTAGGTTTACTAAATGAAACAGCAAATATATTTATTCAAAAAACAGATTTTACAACATTTTCAAAATATAATCCAGATAACAATAATCCCGTTTGTGATGTCGTTTTAAGTTATTGGGAATATTTAGGAGATGGAAAATTTATATATACCGTAAAATCAAATCACTTTTTATATGGAATGGTGCGTTCTCTTGTTGGTACAATGCTTGATATTATTCGAGGAAAAAGAAGTCTTGAAAATATTAATTTTGCATTAAATCAAAAAGATAGATCACTTAACTCACCACTTGCGAAACCACAAGGATTATTCTTAAATAAAGTATATTATACAAACGAAATTTTTTTATAATTGATAAGAAAATTATAAATATTATTATTTAATTTTATATCGCAAAATTTGGATAAGCAAAAAATCACTATTTGGGGTTGAATTGTTTTTATCAATTTTTTTAAATTTTAATCCTTATTAGATAGCTACATTTTTCAGAAAAACAAAAAAAATTAATTTAGAATTTTTGGTTTAAAATTAAAATTATTATTTGAAAACTAATCTAATTGATGAAGTACTGGGAATTATTTCATCTGCTCGCCCTAAATTAATCGCTATTTCGAGAAACCCTGAACTTCCGAAATAAGCAATTAATTCACCCGAAGCTACATCGCTATAAGTATTATCTAATTTATTTATTTCAAATTCTGCAACTATTATCTTGCTTATTTCTTTTTTTTTTGAATTCATCGTCAAGGTGAATATTTGAAATTAAATTACCAAAATTATCTGTATGAATTATTTTCCCTTCGATAGAATTATCATCTAATTTTGGTAAATTTTCCATTAATTTGATTGTATCGCTTGAAATTATTTTCCCAATTTCATCTAATTCCATTTTTTGTGCTAAATATGCGGCAATTGGTGCAAAAATATCTCGCCCATGAAATGTATTAGATATATTTTTATTTTGGAATTTCGGATTATTTAGCTCTACTGCTATATTGATTTTTTCATTTTGAATTATTGGGGTTAGAAGCCCATTGTCGGGAGCGATAAAAAACTTATTTGTTGTTTCAATCGCAATGGCACGCCTTTCAGAGCCGACTTCTGGATCAACAACGCATAAGAAAATTGTATTATCTGGAAAATAATTATATGCAGTTTGTAATTGATATGCCGCAGATTGAATATCGCCATGTTTAATATTATTATTCAAATCAATTATATCCGCAAAAGGGCTAATTTTTTTGATTACCCCTTTCATAATACCAAGATAATTATCAGAATATCCAAAATCGCTTAAAATCGCAATAATACGCGCCATTTAGTTGTTGCCCGATTTTTTTTGTAATGCTTCGAAATAAGATTTAATTAAATTTTCATAATCTTTTGTATAGCCTCTTTGATTTGCTTTCATCATATCTTGCAAGGTTTTTTCTTCCCCTTCTTGTGTTGAATAATCAATTTCGCCGGGACTATTTTTAAATATATTTTGAGCCGATTTGCCTTCTCTTTGTTCTTCGAAATCACGGTCATTAACTGATTTTGAGGCGTCGAGTAATCGAGATAAAATACGCTCTTGTTTGCGTAGATTATCTGGTGTAACTCCATTTTGTTTCATATCGCTAATTATTTCTTGCATATCTTTTGCAATTCTATTTAACTCATTTAATTTTTTGGAATCTCCGCCAGCAAATTCTTTTTGCTCTTTTGCAAGTTCCTCAATAGATTTTTTTGCATTACCTTGTTTATCTGTTAATTTCGACATTTCTGCTTGTTGTTCCATACTCATTTGTCCGCCGCCTTGCCCCTTTCCCGAGCCTTGCATCATTTGTTGCATCGCTTGATTTATAGCTTGTTGCTGTGCGGCAATTTCTTGCATTCTTTGCGACATACTCATTCCAAGTGAATTGCCCATACCCGAGCTTGAGCCTTCGCCTTGACCACCGGGATTATTGCAGGAACCGTTTTGCTGAGCTTTCATAGCCGCAGACATTTCTTGCATTTGTGAAGCCGCTCTATTCATAGCTCCCATAGCTGAATTTTGAGATTGGCTGGATTTAGAAACATTTCTATCAGCTAAGCTTTCTACGGCATTACGCATTTCTTTAAGTGCAGTTGAAACTTCGTTTGCCATTTCAGGGGTTATAGCAAAGCTCTTTTGTGATAATTCTGACATAGATTGAGCAATTCCCATCATTGCCTCGAAATTTTCAACCTGCTCTTGTGCATATTGAGGTATTCTATTTGAATTATAATCAGATTTAGCAGTATTATTTTTTATTCTCTCTTGTCTTTTGGATAATTCGAGCATATCAGAGGCATATTTATCTAATTTAGAAATTGCTTCTTGAGTGTTTTGCTGTTGCATATTTTCTTTCATTTTTTGCATTCTTTGAGCAAATTTCTTCAAATTTGATGAAGCTTTTTTCTGGCTTTGAGCAGACTTTTGGTTATTTCCAGACTGCATATTTTGTTTAGAATTATCCATTTCTTGATTTGTTTCCGAAGAATTTAAGTCATTTAAAGCTTGCTCTAAATCATTTATTGGCATTTCGTTTTCGCCAATATCTTTCATTAGTTTTTCGAGATTTTTTAAATCTTTTTCAATATTATTAAGTTCTTTTTGAATTTTTTCCTGTCTTTTGCTTAATTCATTTTGTTTTTCTTTATCATTTGGATTTGCTTTTTTAGTATCTTCGGCTAATTCATCTTGCTGTTTAGCAAGTTCTTCCGCGCGCTTTCTCAAAGCATCAGTTTTTTGTTCAGCTTGTAATCTTTGCAAAATTTTCATAGAACGTTCAATATTTTTTCTAAATTGTTCATCATCGAATTTGAATTGTTCTAATGCTTTTTGGAGTTGCTCTTGATTCATTTTTTTCATAGCTTCTTGCATTTTATCTTGCAAGAGCCTTAATTCTGGTGAATCAACCTGTTTCATCAAATTTTGTAATTCTTGATATTTTTGCAAAGTTTCGGGTGAAATCATTTGATTTTCTTGCAATTTTTCGGTTGCTTGCTCCAAAGTTTTTGCCATATCCGACATTTTTTCTTTTAATTGGCTTTGTTTTTTTGCAATATCTTCAGTTTTCTTTTTTTGTTTCCAATCTGCTTCTTTTAATTTATTTTTCTCATTTTTAAGATTTCTTTCGAGTTCTTCTAAATCTTTTTTTACCTCCATTGCTTCTTGTAAAATTTTATCGAGTTCTTTTTCGATTTTTGCTTGTAGAACGTCGCTTTCTTTCTGTACTTCATTTAGTGAAGGTAATCTAACTGCAATTGTTTGAGTAATAGCTTTTTTGGGACCATTAACTATGTCGTTATCAGCAACTTCGAGATAAAATTCAAAAATATCCTCAGGCATAATACTAAGTTTATTCAAATCCCAAATATATGGAACTTCGATATTTAACTCTTTTGATGAAAATTTAATATCTATACTCGAAAAATTTTTGTCGGGCATTGAATAAGGGCTTTGTGCAAGGCGATAATATAATTTTAATTTAGAAAGACCGTAATCATCAGAAATATTAACTTTTATTGGCAATAGTGCAGTTTTAGATATTTCTAAATCTTGCTTAGGACTAATAAGTTCGATACTCGGAAAAGCATCTTTTGTTGCAATAACAGAATATAAAATTGAATTTTCGTTGTTTTCATCATCTTTATCTGTAATTTCAATAAAATAGTTACCTGAATTACCAATTCTTAGACTTCCTTCGGCACGTTTTCCATTAACGTTTAATTTTATACGAGTAGTATCATTTTGAGTTTGGGTGCTATCATTTTCGATATTCATATCTTTTTTAATAAAAAGGATATTGGCAGATTTCAATTCTTTATTTGATAATATTGAAAAATCTGCGCGGCTACCGACAACAGCAGTAAAATCAGCATTTTGCTCGTTAAAATACGATGGAGCTTGCCCCGTATAAGATGGAAAAATCAATTTTCCCGTTAGTGATTTGATTATTGGCTTGTCAATTACTTTAATATTTCCAATTTCAGTCATAATTCCATCGCCATACCATTCGCACTCTGCATAGAAGCTAATCGAATTTTTTAGAGAGTTAATTTCGTAAATATAATTATTATTTTCGCTTAATTTGAGAGTGATTCCATTAAATTCGCTTTGATTTTCTTCCTTAATAAAAAGTGAAATATTTTCGGGTGCAATACCTTTAACATTAACTGTAATAGCAGTTTTTTCGCCTCGAATTATACTTTTCTCAATAGGTTCGATACTAAGTTCGAACGGAACAGGTGGCAAATACGAAGCGTTAAAATTAGCTATCCTACTAAACGCAGAGCTAAATGAACTTGGAAAAAATACGTTTGCAAATCCTAAAAACATCAATGAAATAGCAAAAAATAATAAAGATTTTTTCAATTTATCATATTTAATTATTTCATTAAAATTTTTATCTTTTACTTTATATGCAATTTCCTCGAAAGCGGCTTTTGCTAAATGAGGCGAGACTCCACGTGGATCATTTGAAATTGGCACTAATTGCAGTGCATTCGAAAGATTATCTTTCACATCAATAAAATGCTCACCAATGCGAATTGCCATTTTATTATCGTCATAAGCACGATATATCCCAAAGTATTTTAAGATTATTGGAAAAATAAATAATCCAAAAGATACTACGAAAGAAATAAAAATGCTTGCCGCCAATATAGTTCTAAAAGTAGAATTTCCATTTGCAATTAATTCGATAAATGTTGCTAATAATATAACAGCAAATGTAATTGCCAAGGTATTTAACACTCCACTTAATAATTCAAGAAAATTCTCTTTTCGTCGGGTGCTATTTATTTTATTTAATAAGTATTTATATAAATTATCGTTTTTGTTCATTTTTAAGTTTGCAATTAATTAGATAAAGCCCAAACAATTATATTAGTGCCAAATTTTAGTGCCGCCAACCTTTTCTCTGGTTCGAGTTTATGAACATCATCGCCAGGCCACCCATCGCTTGGATTAGATTCGTAAGTATATAATACACAAAGTCTTTCATTATAAAATAAGCCAAAGCACTGTGGCTCTTTATTATCGTGTTCGTGAATTTTTGGCACTCCATTAGGAAATTGAAAAGGATATTTAAAAATTCCGTGTGAATATGGCAATTCTACAAAATTCTGCTCGGGGAAAACTTTTTTCATTTCTCTACGAATAAATTTATCTAATCCATAATCATCATCAACATATAAAAATCCCCCACTTTTAAGATATGCGCGTAATCTTCTTACTTCGCTATCCGTAAAATTTATATTTCCGTGTCCCGTAAGAAATAGTATTGGATAATAAAAAATATTATCACTTGCTAAATCAACAAATTCATATTGTGGTTCAACATTAATATTTGTATTTTTTTTCACAAAATCAAGTAATTGTGGCTCGGCAGATGGGTCGTTATACCAATCGCCACCACCAGAATATTTGACGCGACCTAATTTTATACCGCTACTATTAATTTGTGGATATAAACTTATAGAAAAAAATAGAAATAAATTTATTATTAAAACGAAACGTTTTATCATAATCTAAGTAATAAATATAAATTTTTAAAAATACAATTTTTTTTAATTATAACTATATATAGTTTTGACGTTTAATATTGTCTAAAATTACAAAGAATAAACATTTAATAATGCAATTAATTAAGTATATATTAAATTAATTTTAAAATTTGTTATATTTGTAATCTAATAATTGTATTTATAAAAAATTTATATTGAAATTAATTATTTTTAATTATTTAAGGAGTTTCTGGATATGAAAAATATTACAAAATTACTAATGCTATTAGCATTTACTTCTTTCTTTGCAATTTCTTGTGGCAAATCTGGACCCGACCCAATTAAAATCGAAGGTTTAGATACTTATACTGACAATGTTACAGGTTTTTCTATCAAATATCCAAAAAATTGGGTAAAAAGCGAAATTCCGGGTGGTCGTTTTGTTGTTTTTACAAATAACGAAGGAAGAAAACGTTTTAATAAGTATGATACAGAGGGTTTTCCAGGTGCAAAAATTGATTTAATAGTTACTGATTTAAACGAAACAATTACACTTGATTCTATAATGAAGAAATCAAGATTATTTGGACCTGAAGTATATGAAAGTGCAGATGTTACAATTGATGGCGTACCCGGCAAAAAACTAATCTATTCTTTCCCATTACAAGGTGGAATGTTTAATGGTATGATGTTTTTTGGTACAAAAGATAATCAAAAAGCTACAATTTTAACAATAGAATCTTTCGATAATACTTATGAAAATGAATATAAAGATGCTTTTAATGAAATTATAGCTTCGCTTAAACTTGCAATAAAGCCTGACGCTAAACAAGCCGACACATTAACTATTACAGAAGAGGCGCCACCACCGTCATCAACTCTTGACGAACGTACTGGAGACGGCTTTACAATTGGTATCCCTGATAATTTCAAAAGTGAAAATATTGGTAAAGCAGGTAATGCTCTAAAAGCTTGGAGTTTCTTAGGCACCCGACGTGGTGATAGTTTTATAAAAGTTGAAACGTTTGACGCATCGAAACAAAAGGACTTGAAGAAAATTGTTGAAGAAAATAGAGCAAGTTTTGGCAATGCAAATCCAGTATCAACTACACTTGGCGGAGCATCTGCTTATGTGCTTAACTATCAAGCATCGAAAACAGTAAAGGGTAAAGTTTGGTTTGCAATTAAAAATGATAAGATGTACAGACTTACAATTAATTGGTTTACTGGCGAAGAAAAAGACTTTTTACCAGTATTTGAAAAATCTGTTCAATCATTCAAATTTCAATAATTAATATTTTAGAATTTTAAATAAAAATTGCCAAGGTAAATTTATTTTTATCTTGGCTTTTTTATTAAATAATTATATCATTTTTATTTATTATTATCGTCAATTAAAATATTATTAGAACATAATTTTTAAAATAATTTTTTAGGATTACTAATGATAAAATCTATCAATGATGCTTTGTTCGAAGGTAAACGTGTTTTACTTAGAGTTGACCTTAATGTTCCATTAGACAAAAGTGGAAATATCACAGACGATACACGAATTGTAGAGTCTTTGCCTACTATTGATGAAATTATTGATAAGGGCGGTATTCCCATTTTAATGTCTCATCTCGGTCGTCCAAAAGGTAAGCGTAATGAGGAATTTTCACTTGCACCCGTAGCAAAATCTCTTTCGGAATATTATGGCTACAAGGTGATTTTTACAAATGATTGCATTGGTGATTCTGTAAAAAATGCTATTGATAATGCGGAATTAGGCGAAATCGTATTACTCGAAAATTTGAGATTTTACAAAGAAGAAGAAAATAATGATTTGGAATTTGCTAAACAGCTTGCTTCTTTAGGGGATTGCTATGTAAATGATGCTTTCGGTGCGGCACATAGGGCGCATGCAAGTATCGAAGGCATTACTCATTTTATCGAGGATAAATATGCGGGTAACCTTATTCTTAAAGAGCTTCAATATCTTGGTCGTGCTGTTGACGAGCCTCGCAGACCTTTTACTGCTGTTATTGGTGGTGCTAAAATCTCTGGAAAAATTGATGTTATAAAAAGTTTACTCTATAAATGCGACAATGTATTAATTGGTGGCGGAATGATGTTTACTTTTTATAAAGCAATGGGTTACGAAATAGGTAATTCACTACTCGAAGAAGATAAAATCGAACTTGCTAAAGAAGTAATCCAAATTGCAAAAGAAAATAATAAAACTCTATTATTGCCAAGCGATGTTGTAGTTGCTAATAAATTTGCTAATGATGCTGAATATAAAACTACAAATGCCGATGCAATTCAATCGGGCGATATTGGTATGGATATTGGTCAAAATACAATAGATAAATATAATGAGATAATTACAAATTCGAAAACAATAGTTTGGAATGGTCCAATGGGCGTTTTCGAAATGCCAAATTTTGCAAAAGGTACTTTTGCCATAGCAGAGGCTCTTGCAAAAGCAACTGAAAATGCTGCTATTACAATAGTTGGCGGAGGTGATTCGGCGGCGGCAATTAATCAAATGAAATTTGAAAGAAAAGTTAGCCACGTCTCAACTGGTGGCGGTGCTTCTCTTGAATATCTCGAAGGCAAAATTTTACCAGGTATAAAAGCCCTCGAAAATTAATTTAATTTGCTATTATTTTTAAGGGTGTCCAAAATTTTTAAAGTTATGGACACCCCGTAAATAATTGATTCACCGCTAAAATTTAGAATGAATTAGACCTCCTCTTTGAATTTAAAAATTTTTTATTAAAATAAAAGCCCTCCTTATTTTCGGCAGGGCTTAATATAAAAACTAATTATAAATCAAAATCTTCGGATCGTAAGCCATAAGTTTTCATAATATATTCTTTCGTAAATTTTACTCCCGAATTAACTAATTTGATATCTCTATCAATTTTATTTAAATTATCAGAATCATTGATTACAAATCTAAATTTTGGTATTTGCGAGCTGTGAAAATTGATTTTTACTGCATATTCAATTAATTTATTTATCGAATTTTCAACAATTTTTGAATCTGCTATAATTACTTCTTTTCTTACTCTGAAATGTGTTTGAGCGGCGGCAAAAGTGCCAGCACCAATTTCTGTTGTTAAAGTTTGTGATAATAAGGTTTTTGATATTTCCGAATTACATTGATTAATCAACTCTCTAAATAATTCTGTTGATGAGTTTCGAGTTGCCTCTTTAATATCAATATTTATATCCATTGGAGTAACGATTACGGTATCGTCAGTCATATTAGAAAGTGCGTCTGCTAATTTTTGATTTTCCTCTTGGGTAGAGCCGCGTTGATATTGCCCAATTAATAGTGGCATACCATATTTTTCCATATAATTAACCCAAAATCGAGTAGCAGAATTTTTAAAAATAACATTCCAATAACATTTTGATAATAAAGAATTTCCATAAGGCATTGCTTCGCAACGTTCGAAACTCGAAATTATAAATTTATATTCTGGCAGTTTAAGCAAATCATCTGAAAAGTTTGATTTATATTTTAGCTCTCCTTTTGAGTCCGAAATAAAAAATTCTTGCAGTTTACTTTTCAGTTCAATTGGTATAATTTGCTTATTATCATTATAATCCCAAATTATTTCGTGAATTTGAAATCCTAAAAATGGAGCATCGAGAATCTCGCTAATTATTTTATTCAAATCAAGATTTTCGAGTAATTGTTTTACGAAATTAAATATTTCATTATTTGCATAATTAGCATCAACAAAATTATCTAATGTAAGAGTGCCGCTTTTTCGTGATTGAATACAGCTCCAAATATGTGGATCGTTTTTCAATTCGCGTAGCGTATTATATGGATTTCGGCTCCTACTCAATACTTTTTCGGGTGCGGGCAATATTCCAATTTGATTTATAAAATTATAATTACTATTCGGCTTAATTAGCTCATCTGTTAAATAATTCATCTTCCTTTTCCTTTTCCAAAAATTTTCATAAAATCGCAGTAATATAGCCGATAATAATACCTATAATAATATACAAGGGATTTTCCCACCATTTTTCCTCTTCGTAAATTATTCTTTCTTTTATAAAATTTTGAACTAATAGCGAATCGCTTTTTGGATTTAATTTTAAATCAAAAGTATTCTCAGGGAAAATGTATGACATTGATATTGTATCACCCGTAATAATTGTATCAAGCTGAGATACAAAAGGATTAGCTTTTATTTCGATACTATCAGTTTTTCTGATTTTTGCTTTTCCTTTTTTGATATTAATTTCTTTTCTTTCGATTTCAATATATACAGTATCAATTTTATTAATTATTTCAGTTTTTTCTTTATTCGAGGAATTATCTTTTAGAAAGAAATAATTTATCGCAAAAATTGATATTAAAATTACAATTTGTATTGCTAAAAATTCTTTTAAATTGACCATAGATAGTCCAATTGTTTCTTTAAAATTATATAAATTGATACATCAATATTAATTCCCGATAATTCAATTTCTAAATCAGAATCAATATAAGTATCCAAATTTCTAAAAATTGAAAAGCCTTTTTCGTTATTATCTTTAATTGTCTCACTATCAATAACTAAGTCGGAATCTATATAAATAGTTAAATCACAATCATCGTTACTAAAATTTTGAGATAAAATATATTCAACTGAATAATTTGCAGGTAATATTTTTGAAAATGATTTATTATCATCTAATCCAATAAGTGGAATAATTAGCTTTTCACATAAAAAATATGGTTTTAAGCCACCAAAAATTTCAGCAATTCTATCTCTACTCGAGCAATCAAACCAATATTTTGTTCCAAAAGAAAATTGTTTTAATAATAGCTGAACATATACTTTATTTTCGATTAATAATTGCTTATTAAACCTGCCATTTCTAACAAATTCCCTTAATTCTTTAATTGATGATGATTTATTTAAGAATAAAAAGGAATGAATTGCTAATTTACAATATTCATTTTCCTCATCATTTTTTGCTATTAAAATATCTTTTATACTATTTTCGGGCGCTCCGAACTGTGGAAAAACAAATTCTTCAAAAATATCATCTATGCCAAATATTAATTTCTTATTATCATCATCATAAGATATTGAAAACTTATACATTCTGTTTTCATCAATAGTTTGGCTATGATTTACGCTTTCTATTGCTATGCCGTCACCAAAGGAAAATTTTACTACTCCATAATTACAATGCAATTTCCAACCCTTTTTAGAATCGCTATTTATCTTCGTTGCAATCGTAAAATTTTCTGAATACTCATCTATTCGAGCCAAAATTATAATGCTAAAATGTTGCGAAACATCAATAAAAAGTGAATTTATGATTTTAATATAATCGTCTATTCCATCACAAATATATGCTGGGCAAGGACTTATCAAATCACTATTTTTATGATATATTTCTAAATTTGGCAAATCATCAAGACTATTATAACTTTTTTCGCTTAATTCATATAAACTATGATTATGATTTATTGGGCTTTTTTCTGAAAGTAGATTATTCAAATCGCTTTGGCTGGTTATAGTTCCAACTATATCGCCCCATTCAGTTGGGCCACTAATTGCTGGTATGTATTTTACGGGCATTTATTTTACCTATAATTAATAAATATATCTATTTTTCCTTCTGAGCAACTATTTGCAATAATTTTAAATCTTATGTAGTTAAATATTTGTGTAACAACAATAGAAGTTGAATCTAATGAATTATCAATATTCTCTATTGCTAACTCTTTTATAAAAAATGGGTTTATGCCATTTTCCGAGCATTCAATTTGAATTGTTGGCGGGTCGTTTATCATAAAACGCACGTCTTTCCAAAGTAAATTTATAGTTTCAGCAACTAAATATTCACCCGTTTTTTCTAAATTCTGTAATTTCATTTGAAACCATTGAGATGAAAAATTTTGATTTAGATTTCTATCAGTAATAAACTCGCTTATCATTTATTCCTCCCAATAAAATCCAACAATTCCAACGACTTGTAATTTGCCTGAAATATGATAAATATTTCGTTTTTTATACGCTACGCCCTCTTTTCCATCTGAATTTTTTACATTAAATCCGACAGTTTTTATCCAACCCGCTTTACATTTTTTTACTACTCTTTCGATATGACCTTGCCATGAGTTACCCAACTTTCTCCAAACTATTAAATTATGTCTTTCGGGATTTGCTAATTCTTTTTTCCCATATTTTTTTGCATTAGAAAACACTTTTCGAGCTAATCCTGTTTTTATAATCGGTATTGATTTTTCTGATAAATTTAATCGTTTGCAAGCCGTAAAAAAGCAGTAATATTGACCCGCCGCACAGTAGGAATAGCCTCCATTTAAACCAATAGATAGTAAATATTTTTCAACCTCGCCCATATTGTTTCCTGTTTCTATTGTGCCAACTTCTTCTATCATAATTTTTTCGGATACAAGCAATAGTTGTTTTGGGCAGTAGAGAGAATATTTTTCTATCGAATAAGAGTTAAGCTGTGAAAAAATAAAAATTATGGAGTAAACTGTGCAATATAGACGCCAAGAACGGTAAGACCAACGCATATATGAACTCCTGCAAATATAAAACCTAATGTAATTTCCTTAGTTTGAGTAAAATCTATTGATGTATATACCTTTGTTGCAATTGTTGAAAGAACAATAGCGATACATTCAACCGTTACGATAAGAAAAAATGTGCGAAGTTCGGGATTTTGAGGTGATAGGAAATAAAGTCCAATCATTGCTAAAATTAGCCATAAAGAATTTCTTTTTAATGATTCTTTAATTCTTTCTATATTTAGTATTGTTTTCATTTTTTACACTTTATTTGTTTGAACTAAAATTTTATTTGAATTTTGAGGGAATATATTAATTTTTGAAAGTGCAATATCTTTTAATAAATTTATAGAATCTCTTTTTTTTCGCTGAATAGTATTAGGAATATCCGAAAAACTATAATAATTTTCAAAAAGATTGACAATTGTTAAATCAATTGAAATTTTATTAATAATCATTGGAATATTATCTAAATCTAATTTTATTCTACCAAAAAGATAAGCCTCGATAATTGAATCACCACTATTACGAGCTTGATTTACTTTGTCATAATCAATCTCCGAGCCGCCAGTAATACGGGCAAGCTCGGAGCTACTAATACAAATAAACAAGTCATCATTATTTGAATAAGCCATTTATAAGCTCCACTTATTTTTTAAGTAGTTAATAAAATTCTTACAAAGCCCGCTTCTGTGATTGTATCAAGCGAACGACCATTATAAACTGTGCCACCTGTTGCTTTTTTGGCTTTACCATCAGTATCGCAAGTTAATTTATCACCAATATTAATTGCGGTACTTGTTTCTACAATACCAACTCCAATAGCTAAAATCGAAGCCATCTCATCTTTTTTCCATTTACATTCGGTTACGCCAATAGATTTGCTCTCTACTGCTGGGTGCTTTAAATCAAATCCAACAAAGCGATTAGGCAATAAATCATCTGCGGCTTTTATCGTTACATATCCAATTGGATTAGATACTTTATCATTTATAGCCATTTTTTTTTCTCCAAATTATCCATTATTATTTTCTTCTACTGTTAATTCTTGTACTGCATCTTTAATGAAAAATGCGGCATCTTTTGCTGTAATTACAATTCCGTAGTTGTCTGTATTTCTAATTACTTTGATTTTTCCACCATTTTCGTAATAAGTATCAATTTCGGGCATCCCTTCGCGTTGAAATGTATAGCCATAACTAGGATTATATTCACTTCGCTTATTTGATTTATCAACATAAGCAAGTACCATATTATTTCCCCAAATATCAGTGAAATTTGTTCCATCTGTCGTGTGTACACTCATTCCAACAACTATATTATCAACATTCAATATTTTAGCAATTATTTCTTTACTAACCGAGGCAAACCCTGAGTATTTTACTAAGTCAGTAAGCTGCTTGTGTCTAATAAGTGCGTCAAAAACCTCGACACCCATAACAATAGTATTTGGATAGCGTGCAATTTTATTTCTTATAGAATTCATTGCATTTTTGATAATTGTTAATGGACTGGAATCCGGATTATTAAAAGCGTCCTCTTCTTCGAGTTCGCTATACATATCCAAAGAATAATTATTTATATCTTGAGCTAATTGAGCGGCTTCGATTTCTTTTCCTAATTTTAAAATATCGCTTAAATTCTTTGTTACACGCTGCTCATAGCGAAAATAATCCGCAGTTTCCTCTTCTTCGAGATAGTCTATTGCTGTTTCGATATCACGCTCACGAGTTTCGAAACTAATAAGCTCGAAATCGCTCGGCATAATTCTATTTGATTGTGAACGTATCGCACGATCTGTCGAACGAACTAAAAATGCATCTTTACCAAAAAATGGGATTTTTCCCTTTAATTTTGATACTTTGACAGTTGGAAATAAATGCTCTGCTACAAATTCAGGATTTTCAAATCCTTGCGCGAGCGTAGTCAGAACGGGATCAACTATTCTTAAATCATCAATGCGTGATGTTGCCATCAGAACTACCTATAAATTATTTGAAAAAAATGTTAGGAACAAATATTAAGGGCATCTTCATATTTAATATGAGGATTTTGATTGATTAATTCGAGTGCTTTTAAGTGTAGCATATTGCGGTCAGCGACTAAATTTGTAGCTCTATTATTTTCATTAAAATTTTGATTTACCAAATTCGAGAATTTATTTGGTCCGCTATATTTTGAAAAAATATTTAAAAATTCTTGCACTTTATTTAGATTTTTATTTTTCGTATTTTGAAAAATATCTAAATCTTGAGCTACTTTCAATACCTGCAAAGTTAGATTTTTATTTTCACCATAAGAGAAAAATAAATTTTGATTTGCAAGTTTATTTACAAAATTTTCTAAATCAAGTTCTAAATATTTTCTTTCATATTCAGCAATTATTTTACAAAATTCAATTTTTTCGCTTTCTAATTTTTCGATTTTTTCTTGAAGTTCTATTTGTTCATCTGTTTGGATAATATCTTTTTCGTTAATTGATTTATAAGTGCTATACGCCATATATTTGAGTGGGTTTAGCCCTTCTACTGCGGGATTAACCGCCCCAAGAAATCCAAGATGAATAAAATTATAATCCGAATCAATCGCAATCGAAACATTGCGATATTTACCTTCATTTATTGATTTTAGAAAGTCATTATCAACTATTTCTAAATCGCCAATTAGAGAATTGCCGCGTCGGAAGATGTGTTTTACCCAGCCTCGTGCTGGCTCGTCATCTGTGGGATGACCTATTACGACGGGTGCCATATTTTGGGGTTCTTTTCGTAGTCGCTCGCGATAATTTTGAGCAATTTTTTCAATATGGCTATGGCTAAACTCATTAGTAATGCCATTTGAATTGGTATGCTCACCCGTTTTAAACATTTCTACAAACAAAGTAAATTTCCTTTTAATCAAATTAAACAAAAATTACTCTGCGAAAGTAGTGTTTATCGTAATCTACATAAATTGTATTATTTTAAAAATATAAAACTAATTATTCTTTATACTATTTTCAATAATTTCATCAATTTTGTTTCTTTCATTTTCAATCTTGCTTTTGATTTCTTCTTGTTTATCTAATTCTGCTTTGATTTCATCAACGATTTTTTGTTGTTCGGTTAAATGAATGTTGGGGATTTGGAAATTCGATATTTCATTAGCATAGAGCTCTATTTGGTTTGTCGCACCTGTAAAATCTCTTTCAATTTGGAAATATCCTAAAACGCTTCTAAAATAATATGTAAAAAATTGACGAGAATATTTTTTATCATCAATTCTCACAATAGAAACATGACCATCGGCGACTAAATTTTGTTCTTCTTCCAATAAATCAATCTTCCCTAATGAAATTTTCCCAGTAGAGGCAATTAAAATATCTCCTTGCTTTACTTGTGATCTTATTGATTTTTTATAAAAATCTGTATCTACAAACTCATCTTGTGAGATTTCAATGTATCCATTTTTCAGATGTCCAGTTTTGACAACGGGTATTTCTCCATTTGAATCGTAACTTGGACTTGCTCCACGATGAATTGATTCCAATAAAATATTTTTAACTTGTACGGTTTCAATACTATCCAAAAAATCCATTAGCTTTTTTGTTGGTGGATTATGAAATCTTGTAGAAAATCTTACTATTCCACTTCTTGATAATTCCCCAAAATCAGTTTCAAAAACTCTTAAAGTTCTATTTTGGGCAATTTGTGTCCCCGCTGTCATTCCTTTGCCAAATTCATTAAACAGGTTTTTATCAAACCCAAACTCTCTTGCAAAAACTTTATTGATAATTTCTTGTGGCTCTTTAATTTGTGCTTTCAACTCTTTAATCTTTTTTTCAATCGGTTCTATTTGAGCAACGATTTGATCTTGTTTTTTGGTAAACTTATCAATGATATTTTTATCAAATTTTAAATATAAAAAATCATCTTCTTTTAATGTTGGGTAACCTTTTCCTTGCCTTGAAATAGCAATTAAACTATCATAGAAAATTGTTCTTAGTGAATAATAAAGAATTTTATTTAACTTCTTTGGTTTTAAATGAATAAAAGCAGCAGTATAAAAATATTTTTCATTCTCATTATCAACTAAAATATATTTCTTCAAATTTGGTCTAACCTTTGAAAGTAAAATATCATTTTCTACAACTTGAATAATGTCACCTTTTTCAATTTTTTTGTAGTAATTTTCTTCTTCCTCATTTCTTTCAGTAAAATTTAATTTAATAGGATTAACATCACCTTCTTTAGAAACATTACCAATTTCAGAATAAAAAAAATCATCATCTAAATTATCAATATCAACTTTATTGTTTTTTTGAAACTCAAATAAATCATTAAACGAATAATATTGTTCGACTAAGAAATTATTTTGAAAATCAATAAAATCAATATCGTATCTAAATGTTTTTTCTTTGCTAATATTCTGAAAATCAGTTGTAAAAGTTTTTAATCCCATAGCACTTCTCTTAAATAATCTAAAGCGGTTTCTTTAATTCCATCATCAACCAAAACTTCACCTTTTTCGTTTACACGATAAAGTTCATTTGGCATTGGTTTTTCGCCTCTTTTGGTTCTCTTGTAGCCGATATTTTCTACTTCCGCCATAAAAATTTTATAATTTAACTCTTTTGCTACTTCACCAAAAACCCACCAAGTATTCACAAAACCAAAAACATCCTTTGTGTCATTGTCATATTTGCAAAGCTCTTGTAGTTCGTCTTTGTATTTTTCTACAATTTCTTTAGATGAAAATTTTTGATCATCTTCTTCGATATAATCTTTGAGCATTCTTAATAAAATTTCTTTTTCTTCTTTTTCGCTTAAGTCTTTGATTGAAGGTAGCTTTTTGCGGTCTTTTTCGTCAAGATAAACTGCGGATAAGTTTTCACATCTGGTTTTTAGATTGCTCCATTCATTAGAGTATTTGCTCCAAAGATTATTCCACTTTTCAATCTCTTCTTTGGTCTTCTTTTGAGCAAAAAGCAAACTTGTTTTAGTGCTGGTAAAAGGTTCAAAAGTAAGTTGTGGTAAAGAAACAACCGCTTTGACTTTAAAATATTTATAAATAAATAGTCTAATATATTTATTTTCTGTCGTATCAAAAACACTTTCAGGCAAAACTACACCAAAACGCCCATTTGGTTTAAGAAGTTGATACCACCTTTCAACAAACAAATTTTCAGAGTTCTTTTTGTCTCCAAAGATAAACTCTTTTTTGACATTCTTTTTTGTGTCATTGTCTAAATCAACGCTAAAAGGAGGATTGGTAATAATACAATCAAATTGTCCGTTTACCTCTTTGTCAAAATAAACTTTGTCTTGTTCGTATTGTTTTAGAAAGTTTGGAGCAGTTTCTTTGTCATAAAATTTGAAAGGCAAAAGTCCGTCTTTGACAAAAATATTAGTTGAGCCATCTCCATGCAAAATCATATTTACTTTTGTTGCTGTTCCAAGATTGAAATTGATTTCTACACCATAAATAAAATTTGAAGCCCACTTATTTTCTCTATGGTCTGGTATAAACCATTGATGAAATTTGTCTTCTATATCCCTTGTTTCATGTAGTTTATCCTTAAATCTTCTTTTTAGGTTTTCAGTGATAAATTTCATGTATTCAATAAGAAAAGTGCCACTACCAGCACTTGGATCAATCAAATAAGGAATTTCCAAATCGTTATTTAATCTATCAATGGCTAATTTATCAAGTTGTAAGCCCCAAAGCAGAAATTTAACAACATTTATATGAGTAAAAAACTGCCCTTTTGTTTGCTTAAACCCTTCCCTAATGATACCCTCAAAAAAGTCTCCCAAAATATCTTTTCCGTTAAAACTATTTTTCCCGTCCACAAAACTAAATCTTTCAAGCTCTGCGACTGTATATTTAAGTTTATTAAGTGAAAATTTATTTTCGTCTATAACAAATGACTTTTTAAGTTTTCCCTCATCAACAATATTCAATCTTTGTTTTAAGGCTCTTCTATAAAGTTCGTTTATTCTTTCAAAAAGTTGTTCGTTAGATTCAAAACTTTCTCCATTTTGAAATGAAAAAATTTGAAAATCGTATTTTTCGCCTTTTTTCTTCTCTGATTCATCTTGAATTTTAGCTAAAATGATATTAACCAAAGAAGAAAAGACATCATTATCATCTGTTCCACCACCACCCCAAAGAACATTATGTAAATTTTTTCTAAGCCCGTCTAATTGTTCGTGAGTAAAACTTGTTTCTAAATCTTTACCATTTTTAATGTATGGCTCTTTTTGTGCTTTTCCATATCTTTCTGGCAATTTATCGGCAAAATCTCTGACTTCTTTCCAAGCATCAAAAGAAGGAAACTTTTCATAATCAATCAAAATACACTTATCTTTGATTTCTGTTTCAGTTATCTCAAAAGTATAAAGAACAAGATATTTTACATTTTTTCCCTGTCCTTTTTCCTGTGAAGCAAGGTTAAAAAGTTGTTTTTCGATAATTTCATCTTTGTTTTTTTCGTAATCCTGTGGACTTTTCAATTCGATATAAAGAAAAGCATTGTCTTTGTCATCTTTGACAATAATGTCAATTCTTGGTTTGTTTACTTTTGGTCTTCCAATGTCATATTGCTTTTCAATTTCAATATTTTCTGGATTATAACCTAATTCATTAACAAGTTTAGAAAGAATAAATGCCCTAACAATTTCTTCATCGCCACTAAATTTCTCAATATTCCAACCCTTAATTATTTCAGAGTACTTTACTTTATTTTTCTCAAAATTATACACTTCAACAACTTTGATTCGTTGTTCATCTAAATATTTTTTAATTATTGTTGTATCCATTTACAATCCTATCAATTTCTTTCATTAAGATTTGTTATTAAATTTAGCTTAAAATATTCACATAATTCTATGCAAACAATTTATTGCACAATTTAAAAAAATATTCTTCAAAATTAAACAAGAATTTTTAATAAACATTATTTATTTTAAATATTTATTTCAATTAAGCATTTATTTGAAAATTTATTGGTATATAACGAAAAAAAATACAGTACCATTTTTTTATGATACTGTATTAATCTCAAAAAATTAATTTATATATAAAATCAAAGATTTTCTTTAAAATTATTAGGTAATCCAAGGAATTTCTTCAAACGCTCCAGCATCTGAAATTCTTTAAATCCATTAGATTGCCAAAAATGCACTTTGTTAGTAACGTGATTTTCAAATCCACTAACCTCGCCAATGATTCTTACACTACAAGCACCATTTTCGAGTTCCTTAATAACAAATTTATATTGAAATCTTGCATTTGCCCATATACCACCTCGTATAAATGGCACTTCTACACTATAATATTTAAGATTGCGTAACACGGTATCGCCAAGAGCAAAAACGCAAAAATCAGATTGAATCGTTCCACGATAAAGTCCGTCATCACCTTGACGTGGATTTTTTGTAATTATCTGGCAATTTATAGAATCAATACACGCAATTGCGGCTTCCCAAACTTGTTCAAAAGGCAAATTAAGCGTATCTTCATATTTATCCTTTAAATAAGGAAATCTTGTATCTGACTGCTCCTTTGCTCTCCAATCATCATCGTCTTGTGAATAAATAAATGGTGAACTTGTAATGGCTAATAGTACTATTAAAGTAAAAATTGTTAAAATACTCTGTTTTGTTATATTTTTTATCATAAAAAAACCTCCAATAAATTTCATTTATTAATTTGCAAAAAAATAATAAGTAAATTAATTAAAAATTACAAATTATCAAAATTATTTTCATATTTGTATTGGTGTTCCTCCCAAAGTAAGCGATTTATCAGCCGCTTCGAGAATACTAACTACATATAATCCAGTTTCTCCATTAGTGTCAGTTTCTATATCCTTGACGATAGAATCATAAAAATGGTTACATTCAAAGCTAAGTGCTTCGTAATTTTTTATTGCAGGCGAGTACATATCGCCAGTTCTATATTGAATTAAAACATCGTAAATATCTTCGCGTTTTTTAAAATCCACTCCACTATCATAAACTTTTATTTTTGAAACTGTTTCCATATCGTCAAAAACAAGCATTTTCGAGCTTCCGCCCATAATAATTTGTCTAATTTTAACGGGCGACATCCAATTAACATTAATATGAGCAATGCTACCGTCATCAAATTCAATATAAATAAAAGAAATAGAAGCAATATCCTTATTATTATATTTATAAAAGGATTTTCCAGTAGCCGAAACAGAAATTGGCTTTTTTCCAATAGTATATTGCAAAATTGATATATCGTGTGGTGCTAAATCCCAAATTACATTAATATCGTGCTGAAATAATCCTAAATTTACTCTCGTAGAATCAAAATATAACATATCACCAAGCACATTATTATCAATGAGTTCCTTGATTTTTCTTACAGCTGGCGTATAAATATAGGTATGGTCAACGTGCAAAATTAAATTCCGCGATTTTGCAATTTCAATTAATTCTTTTGCTTCTTCTGAACTTGCGGCAAGAGGCTTTTCTACCCAAGTATGTTTATTGCTTAAAAGTGATTTTTTAGCAAGCTCAAAGTGTGAAAAAACGGGAGTAGCAATTACTACTGCATCAATAGTTGCGTCATCAAAAATTTGTTCAGGATTTGTTAATGAAGTGATATTACTGTATTTTGAGGAAATTTTATCTAATTGATTTTTGTCTTTATCACATATATATTTTACATTCCAAAGCGTAGATGTATAAAAATTTCGAACTAAATGATTTCCCCAATATCCACAGCCAATAATTGCAACATTCAACATTTTCGATTTTTCTCCAAAACTAATTTTTAATAAATATTAAAAAGAAAAAAATAAATTTCTGAACTACTTATTATCAAAAAAAAAGTAGTTCAGAAATTATAAAAAACTATTTTATCAATATAAAGTTAATTATTTTACTGCTCATTCCAGATCGTACTATTGCTCTGTAAGAGCCGCTTGCTGCGAAGTTACCATTCATATCTTTTGTATCCCAAGATAAAGTAATATTTTCGTTTTCAGTATAATTACTATTATTTGAATATACGATATTACCATTTATATCAATAATTTCAAAAGTATATGAATCATTATTTTCTATCGAAAAGTTAAATATTACTAAGCTATTCGATGGATTTGGATATGCTTCTAATTTATTAATAATATTATTATTTTCGGCTACACGAGACACAAGGCCATTTCCAAATAATTGAACTTTAATTGTTTGTTCTGTTCCCTCAAATTTCATTATCATAAAGCAATCATATTCGCCTTCTTTCGAAGGAATAAATAATAAATTAATATCTTGACTTGATTTAGCAGAAATAGTATCGGGCAATTCTGGTTCTTGAACAAAAAAGTCATCACCATTTTCACAATCAAATTTAGTTTCCGACCATATTATATCATAATCACTTTGATTGAACAATCTAAACTGAACAGAATCACCTTCGTTAATATAAACATCAGAAAAATCTATTAATGTGCGATTAGAAAGCATATCAAATTTTGCACCATGCCCAATGACATCAATATCGGGTACATCGGTAATTGAATTGCTATAAACAATCAATTTTGCTGTCAATAATCCAAAAGATAAAGGAGTGAATTTAATATTCAAATCAAGCGTTTCTTTCGGTGAAAGCTCTACACTATCAATTAATACTAAATCAAAATTTACTATGGAATCAATACTATTATAAATTCTTATACTATCAATTAGCAATGTATCATTACCAACATTTGTGATAAACTCAGTTAATAAAGAATCAACAAAATTATCAGTAAATATATTAGCAAAATCAATAGTATTCGAAGCTAATTTGACGCGTGGACCGGGTTCTGGCTCTACCACTAATAAATTTACACTTTGAGAATACACAACCCCACAATCATTAGTAATAGCACAATCATAATCAGCATTATCATCAACGGTTACCGAATTAATCGTAAATTCGCTATCGGTAGCATCCTTAATATTCTTTTTATCACGTCTCCATTGATACGAAACTGCATTCTGAGCAACTACTGTAAATTTTGCTTCATCTCCAACCATTAACATTTGATTTTGTGGTTGAGTAGTGATTTTTGGAAGTGGATTAACTTCTAATGTTGCTATTCCGCTTTTTACAGGGTCGCCACAACTATTACGAACGACACAATGATATTTGCCAGCATTTAGATAAGTGATATTTTTTAATTCTAAATTTGGATTATTTGAATTTGGTATCTTGTTATCATCAAAATACCAATCATAAGAATTTTGAAGTCCCGTAGTTTCAACTGAAAAAGTAACGTTAGATCTTTCACACGCGATTTTAGATTGTGGTTGTTTTGTAATGGTCGGTGCTTGGTTTAATGTTAGAGAAACCACATTTGATTTTACAGTTCCGCATACACCAGAAACAATACAATAATATTCATCAACATCTGATTCTGTTACATTTTTAATTAATAATGAGTTTTCGGTAGCATTTAAAATTTCTCGATTATTTTTATACCATTGATATTTTACATAATGACCATCGGCTTCGATTTGAAATGATGGATTAGAGCCGAGACAAGCAATAATTGGATTCGGTTGTTTCTTAATTGATGTTTGAGTTCGTATTTGAATATTTGCTTCGTCGCTTACTATAGGTGAATAGCAATTTGACGTTACAACGACGCCATAATATCCTGCATTACTTGGATTTACATTTTTTAGTATTAAAACTGAATCAGTCTCGCCCGCAAGATTAAAACCATTTTTACGCCATTGATATTTTATTCCTAATCCAGTAGTATTTATAAACAATTTAACAGAATCGCCAGGGCATAAATCAGCAGATTGAGGATGTTTTGTTATAGTGAACTGTCCATATATACCAAAATCACCAGTCATAAACGATTTTCTATTTGGTTCGCTAACATCTGAAATTTTTATTCTGAAATGGTCTCCTTGTTGAAAATTCGATGGAATAGACCAAGTCCAAGAGCCACCGAGAGCAATAAAATCATCTTTTAAAGTAATATCCCAGCTATTACCACTATTTGATGAAAGTTCAATTTTTACTTTTTCAATTCCAGCAGAAACCCATTTTATTGTTAAATCTGTTCCAGCACACGCGCTTATACCATTTTTAGGTTCGCTTAATTCGACACCTCGAACAATAAGCTCTTTCGGTTCCATCCAATTCCATTGGTCATTATTTGCATCATTTTTATTATCAGAAGCTAAACCAACAGCACGAAGATAATATTTTCCCGGCTTATCGGGAGCAGTCCATGAGAAATCAAAGTCAGTTGAGCCACTATTTAAAGTTTTAGGTGAAGTATGAGTTAATTCATCTACTAAAACTTGTAGCCCTGAGCCAGTCGGTGCTTGCAAAGTACCAATATTAGTAGCACCTGTAATAGTGGTTTTTACAGCAATATTAATCCCAGAGTTAATAAGAGTTGAGTTATTTACTCGAATTGTATAATTATTTGATGTATTAGGATCTACCAATAAACTACCAGATACAAGTGATAAAGTTGTATTAGCATTATAAGTTGTTCCATGACAACCCGTGCCACCGCAACCACCATCAAAAGTCGAGGTACGCATTACTCTTCCAGTACTTGTTGCATATACTTCGATAGTGAAATATATTATAAAAAATGTAAGCAAAAGTAAAGGAATATTTTTGTAGAATTTTTTCATAATATAATTATTTATTAATATTAAACATAATTTCCTGATTTGATTAAACTTTATCATATATTTTACATATATTGAACTTACAAAATTAACAAATTATTATTTTATTTAAGAAAAAAATATAATTTATCCCATTAATATTAATAATTATTTTACATTTATAAAATAAATATGTTAATTTTTGATTTATTCGTCTTAAAATAATTATTTATTAGTTATTTATTTTTTTAGGTTTTAAATTATGAATATTGAAACATTTCCAAATCCCGCACCCGAAAGAAATTATGAAATTACTCATATAAATCCAGAGTTTACTTCAGTGTGTCCAATAACAGGATTGCCAGATTTCGGAACTATTACTATTCGATACATTCCCGATGAATTGTGTATCGAGCTTAAATCGCTAAAATATTATTATTTTGAATTTCGTAATAAAGGCATATTTTACGAAGCAATTACAAATAAAATTCTTGATGATTTAGTAGAGTGTTGCAAACCACGAGAAATAGAAGTAATTACTGAATGGAAAGTTCGAGGTGGGATTTCTTCGATTATTAAAGCAAAATATCAAAAATAAAGAGGTGAAAAATGATAACAAAAATTGCAAAAGAATATAGTTGGGAGATGAGCCATCGCTTGCCTTTTCACAAGGGGCCTTGCAAAAATATTCACGGTCATTCTTATAAATTGCAAGTTATACTCTATGGCGAGCAAAATGAAAATTCTATGGTTTTAGATTATTATGATATTGATAAATTTATTTTACCAATTTTAGAAAAACTCGACCATTCATTTGTTTGCGATAAAGATGATGATTTGATGATTGATTTTCTTAAAAATAATGGATTCAAATACAATATATTACCATATTTAACAAGTTCAGAAAATTTCGTTACTTATTTTTTAGATTTAGCTATCCCACATTTTAGCCAATTTACTAATATTTATAAAATAAGTATGAAAGTATATGAAACAATAGATGCTTATGCTGAGCGAACCGTTGAAATAGTAAATTCCTCAAAATAATTATCAATACAAATATTAGGCAAATCAAATATATTTATTATTTGAAACAATATTATTAAACTAAATCGTCAATATTGCTAAACAGTAATATTTTGTATGTATTTTTTATATGGAGCCGATTCGATGTTTATTGAAAATGAAAGCAAATATAATTTTAATGAAACAATTGAGAAATTAAGTGAAGAAATCACAAATACAGGTTGGAAGATAATTACAATTCACGATTTACAAGAAACTATGAAAAAAAATGGCAAAGAGGTCAATAAAGTAAAAGTTGTAGAGTCTTGTAATCCAAATTTAGCATATAAAATACTATCACTCGACGAGCAAAGAATTTATTCTAATATGTTACCTTGCCGAGTGTCAATTTTTGAAAAAACTGATGGAAATACTTATATTTCGAGAATGAATATTGATTTGTTTGCAAAACAAATTGGTGGACTTACCTCAGAGGTTATGAGCGAAGCATTTCATTCTGTAGAAAAAATATTATCAAATATTATTAAATAATTCTTTTGAATAATTTATAAAAAATTTGAGAGCATAGTAATTTAATAACTTTGCTCTTTTTTTTAATTCGACCTAACAGAAAAAAGGATTAATACACTAATAATTGCTGATGATATTAGTATAAAAGGCTCTACTGCTTTTTGAAAAAAAGTCTTCTCTTCTTGTGGTACATTTGAACAAGTATAATCTATCGCCGGGTTTTCTATAAAAGGCACAGCAACACGGCTAATCGTATCACAATAAGCTAAATCTAATCCATAATAATTTTTATATTTAGCATTGTTACCCGAAACATATCCCGAAATTTTTACAATTCTTACTAATGAATCAGAATCATTTAAAAAATTTGAATAATTAACATCAAATCTATTGATAATAATATTATGAGTCGCGACATTGTTTGTATCATTAAAAACAAAAATATCATTATCAATACAAAAATTTGTAAATGCTCTTTCTACTAATTGGGCGCTTTTTATTTTGCTGATATTAAAATTTACAGTATCATACTTATTTATAACGCAATTATTAAATAGAGAATCCGAAAAATTATATGCTAAAATTTCCATTATATCATAATTTTTACTTATTATAATATCTTTCGAGAAAGTATAATTAATAGTAAAAAAGAGAATAAAAATTTTAATAAAAGAGAGCAATCTAAGCATAAAATAATTAATTTTTTAAGTTTTGTAATTTAATAGCAAAATCTTTAAGCATTTTTAAAAGTAATAAATCATCATCGAAAGTCGAAGGTCTAATCTTAACCATTAATTTTCTTTGTTTAATTTTAATTTTTACAATATTTAATTTTCTTGCGCCTTTAAATATCTTTTCTTTGGTAAAATATATATTTATAATATCTTTTAGATAATATTTTTTTTCTTTAAATCTACTTTTAAAAATAATATAATCTCGACCGATAATTATAGCTCTTTTTCTCGAAATACGGTACAACATTGAAATTGCAGTACCAACAATAATCATCATCATTAAAATCACTACGGGATTAAAAGCATTTATTGCAAATGTACCTTTTGAAATAGTACCAAAAACAAGCATATATACAAATAAAATAATCGAATATACAGCTATTGAACGCCAATAAAATTCAATCGTTTGAGTAAATTCAACTACATTATTATCATCATTTTCTTGATTCATAATTAATATTCTCTAAAATTTTATTTGCTATTATTTGAGCGGCACCCGGCATAGCAAATTGAGAAATATTCTCAGATAATTCTAATAATTTATTTGTATCAAATATAGTATTAATAACGATATTAAATAGATTTGAATGTATATCTTTGTCTAAAACGCATATTGCCGCATTTTTTTTCTCTAAAGTTTCTGCATTACGAAGCTGTTCATTATTCGAGGCAGATGGATATGGAATTAATATCGAGGGTTTTTTACATATTGATAACTCCGATATAGTCGAGGCTCCCGACCTTGAAATTACTAAATCGGCAGCCGCGTAAAAACTTGCCATATCATCAATAAAAGAATATATTTTAATTCCAGAGGGTAAATTTATCGAAAGATTTTTGCCAAGCCCCGTTTGCCAAGCGATATTTATTGATTTTTCTGCAAACTTTTCATAATTATTAGTAATAAAATTATTTATTGATTCCGCCCCAAGACTTCCCCCAAACACTAAAATTAGCGGTTCAACAGGTGAGAAACCGAGTTTAATCTTTGCATCATTTTGATTAATTTTATTATCGAAGCTACTTCTTAAAGGGTTGCCTGCAAAATAAATTTTATTCTGAAATTTATCTGGAAAATATTCATAACTATTTTGAAAAGAAGTAAAAATTGCTTTTGAGCGTGCAGTTAATAATGAAATAGCCTTACCCGGATTAACGTTTGACTCCATCAAAAAAAGCGGAATTTTATTTCTAATAGCTGATATTCCGGGTGGAATACTAATATAAGCTCCGCCTACAATAACAGCGTTGCAATTATTTGTTTTAATAAATTTTGTAATTTTACGAATAGCACTATAAAAGCGAACTAAATTTTTAATCGCACTAAAACCTTGTGAAAAACTAATTGGTCTTATATCAATAGGCAAAAAATCAAATCCAAATTCCTTTACTTTTACTCCCTCGATTTTATCTAATCTACCTGTAAATGTAATTTTGAAATTTTTATCTATTTTCCTTAATGCTTCTGCGACGGCTAACGCTGGATAAAGATGTCCGCCTGTGCCGCCTGCTCCAAATAAAAAGTGCATAAAATTGTCTTTAATTAAGTTATTTTTTAGCAAAATACAAACATAATTCAGATACAAATATAAATATAAAAATTTGAAAATTCTTTAATATGTGCTAAATTATTATTATTTTAACAGATTAATTTTATTACAAAAGAAAAATTTATATTTTAATTTATAAACGGAAATTATATGGATAACAAAACATTGCATAGGTTATTCGGATTGCTCTCATTTTTAATCGCTGCAGTAACCTATATTATGACAGTTCAACCATCAGTGCCTTTTTGGGATTGCGGTGAGTTTACTGCTGCTGCAACTTGGCAACAAGTGCCTCACCCACCGGGCGCGCCATTATTTTTAATGATAGGAAAAGTTTTTCAAATAATTATTCCTTTTGGCGATCTTGGTTGGAGAGTAAATATTGCAGCTGCTATATCTGCGGCATTTAGTGTTTTATTTACATATTTAATAACAGTAAAAGTATTAGAAAATTTTAGGGGGACTCCTAAAGATACTGGGGAAGGTCTTAGCATTTATCTATCGGGATTAGTTGCCGCGGCTGCATTAACATTTAGTGATACAATGTGGTTTAATAGCGTAGAGTCCGAAGTTTATGCTACTTCACTTACATTCGTTGCTTTAATTATTTGGTTAATAATGAAATGGAACGAAAAAGCAGACGAACCAGGTCATGAAAAATATCTATTAATAATTGCTTATTTAATAGGGCTATCTACGGGAGTTCATTTACTTTCGATTTTAACTGTATTTTCAATCGTTCTTATTGTTTATTTCCGTAAATATAAGTTTACTTGGAAATCATTTTTTATAATGGGCGCTATTGCAGTATTTATATTTTTCCTTGTATATCCAATTATAGTTAAATGGGTTCCAGCTTTTCTTGCGGGGCATTCACCAAGTCGTGATTCCTTAACTCGCGAATACGCATTAGAAAATTCTATGTTCTTACAAATTGTCGCAATTGCTACTATATTATTAGCTATCTTTGGATTTTGGAAAGCTATAAAAAGTAAAAAGAATATTTTAGCTCTTTCTACAGCCGCATTTTTACTTGTTATTCTTGGCTATACTACATATACACAAATTCTTTTACGTGCTAATTCAAATCCACCAATGAATGAAAACGAACCAAAAGATTTTTCCAAATTAGCATCTTATCTCGGTCGTGAGCAATATGGAGACGCACCATTTTGGCCCCGTAGATATCAAACAGATGATTATTTTATTCAAAATTATGTATCAAAAGATAAAGACGGAAATTACATCTATGGACCTTGGTATCCACCTACTCGTGGAGAAGCAAGAAGAAAAGATGGCTCATATACTGCGACACAAGAATTTACTGAAATTAACAGCTCTGGCGAAATAAATTATTTGATAAAATATCAAATGAATCATATGTATTTTAGATATTTTGCTTGGAATTTTATTGGAAGAGCAAGCGATGCACAAGATGCTGGTACTGTATGGTTTGCCAAATCAAAAGACTCAGATGTTTTGAATTATAAGTCTGGTTATGCTCAGTATTTTCCTATTCAATTTTATGCTCTGCCATTATTATTTGGATTATTTGGTTTTGTGTTTCATTTTTATAAAGACCCAAAAATGGCAATGGCATATCTTGCAATGTTCCTTACAATGGGAGTGCTTGCCGCTATTCAACAAAACCAACAAGACCCACAACCTCGAGAGCGTGATTATTTCTATGTAGGCTCTTTTTTAGTATGGACAGTTTGGATTGGTCTCGGTACATTTAGTATAATGGATTGGATAAATAAAAAGAGAATTTCAGTCGCAGTTGCAATTAGTGTATTTGTTGCTTCTTTTATTCTCGTGCCTTTGAATATGGCTTATGGTGGCTGGAAAATTCATAGTAGAGCTGGCAATTATTTACCATTTGATTATGCTTATAATATCTTACAAAGTGTTGAGGAAAATGCTATTTTATTCACAAATGGCGATAACGATACATTCCCACTTTGGTATTTACAAGATGTTGCGGGAGTTAGACGTGATGTAAGAGTCGCTAACCTTAGTTTAGGAAACACTTTATGGTATGTTGACCAACTAAAAAATCGCGAGCCTTGGGGAGCAAATAAAATTCCATTAAGTTTTGATGATAAAACTTTAAAAACTGACGAAAATGATGACAATGCTTTATCTTATGATTTTACAGAAGCACAAAACATAGTTATTCCCGTTAGAAAAGAAATTTTAGAAAAATATACAGATGACCCTGCTATACTTGCCGATGGTAATATGAGATTTACTTTCGTTGGCAAAGAATATGGAAGTCAGAATAATAAAACAATGTATTTGATGAGAGTTCAAGATAAACTTATTCTTGATATTTTAAAACAAACAAAATTTGAACGACCAGTATATTTTTCTAATACTGTTGGACCTGATGCTTTTGCTGGACTTGAAAAATTTTTCCGTTACGAAGGTATGGCTATGAGAATATGCCCTGTACCACAAGAAAATTCTGCAAGAACAGAAACTATTGATTCGGATATATTCGAGCAATGCTTAATGAATCCCGATAATTCTGATTATTATAGCAAAACTCCAAAATACGCATTCAAATTCCGTAATTTAAATAATAGAAAAGTTTATTATGATGAAGTAGCAAGACGCTTGATGTCCACATATCGCTCTTTATATCAAATGTACTCTTCTAATATGCTTAGAGTTGAAAAAGATAGTTCAAAAGCTGTTGCAATTCTCGATAAAATGAATGAAATGATTTCTGTTGCGCAATTCCCACTATCCTTTGATATGGAATATCGCATTGCAAACTTATACTATGATGCAGGAGCGATAGAAAAATCTTTCAAATTTGCAGATATGGCAATAAAATCTTCGGAAGAGTTAATCAATAATCCAAGCCTTGCACCTGAATATGCTTATTATGAAGCTATTTCTCGTAGAGCAGGACCATATACAGTTGCCGCATCATTATACGCCTTAAAAGATGATTATCGGAACGCTATCGAAACAGCTGAAAGATTAAAAGCATTTTCATTGCAAATACTTACTACATTTGGTGGTAAACAAAGTAGCGAAGCAAACCAACTTCTGCAAAGAATTGGCGACACAGAAAGTATGATTTGCGATTTCAAAATTGACGAAGCTCAAAAGAAAGGCGGAAAGGAGAGTGCTAAAAAAGTTGCTCTTGAATTATTTAAAGAGTATAAAAATTCTAATAAAGAGTATAAAAATGTTGTTTTAAGCTATTTAGCAGGACATTTGAGAAATTTAATTGATGACCCAAGTGAACTAAACAACTTATTATTATTAGATAATTAATATGTAATTTATTTTTGTTTTATTTTAATTACTATATTTCAAGTGTTTACATTAGAAATTATATTTATAAAAATTGTGTAAACACTTGAAATGATTTTTTAAAAAAATTAATTTTTTATTTAATGAGTATTTATATTTCCTTTGTAATTCCCGCTTATAATGAAGAATTACGTATTTCTCAGACAATTAACAAAGTATTTGATTATTTCGGAAAACAAAACTTTGAATTTGAAATTATAGTCGTTGATGACGGCTCAAAAGATAATACTCAAATTGTAATGAAAAATTTTCCTAATGTTAAATATATTAAATTAGTTCAAAATCAAGGAAAAGGCGCCGCTGTTCGTACGGGAATGCTTGCCGCACAAGGTAAATATATCATTTTTTCTGATGCTGATTTATCTACCCCCGTTTATGAAATACCAAAATTATTAAAATATTTAGAAAATGGATACGATGTTTGCATTGGTAGTAGAGCTCTCGATAGTTCAATGATAAAAGTTCATCAGCCTTTTTATCGTGAATTTATGGGAAAAACGTTTAATAAACTCGTGCAGTTACTCGTTGTAAAAGGTATTAGCGATACTCAATGCGGATTTAAAGGATTTACAAAACAAGCAAGTGAAATAATTTTTAGTAAACAAATTATTAATGGTTTTGGATTCGATGTAGAGATTATTTATTTAGCCAAATTAGCAAATTTGAAAATTAAAGAAATCCCCGTCGAATGGTATAACGACGATCGTAGTAAAGTCCACCCTATTAAAGACTCAATAAAAATGTTGTCCGAAATTATTAAAATTAGAAATTTGCATAAATAAAATGTTATCAGAAGAAGAACATAATAATTCTTTAATTAGCGATAAAAAAACTTCTTCAAAAAGCATTAATTGGAAGCGAAATCTAATAATTATTAGTATAGCTCAATTTCTTACAATGGTTGGTATGAGTTCAGTCATACCATTTATGCCAATTTTTGTAAAAGAACTTGGTATCACAAATCAAGCCGAAGCAAGCGTATGGAGCGGATTAATATTTGCTGGTCCTTATTTTTTATCAATTATTGCAACTCCATTATGGGGCGTTCTTGGAGATAAATATGGTAGAAAACAAATGCTTGTACGAGCTTTATTCGGCTTGTCGCTTGCTGTTTTACTTATGGGATTTTCTCAAAATGTTTATCAGCTTTTTGCTTTACGTGTTTTACAAGGTGCTATTAGTGGAATGATTGCCGCTGCACTTGCATTTGTATCAGCTAATACACCCTCTGAAAAGTCGGGTTATGCTATTGGAATTTTACAAAGCTCGTTATCTGCTGGAAATATCGTCGGACCATTCGCTGGCGGAATTATATCTGATATTACTGGAATTAGAAGCGTTTTTTATCTTGTTAGCTTTCTTACATTTATTTCAGCAATTTTAATAATATTTTTTGTTAAAGAACTGAAAAATAAAGATGCTAAAATTACTGAATTTTCTATTATCAATAACTTTAAATATGCCGTTAATAATAAAGAAATACGTTTTATTCTATTATTAATAATATTATCACAAGCGGGAATAAATTATACAAGCCCAATATTTCCTTTTTTTATCGAAATATTACACGCACCTGCCCAATATTTGTCTACAATAACTGGCTCACTTATTGCAATAATTGGAATTATGAGTGTGATATTTGCTCCTTATTGGGGGAAGCGAAACGACAAAAAAGATTATAAAAAAACTGTTAGAATCTCCAATTTAATTATTGGTTTAATGATGCTTTTGCATACCATTGTACCCAATTATATATATTTATATCCAATTAGAACAATTTCTGGAATATTTTTCGCGGCTGTATTACCATCGCTTTATACAGGGCTAAATCGCTTAACTCCACTTGATAATAAAGGTGGAGTGATGGGAATTGCCTCGAGTGCGAATTTAGTCGGTCAATTATTGGGATATTCTACTTGTGGTTTTGTTGCTTCGTGGTTCGGTTTTGATATTACATTTATCATATCGAGCATTCTATTATTTGCAGTATCTTTATTAATAAGAAGAAAAGTTAAAAAAGTTTAAAAAAAACAATCCACAAAATTTATCAATTTTTTAATTGAATAATTTTTTAATAGATATAAATTAATTATAATAATTATATTTGTAACTTCTAAAAGCGTATTATTATTTAGACAATTACGAAGATTTATTTAAGGTTACTTGCTGAATGGAAATTTTATCAACTCAAAACTTATCAAAAAATTTTGGTGCTGAAGATGTGCTAAAAAATATCAATTTTAGTGCTGAAAAAGGTGAGTTGATTTCTATTATAGGCAGGTCTGGTTGCGGTAAAACTACATTTTTACGCTGTCTAAATTGCTTAAATATCTTAAATAATGGCACAATTAATATTGATGGTATTATGCTCGATGCTAAAGAATTTAATGGGCAAAAGCTTGGTGATGACCATAGTAGTAAATCAAAAAATGATGATTTTCTTAAAGATTCACTTCAATATATTACAAAAGATGAAATACATAAAAAAGTACATAATATAAGAAAAAAAGTAGGATTTTTGTTTCAAAATCTGAATTTATTCCCTCATTTAACAGTTATTGAAAATGTAATGTTGCCGATTGAAAAAGTATTGCTCAAATCTTATGACGAAGCTTATGCAATAAGCGAAAAATTACTCGAAAAAGTAGCTATGAATAAATATCAAGATAGAAGTTCGGCGTTAGTGTCGGGTGGTCAGGCTCAGCGCGTTGCCATAGCAAGAGCATTAGCAGTAAACCCGCAAATTATGCTTTATGACGAGCCGACTTCCGCGCTCGACCCAGAATTAGTATTAGAATTTATTGAGATTGCAAGAAGCCTTAAAAACGAAGGGATGACACAAATCATTGTTACTCATTCATTGGGATTAGCAAAAACAATTTCTGATAAAGTATGCTATATGGACAAAGGTGAAATTGTTGAATACGGCAACCCCAAAGACTTATTTGCAAATCCCAAAAAAAGTAGAACAAAAGATTATATAAGTAAATTAATATTAAGTTGAACAAAATAATTTTAATATCGCTAATTATCATTTTTTCGTGTTTTTCGCAATCGAAAAGTGTTCAGTATATGACTTGGGCAGCCGATGCCGAAGGCAACGCACCATATATATTTCAAGACCCTCTAACTCCTAATCATCTAATGGGTTTTGAAGTTGATTTTGCTCAAGAATTAGCAAAAATTCTCAACAAAACACCAAAATTTGTTCAAAATCAGTGGGACGGCTTAATACCGGGATTATATCGTGGCGATTACGATCTTGCTATAAATGGATTAGAAATCACCGAAGATAGAAAATTATCTGTAAATTTTTCTAAACCATATTATATAACTTATGAACAAATCGTTACACTTAACTCCTCGCCAGATTATCTAACCTTGCTCGATTTAGCTGGAAAAAAAGTTGGCGCTCTAAAAGGCTCACTTGCCGAGAGGATTCTCGAATCAGAGCCTAGTATTACAACCTTAACTTACGAAGGCGAGGTCAATGCATTCGAAGATTTAAAAAATGGACGTATTGAAGCTACACTTGTGGATGCTCCCATAGCCTTATACTATGCTTCTTGGAATCCAGATATGAAATTAACGGGCGAGCCTATTGGAAAAGTTTTATATGGGATTGCTCTGCGAACAAATGATATTCAATTAACAAATGAAGTAAATGTTGCTATACAAAAATTAATTTCAAATGGTAAATTAAGAGAAATACTCGAAAGATGGAATCTTTGGAATCCACTTATGGCAGAAATGACCGGAGATGTTTCTGTAAGTCCAATTGAAAAAGATAAATATGAATATTATATAAAAACTCAATTAAAAGAAATTAGCCTCGAAGAGAGAATGGTTAGATATTTGATTTTTTTACCAAGTATAGCACAAGCTGCAATAGTAACTCTTCAGATATCTGTATTATCAATGTTGCTTGCAATTATCGTAGGATTGATAGTTGTTGTAATTAGACTATACGCACCTTTTCCATTTTCGAGCTTAGCAATGATTTATGTGGAATTTGTGCGTGGAACACCTCTTTTGATACAATTATTTTTCATTTTTTATGCTTTGCCATCTATTGGTATAATGCTTTCTCCATATATCGCCGCTATACTCGGATTAGGGCTTAATTATGCCGCTTACGAAGCTGAAAATTATAGAGCAGGTTTTAATTCTGTTCCTCGTGGACAGATGGAAGCCGCATTAGCTCTTGGATTAAACCGAAAGCAAGCATTAAGATATATAATTTTACCACAAGCAACTCGAATAGTCTTGCCGCCAGTAACAAACGATTTTATATCCTTATTAAAAGATTCATCACTTGTTTCTGTAATTACATTAGTCGAACTTACAAAACTATATAATCAATTAGCGGCGGCTTATTTTGACTATATTGGTACGGGTATTTTAATAGCGATAGTATATTTATTGCTTGGTTTACCATTTGTCAAAATATCAAAAAATTTAGAAAATAATCTATCAAAAAATAAAAGATTTATAAATAAAACTAAATAAAAATCGCAGTTTTTGAAATATTTTAAAATTTTTGATTTAATTCTATAAAATTAGGGTCAAATTTCTTATCAACATAAATACTATTTATTTTGTTTATAGTTTTGTCTCGTAAATCTTGTAAAGTAGAGTTACTAAGCATATCATAAATATTTTTTTTGATAACTTCCCATTTATCATGCATTGGGCAGGGATTTATCGAATCGCAACTCGAAAAACCAAGAACGCATTTATGAAACACATCTAAACCATCAATTATAGAAACTATATCTATTAATTTAATATTTTCGGGCGATTGATTTAGATAAAAGCCGCCCGAATTACCTTTTTTAGAGCCTACTATAGAATAATTAGTTAAAGTTTGCAAAATTTTTGCAAGAAATTCTTTTGGAACATTTAATTTTTCAGAGATAATCGTAACATTATTAAGTTTATTCTCGGGCTGAGTGGATAAAAATAATATTGCCTGAATAGCTATTTCACATTTTTTTGAAAATATTACAGTCATTTTTCTTAAAAATAGTTAATTTTAATATTCAAAAGTAATATTTCTTGTTAATAAGACAAAATTATCTTATTTTTAAAGTGGACTTTTTAATCCCTTTTAGGAAATTGATTTTTATGTTAAGAAAAATTATCAAAATCAATGAAGATTTATGCGATGGTTGCGGATTATGTATCCCCGCTTGCCACGAAGGTGCTTTACAAATAATTGATGGTAAATGCAGGTTAGTGAGCGATTTATTTTGCGACGGATTAGGTGCTTGTATTGGGGACTGCCCAAAAGGAGCGCTTGAAGTTGTCGAAGCAGAGGCTGAAGCGTATGACGAAGTTGCTGTAATAAAAGATATATTGAACAAACCGCCGAGCGTCTTGCAAGCTCATTTAAATCATTTATACGACCACGGAGCGAAAGAATATTTATCTCAAGCTATACAATATCTCGATTCAATTGGAATGTACGTCAAAATTGATAATGCAAATAAATCTTCAAATGATAAACCAATAGCAAAATGCCCAAGCAGCACAATGCTTGAATTAAAGCAGTTCAAACAAGAAAAGACTAAAACAAAATCTAATCAGTCTATGCTTGAACATTGGCCTGTACAATTACATTTAGTTAATCCCAATTCTCCCTTTTTGAAAGATAAAGAATTAGTGATTTTAGCTACTTGTGTACCGCTTGCTTATGCTGATACTCATTACGAGTATTTAAAAAATAAAGCTGTCGTGATTGCATGCCCCAAGTTAGACTATACCGACCCGTATATGAAAAAAATTGAGGATATAATCAAGACTGCAAATATTAAAAAAGCGTATATTGTAAGAATGGAGGTGCCTTGCTGTAGCGGACTTGTTAGAATGTCTATGCAAGCCTCTGTTTCGGCAAATATTTTAGACTTTGAATTAGAAGAGCATATTATTTCAACCGATGGCGATAGAATTAGCCAAAAAACAATTTTTATTAACTAAATTAAGGATATTAAAATGGATAATTACAAAAATTTTTCATTGAAAAATGAAATCGAATATCAAGACAATTCAGTTGTGAGTAAAGTATTATTAAAAAAACAATCTGGAAACATTACACTTTTTGCCTTTGATAAAGGTGAAATGCTTAGTCCACACTCAGCTCCTTACGATGCTGTTGTTTATAATGTTGATGGTAAAGCAGAAATTATGATTGGCGATAATTTTTATACTTTATTAGAAGGTGAAATGATTATTATGCCCGCAAATATCACTCATTCGGTTAAAGCATTAGAAAAATTTAAAATGTTATTAACAATGATAAAATCAGCATAAATATATATATTGGGCTATCTTATTATTTTTATTAAGGTAGCCCTTCATTTTTTAAATCAAATTTACACATTTATACAAATTATATTTAATTTTACTTTGTAAATATATACGAATGTTATATATTTGTATCAAAAAAAATATTGATTTTGCAAAGCGAACTTATAACGATACTATAAAAATTCTACAATAGAATAATCAATATGACTATGTTGCAGTAAATTGGAAATTAAAAATATGCTAAAATTTGCTGATAAAATATACGAATCAAAAGAAGGGTATATCTTTGACTTTATTTCAGGGGAACAAGTAAACGCAACACCCGAAGAAGTTGAAGCGGTACAGGTTTTCGCTCGACAACTTGTAGAAGATTACGGCTACAAAAAAGAGCAAATTCAAACACGACCTCAATTCAGAGTTAAGGCAAGACCGTCTGACACAAAAAAGGAATATCCTGTTGATATTGCCGTTTTTAGCGACAAAAAGAAAAATGAAGATGATGTTTTCATAATTGTTGAGTGTAAAAAGAAAAATCGCAAAGACGGTAGAGGACAATTAGAAGATTATTTGCGTTTATCAAAAGCGAGTTTAGGCGTTTGGTTTAATGGTGATGAACGTTTGTTTTTGCGTAAGTTTGAGAAAGACGGAAAAATAATTTTTCAGGAAATTCCAAATATTCCTGTTGCGGGACAAAGAATTGAAGATATTGGAAAATTCAAACGACAAGACCTCAAACCAACACACAACTTAAAAGCAATTTTCAAATCAATTCGTAATCATCTTGCTGCAAATACAGTTGGAGCAACGAGAGATGAAGTATTGGCACAACAACTCATCAACTTAATTTTTTGTAAACTCTATGATGAAAAATTTACACCGCCAAGCGACATTATTCGTTTTCGTGCAGGAGTTGATGAAAAACCAAAAGAAATTGAAACGAGAATTTTTGACATTTTTAAAGATGTAAAAGAAAACGCACCCGAAGTAATTGACAACGAAGATAAAATCAGTTTAGACACTAATTCTATTGTATATGTAGTAGGTGAGTTGCAAAACTATTCGTTGATGAACAGCGAAAGAGATGTTGTTGCTGATGCTTTTGAAACTTTTATCGGACACGCATTGAAAGGTGGACAAGGACAATTTTTCACACCAAGAAATGTAGTGAAAATGATGGTTGATATTTTACAGCCGTCAGAAACTGATAAGATAATTGACCCTGCCTGTGGCAGTGGCGGTTTTCTTATTGACGCTCTGAAATATGTTTGGGACGTTGCCGATAAGAAATACAAAAAATTAGGTTGGACATCTGCACAAATCCAAAATCAAAAAATCAAAATTGCGACAACCAATTTCAGAGGACTTGACAAAGATTATTTCCTTAGCAAAGTAGCCAAAGCGTATATGAATTTGGTGGGTGACGGAACAACAGGGATTTTTTGCGAGGACAGTTTAGAAAACACAAAGAATTGGAAACAGGAAACGCAACTTAAAATCCAACTTGGCACTTTTGATATTTTAATGACTAATCCGCCTTTCGGTAGTAAAATTCCTGTTGTTGGCGAACAAAAAATAAAACAATTTGATGTTGGCTATAAATGGAAACAGAACAAAAAAACAAACAAATGGGAAAAGACTGAAAAGTTGAAAGAGCAAGAAGAACCGCAGGTTTTATTTATTGAAAGATGTTTGTCATTGCTAAAAGATGGAGGGAAAATGGCAATGGTATTGCCAAGTGGAATTTTAGGAAATGAACAAGAAGCATATCTAAGGCAATACATTTTAGACAAAGGACATTTATTTGCGATAGTTGAATTACCTTTTGAAACGTTTAGCCCGAATGTGAGCATTAATACAAGTGTTCTGTTTATTCAAAAAGGAGCGAACGGAAAAAAAGATGTTTTCATTTCTATCAATGAACATTGCGGACACGACAAAAAAGGCAGACCAACAGAAAAAGACGATATACCAAATGTTGCACCGCTTTTCAACAGCAAAAAATCTGATGAAAATAATTTCTTCATAAAATCCGATTTATTAGAAAGTAGTTTTGTTGCCAAACGCTATTTGAAAAAGTATATTACTAACGTTGAAAAAATTGAAAGTTCAAAGTATGACGTAGTTGATTTTGGCGACATTATTACTACTGTTCACAATGGAGCAAATATTGATGATGCTTCAATTTATGTCGAGAAAAAACAAGGTATTCCTTACATACTTGTAAAAACGATTACGAAAGAAGGTATCAATTTTGAAAACCTGAAATACATCAGAAAAGAATTAGAAACGAACAGAGATGTAATCAAAAATAAAGTTGATGAAAGTTCTATCGTGATGACAAGAGCAGGAAATTCGGGAATTGCTGCAAACATTCCGCCCGATTTGGTTGGCGGTGTAGCTTCGGGTTTTCTTATAAACATCAAAATCAAAAAAGATATTGACCCTTACTACATTGTGTCCTATCTAAATTCAGAATACGGACAAATGCAGTTAGAAAGAATTTCCAGCGGTTCAATTCTTCAAAGTATTCGTTCTTCTGATTTGAAAAAAGTAAAGGTTATTCTACCACCAAAAGATGTTCAGAAAGCAATCGGAAAAAAATTAAAAGAAGCTGTTTATGCTGCCGCCTCTGCAAGAGTAAAAATTGACGAAGCGGACAATGATATTTTAAAATTGGTTTGATTATGAAAACGAAAATTGTAAAGCAAGAAATCACTAAGTTGAAAACAAAATGGAAAGGCGAGATTATGCTTTCCAATAATTCAACTGTAAAATTCACAATGAACAAACAAAATGGTTGGGAACAATTTGGTGCTTCTAAAGATGAAATGTGGATAACAACACCGATTATTGAGGGATTATGGAACGAGTTTGTTTCACAATAAAAGAAACAGGATTTTATCCTGCAATCCGCAGAACGGTTATCGGTACGACAATTCCGCATTTAAGAGAAGAAAGAATGAAACAAATTTCTATTCCGATTTTAAGCGAGGAACAAATAAAATCACTTACCGACAAAATCAAAAAAGCGTTCAAACTAAAATCAGAACGCAAAAATTGATTAACGAAGTATTGCGGGAAATTGATAACGAATATGAGAAGTTTAATATATGAGTTAATTATTTATTGATTTTCTATGTACTTTACAAATATATTTCTTGTTAAATCTTCACAATTATATATCACTCCACCAAAAGCATTCTCAATAAATTATTAATAAATTAAAACTATATACGTAATAAAAATTTATATTTTTTTATGAAGATAAAACTAATATTGATATAAATAAATTTATTTTATTAAAGTCAATAAAATCGGGAGTCGAAATTTGATAAAACGTATATTAATTGCTAATCGTAGCGAAATTGCTTGCAGAATAATTCGTACTTGTAAAAAAATGGGTATAGAAACTGTTGCAGTATTTTCCGAAATTGACAAAAATGCACTTCATACTAAATTTGCGGATTTCAAAATTGGAATTTCGGGTATTAGTGCAAAAGATTCCTATCTTGATATTGATAAAATTATAAATTCTGCAAAAGAATCCGGTGCCGATGCAATTCACCCGGGTTATGGATTTTTATCCGAAAATGCTGAATTTAATCGAAAAGTACGCAACTCGGGATTAATATATATTGGTCCAAATCCAAAATCTATGGCATTGCTCGGAAATAAGACAAGCTCACGCGAACTTATGATTAAAAATAAAGTTCCCGTTGTGCCGGGCTTTAAAAGCAAAACTGATAATTACACTGAATACGAGCAGTTTGCAAATAAAATTGGTTATCCCGTATTAATCAAAGCGGCTTCGGGCGGTGGAGGCAAAGGTATGCGTATAGTTTATAATTCAAACGAATTATCCGATGCTATCGAAACAGCAAAAAGAGAATCTTTATCAGCATTCGGTAGCGATGAAATATTTATCGAAAAATATATTAAAAATCCAAGACATATAGAGTTTCAAGTCGCAGGTGATAAATTTGGCAATTATATTCATTTATTTGAAAGAGAATGTTCATTACAAAGAAGACATCAAAAAATTATCGAAGAAACTCCATCGCTTGCATTAAATAATGAATTACGTCAAAAAATGGCGGAATCTGCAATAATGGCTGTTAGTTCTGCGGAATATGATAGCGTCGGTACTGTAGAATTTTTGCTCGACGAGTATAATAATTATTATTTTCTCGAGGTTAATACACGTATTCAAGTAGAGCATCCCATTACTGAAGAAGTAACGGGAGTTGATTTAGTAAAACTGCAAATTGATATTGCAAATGGTTTAAAAATGCCGATAAATCAAGAAGATATTAAGCAAAATGGCTGGGCAATTGAATGTAGAATTTACGCTGAAGACGGCTATAATAATTTTTTACCTTCTTCGGGTAAAATTTTGAAATTAAATATTCCGCATAACGATGGAATTAGATACGATACGGGAATTGAGCAAGGTAGCGATATATCAGTTTTTTACGACCCAATTCTTGCAAAATTAATCGTACATTCTAAAACTCGTGAAGAAGCAAGATTAAAAATGATAAACGCTCTTCAAGAAAATATAATTTTAGGGGTAAAAACATCAATAAAATTTATGATTTCAATTCTGAAAAGTGATGAATTTATTACGGCAAATACTTATACAAATTTAATTGATGAAAATTACAAGAAATTTCTTGATTATGATGAGGAAAATAATTTAATATACGCTCTTGCAAGCGCCTCTGTAATTAATAAATCAAATTATAAAAGAGCATTTTTAGACCCTTGGAAATCAATCGCTAAATGGGAAATTCTTTCTAATTTTAATGCGGAGACAATATGATTTTACAATATAAAAATAAAAAATATAAATTAGAAGCTACAAAAGATGATGATAATTTTAATTTTTTTAATATTTCGATTGATAATAAAGACTGCGATTTAAAAATTCAAAAGAAAGACGATACATATTTTATTTATAAAGATGGGCATTATAAAGAAGTTCATATTGCAAAAGATAATAAGCATATTTATGTATTAATAGATTCCTTTCAATATGTTTTTGATTTAATCAATTCTGAAAATTTTTATTCTGTTGGCATTAATAACAATTCCGATAAATTTGAAAAGATTATTTCGCCAATGCCCGGCTCGATAGTATCAGTTTTAGTAAATGAAAACGATGTGGTTGAAATTGGAACTCCATTAATCATTATCGAAGCAATGAAAATGGAAACTAAACTCTACTCATCAATAAATGGAAAAATAAGCAAAATTTATTGCAAAAATGGCGAGCAAGTTGATTCAGTTCAAACATTAGTTGAAATTAGTAGTGAAATTTAATATTTAAAATATCAATTAAGCTTAATAAAATCCGTCTAAATGAAGATTTTGTATTAATTTATTATATAAATTTTGTCATTTCTTTATTCTGATATAGTTTTAAATGCCTATCGCGAAGGATATTTCCCGATGGCTGACGATCGCCACGGTGAAATTTATTGGCATTCACCAGATCCGAGAGCAATTTTTCCATTAAATGATTACAAATTTTCAAAAAAAATATTAAAAGAAATTTCAAAAAAAAATTTTAAGTTTACAATAAATCAACATTTTCCCGAAGTTATCAAACAATGTGCAAATCGTACAACTACTTGGATTAACGATGAAATTATTGATGTTTATACAGAACTTCATTATTTAGGATATGCTCAATCTATTGAGACATATTTAGACGGCGTAATGGTTGGTGGTCTTTATGGAATTAGTATAAATGGTGCTTTTTTTGGTGAATCCATGTTTAATACAATTCCGAATGCTTCGAAAGCCGCTTTTTATTTTTTAATTTATTATTTGCAGCAACGAGGATTTATTCTTCTCGATTCACAATATTTGAACTCATTTACAGAACAACTCGGAGCGGTAGAAATTAGTCGAGATGAATATCTTGAAATTTTAAAAAAAGCTCTTGAATTAGATGTTACTTTTTCGATTAGCCCTTAATATTTTTTAAATAATTCATTAAATCCAAATAATATATTGGAATGAATAATTGATAGTGGGGCGTTGATAGAATAAGCATTTTGTATGTTGAGAAAACATATAACTGGTTTGACCCACTCTCTACTATCATCTAATATTTATTTTTCACTATGTGCAGAATGAAAAAATTTAACTTTTATCATTTAATAAAGAAATATTATCAGATGAATTATTTTCGTATTAATCAATATTAATCAGCAATTACAATTATTGCTTTTTTGCTTGCCACTGCTCCTGTATCATAATCTGTCGCCTCGATAAATAAAACATATTGACCAATTTGTAGATTGTATTTTTTTGAATTTTTACCATCCCATTCAAGGTAAGCAATGCCACCGGTATAACGATTATTTGCAAGTTCGGCGACCTTATAACCCGATAAATCGAAAACGCTTGCATTAAGAAAAGACATTGCAAAAGGTAATTTAATATTTATTTTTGTAATAGCATCGTTAGATTTTGAATTTGGTGCGAATGGATTTGGCGAAATATCAAGTTCAATTTCCGCGCTCGGAGGAATATTCACGCTATTTTTTGATAACGGTGTTGCACCTTGAATATTACTACACGTTGCCCAAGAATTTTTATCGTAACTAATTAAATGCTCGTTTATTTTTTCGAGGCTACGATTTTTTGTTTCGATAATTGATTTTGTATGCCAATTATTAAAATATGTTAGTGAATCATAAATTTTTCCGTTAATATCTGCTAATACAATTAAATCGCTTGATAGATTTAAGTTAAAATTTGTTCGATAGCAGTAAACTCGTGGATTATTAATAAATTCGGGATATTCATTATAAAACAAACTATCCCAACAAACAACTCCAAAATCATTTGGTGGAATTTTAAATTCACTTGAATTAATCTTAATGTTCTCTTTTTCAAGCGAACCTGCGGCATCCCAAATTACAAAATTATCCATTATTAATGTATCTTGCCCGCCATTCCAAATTTCGATAAATTCTGTTTTATCACTTGTTACATCATACATAAATTCATTAATCTTTACAATTGGCACTTCTTTGCGTATATAAATTTCTGCAAAAATTGTGTCATTATTTGGATTTTCATCTTTTAGAGATTTTGCAATAGCTATAAATGAATAAATCCCATTTTTTTCAATTTTTTCGATAAATGAATTTATTGGAAATGAAATAATCGTGTCGAAATTATCAAATAGAATATTATTAAAATCAATAATTTTCTCATTTTCATTAATTTCTTCATCATTATTAAAATCTATATAAAGAGAAAAATCAAAATTTGTAATTTTATTTTTTCCAATATCATTTATCTGAGTTGAAATATTATGAAAATCATTAGAAATAAATAATTTATTACAAGAAATATCAAATAGATATTTTATATTACTATTTTGAAAGCCGGGACTTGCCCCAGCTGGATTTTGCGAAATTGACCAATTTTCTTGATTTATTGCGGGGATTTCCGCGTCAATTCTTTCAAGAGAAAAGTATTTTGAACCCCATTTCATATTATAAAATATCGAATCAATAATAATATCATTGTTATTTTTTAATACTAAATAATCGCTTGTATTATTTAGCGAGGGGATAGCTGTTTCAATCAATAAAGCGTCATTTGGAATATTACGAAATGATTTTAATAGATTTGTATCTTTTGTTAATACTGCATAAGTATTTGAATTTAAAGTAAAATATGGAATTTTTTTTATACCTGTAGCGTCGTTTATTTTGTAGCCGTGGATATCTATATTTTCGTTACTAAAATTATATAATTCAATCCATTCGGGTTCGCCAACAAGTGGAATAGGCATTACTTCATTAATTACAACATTAGAATTTACTATATATAAATTTAAAAAGAAAAAAAATATTATTATGAAATTACGCATTATAATAATCATAAATTTTTTCTAAGTCAGAATTTTCGATTAATATATTTAATAGATTAGTAAATTCCTCTAAATCTGCATTATTAAATCGTGATATAATTGGGCTATCAATATCTAAAACACCATATAATTTGTCGTTTTTTATGATTGGTATGACTATTTCGGAGCGTGATGCTGTGTCGCAAGCAATATGCCCTGCGAATTGATTTACATCAGAGACAATAATTGGCTTTTTATTAATAGCTGAATATCCACAAACTCCTTTTCCTAATGAAATTCTTAAACATGCGGGTTTGCCTTGAAAAACACTTAGCAATAAATCATCGCCACTAAGCATATAAAATCCCACCCAATTAAGATTTTCATAATTGTTAAAAATATATGCCGAAAAATTTGCGGCATTTGAAATAAAATTACTTTCTTCGCTTAAAAGCTCGTTTATACTACTCGTTGAAGACATAAATTACTCTTTTAGCATACTTGTAAAATAATATTCAACCACTCCATTATCATTCACTTCGACCGTACAATAACCTTTGATTGTAAATTCATCAAGGATTTTTTTTGATTCATTAAGCGATAATGAAGTTTCTTGACTTAATAGTGCTATGTTGAGAATACCCGAATTTTTTGTGGCAGCATTTAGCACGGTTTTTTCATATTTAATACTTTCATTAAAAAGGAGTTTCTTTTTTGCGTTAAAATATAAAATTGCTCCAAAAATAAGTGGAGTACCGCTTATCAATAAGGTACCAAGAATAATATTTAAACCATCAGTTGAAAAAATTCCTCCTATTAAGCCAAAAAGAAGTACTACTGAAGAAGGGATTAAAAGAACTAATCCAATGGCTTTCTGAAATTTAAATTTATTTTCATCTGATTTCATCTTGTTTCTTTGAAAATAATAAAATAAAATACAAATATATTAAAAAAACATTATAAAAGGTTCATTTATTTTTTACTATCAGCATAAAAATATATGAATTTTGACACAAAATTTGGTGGCATAATACTTTGTTAAAAACTCTATATATAAAGAATGTAAAACATATAAATTCTTTTAATATGTACAAATATAACTGTTATATGAATTTAATAAAATAATTTTAAACTATTTTTATTTTATATTGGATAATAATGTTATTTTATATTTATTTTCGTAGTAAACAATATTCATCACAAGGAAATTATTTTAATGAAAATTGCAGTTCATAAATTTGGTGGAGCGGTAATATCTGAAAAAATTGGTTTTTTAAATATGTGTAAATTTTTGAATGAAAGCGAAGGAAAAAATCTCGTTGTTATTTCTGCCTTGGCTTTTACAAGTTCTAAATTAAAGCAATGTTTGCTACAAGCTGAAAATTCAGAATTAGCGCAAGCCCAAAAGATTCTCAATGAAATTTTTTATCAGCATTATGAATTAGCAAAATCAATTTTAAATGAAGTAAAATTTAATCTTTTTATACAAAATATAGAAGAAATATATATAAAAACTCAAAAAATAATTAAAAGCATCTCTATAACGCAAGAATTAACAGCAAAGGTATTTGATAGATTTATTGCCTTTGGCGAAGACCTTGCTTTAGAACTGATAAAATCATATTTCGATGATAAAAGTAATACTAAAATATTAGACGCTCGAAATTTTATAAAAACTGACTCCAATTTTACTGATGCAAATCCAAATTATGAAATAATTGAAAGTATAATAAATAATGATTTAAGTAAAAAATTTGATAATTATAAAAATATCATAATTCAAGGATTTGTAGGCGAGGATTCAAATGGTCATACAACAACTATGGGATTTGAAAGTTCGAATCTTACAGCAACGATTTTTGCAAAGTACCTCAATATAAATGAGCTTACTATTTGGACAAATGTTGATGGAATTTATGATTCCGACCCTTTCATTAATAAAAAAGCAAAATTAATAAATCATTTAAGCTATGAAAATGCTTATAATGCCGCATTAGCTGGATTGAAATTGATTTATCCCGAGATGATACGCATTGCAGAAAGTAAAAATATTAAATTAACATTTAGAAATGGAATTGAATTAAATAATAATTTAACAATAATAAATTCTAATGAAGATAATAATCCTACATTATTAATTATTAAAAAACTCGAAATCAATAAAAATACAGAAATCAATAATAAAAATATATATATTATTATCAATGAATTAGAAGAATATTACAATTTCTCGAAATTAAATTATTCAATAAATAGTTTTACTCATCTAAATTTAATTGTAATAAATCCTAACAAAGAATATATTTTATCAATAATATTAAAAGATTTTAGCAAAGAGGTAATTGGTGGTGAAATTATAATTTATTCGGGATTATCAAAGAATTATTTATCAATAATTACAAAAAAGGATTTCGAATATATTGCGTTATTAAAATCTATTTTAAAGCAATAATAAACACTTTATAAAACTAAATTTTTTGCAATCGGAATTTTTATCATAATTTTAGTGAATTTGTTTTGTTCGCTTTCTATTTCAATATAACCATTATGTAAATCAACGATTTTAAATATAATACCTAATCCCAAACCTAAACCTTGTTGTTCATTACTTTGTCTATCAAATTGTATGTATGAGTCAATATGGTTCATATATTTTTGTGGAATTCCCAAGCCTTGATCGTGAATTGTAAGAAAATAATAATCTTGCTGAATTGATGAATAAATATAAACTTCTTTTCCTTTGGGTGAATATTTGAGAGCATTATCAACTAATTCATCAATTAACTTAGCTAAATATTCTTCACCCATTTTTACACTTGCAGAGACCAAATTTATTTTGATATCTGCTTTTCGATTGTAATTTTGTGCTTTTAAAATTGCTTGTTCATAGATAACAGAATCACAGTAGGGGCAATATTTATTTTGAAGTTGCTCAATTTCTGTAATAGAGGTTGATATTAATGATAATCTTGTATGATAAATGAAATTTTCAAATAAGCTTTTTAGTCTATTGGACGAGGTTGAAATATCATTAATAATTTCGAGAATGTCATTTTTATCTTCTTCAGGAATACCATTATAATTATTAAAAAATGATTTTAGATAACTATTCATTCCAATAATTTCATTTATTGGCGTACGAACCTCATGAGGAATCGACATACTTAAATTAGTCTTTAAAACTTCAATTTTTTCAGATAATTGTTGATTGTTCTCAACAAGTTCAATCGTTTTCGAGGCAATTAATTGATCGAGTAAATTTGATGAATTTACAATTTCTGAATGTAATTCTTTATTTTCGAAAGCTAAACTAAGAGAATTTACAAATAAAACCAAAATATTTAATAATTGAATTGATATATCTTCGAAGTTATATTCTGATTCAATAATATAAATACCAATAATATGCCCCGAGCAAACCATCGGAATTAAAAGAAAATATTCATTACTTTCCTTATCATTTGTAATATAAAAATTACCAGATTTAAAAGTTATACCAATTTCTCCTGAATCAGATAAATTTTGCAAAACACTTTCAAAATATTCAAAAGTATTTTTGGGATATGATGAATGAATTGAAAAATCAAAAGTTTCTTTATCCATTTTTATAAATGCACAAGAATTAACGATTTTTAAATTGATAATTACTTGAAATGATTCTTCGATTAATATTGTCGAATTATCAAAATTTATATATGAATTAGTAAATGATATTATACTATTTATCAAATTATATAATTCATTATTCTCAATATTATTAATATCTTTATTCATAAAATTACTTAATTTGTAAAACACTATTTGATTGTTCTACCCCTGATATAATATCATCATACATACTTTTAAAACAACCCGTATTAAAATTAATAATATTCCAAATCTCAAAAGAAGGCTGTGCTATAATAGCTTCGCCAGAATTAGCTAAATCCATTAATTGAGAAATAATATCAGCTAAATGAATACACGAAAGCATAGTATCAGTTTTACTATCTATCTTTCCTCTATGATGATATTCAATGACATTTCTTAATTGATTTGGAAGATACCATTTTTTAGCTAACTCACTTCCAATTTTACAATGGTCAGTACCAAAAATTTCCATTTCAGCATACATCAATGGAATTTTTTTCTGTTGTGCCATTTCTAATGCTTTTGCAAAATCTTCATCAAAAAAATGAACGAAAAAAAGTTTTCCAACATCATGAATTAATCCAGCAATAAAAAAATTTTCAGTATCTTGAATTTTTAATTTTTCTGCAATTTTTTTTGCAATTATTCCGACGGCTAATGAATGTTTCCAAAGCTCGACAACGTTAAATTTATCAGAATTTTTTATTTTAGAATATATTTCCATTATCGAAAGAGATAAAAGAATACTTTTAACCTCATTAAAGCCCAAAAATAAAATTGCTTGATTGATAGAATCGATTTTACCTTGCAAACCATATAAAGGTGAATTTACAACTCTAAGAATTTTAATTACAGAAGATTGATCTTTAATTATCACATCGGCAATATCCTTAATAGTTGACCTCGGATTCGACATCACCTGCATTAAAGTTGTATATATTGTAGGTAAAGTAGGAAACTGGTTAGACTTATATAAATAATAATTTATTCTATCATTCATTTCTTTTAATACTATTTTTATATTTATGTGCTATTGCTAAAATTCCTAAATCAATTATATCTTGTTCTGCATCGTTTCGAGGTGTCCAAGAAATCATCTTCTGCATTTGAGATTTAGCATACACTAAATGCTCTTCGCTAATATCTGTAATTTCATCATCAGAATCTACAACAATTTTAACGCTATTCACATTCCAAGTTCTTAAGATTGAAATATGTTTAGCTGTTAATGCAACTCCACTATTAATTAAAGTTTGTCCAAGCGAATTAGTAACAGGCTCGGCAAGTACCGCGCCCGGTTCAATAGAATCTAAAGATAATAATTTGGACATTATAGTATATAAAAAAAAAAATATAATTTTGTTGCAACAAACTTAATTAATACAAATATAATGATATTTTATATATATAAATTAAATTATTTTAAATAATTTAATATTTTGTTTACTTTATTTAATACTATTTTAATTATTAAATAATTAATTGATAAAACCCTATATAATTATATAAAAATAAATATTATTTTATATTATTTTCAATTTATTGAATAGTAATATCCAATTTTTTTTGTGTTAAAATGTATATATATAAATTCGTAAAGAAAAATTAAAATAAGAATAAAGGTAATATTATGTCTTATAAAATAGTAAATTTTGCGTTGTTTAATCCAATAAGTGTGCTTACTAATAAAGCAAAATATGATTGGACAAGAGAAGATTTAATAAATGTAATTCAACGAAAAAATATTGAGCGAATTACATTTAATTACACAGGTTTAGACGGTCAAATTAAAGAGCTTAAAATACCAGTAACAAATCGAAAACAAGCTGAGTTAATTCTTGCAGAGGGCGAACGTTGCGATGGTTCTAATTTATTTAAAGGTATGGTAGAAGCGGGAAAATCTGATTTATATGTTGTACCCGTATATAAAACTGCCTTTTTAAACCCATTTGATGACAAAAGTTTAAATATTATTTGCCGTTTTAGTGATAGAACGGGTAATCCCGCAGAATTTGCTCCCGACAATATTTTAGCAAAAGCATCGCAAAATTTGAAAAATAATACTGGATTCGAACTAAATTCCTATGGTGAATTAGAATTTTATTTGATTGGAAATATCGAAAATCAAACATATACGATGCCAAAGCAAAAGGGTTATCACGCGTCGTCTCCATACACTAAAACGGGATATATATTAAATGAAATTATAAAATTATTATCTCAAATTACGGGAAATATTAAATATGCTCATAACGAAGTGGGCTATATCCATAAACTTGATAGTGAATTTGCTGAATTAAATGGAAAAACTGCCGAACAAGTAGAAATTGAATTATCACCAACTCCAATTGACGAAGCCGCTGATTTAACTATACTTGCAATGTGGCTCATTAAAAATATTGCTTATAGGCATAATTTTATCGCAAGTTTTGCTCCAAAAATCGAATTAGAACACGCGGGTAATGGGCTTTATTTTCATAATGCTCTTATGAAAAATGGAATTAATGTTATGACTGATGCAAAAGGTGATTTAACTCTTGAAGCAAAACAGCTAATAGGTGGGCTTTGCCACTATGCTCCAAGTCTTACATCATTTGGCAATATGTGTTCTTCATCTTATTTAAGACTTGCTCCGAATCAAAATATTCCTACAAAAGTTTGTTGGAGTAATTCTAATCGTAATGCCTTGATAAGAGTGCCGCTTGCTTGGACTAAAGAAAATAACCTTGCTATGCAATTTAATCCACAGCAAACGAATCCTTTCGAGCATAGCGAAGGACTTCAAACTATCGAACTTCGTAGTCCCGACGGAAGTGCCAATATACATTTATTGTTAGCTGGTATTGTTATGGCGGCTGAATGGGGACTCGTAAATTCTAAAGATGCAATGACTATTTGTGATAATAGTTACGTTTCAGTAAATATGAATAATAAACCTAATTTTATGGAGCTTTTTGATTTATCTACAAGCTGTGCAGAATCAGCAGAAATGCTATTGCAACATCGTAGTTTATTCCAAAGAGATAGTATTTTCCCCGCTAGTGCTATTGATTATGTATCGGATATTTTACATAAAGAAAATGATAAGGACTTGAATAAGCGATTAATGGCATTACCAGAAGAAGAAAGAATTGCTGAATCAAAAAGAATTATGCACAAAATTATAAATAAATACTAATTTATAGTTTGATAAAATAAAATTATAATTTATGTTTCAATAAATATATTATTTGTTTTATTAAAGAAGTTAAAAAAATGAAAGAACGTCTAAACATATATGAAAATGCACCAAAAGCACTTGAAATATTAATCGAAATGGAGAAATATATATCTACTTTCGATATAAATATAAAGTTAAGAGAGCTTATAAAAATTAGGGCATCTCAAATTAATAAATGTGCTTATTGCCTCGAAATGCATACTATTGATGCAAAAAAATATGGTGAAACCGAGCAAAGACTTAATGCTATTGCCGCTTGGGAGGAAAGTCCTTATTTTACAGATGAGGAGCGTGCGGCTCTTGCCTTTACTGAAGAAGTTACACGAATATCCGAACACGGTGTAAAACAAAATACTTTCGAAAATTTAAAAAAATATTTTTCCGAAAAGCAAATCGCACAAATGATAATTGTAATTAATCAAATAAATTTCTGGAATAGAAATGCGGTAACAGCAAAAACACTTTATAAAGGTCATTGATTTTCACTTTTGTTCTATATATAATAATATAAGTGAATTTGCATATATTACTATGAAAAAGTGTTAAAGTATAAAAGTTTTTTAGGTATTCTATGCTTTTGCAAGTATAGAATACCTAATTTTTTTTTATCAACGAGATAAGTGAATCTTGCTTGTCTAATACCTCACCATTTTTGAGTGGCTATAATCATAATTATGTGAAAAGCGTTGCAAAAATTATTTACTTAATATTATAAATTCAGTTCTTCTATTATTTGCTCTTCCTTCGGGTGTATCGTTTTCAGCCACGGGACGTGACTCGCCAAATCCCACTGCAATAATTCTATTATCACCAATACCCTCTTTTACTAAGGTTTGCTTTACAGCATCGGCACGTGATTGAGAAAGTTTAAGATTATAATTTGGGTCGCCCGTGCGGTTATTAGCATCAGTATGTCCACGCAATTCAATTCGCATACCGGGATATAATTTCATCATCGCAGCTACTTTTTTTATCGCTTTGCTTGATTCTGATTTAATAGTTGATTTATCTGTATCAAAATATACATTAAGTAAATTGATAAATCCAATATCAGGTAAATTATTAAATGAAATTGTATCACGAATTTCATTATTTGGCAGACACATTGTTAAGATAACTTGGTGGTCTCCATAGTCGGGTTGCTCAAATTCGACGATATAAAAATATTCAAATCGTTTGTATAAATCATCAAAAGCTAATTTAAATTCGTTCTTCTGATAAATATGATGATACATTCCGCCGGTTCCCTTAGAAAACTGCTCCATATACCCTTTGTTAATTCCATATCCATAATCTATCGCACAAATAATGACATTTTTATCTTTTGCTCTTTGTACCACTTCGGCAACTGATGATTTTGATGCATTTTCTTGTCCATCTGTAAATACCATTACAACTCGTTGCATAGAAGGGTCAGCTTTTGAAATCTCGTCAATAGCCGTCATAATAGCATCGTTTACTGCGGTCATACCACCAAAGCCTTCTAAACCATTTCTTTTTAAATTACTTAATAATAATGATGGCGAAGCAGTAAGAGGAGATTCTAATGATACGACATTGTCATATTTTATTAGTGCCATAGCATCGCCAGATTTCATTGATTTAATCAAATCAATTGCGGCATCTTGTGATTCGTAAGCTCGGTCTTCGCCCATAGATCCGCTATGATCCATAACAAGAGCTAACGCAATCGGTTTTCTGTCTTTTATAGAACTTTCTCGAATAGTCATTTTTTCGATAGGAACTTCTATTCCATTTGTAATTATCGTGCCTTTACACCATTTTTTTAACCATTCCGCTTGTGTTGCACCGGTCATAAAATATTTATTTTGGTCGAAAAAATGAACATTGAGCCTTATTTTATCACTATTTTTAACATCTATACTTGATATTACTAATTTTGGTTCTGTAATATTATGCGAATTTACATCTTTTATATCAGTAATAAATATGGGATTATAATCCGTTGGTGGCGCTAAATCGGGCAAAACAGATTCTCGTCCTTCTCGATATACGGGTGGTAAACAAGAATTTAAAAATAAAACTACGAAAAAAAATACTGCGATTAAGCGATAATTCATAATTAATTCCTAATATAATTTTGTAAAATTAAAATATTTATAATGGTAAAATAATAATTCTATGCAACATTAAATATTATTTTATTTTTGACAAAAATTATAAATTTTTATTTTATAAAAAATTTTATAATATTAAAATTTATATATAGATAATGTTGTATTGAACATTTGATTTTGTGTGAAAAAATCTATTTATATAGTTTTTTTAGTTAATTTTGTATTTATATATACATCAATAATCAAAAAACTATGAAAAAAATCTTTATTATTATATTTACTATATTTTTGTCTTCATGCTCAGACTCTAAACCTATGATTAGCGAGGATAAAGAGCATGAACAAAATTTTTATGAATTTTTATCATCAATTAAACTACCTACAAAATTAGATTTTTGCGGCGAATCGCTTCCATTAGATGATATTGAAATTAAAGAACGTGCCGAAAGAGAATTTTATTTATTACTTCAACAACCCGGTCAATTAATTTTATATATCAAAAGAGCGGGACGATATTTTCCAATGTATGAAAAAATTATAAAGCAACATAATATGCCACTTGATATTAAATATCTTTCAGTTGCCGAAAGTGCCCTTTATCAAGCAAGGTCAAGCGTAGGCGCCATCGGTTTATGGCAATTTATGCCCGAAACAGCAAAATCAATGGGCTTGCAAGTTGATGAATATGTTGATGAAAGACGCAATCCAGAGAAATCTACCATTGCCGCAATGAAATATCTTCAACAAGGCTATAGTAAGCATAAATCTTGGATTCTTACTGCGGCGGGGTATAATATGGGGCATACGGGGTTAGTTAATAATATTAATTTTCAAAATGTAGAGAACTTCTTTGATTTATATCTAAATGAGGAAACCTCTCGTTATATTTTCAGAATAGCAATAATTAAACATTTAATGGAAAATGCTGAAATATATGGTATAAATATTCCCAATGATGAGATTTACAAACCTGATAAATATCAATTAGTTAAAGTTGATAGTACTATTCAAGATTTATCAGCTTGGGCAAGAGCAAACGGCACAAGTTATAAACAAGTAAAAATTCTTAACCCTTGGATTTTAAAAAGAATGTTACCAGTTCCAGCTAAGGGTAAATATTATGAAATTGCAATCCCACAATAAATATGAATTTTGAAGAATTATTAATTAAATTATCAAATCTAAGCTCGACTTTTTATAGCAAAGAGGATTCTCTTTTTTGCAGTCAATTAGCAAATGAAATATTCAATCTAAAATTTGATGAAAACTCGATAGCAACAGCGTATTTAATACGTGCTAATACAAACAATGCAGAAATTAAAAATATTATTCTAAAAGCATATAACAAAGAAGTTTTAGAAAATATTGAATTATTAAGACGGCTTGGAAGCATTTCTGTTCACGAAACAAAAATGAATATTACGGCTTTGCGTAAATTATTCATCGAATTGACTGATGATGTTAGAATAATATTTATTAAATTAGCAGAAAGATTAATAAATCTTAAAATTGCTGATGATAATAAAAGTGATAATATAGAATTTTTATCAGAAGAAGCATTGTATTTTTATTCCCCAATCGCTCAGCAACTCGGTATTCGTAAATTCTATACTGAATTAGAAGATATTGCATTTAGAAATCTTTTTAAAGAAGATTTTGAATATTTAGATAAAATGATAGAATCTAAACGCAATATTTTTAATGCTAAATTAAACGATATGAAATCAGATTTAAACAAAGTGATTTCAAAATATAATATTCCCGTTAAATTTCAAGCACGCGTAAAAAGACCATATAGTATTTATAGAAAAATAAAAAAACAAAAAATTCCTTTAGAAAAAATATTTGATTTGCTTGCTTTAAGACTAATTACAATTGAACGCGAAAACTGCTATCTGATATTAGGGGCAGTTCATAATCATTGGTTGCCAATTGACGGTAGATTCAGAGATTGGATTACTTTTCCAAAAGCAAATGGATATAGGTCAATTCAAACAACTGTTGCTACTCGAAATGGTGATAAATTTGAAATTCAAATTCGCACTGAGGAAATGCACCACGAAGCAGAATACGGAACTTCTGCACATTGGGCGTATAAACAAGGCGAAACATTAAAAAAAATAGATTGGATTTCACGTTTAAGAGAATTTTTAGAAAATGATGAATATTTTGATAATCCTTTTGAGGTTTTTGATAAACTCAAAAATGAAATGAAACGCGATTATATCAATGTTCTTACTCCAAAAGGCGAAATTCGCTCATTACCCGAAGGTTCTACACCATTAGATTATGCTTTTGCAGTGCATACTGATTTAGGATATAAAGCAATTGGTGCAAGGGTAAATGGGAAATTTGTTAGCTTAAAAACTGAATTAAAATCAGGCGATGTAATTGATATTATTTCAAATAATAATACATCTCCTTCGAGAGATTGGCTTAATATTGTTAAAACAAGCCGTGCAAGAAGTAAAATTTTACGATGGTTTAAGAAAAATGAACAAGAATTATTAATTTCGGAAGGTAAAAATTCTTGGGAAAAATTAAAAAATAAATATCGCAAAAAACTTCTTGGCTACGAAGATGAGCAAAAATTCAAAAACAATATTGCAAAAATTGGATTCAAATCGCTTGATGATTTTTATTATAGCGTTGCTACTGGTGGCGTTAAATGTACTTTGTATCAATTAAAGAAATTATATCCCGAAGCCTTTAAGAAAATTGATGAAAATAAAGATAAAAATAAGTCAAAAATTTGTACTGAAAACAAACCGAGAATAAAAGTCGAAGGATTAGATAATATAGAAGTAAAAATTGCAAAATGCTGTAATCCAATAAAAGGTGAGCCAATTATTGCTTATATTACAAAAAAATCAGAGTTGAAAATTCATTCTAAAAATTGTTATTATATTAAATCGCAAGATTTTGACTACAATAACTTTAAAAAGGCAGACTGGACAAACGATGAATTTATTCAAACTATAAAATTAAAAATTTTTGGCGAAACTTATAGCAAAATTCTATCTCTTGCAGTTGATACAGCAGAAAATCTAAAAATTAAAATCACTGATACAAGTAAAATTCAAAAAGGAAATTCCGAAGGATTAGCCCTTGAACTTGAAATAAAAGAGATTTCACAGCTCGAATTATTTAAACAAAAAATTAAAAATTCAAAATCAATATATTCAATTAAATTAAACTAATTTTTTATGTAAAAATTCTGATAGAAATATGAAATAATTGTCATATAAATTTATTATGAGAAATCTATATATTATATTGCATTTAATTATTTGACAAAAACTTAAAAAGTTCTTTTATTAATAAAATTTCTTTAATGGTGTAAATATGAAAAAATACAAAATTGCGTGGCTTCCCGGTGATGGAGTTGGAGTTGAGGTACTCGAAGCTACAAAAATTGTTCTCGACAAATTAAATTTTAATGCAGAATATATTCACGGTGATATCGGCTGGGAATTTTGGTGTAAAGAGGGCGACGCCTTTCCACAACGCACAATTGATTTACTAAATAATGTTGATGCCTCGATGTTTGGAGCGATTACTTCTAAACCCGTAAAACAAGCAGAATTAGAATTAATACCCGAACTACAAGGCAAAGGTCTTGTTTATCGCTCTCCAATAGTTAGAATGCGTCAACTTTTTGATTTATATATTTGTTTACGCCCATGTAAATCATATCCCGGCAACCCATTAAATTATAAGGATTCTACTGATATAGTAGTTTTCCGTGAAAATACTGAAGATATGTATTGCGGAGTTGAATTTAATAAAGTTCCCGAAGAATTATCTAATGTATTAAAATCATTATCAAAACCTTTTGGTAAATTTGCAGAATTATCTGGCGATGAATATGCTGTTTCCTGCAAAATTAATACAAAATTTGGTTCTGAAAGAATTATTCGCGCAGCATTTGAATTTGCACGCGAGCATAAACGAAAAAAAGTTACCGTTGTTCATAAAGCAAACGTTGTAAGAGCAACTGACGGGCTATTTCTTGAAATGGCAAACGAAGTAAGAAAAGATTATCCCGAAATCCAAATGGACGATGCAAATATCGATGCAATGACTATGTGGCTATTAAAAAATCCCGATAATTATGATGTGCTTGTTGCACCAAACTTATATGGTGATATTATCAGCGACCTTGCCGCACAAATGGTTGGCGGATTAGGCTTTGGTTGTAGCGGTAATATCGGTAAAAAACTCGCAGTATTCGAACCATCACACGGTTCAGCGCCTAAATATACGGGTATGTATAAAGTTAATCCTATTGCTACAATTCTTGCCGCAAAAATGATGCTCGATTGGTTAGGTGAACTTGAGTCGGCCGCTAAAATCGAAAAAGCTGTTGCCGCTGTTATTCTTGAAGGCAAAGTTAGAACTTATGATATGGGCGGAAATGCTACTACATTAGAAATTGCTCAAGCAATTGCAGATAAATTATAAAAATTATTTTTATTTTTTTAAAAGGGGATGCTTAAAATAGTATCCCTTTTTTTCATTTATAGCTACCCTAGTATAAAAAAAGCTGTCTCAAAACAAATGAAACAGCTTCATTATATGTGAATTAAACAAGAAATTTATATTATTTTGAAACAATAAATTTCATAATTCTTGTATCATTTCCAATTGTGATTTTTAAGAAATACAAGCCAGAATTAAATTTCGATAAATCTAATGATATTGTTTCAAAATTTGGTTCGACTTGCATATTTGCAATCTTTGTTCCTATTATATCATAAACTTCTATATCAGAATTTGAATTTAATTCATTAAATTTTATATACAAATAATTATCTGCTGGATTTGGATATAATTCAATATTGTTAAATATTTGGTCGGCAACATTTGTTGGGTCACCAACATTGAAGGTATAAAATCCTTCTGGGGCACTTATAGGGCGATATGCAGTTTTTCCATTATTTGTCTCAAAAGATAGATAGTATTCAATATCATCGCCATAAGCATAATTTAATTCTTTATAATTAATATAAGAATCAAAAGTAAAATCAGATTTTGAAGCATTTTCTTTTTGAACTATCTCAACTTTGGCTTCTTGCCAAGTATCACTTTTTTTAGTACAGCGATAAAAAAGTTTTCCATTTTTGAAGCCTGAGTGATTACGAACCGACCCTGCAATTTTAATTTTTCCATCATTAAGAACTTCGCTTTCTATTTGTGTTCCTTTTAATTGAGAATGCTGGATATATACGGGATTTTCTGCTGGAATTTGCATTGTAATACAATGAATTGCTCCGCCGCCGGGAGTTAAAGCTCTTGAATCAATACCGACGACATTATAACCGGGCATATTTTTACGTATAATATTTAATGCTTCGTCATCACCTTTTTTATTTCCAGAATTAGAATTTGAAAATATTGGAACAATGAAAGTTTTATTAACAAATAAGCCATTAATATATCCGCGTGCGTCTTCGTTAAACGACGTGCAGGTTGTACGAGTATAAAGCCCGTTATCGTCAGTTGGCAATGGAACTTCGAGAAATCTATATTTTTTCCCGTAATGATTTTGTTTAGAAAGTATTAAAGATTTATTATTTTCAACTCTGAAATAATCAGAAAAAGCAGTACTTTGAAATTCTTTCGGATATTTTGTAATTAGAATTTCCTCATCATTAGCAATTTTAGAATAAATATCAATATGCCCCGTTCCACCATCGCATTTTAACGATGTCGGAATTATTGTTTCAGACAAATTAAATATTCTTGCCATTTCTTGATTAACTGCTTTTGTACCCATAGGCTTTTTATTTGTATAAGCGTGTCCCATATCGTCGCTATTATTTGCATAAACCACATCTCCATATATTCCAATCCCGTGTCCATCGCACATAAAATTCCCGCCTTCGAGTTCTACGGGTGATTTATAATATTTATAACCAAGCTCTTCTGCTAATTTAATGGGATAATTATCATCAATTGGACGACCCGGATAATATTCTGCAATAACGAACATTAGACTATCTTCATCACCATAATATACTCCGAAAGGACCGAAATCACGTGCCCAAAAAGCATTTTCGCCGTCTTCGTCAATTTTGAATACATAATTTGTAAGTTCAAAACCAATAGATTTTGCATAAGCCTTTAAATTAGTAGTATCTTGTGGTGCGGCAACACGTATCCATACGGGAACTTCTTGCTGAATTGTATAAGCAAGTTTAGCCCAAATTGCAGGGTATGGGCTATCATCAAAAAGGTCAAGAATATATCCTGCGATATCGACTGTTTTAAATTCCCAGTCACCATTTTCATTTTGGAACCATCTAATACCAACTCCCGGTGTAAAAGGCTCTACAAAATTGCCGTCCTTATCAAAAGAATAAGAGGGCCAAGAAATTAATACCGCTTGTGATTCTTCGAATTCGCCGGGTGTTCTAAAATTAGCGGGTAAAGAATCCATAGAATGAAGTTTAGATTGAAAATTGGGTTTAAATTTTTTTGTCTGTAAAATTTCATTGTAAGCTTTGTTATAAAGGTGATTTTTACTTTCAGGTATTACTTTATTAGCTTGTAATTTTTGAAAATCATCATATTTAAAAGCATTTAATCGCTCTTTGACTTTTTGTCTTAATTCATCATTATTCGTTGAATACGAATTTAGATTAAAAATTATAAGTGCTATTATAAAAATAGAAAAAAATCGCATAAAAACTCCAAAATTGTTCAATAATATATTACTAATACAAAAATAATTTAAAAAAGTTACTGTAACTTTTTTTTTATTCTATCGAACTATATTATTGAAAGTTTTACAAAAAAAAGAATTTGTTTTAAATAACGTCTTAATCATTAAATTATTAAAAATTTATGGAGTTTGGATAAATGAAAAAAAACATCATTATATCAGCACTTTTGGTTGGAATAGGTGTGTTTATGGGAGTGCTATTAGTATCTTCTTTAAATACTGATATATTAAGTTCATTATATGCAGATGAAAATACAAAAATCGGCGCTGCTGCCCCACCGGTACAAATGGATAACGCTGTAAAATTACTAAATGATGCTATGGCGGCGGCAAGCGAAGCAGTTTTACCGACAGTTGTTTATATAAATGTAGAAACTGAATTTAAAGCACCAAAAGGTATGATGCCACGAGATGATTTTCATGATTTTTTCAAATTTTTTATGCCAAGAGGAGAAGATGATGAAAATGACGATGGAGTACAAAAATCACGTGGAAGTGGTTCGGGTGTAATAATATCATCTAATGGATATATTGTAACAAATAATCATGTTGTAGAAAATGCGACTGAAAATGGTATAAAAGTACAAACAGTTGATAAAAAAGAATATACAGCAAAATTAGTTGGTAGAGACCCTTCGACCGACTTAGCATTAATCAAAATCGAAGCCGATAATTTACCTACTGCATATCTTGGTGATATGGAAAAAGTAAGAATTGGCGAAATGGTACTTGCAGTCGGTAATCCGATGGGATTAGAGCATACAGTTACAAGTGGTATTGTTAGTGCTATTGGGCGCGGACGTATGGGCGGAAGCGGTACGGATATCGTTAATAATATTCAAACAGATGCGGCTATTAATCCGGGCAATAGCGGCGGAGGTTTGTTCGATTTAAACGGTGCATTAATTGGCATAAATACTGCAATTGCTACTCAGACTGGAGCTTTTATTGGATATGGGTTTGCAATACCCGTAGATTTGATGAAAGCAGTTGTAAGCGATTTGATGGATAACGGAAAAATTGACCGTGGTTATATTGGAGTATATATCGGTCAAATTGATGAAACTATGGCAAAAGGATTAGGACTTGATAAAGTTAAAGGCGTACTTGTTCAAGGATTAGTTGATGATGGTGCCGCAAAAATCGCTGGATTAGAAAAAGGTGATGTTATACTCGAAGTTGACGGGAAACCAGTAAATTCTCCAAGTGAATTACAAGCAAAAATAGTATTTTATCGAGCAGGTGATAAAGTAAATGTTAAAGTTTGGAGAGATGGTAAATCTATTAATAAAACAGTAACTTTAAAAGGTCGTGAAGAAGATAATCTTGCTAATAATAATTCCGATAATAAAGAAAAATCTGAAAAATCTAAACCAGAGGACAATCAACCCGTAAAATTTGAAAATCTAGGATTTTCTGTTTCACCTATTGATAATAAAATTAAAAAAGACTATGATGTCAAAAATGGTGTTATTGTTAGCGATGTAAGAAGATTCAGTGTTGCCTCTGATAGAGGGCTTATGAGAAATGGAGTTATCACAGAAGTTGATAGGAAATCAATTAATTCACCTGGCGACCTTAAAAAAATTATTGACTCCAAAAAAGATGGAGAAGTTGTTCTATTAAGCGTAAAATATCCCGAGCGTAGCCAAATTGTAGCTCTCGAAATCCGAAAAAATCTCGATTCCCGTAATAAATAATTTTTAAACATAATAAACTCCCTATATAAAAAACTCCCTTAATCTAATGATGATGGGAGTTTTTTATTAATATTTTTTGAATAATTAATATAAAAATATGATAATTTTTATTTTTTTTAATTAACAATTTTGATGAAAGGAAAAAAAATGTTAATTTCGTAATAATTTTGGCACAATATTTACTAAGCGACTTTTTTTTATGATTTTAATAAATAAAACTCTTGTTGATGAGAAGATTGCAAACACACATTTTAGCTGTGATTTAGTTAAATGTAAAGGTGCTTGTTGCACTATGTCTGGTGCTTATGGTGCGCCTGTATTAGAAGAAGAAATTCAGTTAATGAATGAGGCACTCTCGGTGGCTAAAACTTATTTATCAGAAAAATCTATTGAATATATCAAAGAAGAGGGATTTGTTAGAAAAGCAGGTAATGATTATTTTACTGTCTGCATTGAAAATCGCGATTGTGTTTTTGTTTATTACGAAAATGATATTGCTTTGTGTAGTCTCGAAAAAGCTTTTTTCGACGGTAAAACAAATTTCCGCAAACCAATATCTTGTCATTTATTTCCAATTCGAGTAGGGAATTTTGGTGGCAAATACTTATATTATGAAAAAATAAAAGAATGCGAACCGGCATTAATAAGTGGCGAAAGAAAAAATATTAAGATTTATGAAAATGTTAAAGAGGCTTTAATCCGTAGCTTTGGCAAAGATTGGTATGATGAATATGTAAAAAAAATTAACGAGGAAAAATAATATTAATGAAATTATCACTTGATATTCGTGCTTCTTTATCGCAAACTCTAACTCCGCAGCAGATTCAATATCTTAAAATGTTGCAGTTACCAGTAATTCAGTTTGAGCAATATTTACAGCAGGAATTAGAGCAAAATCCTATGCTCGAAGATTCTAACAATTTAGAGATTAATCCATTTGATTATGAGGATAACAAAACTGTAGATAATTTTAGAGATATCGAGTTTGATAATTCATTTGAAAATCCAATTAAAAGTGATTTTAAAGATAGTGATGATTTATCCAATGAATTAAAAGATTATGAAGAAAATGATACCAATTTTAATAATTTCTATGATGACGAACCATTTATAAAGCAAAATTTCGAAGATACGCCCGACCCATTTGATTTATATAGTATGGTATGGCAGGATAGTAGCGATTTTGACTCCGGAATAAATGATGATTATGATTATGATAACGAGCCACAATTCCAAATTAAATCACATAAAAGCCTCGAAGAAGATTTAATTGAACAGCTTAATCTACTCGAATTAAGCGAAGAAGAAAATATGCTTGGAATTTATATCATTGGTAATATTGATGATGATGGCTATTTAAGACGTGATTTAAGCGAAATAGTTGATGATACAAATTCTTTAATCGCTGAAACGAATTTTAATATTCAACATAAAGAGTATTTAAAAAAGATTGAAGAAAGTGAAAAATCATCAAAAAATCCCGCTACACAATTTACGATTAGTAACGAAAGCCTTACTTTATTAGAAAGAGCAAAAACACTTAACAAGTCTGGGCAAATTGATGAAAAATTCAATAATAATTTTATTAAAAGCAATACACAAAATAATATAAAAATTCTCGGGCATGTTAATATTGAGCAAGCAGAAAAAGTATTGAAAATTATTCAAACACTCGACCCGCCCGGTATAGCTTCTCGAGATATGAAGGAATGTTTAATAGCTCAATGCGATGCTTTTATAAGACCAAATAATGAACAAATTATCGCAAGTAGAATACTTAAAGAGGCTTATGAACCATTTATAAAAAAGCATTATGCGGTTATTAGTAAACAGCTATCAATTACCGAAGAAGAGTTAAAAGCCGCTATCGAGATTATTAGAAGATTAAATCCAAAGCCCGGTGGTGGAGATTCCTTTACAGAACTTAATACCGTTATACCTGATTTTATCGTCGAACGCGAAGAAGATACTAATGAATTAATTATTTCTTTAAATGACTCGCGTTTGCCAAATTTGAAATTAAGCAAAGCCTATGAAAGTTTGCAAAAAGATGCCAAAGATAGAAAATATAATAAAGAAACAAAAAATTGGATACGTGGAAAACGCGAAGATGCAAAATTTATAATTCAAGCAATAAAACAAAGAAAAAATACTATGTTGAAAGTAATGACTGCAATCGCAACACTCCAAAAAGATTTCTTTTACGAAGGTAAATCTGGCTTGAAACCTCTAATTTATAAAGATGTTGCTGAAGAAACGGCTTTTGATATATCAACAGTGTGTAGAATTGTTAACGGAAAATATGTTCAGACGGAATTTGGTACCTATGAATTAAAATTTTTCTTTAGTGAAGCTTTAATTACTGATGATGGCGAAGATGTTTCGACAACAATAATAAAAGAAAAAATCAAAGAAATTATTGATGGCGAACCTAAAAACAAACCTTATAGCGACGACATTATTAGCAAAATTCTAAAAGAAAATGGTTATAACGTTGCTCGTAGAACTATTGCAAAATATCGTGAACAAATGAGAATACCCGTAGCACGTCTTAGAGTAGAGATTTAAGTAAAAATTACAAAATTATGACTATATTTTCCTGTTCAGAACTTTCAAAATCCTTTTCAGACAAAATTTTATTTGATAAAATATCTTTCGGAATGGAGTCCGGGGAAAGAATTGGCATTATTGGTAAAAATGGTGCGGGCAAAACTACTTTAATGAAAATTGTAGCGGGAATTGTATCCTCTGATAGCGGAAGCGTCGTTTTTAATAATAATGTACGATGGGAATTTTTAGACCAAAACCCTTATTTTGATAGTTATGATATAGCTCTTGATTATGTGATGAAAGGTAAAAAAGAAATTTTTGAATACCTTGAAATATATAAAAATCTAAGTAAAAAAATTGATAAAAACGATTTAGAAATTAATAAACAATTTGAAACTGCTGGACATTTTCTTGATTTGCATAATGGTTGGACTTTAGAAAACGATGCAAAGAAAATTCTTAATACTCTTGGATTTGATGAATATTTATCTTCTGTAAATGAACTTTCTGGTGGTATGAAAAAACGTGTCGCACTTGCACGTGCTTTAATATCTAATCCCGAGCTTCTAATTTTAGACGAGCCAACTAATCATCTCGATGCTGATTCTGTACAATGGTTACAAGATAGACTTATGGGATTTAATAATTCATTATTATTTGTTACTCACGATAGATATTTCCTCGATGCAGTATCAACAAAAATTTTTGAATTAGAAAATAAAAAAATATTTATTTATAATGGAAATTATGAAAAATATTTAGAGCAGAAAGAGAATTTTGCCGCAACTCAGGAATCTACAATAAATCATTTACGTACTAAATTACGAATGGAACTTGCTTGGCTACAAAAAGGTGCAAAAGCACGTCGAACAAAAGCAAAAAGCAGAATTGATTGGATAAAAGTTTTAGCCGAAGACACAAAAACTATTAAAGAAAAGGATATTAAAATCGAGCTTGGGAAAACATTTATCGGCTCGAGAGTAATTGATGCACATAATATTAGTAAATCAATTGATGGAAAAAAACTTTTTGAAAATTTTACTTATATTGCTACGCCCGGTGATAGAATTGGAATTATTGGTCCGAATGGTTGCGGTAAATCAACTTTATTAAACATTTTATCTGGCAATGATATAAGCGATACGGGAACACTAAAAATTGGAAATAGTATAAAAATTGGATATTATCGGCAAGATACGAGTGATTTAATTGATAATCAAACTGTAATAAGTTCTTTACGCGAAATTGCTGAATATATAGATGTTGGACTTGGGCGAGATAGATACCTAAGTACACGCGATTTGCTAAATAAATTTCTTTTTCCACCCAATATGCACGGGGCATTTATAGAAACTCTTTCAGGGGGGGAGAAAAAGCGATTAGCACTTGTAAGATTATTAATGGGAAATCCAAACGTATTGCTTCTTGATGAGCCTACTAATGATTTTGATTTACAGACTCTGAACGCTTTAGAAGAATATTTAGATAATTTTTATGGAACTCTTTTAGTTGTTTCACACGATAGATCTTTTTTAGATAGAATAGTTACAAAAATATTTAGTTTTGATGGAAATGGTATAATAAAAGAATATCCCGGAAATTATACTGATTATTTAAGCACAAAAGAAAATATTCAGAAACAAAAATCTAATGATAATTTTGAATCACAAAAGAAACAAATTTCACCATCTCCAAAGCCTATTATAAGAAAAAAATTATCTTATAAAGAGCAAAAAGAGTATGAAAATATTGAAATAGAAATCAATAAATTAGAACAAGAAAAAAATATTATTTCTACACAAATAGCAAATTCTATTGGCTTGGATTACAAACAAATTGAAAATCTCAGCCAAGAAATCGCTAAAATTGATGAAAATATTGAATTATTAACATTAAGATGGCTCGAACTAACAGAGTTAGCCGAAAGTTTTAATGAATAATATTTTCCTTATTCAAATATAAAAATTGCTCTATTTAAGCTTCGGTAACCAATTGTAAAAAAGTAGTTGATGATACATTAGCTTGAGCTTGCGAACCATAATTTCGAATTAAATCAGAATTTAATTGAGAAAGCACATTCATTGCATCTTGATAATTTTCCAATGCTTGATTTTCTGGCTTGCCGAGAGGGTGATTATTATCCAATTGGACATTATTAATCATCTTATCAAGAGCATTAATTAATATATCCTGCTGCCAACTATTAAATTTAATTTTATCACTATGCTCATTTTTGCTAAAAATTTGCTTAGTAGAATCGCTTTTAATATCTCTGGGAACATAGATATCTACTGGGCTGTTTGATATTTTTGCAATATTCATTTGTTTATTTCCTTAATATTGATTATTTTACATTATGACTTTTTACAATTAAAATTTATATGTATTTTTGCAAATGATGTACCAAAGTTTATTTTTAAAAAATTTATGTGAGGTTGTTATGAAAAAATTGATATTACTTTTAGCAGCAATAGTATTATTGGTGTCTTGCGGTTCTAAGAAAAAGTATTTATCTCCACTCGAAATTGAAAATGAAAAGAAAGCTGTTGAACAAGTTCTAAACGAATACAACAAGGCTTTCGAGCAAAAAGATTTTGCAAAGGTTGTTGAAACTCTTGCAGACGAAGTTATATTTTTTGGAACAGATTCATCTGAGGTAATAAAAACTTTTGCTGACTATAAAAAAGCAATTGAAAAGCAATGGCGTTATTACGATAAGATACAATATGGCCCACTTAGAGATGTTTCAATTCAGATGGATGATAACGGTACTATTGCCTCGATAATTTATGGAGTTAATGCTGATTATATGCGTAATGGACAGAACTCGAATTTTTATCTTCGCATTGCAAGAATTTTGAAGAAGAAAAATGATAAATGGCTTATTGTAAGCGGTATCGTTGGTATTGTTCGAGAAGACGACCCTGAATATAAAGATAATCCATTGCACGAAAATCCGAATGAATAAAAAAATAATTAAAGGAGTAATGCTCAAAAATATTTTTTTCAAATATATTAATTTGTATAATTAATTAAGCACGATTGATACTAAATTAACAATCAAATGCTAAGGGTTGCATATTTGTTAAAAATCAATTTATGGCTAATGTTTTTGAACTTGCTTAAATATATGTTTTGAAAAAAAACAGTGTCAAAATATATTTTATTAATTAATTAATAATATTCTTGATGTTGCACAAATTATAGAAACTGAAATATTTATACTTATAAAAGTTTTATGGATTTATTTATGAATAACTTAATTTCTTTTATTGAAAAAAATAAAGAAAAACATCTTGAAGAACTATTTGAATTTTTAAGAATTCCAAGTATTAGTAGTGTGCCAGATAACGCTCTGCACGTCAGAGAATGCGCTTTATGGTTACTCGAAAATATCAAAAATTCGGGTATTGAAGATTGTAGAATTTTTGAAACCGAGGGACATCCAATTGTTTATGGACAGTGGCTCGGAGCTGGCGATAGCGCTCCAACAGTCCTAATTTACGGTCATTATGACGTTCAACCCGTTGACCCTATCGAATTATGGAAAACTAAACCATTCGAGCCAAGTATTAGAAATGGAAAAATTTACGCTCGAGGCTCTTCTGACGATAAAGGGCAAGTTTTTACCCATATTAAAGCAATTGAATCTCATTTAAGCACTTTTGGGCGTTTGCCTATTAATATTAAATTATTAATAGAAGGCGAAGAAGAATGTGGTAGCAATCACCTTGAAGATTTTATTAAAGACAATAAAGAATTGCTACGTTGCGATACTGTTTTAGTATCTGATACTGAGTGGTTTGCCGAAGGATTACCATCTATTTGTTATAGTCTACGAGGTATTTCTTATATTGAGGTGTTTGTTACTGGACCAAATAGAGATTTACATTCTGGGACTTTCGGCGGTGCAGTGGATAATCCAATTTTTGTGCTTGCGAATATGATTGCAAAATTAAAAGATGAATACGGCAGAATACAAATACCCGGTTTTTATGATGATGTTTTAGAATTGACAATAGAAGAAAGAGAAGGGTTCAAAAAATTACCATTCAGTGAAAAAGAATATTGTGATGATTTAGAAGTTGACGGAGTAAATGGTGAATTTGGCTATACTACTTTAGAAAGAACTTGGGCAAGACCATCTTTGGATATAAATGGTTTTAATGGTGGTTATATCGGCGAAGGAGCAAAAACGGTTTTGCCATCTACGGCTTCTGCAAAAATTTCTATGAGATTAGTGCCTCACCAAAATTATTACGATATTAGTGAAAAAATTACTAAATATCTTATGAGCATTGCTCCACCGACTGTTAAAGTAAAAGTAAATACATTGCACGGAGGCAATCCCGTACTTGTACCACGAGATAGTTGCGGTGTTAAAGCGGCTATGTTGGCATTAGAATCAGCTTTCGGAACAAAACCCGTATTTATGCGAGAAGGTGGCTCAATTCCGATTGTAAGTACATTTTTATCTGAATTAGAATCGCCAACAGTATTAATGGGCTTGGGACTTCCCTCAGACAATATTCATTCGCCTAACGAAAGTTTTGCTATTGATAATTTTTATGGTGGAATAAAATCCTCTGCAATATTTTTTGATGAATATTCAAAAATTTGTAAAACTGATTGATGGTTTTTTTATTTAGGATTATTTTATGAATAAATGCAACAATTAATAAATTTTTTTATTGTTGCATTTTATTTTTAAAGCTTAATTTTATCGGATTTTAAAACTCATATTACAAAAATTTAATATTGCAAAAAATTATATTAATTGATGAAATATTTGTAATATTAGCGATAAAAAATAACGTAAAATCAAAATTATTTATAATAATATTTATTTGATTTATATTAAATATATTTAATAATCTTATTTTTTATTAATTAAAAATATGATTTTTTAACTAATAATTATATGATTTTTCTTGTATTTATGCTTGATTTTACGTATTTTAGAAAATTGAAAAGTTAGCTTTGATATCAAAGTATTTTTATGTAACTTTTTGATGAAAAAATTGTTCTTTATAATATAAATTGTAAAAAAAAATTTTATATAAATAATTATTATTTTAAAAAATTATATGAGGTGTATTGTGTTAAAGTTATATACCAAGTTTTCAATTGTGATAGCTCTTATTCTGTTTAGTGTAAGTGCTTATTCACAGGTAAAAATAGGAAGCAACTCCTATTCAAATTTGTACTCTGCATTTAATGCTATTAATTCAGGTACGCATACGGGTAATATTGTTATTCAAATTACCGATAATTTTACTGAATCAAATACTGCTTTTTTATATGCTTCGGGCTATGGAAATGCAAGTTATAATTCAGTAACTATTTATCCAACGGGCGAATATACTATTAAAAGTAGCCAATCTAATGGTATAATATGTTTTGCGGGTGCAAGTAATGTTACTTTCGATGGTCGTGTGAATCAGAGCGGGACATCTATTGGGCTTTCAATTGAGCAAACCGCAAATTCTGGTCCATTGATTCGTGTTGACTCTCTTATTAATGGTTCTAATGGTGTTGGTCCAAAAGATAATGTAATAAAGTATATTAATTTTAAAGGTTACAACAAAACCGGTACTTACGGTATTACATTCGGTTCGCATAATAGCTGGTCTAACTATGGTGGTGGTGAAAATAACGAAATAGCATATTGTACGTTTAAAAAAATGTATCAAGGTTTACGTATTTATGGTATGAGTGGAACTGGTGCTACTCAACCAAGAAGTGTAAAAGTACATCACAATGTATTTGGTTCAGCTAATTTAGCTGAAACAATTACTTATCAAGCAATTTATGCCTATTATACTTATAATCCACAAATTTATGATAATTTATTTCAATATTTAGATTATACTTCTACCGTATATGCATTGTATTCGTATTATTGTGATTATCCCGAAGTATATAATAATACAGTGCAAAATATAAATAATGCTACATCTGTTCAGTTGTTTTATGTTTATTATGCAAACTATCCAAAAGTGTATGGCAATACAATGGATAATATAAAAGCTACGGGTTCTTTGCAATGTATTTATATTTATCAACCAACTTCAACTGTTGCTTATGTTTATAATAATAGTATGTCTAATTTAAGTGCTACCTCTACAATGTATGGTATTTATTTAAGTGGTGGCGGTAGTAACTACTCGCAAGTATATAATAATTCTGTGAAAAATGTTGAAAATACTTCATATAATTATGTTTACTATATTATGTCGAGTTATTATTTAGATTTTTATAATAATGTTCTTGATAATGTAAACTCTGCGGCTGTTTCGAGTACTAATTATGGTGTATATTTATCGAGCTGTTCATATAGTAATATTTATGATAATAAAGTTAATAATTGTACAGTTGCAGGATATATGAATGCATTTTATATGACGTCTTGCACACAATCAAAAGTATATAGAAATTATGTAAATCATATTCACGCAACCGGTACTGGAGGAACTTCGGCAAATGGTTTTTATATATCAAGTTGTAATAATACTGAATTTGTAAATAATACAGTTTCGGATATGGTAACTACTCAATATAGTACGGGTTACACATCAAATCCAATGGGATTTTTGATTACAGGTGGAACGGGATATAAATTCTATTATAATAGCGTTTATCTTACTGGTAAGCAATATGAAGTTGGCACGAGTACATCTATGTCTGCTTGTATGTATTTTTCAACAACTTCTATCAATACATTAGATATTCGTAATAATACTTTTGTTAATACATTAGAAGGTCGTCCCGGTGGTTATTCACTTGCTATATATATACCTGGCTCGGGCAATATGACTAACTCTACTATTAATTACAATAATTATTATGTTTCTGGTCTAAACTCTACATATATTGGATATTATCAGGGTTATAGAACTGATTTTGCAAATTGGAAAACATCACTTGGCTCGGGACGTGATGCAAATTCTATGAACGAAGACCCACTTTATAATGCAACATATAATTTGGCACCATTCGTTGGTTCGCCAATTGTTGGTAAGGGTACGCCAATTTCTGCTTATACTACTGATATGCTTGGTGCTAACCGTTCATCAACAACTCCTACTATTGGAGCTTATGAAAATTCAGGTGATATAGTTGGTCCAGAAATTAAGTTTACAAGATTACTTACAACAACTGACCAAAATAATAGAAAAATTGTTGCAAATATTACCGATAGAACGGGCGTAAATACAACTACTTCAGAACCAAGAATATATTTTAGAAAGCAAGCTACTGATAATACTTATATAGACAATAGCTCTACAACAGCTGGTTGGAAATATAATTCGGGTGTACAAAATGGAAATGAATTTACATTTACTATTGATTATAGTAAAATAAATGGCGGAGCTGGACCAGGCGATGTTATTGAGTACTTTATTATAGCTCAAGATGTTGCAACATTACAAAATATTAGTATTACAAGTGGAGTGTTTAATAGTTTTCCAACAAGTACACATTTAACAGCTTCTAATTTCCCTGTTAATAAAGCGGATAATTATCGTTTAGCGCTTGGCGTATCGGGTACTTATGAGGTAGGTACGGGTAAAACAATTACTTCATTATCTAAACCAGATGGTATGTTTGATGTTTTAAATAAAAACGTAGTTAATGGAGATGTAATAATCGAAATTACTTCGGATTTAGAAGAAACAGGCGAAATAAGACTCGGTAAATTGACTTATGAAGGCTCGCCAAACTATACAATTACAATTAGACCAAATACTAATAAACAACGAAAAATTATGGGCGAAAGTGCTACGTATTTAATTGGTATTGTTGGTGCAAATAATGTAACTATTGATGGTAGTTATAAAGGTGAAGGTAGATATCTTTTATTTAATAATACAGCAACAAATTCAATTTCATCGTATAGAGCAACTTTAATGGTTGGTAGTGGTGGCGGTCCCGTTTATGGTGGTCAAAATATGACTATCCAAAATTGTGAAATTAAAAGTGGCTCAAGACTTAATTATTCCTTTGGTATTATTTCTGCTGATGCTGCGATTTCTACAAGCACAAGTACTATGGGTATGCGTGGCTTGACAATCCGTAATAATTGGATTTATAATGTTACTTATGGAATGTATATTGCTGGTGGTTCAGGTACTGGTCAAACTATGGACAACTTGTTAATCGAAAAAAATATTATTGGTAGCGAAACTACTTCTGAAAGTATTTTATCTTATGGTATTGAAGTTAGATACGCTCCTTATGGTAATATTAGATATAATAAGATATTTAACTTTGATGGTGGTCCTAACAATACTAATAATATTTATGGAATCCAAATTTATGGATTTAGTACCCAACCAACAATTATTGATGGAAATACTATTACTGGACTTAATTACCAAGGAACATCAATTTGTACAGTTATTGGTATTAATCTCCAGTCTGGCTATTATCATGAGCTTAAAAATAACTTAATTTCTGAAATTTTGTCAACACAATATATAAGTTATAGTCCTTCTTATGTATATAATTATAGTGCTATGGGTTTAAGAATATATTCTTATTATACAAAATTATGGCATAATACTATTTATATGACTGGCACAATGAAGTACTACACATCATCACAAGGATATGGTGGATTTGCAAGTAATGTTGCATTTACAAGCACATCATATAATGGAATGGATTTTAGAGGAAATATATTCCATAACTCAGTAGCAAAAGCATCGAATAATATACAAGATGTTGAAGCAAATATATTTGGATTTTACGTTCCAGTTGGTCATCCTGTTGGAAATTTGTTTAATTCTCTCGATAGAAACTTATATTCTGTTGGCAATACTGCAAGAATTGCTTCTATATATAATACATCATGGAGTTCGCCTTATCCAGCTATTACAGCTGACTGGACAGCAAAAGATTTAAATCAATGGAAAAGTTATGCAGGTAAAGATGTTAATTCATATCAAGTACAGCCACCAGTAGTAAATACAGAAAAAGGTAAAACAGATGTTCACCTTGCTGGTGATGCACTTGGAGTATCATCATATATGTATGATGGTATGTATGAAATTACTACTGACGTTGATGGCGAAATGCGTAATAAACCAACATATTACGGTGCTGATGAGTTAAATCCAATGTTTGAATTTGCTGAAGATACAAAAATAGCTCCAGCTATACCAACACAATGTTTAGGCGATGCTGTTACAGTATCAGTTAATCCCGTAATTACAGGTTTTGCCGATGGAGTTGAAAGGAAAGTTACGCAAGGCGTTAATATTCAATGGTATAAAAACGGTCAAAAATTAAGTGGACAAACTAAAAAGAATATTACATTTAATCCAGTAAAAATGGCAGACTCAGCTCGCTATTATGCGACTGCTTCTTTTATGGATAAATCATTAACAAGTACAGAAGTGTTGTTAAAAGTTGAAGACGGAATTAAGTTTTCTTTACAACCTAAAACAACAGATGTTTGTGTTACTAATCCTACTTTATATTTACCTACAAATCCAATAGGAACAATATTTACTTATCAATGGGAATTTAAAAAAGCTGGTACTTCAAGCTGGAATGATTTATATGGAAAAATTCAAAAAGATTTAAGTATTCCATTAGTTACAAATAATGAAGTTGGAGAATATAGACTTAAAGTTACCGGCCCAGGTAATTGTGGTTCTGCAGTTGTATATTCTGATGTTGCACAAGTTACATTATCCGAACCACTTGCAAATATTAGTATCGAACAATATGGTAAAAGTGCAGGCAAAGATTTAACACATACTTGCTTTGGTGATAATGTGTCGCTTAAAACTAATGTAGATGGTACTATTTTCGCATTTCGTTGGCAACGAGATGCTGGTCAAGGCTTTGTTGACTTATCTGGCGCACAATACCCATCAGCATATACTCCAATATTAGAAATTAATAATGCTGATCCAAACGAATCTGGCGTATATCGTTGTAAAATTCTTGGCTCTGCTCCTTGCGGAACAGCAGAAAGATTTACAGACCCAATTAAAGTAACTATATGGCCTTATTTCGTATTAGACCAACAACCTGAAAGCCGTATTCTCTGCGAAGGCGAAAATTCATTTATCAGAGTAAACGTAACTGGCGTTGTTTATTCATATCATTGGTATAAAGATGGCGTTGCTTTAACTGCAAAAGAAAGTGAATATTGGAACAAACCAGTACTATATATAAACAATGCATCTTTTGACCAATCTGGAACTTATACTTGTCAAGTAGAGGCAGAGGACTGTTTCGGACATCTTTCATTTATGTCAGAACCCGCTTCTGTTTACGTAATTACTGGAACAGATATTACAAAAGCACCGTTTACTCAATCCGTAATTCTTGGAAATGATATTAACTTTAGAGTACGTGCTCACGTTAATGGCGCTCCAAAAGATTTTAAACCAACAGTTCAATGGTATAAAGGTAACGAACCATTAAAAGACGGTGGAAGATTTATTGGAACTAAATCAGATATGTTGATGATTAAAAATGTTCAATCAAGTGATTTAGGCGAAGACTATCGCGTAGTTGTAACGGGGCATTGCGGTTCAGCCGAATCAAAAGATTTCGGTATAATAAAAGGTGAAATTCAAATTACTGAACAACCACAAAGCGTTAAAGCTTGTCAGTACGAAGATATTACATTAAGTGTAAAAGCAGAAGTAAATATTCCCAATACTCAACTTGAATATAATTGGTATAAAGAAGGTATATTAGTTACAGAGGGCAATGGTTATACTGGTACAAATACTCCAAATTTACATATCAATTCTGTAAATGAAAGTCATGCTGGCAACTATTATGCACTTGTTAAACCAGCAGGTACACTTGTTGGTATTACAACAGTTGATGCTATTATTGAAGTTACTAACAAAGCGGAAATTATTGAACAACCTGAAGATAACATTACTTTAAGACCAGGCGAAGCTTTAACTCTTCAAGTAGAAGCAATTGGTACTGAAATTGAATATCAATGGTATTTTAATGATGTTGCAATTAATGATGCTAATGAAAATACATTAATCATTTATAATACTAGAGAAGAAAATAGTGGTAAATATTATGTAATAGTAAGTAATAGTTGCGGCGAGGTTAAATCAAATGTATCCAATGTAACAGTTACAACAACTACAACAGACGTTAAAGCTGTAGTTGCAAGTAAATACGAACTTGGAGTCCCAATGCCAAACCCTGCTAATAATTTAACTAATATTTCTTATACTATTCCTCAGACTTCAAGAGTGAAAATAGCTCTTATTAATGAGCTAGGTTCAGAAGTAGCAGTATTACAAGAAGGTACCATTAATGAAGGTTCATATACATTAATGATGAATATTGAGCAGTTAAATCTCACATCTGGTGTATATAATATTGTATTAAATTCATCTGGAGTAATGCTTACTCAAAAAATAATTATTATTAAATAAAATAATTATTTAACTTATAAAGAAGTCGGTAAATTAAATTGATTTGCCGACTTTTTTTATTAATATTTTCGTAAATATATTTATAATGATAAATGTTTATGATATATATGAATTAATTTTTTTAAATAATTCAAATTACTTATTTTTGTAATATTTAGTAAACTTCAAAATTAAAAAAATTTTACAGATTGATATGTATAGATTTCATAGTAAATTAAAACTAATGCAAAAAGCTCACATTGCATTATTATTAACTAATAATCTAATACACAATATTAAACTATACCTCACAAGCGAAACGCATAAATAAATATGTTTGCATTTGTATAAGTATATTTTATATTTCTTATCTTAAAGTTTTTGTGATTTTTTAGAAAAATTTATTTATAACAATTATATTTTATGGAGTAAGAAAAATGAAAAGAGATTTTTTGATGGTTCGAGATTTTTCAACAGAAGAAATCCACGAAGCATTTGATATTGCTATTGATATGAAAAAAGATAGAAAAAAATATTCAAAAGCATTAGAGGGTGAGACTCTTGCTTTGATATTTGAAAAACCATCTTTACGTACCCGTACTACTTTTGATGTTGGTATTCAACAACTCGGCGGATACTCATTATATTTATCACCAGCTGAAATATCTCTCGGTAAACGCGAATCAGTATATGACGTAGCTAAGAATCTCGAAAGAATGGTTCAAGGTATAATGATTCGCACTTTTGGTCATAATATTGTCGAAGATATGGCAAAATATGCTAAAATTCCTATTATTAATGGATTGACAGATTATTCACATCCTTGTCAAGCTATGGCTGATTTTCTTACTATTAAAGAAGTTAAAGGGAAGCTTGAAGGATTAAAACTTTGCTATGTTGGAGATGGCAATAATGTTGCACATTCATTAATGGATGCTGGCGCAAGACTTGGTGTAAATGTTACAATCGTATGTCCACGCGGATTTGAACCCAATATGATTGCTTATAATCAAGCTGTTGAAGATGCAAAATTAACAGGTGCTAAAATAGAAGTTACACACGACCCATTCGAGGGGGTTAAGGGCGCAGACGCCGTTTATACAGACGTTTGGGCTTCTATGGGACAAGAATCAGAAGCGGTTGAAAGAAAAAGAATCTTTATGCCATATCAAGTTAATTCAAAATTAATGTCTTCCGCAAAAAGCGATGCAATTTTTATGCACTGTTTACCTGCTCACCGTGGCGATGAAGTTACTGATGAGGTTATAGATGCTCCAAATTCAGTAGTATTCCAAGAAGCAGAAAATCGCTTACATGCACAAAAAGCAATTATCTACAAACTTATGAAATAGGACAAAAATGTCAAAAACAGCTTTAATAGCAATTGGTGGAAATTCACTTATAAGAGCAGGGGAAAAAGGCACTATTGATGAGCAATTTCACAATGCTAACCAGACAGCTAAATCAATTGCTCAATTGATTAAAAATAAATGGAATGTTGTAATTACTCATGGCAACGGTCCGCAAGCTGGTGCCGCTTTATTACGTTCTGAGCGAGCATCGTCTGAAGTTTATACTCATACACTTGATATGTGTGTTGCTACTACTCAAAGCGAAATTGGATATCTTTTACATCGTGCGATAGATAAACAATTAAAACAACTTGGAATAGATAAAATTGTAACGACTATTCCAACTATGGTGCTTGTTGATTCAAGCGATAAAGCGTTCTTTAATCCATCTAAACCAATAGGACCATTTTATTCTAAAGATGTAGCAGAAGAAAAAAAGAACTCTCTTGGATGGAATATTGTTGAAGATTCTTCTCGAGGATATAGACGCGTGGTAGCATCGCCTGAGCCAAAAGAAGTTCTACAATACGATATTATTAAAAAAACTATTGATTTAGATGCCGTTGTGATAGCACTCGGCGGTGGTGGTATTCCAGTAGTATATCAAAATGGTGATATTGTTGGCTCTGAAGCTGTAATTGATAAAGACCGTTCGTCTGCTTTACTTGCAAGCGAACTGAAAGTAGATGCTTTTATTATAAGTACTGATGCAGATAAAGTATATTTGAATTATAAAAAAGATAATCAAAAAGGACTTGATACTGTATCTGTTGATGAATTAGAAAATTATTATAAAGAAGGACATTTTCCAGCCGGAAGTATGGGGCCAAAAGTTGAGTCTGTAATTAGATTTATTCGTAATGGCGGCAAACACGCCATTATTACTTCTTTTGAATACCTTATGGATGCTATTGATGGTAAAATGGGTACTCATATTTTACCATAAAATAGTTAATTGTTTTCTTTATTTAAATTATTATTAATAATATCACACATTTTTTGTTCTAATAATGTGTGATATTTTCATAAATAAAAATTATTTGCAATTTAAAAGAATGGATAAGTTTTAGCCATTTTAAAAATATGTTATTATCAATTTATTATAGGATATCAAACAATGAGAACAAAAGATTATATCGAAATCGAAAATGAATTTGGCGCCCACAATTATCATCCACTCGATGTTGTTGTTGAAAAAGCTGAAGGTTGCTGGGTTACTGACGTTGATGGAAAAAAATATCTCGATTGCCTTGCGGCATATTCTGCTGTAAATCAAGGGCATTGCAATCCCAAAATTTTCAAAACTTTTGTTGAACAAGCCTCAAAAGTTACACTTACAAGCCGTGCTTTCCGTAATGATCAATTACCAAAGTTTTATAAAAAACTTAATGAATTAACTGGTTATGAAATGTCTTTACCAATGAATTCCGGTGCCGAAGCCGTTGAAAGTGCAATTAAATTAGCCCGTCGTTGGGCTTATGATGTTAAAGGTGTAGCTGAAAACAAAGCAGAAATTATTGTTGCTTCCGGAAATTTCCATGGTAGAACAACTACTATCGTTGGTTTTTCTGATGACCCAAGCTCTTTTAAAGGATTCGGTCCATATTGTAAAGAAGCATTTCCTATGCATGAATATGGAAATTTAGAAGATTTACGTTCAAAAGTTACTCCTAATACTGCGGCAGTGCTTATTGAGCCTATTCAAGGTGAAGGTGGAGTTGTGATTCCACCCGATGGATACCTCAAAGGTGTTGAAAAAATTTGTAAAGAAAATAACATTTTATTTATTACGGACGAAATTCAGTCCGGACTTGGTCGTGCTGGCAAATTGTTTGCTCATTACTACGAAGGAGTAAGACCAAATATGGTTATTATCGGAAAAGCTCTTTCCGGAGGTTTCTATCCCGTTTCTGCTGTTTTAGCTGATAAAAATGTTATGCTTGTGATTAAACCTGGTGAGCATGGCTCTACTTTCGGAGGTAACCCTCTCGGTACTGCGGTTGCAGTTAGAGCACTCGAAGTACTCGAAGAAGATAATTTAATTGAACGCTCAAATGAAATGGGTGAATATTTTATGGAAAAATTACGAAGTATAAAAAGCCCTATGATTGATTTCGTACGTGGACGCGGACTTTGGATTGGATTTGTGCTAAAAACAAAAGCTCGTAGATATTGCGAAATGCTTAAAGAAGAAGGTATTCTTTGTAAAGAAACTCACGAGAATATTATTCGCTTTGCACCTCCACTAATTATTAAAAAAGAAGAAATTGATTGGGCTATCGAAAAAATTGAAAAAGTTGTAAAAGCCCTTGACAATTAGTATTTTTTTAAAAATTAAAATAAATTAAATGCTCGATATAAATATAATATCGGGCATTGTTTATTTATACTAATTATTACAATATAGAATATATGCAATTAAATGACCTATCTTTTATAAAAAAAAGTAAGAAAGTTTGTTATCATATTTCACAATGATTAGCTGTCCAATATCTGCGAGAATGTAGGACAGATTCGAGATAATCCGAGCAGTAGCATAAATGTCCAAAATTATTAAAATGTGTTACTATTAATATAGAGAAATGCAATTTGGAAAAAGGTTATTTGAAAATAGAATTTTAGCTATCATACACTTTTGAAGTGTAGGGTAGCTGAGGTATTATTTAGGTAGGATAAGCATTCATACTCAAAAATTTAAAGTTTTAGTAGAAGTTTTTGGAACGAAATCCTGTACATATAGGGGTTCGAAATCATCAATATTTTCAAATATACCTTCTGAAAATAATTTATTAGCATATTTGGAAATAATTTCAGCTTTATGATTATAAAATTCAGTCATATTATCATTTTGAGATAATTTATTAATAGCATTTCCAACTAAAAATGATTTTGTAAAATCTAATTTACTAAATTCTTCTAATGTTGTCATCTTAATTTCAAAAGATGAAAAATCAAGCGAATTAAATTTCTGAAAATATATGATATTTTTGTGAGATACGACAGTTGAATAGATAAAATTTTTGTTAAGTGAGCGAGCATAATCGAGAGCATTATAAGCAAAAGCACTTAAATTTGGCACGGCAATAAATTTAATATCATTTCCAAAGCATAAACCCTTTGCAAAACTTGTAGCAATGCGTAAACCCGTAAATGAGCCGGGGCCCGAAGCAACCGCAACAGCACTTATTTCTTTAATATTAATTTCTAAATCATTTAATATGCGATGTGTGATTTCTGCTAAAAACTTATCGTGAAGATTTTTTTTATAATAGTTTACAACAGCAATATTTTCAGAATTATTTGATAGGCATATCCCAAGCGTATCTGCCGAACTTTCCAATGATAATATATAGCTATTTTCAGTCATTTTTTAAAAATTATCAATTACTTGTTTTATTCCATCTCTTAATTTAATTTGCGGTTTTATTCCAAGAGCTAATGCTTGTGAATTATCGAGAATTTTTCGCTGAGTTCCAGATAGAGTATTATTATTAAATTCAATATTGCCTTCGTAAGCCATTAATTCTTTTATAAGATAAGCTAAATCATAAATAGAAATTTCCTCACCCGAGCCGACGTTTAGAAATTCCTTAATTTGATTTGCGTTAATATTTTCTAATGAATAAACTGTGGCTTTGGCAAGGTCATTTGAATGCTCAAATTCTCTTAATACCCGGCCCGTTCCCCAAAGTTCAATTTTATTATCAAAAATACCAATATGATTGAAAAAGTCAACTATTTGAGACTCTTTTGTTTTATTGGAAATTTTAAAGCCATAGCCAATGGGATATTTTTTTAGATTATCAATGATTGCATTTAAATCATTTTTCATAAGCGACTTTGCAAGAAAAATTTTTCTTATTAAAGCGGGTAAAACGTGTGATGTTTCGAGATTAAAATTATCGCCTTCGCCATATAAATTTGGTGGCATAAGTGTGTAGAAATTAGAACCATATTGTTCGTGATAGAAATTTGCCATTTTTAAAGTAGCAATTTTTGCAATAGCATAAGGCTCGTTTGTTGGCTCTAATGTACCCGTTAATAAATATTCCTCTTTCATCGGTTGAGGTGATAATTTGGGATAAATACACGATGAGCCGAGTGCAATTAATTTTTTTACATTATTATTAAAAGCAGAATTTATAATATTAATTCCAATTGCTAAATTATCATAAATAAATTCAGCTTTATATGAGTTATTTGCTAAAATTCCACCAACTTTTGCGGCGGCTATTATGACGTATTCGGGCTTTTCACTCTGAAATAATTCTTCTACTTTTATCTGATTTCGTAAATCCAGCTCCGTAGATGTAAGTTTTAGAATATTATTATATCCGCGACTTTCTAATTCTCTTACGATAGCCGAGCCTACAAGGCCGCGATGTCCCGCAACATATATTTTAGCATTTTTATTCATTAGCTTAGATTTGCAATATTAATATTCTGACTCCAATCTAAATTTAGATTATTATGAATTTTGATTCCTTCGCCAGGAGCTTCTAAACCGTTATGAATCATATCGGAATCCATCATAATTTTTACTAAATCATTAAATTTTACTCGTGGTGTGTATCCTAAAATATTTTTCAATTTAGTAATATCCGCTTTTAAATGATCTACTTCCGTTGGTCTATAATATCGAGGGTCAATTTTAATAATTTCTTGCCCAATTTTAAGTGAATTTTTCCATTTTGTATCAAAAGTTACAACTTTTGCTATTGTATCAGCACCCGCTCCAGACCATTCAACTTCAATACCCGTATATTCAAAAACGGTATCGAGAAACTCGCGAACTGTATGGCTTTCTCCCGTACCAATTACAATATCAATAGGTTTATCAAGTTGCATAATATCATAAATTATTGACATGTATTCTGCGGCATATCCCCAGTCGCGATAAGCATCGAGATTACCAAGATAAAGATTTGTATCAATGCCAGCTAAAATACGCGAAATAGCTCGTGTTATCTTTCGAGTAACAAAGGTTTCACCTCTTCGAGGGCTTTCGTGATTAAAAGTAATACAATTTGTTGCAAATAAATTATAAGCTTCGCGATAATTAACAACTGTCCAATATGCAAATAATTTAGCGCTTGCATAAGGGCTTCGAGGTTGAAATATAGTATCTTCATTTTGTGGCGGGAGAGAGCTACCAAATAATTCAGAAGTCGATGCTTGAAAAAATTTCACGGGCTTGTCAATACGTTTAATTGCATCGAGTATCCTTATTACTGCAATACCCGATACATTTCCAGTATATTCGGGCAAATCGAAAGATGCTCTTACGTGGCTCTGAGCTCCAAAATTATATATTTCATCGGGTTTTACTCGCCAAATTGCATCTGCTAAAGCGCCAGAATCACTTAAATCACCATAATGTAAAAATAATTTGACACCTGACTTGTGCGAATCATTATATAAATGGTCTATTCTATTGGTATTAAAAGTACTTGCTTTTCTAATTAAGCCGTGAACTTCATAGCCTTTCGATAATAGTAATTCAGCCATATAGCTACCATCTTGCCCAGTGATACCAGTAATAAAAGCAACTTTCATATCAACCTGCAATAAAATTAATCAATTTATTTTTTACAAATATTATTTTTCTAATTTGTTTTCCTTCTAAATGCTTTTGCACGTGAGGGTCAACGATGGCAATTTTCTTAACTTCTTCTTCGGATAAATCAAGTGGCATTTGAATTTTACTTCTAATTTTGCTTGTTACTTGAATAACCATTTCTACTGTTTGTTTTATAGTTTTTGTCTCATCAAACTCAGGGAATTTTTCGAAATAAATACTATTTTCATAACCCAAAATTTGCCATAATTCTTCACAAATATGTGGTGCAAAAGGCGATAAACATTTTACAAAATCTTCAATAGCTTTTCGAGGTTTAATGTCAGATTTATTAAATTCATTAATAAAAATCATCATTTGAGCAATAGCAGTATTAAAGCTAAGATTAGGAATATCCTCACTAATTTTCTTAATTGTAGAGTGTAGGACGTATTCTTGCTCATCATTTAGAGGAATATCCAGAACTTTTTCTGAAAGTTTTCCATCTTCATTTGTAATCAATCTCCAAGCGCGATTTAAGAAATTATAAACACCAACGATATTTTTTGTCTGCCAAGGTTTTGAGGCTTCTAATGGACCAAGGAACATTTCGTAAAGTCTAAGTGTATCAGCGCCATATTCATTTACAATAGTATCTGGATTTACTACATTTCCTCGAGATTTTGACATTTTTTCACCATCTTCACCTAATATTAATCCTTGATGAAACAATTTTTTAAATGGTTCTTTTGTCGTTACATATCCATAATCATATAACACTTTATGCCAAAAACGAGAATATAACAAATGAAGAACAGCATGCTCCGAACCGCCAACGTATAAATCAACTCCGTTCGGCTCCATCCAATATTTCTGCTTATCGAGTGAACAGAATATCTCAGAATTTTTATTATCCACAAATCTAAGATAATACCAACAAGAACCCGCCCACTGAGGCATTGTATTTGTTTCGTAACGTGCTTTTTTACCCGTTTTTTTATCAATAAAATTAATCCAAGAGTCAACTTTCGCAAGTGGTGATTCGCCCGTTCCCGAGGGCTGAAAATCACTAACTTTTGGCAATACAAGCGGTAACTCATCTTCATCTAAACAGCGTTTTGTGCCATCTTCGAAGAAAATTATTGGAATTGGCTCGCCCCAATATCTTTGTCTCGAAAATAACCAATCGCGAAGTTTAAATTGAATTTTACCTTTTCCAATTCCTTTACTTTCGAGCCAATCAATCATTGTTCGAATTGCGATAGGTGTTTCTAATTCGTTTAATGAAATTTCTGAATTTTTAGAATTATAACCGAAACCCGTTTTTTCACAGAATGCCGCACTTTGTATATCAATTTCTTCGTTTTTATTTGGAGCAACAACTTGAATGATTGGTAAATTATTTTTTCGAGCAAACTCATGGTCGCGTTCATCATGACCGGGTACAGCCATTATTGCACCCGTTCCATAGTGAGCTAATACGTAATCAGCAATCCAAATTGGAATTTTATTTCCATTAACGGGATTTATAGCATACGAGCCAATAAATTTTCCTGTTTTATCTTTATTTAATTCCGAGCGTTCGAGATCACTTTTTTCTGCGGCTTGTTTTATATAATCATCAATTTTGTTTTTAAAATCATCTGTTGTTAATTCACTTACTAATTTATGTTCGGGTGCAAGAACTAAATAAGTTGCACCAAATAAAGTATCGGGGCGAGTAGTGAAAACAGTAATATTTTTCCCACTTTCTGATTGAAAGTTTACTTCGGCACCCTCACTTTTACCGATCCAATTTATTTGCATATCACGTGTAGATTGGGGCCATTCGCAAAGCTCTAAATCTCTAAGAAGCCTTTCTGCATATTCTGTAATTCTGAGCATCCATTGACGCATTGGACGACGCTCGACAGTATAACCCTTACTCTTCCATTCATCAACTTCTTCATTTGCAAGAACAGTACCTAATTCTTCGCACCAATTTACTGGTATCATAGAAATAAAGGCAAGTCGCTTACTATCTTTATAATCTTCGATTTCCTTTTCGCTTTTTAAATTTTGTGGAATAGGAAGTTTGCTAATTGGTCTTGCTTTTTCTAAATCATGGTCGTACCAAGAATTATAAATTAGCAAAAACATCCATTGAGTCCACATATAATATTCTGGTTCGGTTGTATTTACTGATTTTGTCCAATCGTAATTAAATCCAAGCGAATTAAGTTGTCTAATAAAATTATCAATATTTACTTTTGTTGCTTCTTCTGGGTGAATGCCCGTTGTCATTGAATACCTTTCAGTAGGCAAACCAAATGCATCGAAACCCATTGGGTGTAGCACATTATAGCCCTTCATTTTATAATAACGAGCTATGATATCTGTTGCTGTATAGCCTTCTGGATGACCAATATGCAAACCTGTGCCACTTGGATATGGAAACATATCGAGCACATAATATTTCGGTTTATTATAATCTTCTTCAACTTTGAAAGTGTGATTTTCACTCCAAAATTTTTGCCATTTGCTTTCAATTTCTTTAAATGGATACGACATACTTAATTCAATTATAAATCAATAATTATACAATCTACAAAAATACGAAAAATAAGTATAATATTTTTAAAGTTTCAATATTTATAAAATAATATTACTTATAATAATTTATAAATTGCAATTATTAAATTATATTATTATATTGGTAAAAGAATTTTATTATTAAAAAAATATTAAAAAATATTTGTTGATTTTTTAGGAGCTGTTGTTATGAAGTTTACAAAATTAATAATTTTATTATCATTACCTCTAATGATGTTATTCTTGCAGGGTTGCCCTGAGGATAATATTGTAGATAATGATTCAAATAGCGGTGGCGTTGTCCAAACATTTGATTCTCAAAATGGTGGTATCCTTAAATTAGATGATGGTGCTGAAATAATTGTACCAAGTGCGGCTATTGCTAATAAAGAAGATGGTACAAGCGGTTCGGTGTCTTTCTCTATAGAACCAAATATTAAAAATGCAGATTTACCAAAACCAATCCCTGCTAACTATAAAGTTGTTGGTAAGATTTATAGTTTTGGTCCTTCTAATTTTGTATTTTCTTTACCATTACAGATTTATTTACCTGCGTCTTCGGAGGAATCTCCTGCAGGTTTAACTATTATTTGGTATAATGAAAAAAATGATGAATGGGTGCTTTTACCTCTTAACGATATTGATGCTAATAGTAAAAGACTTGGTGCTACTATTTTCGAACTTGGTTATTTTGCTATAGTTCGTTTTGATGATGGTGCTTCTACTATTAAAAATACTGTAATTCAAAAGAATATTGATTTTGGTGGAATTGCATTTATTGATATCAAAAGAGAATATTTTTATACTATTATGGTAAAAGATGCAATTTTCAAGAACCCTATGTATAATACTAAAGATTTGTCGCATTATGGTGTAGGAACTGGTTCTGATTTGTCAAGACCTAATATTAGAACATATATGTCCAACTTACCAGAAGGAAAATATACACTTGTAATAAGTAGAAGAAAAGCCGGTACACTCTTTGAATTACCCGGCGAATTAGAAACTTTGATTAATCCTATAGTAATTGATGTAAAACCATTTACTTTTGTTAATAGTTGGTCAATGCAAGATTGGAAAATTTATACTGAAAGAGACATACCAGGTGATGGTTGGAAGAAGGGCAAACCAGATGAATGGCCAAAAGCAACAGTTCCTTATGGTACTGGTCAATTCCAAGCTACTTTAACTTGGGTAAATACTAAATCAAACAGGACGGACCTTGATTTACACTTAGTTGGTCCGAATGGATTACATGTTTATTTTGGTGATAAAAAACCTCTCGACGGTGCAGTTCAACTTGATAGAGATTGGATGTGGGAAGAAGGCAATGCTGTTGAGAATATTTTTAGTACAAAAACGATGGCAAAAGGCGAGTACAAATTATATGTAGATGTTTTTGATGGTGATGTTCCGAAGTCTTACGATGTAAGAGTTATTAGAAGCGGCTCAATAGTTAAAACATATAGAGGTTTGGCAACAAAAATAAACGAAAGTTATGATTTTTCTGGTTCTATACATATACTAACATTTAGAGTTAATTAGTTTTAACATTTTCTTCTAAAAATTGTTTATAAAAAAACAGAGGCTGATTCATATTTTAGAGTCAGCCTTTGTTATAAGAAATAATTTACCGATAAAAAATAAATATTTAAGAAATGTTGTTTTGTATAAAATAACCATCAATTTCTGGTCTTAATTCTATTCCTACTTTCTCAAATATAACAAGAAGTTGATTGTAAGTACCATTACCTCCTAAAAAATCCCAAAACTCTTCTGCTACTTTCAATTCATTTTCTAAATCAAGCATACCTGCCATTGTCCAACGTGAATAAGGTTTTGGTTCATAAGGATTATAAGGAATTGCAATTAAAGTATTGATTTGTGCTTTTGGATTTTCTGCCAAAATACAGGCCGTCCATTCTAAAAGTGTTCGCTTAAATTCTTTGAAACCGCCTTTGTTTGGCTTTGCAGTTTTGATGTCAAACAAATAAAATTTATCGCTATTGGTTTGCAACCAAATATCTACTTTTGTTGGTTTCACAGTTTTTATTTTTCCAGTTTGAGCAACTTTTCTAATTGCTTCAATTTCTTCTAACTTGTTTGGTTTAGAATTGGCGGCTATCAAGTCGTCCATAATGTCTTGGATAACTCGTTGTGCTTTCTCGCTGATTTGCGTTCCTGCTGTTGCTTGTGATTTCGCTTCTTTAAAAGTTGTTGATGCTAACGCCAAAGCAACGGGTTCAAAAATACTTGTTCCGAAATTTGTGTTTAGCGAATGAATAAACGAGAACAACGCCATTCTGTCCTTTCCCAAAAGTCTTGTGTGAAAAGGCATTGAAGCGGGTTCGGGTTTATAGTTTTGAAATTTGTTTCGTAAGCTATTTTTCAAAACTGTTTCAACTTGCTGTATTTGTTGTTTGGTTAATGCCATTTTTATTTAATGTTGTTATGAATCATAGCACTATGTATTGCATCAAACCAATTTATATGGTCGCCAATTTTTTCATCAAGCAATTTTATTTCGCTTTCAGTTAATTCTCTTTCTAAAATGTCCTCTGCAACAGTTTGTAAATCTTCAACAGTAAGTTGATAGATTACTTTATCAAGATTTATTGTTTCCATAATTATTTAGCTTTTAAATGAAAAATGATTTCCGAATACGCTCCTTTATCTTTTTCAGTTCGGTTTAATACAGGTCGTTTGAACTGATTAACGATTTTCATTCCTGCATTTTCGGCAATAGTCGGATACATATTGTATTTGTCGTTTGCAACTAAAAAAATATTGTAGTCATCAGCCAAATATTTTTTTGTATTATTTAAAACATCCGAAACTCCTTGAATATAGCTTTGTTTTGCTTCTTTTCCTTGTCCTTTGAAAAGCGGTCCGATTTCTAAATCGTCTTTGCGTTCAAAGCCAAACAAATCGTAAGCGTAAGCGTGTTGTTCGTGATAGTCAATTAAACCAACATAAGGCGGTGATGAAAAAATGCCTTTGATTTTTTTCTTTTCGGCTAATGCTGCAAATTTAGGATTTTTCTTCTTCAATTCAGCAAAAATATCAATCGTTCTGCTGTCGCCTGTCAAACAAATTTGATAAGTTTCAGTTCTCAATTTATCAAATTGTGCCAAACGCTTTACTGTGTCTTTGCTGTAAGTTTCCCACCATTTAAGAATAGAAAAAAGTGGTTTGCACATTTTTCCGTGCTTAGAACAATAGTAAGTCGCTGTAATTGGCTCAGCAAGTGTAGCTAAGTCAGCGTGTGTAGTTGCTCTACAACTACGAATAGTACGACTTAAAATTACGCTTACAATTTTCTTTGTGTTTGTGTTTTTAATCTTTTTGATTTCGCTAAACACAAATTCAATTTCTTCTCTGATGTGTTGCGAATACCATTTGTCTAAAAAGTTGTCGGCTTTGTCTTGTCGTAATTTTATACTGTATTGTTTTACCAATTTTTCGTAAGTCGGTAAAAATTCTTTTTCTTTTTCTGCTCCGTATTCTTTTTCGTTGATTTTGCCTTGTCGCAAATTGTATTTGTAAGTGGTTGCAGGAAAATATTTGTTGTTGAACTCGTAAAGTTCTTGCAACAATTTTGCTTCAAATTCGGTTGTATGCGAATTTTTAATAAACGATTTCAACGCTTTTGAAATGCGATTGATTTCGTTTTGAACGTCTGTCAAGTCGTATTTTGTTACTTTGCTGTTTCCAATCAAAGCGTTGAACGCTGAAACATCAATGCCAATTGTGTTCATTCCAAGTTCACAACTTTGCACCATTGTCGTGCCACTTCCCGAAAACGGGTCAAGCACAATGTCGCCTTTTTTGAAATACGTTTCTGTTTTGAAATTGTCAGTGTGGTTGTCTAAAAAATACTCAACCAACTGCGGAATAAATTTGCCTTTGTATGGGTGCAAACGATGAACGTGTTTTGTCGTTTCGGCTTCTTTGTATTGGTCAAATGACAAAGCCCAATTCAAGTCTTCGCCAAGTTGGTCTTTCCAAGAATTTTCACGCTGTCCGTTGTAAGATTTGTAGTAGTTTATGAGGTCTTGCAAGACAATATGTGTTATACCATTATTGGCAATTTTCTTAATTCGTCCATATTGAATAAGATAAGAAATATTAGCTGTTGTAATAGTTTTTTGAGTAAGCTGTGTTGCCCATTCACTTGCTTCTTTTATTGTTATAAGTTTTTCTATTCCAATCATTTTTTGTAATGAGTTTTTAATAATATAAATTTAAAAATATATGTTTTTTAAAAATTAACAATTAATTATTTGACGAATTATTAAAACAATATTATATATAATTCTTAATACAATAATATTTAATATTCAATAATTCTCGAATATAAAAAAAGGCTGATTCAAATTTTAGAGTCAGCCTTTGTTATAAGAAATTTGAATAATTATAATAATTATTTTCGAGGATTACCCGTAGCATTAAGTATTGTATTGGTTTCTGGATTAATGCTTAACTTTGCTATATCTTTCGAGCTAAGCCTGCGTCCACCAATAAAATGCTTGTCGTAATAAGATGACTCTAATGATGATACAGTAACACCATATCTTGAGCTTGCGTGTGCAAATAAATTATCGCCAAGATAAATGCCGACGTGTGAAGCAAATTTACGTGAATAAGTATGGAAGAATACTAAATCACCAAATTGAAGATTTTTACGGTTAATTTTATTTCCGATATGAACTTGCTCGCGTGCCACGCGTGGAAGCATAATATCTGCTGCTGAAAGAAAGACTTTTTGGGTAAATGCAGAGCAATCAATATTTCCGCGAGTTGTGCCACCAAATCTGTACGGTGTGCCTAACCAATCCATAATAACATACATTAAGTCTGATTTAGGAATACCAGATAATGTTATGTCATTTTTACTATCGTTATCAATAAAAGAAAGCCAAAGCATTTTAAACTGATCTAAATCAACTGTTACATCATCTTCGGCTTCGAGTTCTTCAATGTTCTCGCCGAGGTCGCCTTCGATAGTATTGATTTCGCCTTCATCATTATTTATTAAATCGTGAATTTGCGAGCTATTAGCATTATGCTCTATACCAGCAAGTTCACTAATTTCTTCTGATGAATTACGTATTAAATCAATAGCTTGAGCTCTTGTTTGTTTTGGGTTGTAAGACCTTTTACTTTTTGCTCTATATTTGCTTTTTTTCCTGCGTGCTGCTTCAGAGTCAGTAACGCTAAAAAAAAGAAACATTATAGTAAAAAAAATCAAAAACCATGATTGTGAGGATAATCTATTTTTTTTATCCATTCTCTCACCATCTATTAATTTTTAAAAATAAAAAATATATATCTTATTTTTACTTGTAAAGTATTATAAATACTAGTAGTATTTTATATTTTTTCTAATAAAACTACTGAAAAATAAAATATAAAAATCACTTATTAAATAAATGTGTAAAAAATTGCACACCATTAGCATTACAAATGAACACTATTTTTTTTAAATAACAAATTATTTTAAAAAAAAATTAGAAAAGAATACAAAATTTTTAAAATATAATTTTTCATTTAAAAAGGAATAATAACGAAATCAAAAATTTATAATTGTAGTTTACTAAATTTATTTGATAATATTCATTTTTGATTAAAAATTATTCAAAAAAAATATTTAATTAATTATATGTATTCTTTTAAAATCACAATAATAATCAAAAAAAACGTTTACACATTATTAGAAATAACAATAAAAAAACTGAATTGTTTGGTATGTAAATGAATTTAAGTGAAATTACCGATCCTGTATTAGGGCATTTAGAAAAGTTTAACAGCTATTTTAAGGCAATGCTTCAAACAAATGTCTCATTATTAAATCTTATACTAAAATATGTAACCTCAAAAAAAGGTAAGCAATTAAGACCAGTTTTAGTATTTTTATCAGCGCAAGCGGCTGGCAAGATAAGTAATAGAACTTATGTCGGAGCGGCTCTTGTAGAGCTTCTTCATACTGCAACGCTTATACACGATGACGTGGTCGATGAGGCTTCTGAACGTCGCGGACTTGCTTCAATAAATGCAAAATGGAATAATAAAATTGCTGTTTTAATTGGCGATTTTCTTCTTGCCAAAGGTTTGTTATCAGCTATTGATGCCGGCGAGATGGGATTTTTGAATGTGTCATCAAAAGCTGTTAGAAGAATGAGCGAAGGCGAACTGTTATCTATTGATAAAGCGAGAAATTTGAGTGTTGATGAGGATATATATTTCCAAATAATTGCCGATAAAACTGCTTCTTTACTATCTGCGTGCTGCGAAATTGGCGCTATGAGCACAAACGACAATCCCGAATATCATGAAGCAATGGCACAATATGGCGAAGCCATCGGTATTGCTTTTCAGATTAGAGATGATATTTTCGATTTTACTTCGAGAAGTTCTTTGATTGGAAAACCTGTTGGCAATGATTTAAAAGAAAAAAAAGCTACTTTACCATTGATTTATGCTCTAAATAATTCTACTGAAAAAGAAAAAGACACTATAATAAAATTAATTAAACGTGGAAAATTAAAGAAAAATGAAATTTCTATGATTATTGATTTTGTTATAGAAAAGAAAGGTATCGAATACGCTGAAAAAATCGCCTTGACTTTTATCGAAACTGCAAAAAATTCTCTTGGTATTTTATCTGAAAGCCCTGCAAAAGAATCTTTATTAAGATTTGCTGATTTTGTGATTCATAGAGAAAATTAAATAAATGGATAGTATTTCTTATTTATTTGCATTAGAAGCCGAGCAACTTTTGATGGCGAGTATGCCCGAAGATGCTATCGAATTATGCCAGAAGGGGCTAAAAAAATATCCTAATTATGCTTCTGCAATTTATGTAATTGCTAAGGCATATATATATTTAGGTCAAAATGCACAGGCTGTTAATATTGTAAATGAATATGAAAAAATTTTACCCGCAAATTCTTTTCTTGCGTTAAAAAAATCACTTGATTTTGATAATTTATTAATTATTGATGATAATAATTCTGATATTAGCGATAATATAAGTGTTGAAACGCAAAATGATACGCAAGAAGAGTTAATTGATGTCAATCTGACTGAAGATAATGAAGTTTTTGAAAACGTAATAGATAACAATAAGCAAAACCAAGTTACAATAGAATATAAACAAAATATTTCTCAAAATATTAGTTTAATACCCGGTCTTGATAAGTTTACTTTTAGCAATTCTAAAAATTTATTTGGTACTCTGCAACCCAAAGATGTAAAAAAAATCAAACAAATAAATAGACATCAATCAAATATCGAACATATTCAAAAAAGTTTAGCTAATGCCGAACCAATTAAAGTGGAAAATACTAAATCAAGTGAGAAATCTAAACAAACTATCGTTGTTACAGATACAATAGCAGATATATTATTTAAACAGGGTGCATTTATCGAAGCAAAAAATGCTTATACTGAATTATCGAATAAAAATCCATCAAAATCAGAATTTTATAATGAAAAAATTAAAGAAATTGATTTAAAAATGAATGATTAAGGAATTTTTATAAATGAAAGAATTATACGAAAGCGATTTTGATTGTATGATTATCGGCGCTCATCCCGATGACGCCGAATTGTGCTGCGGTGGCACGATTGCAAAATTATCCAAAGAAAATAAAAAAGTTGTTATCGTTGACCTTACTCGTGGCGAAATGGGCACTCGTGGGACAGAGGAAATTAGAGAGCTTGAAGCAAAAGCCGCATCAGAAATTCTCGGAGTAAAAGATAGAATAAATCTCGGAATGCGTGATGGATTTATCAGAACAAACGAGGAAAACCTCTATAAAGTTGTATCAGTAATTAGAAAATTTCGCCCAAAAATTATTCTTATGCACCCCAGTTTCGAGCGTCATCCCGACCATGAAAATACTCATATATTAGTTAGAGACGCACTTTTTAAAATTGGACTAAAAAAATTTGTTACCAATGATGAAAATGGTAATCCACAAGATGTCTATCGAACAAGAAATATATATTGCTATATGCAGGCATATCAATTTCCAAAGTCAGCTGACTTTTTTGTTGATATTTCTGATGTCCACGATATTAAAATGGAAGCAATTAGAGCATTTTCATCACAAGTATATGTGCCCGGTCAATATGAAAACGAGGCATATACAAGCCTTTCGACTCCAGAATTTATGGAAGAATTAGTAGCTCGCGATAGATATTATGGTGGAATAAATGGTGTAAAATATGCAGAAGGATTTTTATCTGTCGAGCCAGTTTTTGTGCGTAGTTTATCTCAATTTTTATAATTATTAATATATCATTTATTTTTGAAAAATATACTATAAATTTTAAAAATTGAAATTTATACTCATATTATCATAATTTTTCATATTTTTACATATTCATAATTTATTAAATAAAAATCAATATGGAAAATTTAAAGAAAGAATTTGAAATTAATCGAAATGATTTCGATATTTATTTTATGCTTGGTGCAACGCCATTATTACTTTCATTGTATTATTATTTTGGCTATGGCTCTTTTTTAAAAAAGACTTTTCCATTTTTTACAGAAGCATATTACGGTGATGTTTACGCATATATAACTCAGTTTGCTGTATTTTTTGTGCTGATGTTTATCATCCCCGCTTTGTATCTAAAACTAAAAATGAAGGCGAATTTTAGTGATTTTGGTTTAGGGCTTGGTAATGTCCGAGCAGGCTTAAAACTCCTTGCAATATGTATTCCTATAATTGTAGTTGTTTTATATTTTGGTACCGATTCGCCTGATGTAAAATTAGAATATCCACTTGCGAAAAGTCTGCATAATCATCACGAAATGATATTATGGTATCACCTTGCTTATGTATTATTATATTATACGGCTTGGGAGTTTTTTTTCAGAGGATTTTTATTGTTCGGACTTAAAGATAGATTTGGAATATTCAACGCAATATTAATTCAAACAATATCTTCTTGTTTAATTCATTTAGGTAAGCCCGCAAGCGAAACTATCGGAGCTATTTTTGTGGGTATATTATTTGGAATGTTCGTATATCGTACTCGTTCTATATGGTATGTATTTATTTTACATATTATAATGGGATTATGTACGGATTTATATATTATATTTTTTCACGGTGCATTATGAAAACTTGCTTAATAACTGGTATTAATGGATTTATTGGTAGCAATCTTGCTGAAAGATTATTAAAAGAAGGCTGGAAAGTCCGCGGTTTAGTTAGAAAAACTTCTGATTTAAAATTTTTAAAAGGTATGGATATTGAGTATTTTTATGGTGATATTACCGAGCCAAATACTCTATGCGAACCTATGAAAGGGGTGCAACAGGTGTTCCATGTCGCGGCTTTATCTTCTGACTGGGGGCATTTCGAAACTTTTTATAAAATTAATGTTGATGGAACTTTGAACGTTGCACGTTGTGCGGCTCAATCTGGCGTCGAAAGAATGGTTTATATTAGCACTGTTGCAATGTACGGATTCGGAAGATTAAATGTAAAAGAAAGTGATGTGAAGTTACATACTGATTTTCCATATTGCGAAACTAAAAAAATTGCCGAAGAAAAAGTTTTTGAATTTGTTAAAGAAAGCGGACTAAGACTAACCGCAGTTAAGCCCGGTAATGTTTATGGTATAAAAGACCACACTTTTATCGAAAAATATCTTGATGCTCTTGAAACAGGAAAAGTCGGCTATGTGGACGGTGGCGCAAGAAAAACCTGTCCCGTTTATGTCGAGAATCTTATTGATGGAATAATGCTTGCCTCAGAAAAAGAAGAAGCTATAGGCGAGACATTTTTTATTACCGATGGATTAGATATTACTTGGAAAGAATTTACTGATAAACTTGCAATAGAAATGGGTTTGAAAGAGCCAAAAAATTCATTTCCATTTTTCCTTGCTTATGCCGCGGCTTATTTATTAGAATTTATTTACAAAGGATTAGACACAAAAGAGCCTCCGCTACTTACTCGATATAGAATCTATAATGGCGGCAAAGATTATACTTTCTCTATAGAAAAAGCCCGCAAAATTCTTGGTTACGAACCGAAAATTAGATTAGATGAAGCTATTAAAAGAACAGTAAATTGGTATAAGAATAGCAGATAAAAGGCGATTAGGACAGCAGAATCACAGATTTAACGAAAAAAGCTGTCCTACACTTTAAAAGTGTAGGACAGCTGAAGCGTTATAATCTATCGATATATCTACTCGATATAAACTGGTGTAGATTTTGAGTATTTATCATTCGTGATGACTATATCTTATAAAATTTATTTAAAAATTAATAAAAGCAATATCTAAATTACGGTTCTTTTTCAATAAATAATAACAATACAATAAAATAATTGGTAACAAGAAGTAAATGAAATTAACTTGTAATACACCTGAATCTAAAGAATTATTTAGAGTACTATCATTTCTAATAACAATTGTATTGAACAAACCTACGATATTAATTAAAGAATGCACAACTGCAATCGCAACTATGTTTTTCGTTATAATTAAAATCGTTGCTAAATAAATACCAATACTAAAAGCGAAAATCACTTGATTAGTAGCTGGATAAAGAGATGCAAGACCACTAAAGAGACTTGAATAATGCATCACCCCAAATATTAGAGAACTAATTAATATACTTACATAAATATTATATTTATAATTATTCATTAGTTTAATAAGTAAAGAAAAAATTATCCCCCTAAATACAAATTCTTCAGCAAAACCAATAGATAGTTGACTAAAATAGAATAATATCCGATGTTCTATACTTATTACAGGATTTAACGAAACTAAAATTAACATAATTAATAAAAAAATTGCGGGTACATTGTATAAATTTGAATTTGCATTTCTAATAAGCAATTTATATTTAAAATTAATTCGCATTTTATTAAACACTAATATAGAAAAGATGATTACAATAATTTTAATAATGATTTCAGAAATAAAATAACTAATTAATTTGTCCAAATAATTGCTAAATTGTTTATTAATAAAGAAAACAACTAATAGTGAAAAAGAAAATGTACACAATACAATAAATATTAAAAATAAAATTTTCTTTATAGACAAACTTTTCATATATCTCTCTTAATACTACTCACACAAATTATATTGAAATTTGTGTGAGTTTATATTTAAAAAATAATTTATTAATATACTGAAGCCTCTGAACTCCATTTAATACCAATACTTATCGAAGCTTTGCAATTACAAAAATACCAACATCTAAATCCATTCCAAGCAGAACAAGCGAGACAATAACACGAAGTACAAGGACATGTACATATCTCACATGATAACTCAGCGCCTACCATACCCTGACTTTTTTTTGGGATATCATTGAATTCTGGAATATAATCTTGTAACTCGTTCCAATGTATAAAATTGCTACCTGTTGCAACATTTTTAAAAACTGATTTTCTTGAAAATGAATTAAAGGGCACTAAATTGTTATGATCATATATAATTATAGAAGTATAAATCCCGTCGCCTGCAACAGCATCAAAACCTGTACCATCATCAACGAAATCTGTACCATCAAGCGAAATGACGTATTGCAAATTCATAGAATTGTCAAAATTTAGTACAAATAATTCCCGTACATAATTATTTGAATCTATACTTCTCTCTAATGCATCATAAATACAAACATGTTCACTTATATGATTAGAATCAGCATAATTTAATAGAAGACTATTGCTATTTTTATATACTTCATTAACTATTATCTCACCTTGTTCAGTACAAGATAAAACTCCTAATAAAACTAAAATTAAAAAGATATTTTTTAACATATCAATTCCTATGTATAATTTATTAAAATATATTTAAACAATCCCAAATATAAGAACATCGAAAAGTCATACTTCGATGTACTTATATTATTGCTGGACCGCGAGAACTCCTTTGGTACCTAAGTACTCGTTTAGATTTACTACAATAAAAATTAGATAGGACTGTAAACGCATGAACGCATGAACGCATGAACGTATGAACGCATGAACGTATGAACGTATGAACGTATGAACGTATGAACGTAAATAATTATACACCGAAGAGACGATGCCAATATATTTTAGATTATATTCTATTTTGTAGCTTTATTATTACTCAAAAATTATATATAAAAATAAGTAAAATTTTTATATTCAACAAATTATTTTTTTTAAATTTCAAATATGAATTTGTATTTTAAGCGGTCAAGCAAAAATGCTTATCTTACCACGATTGCTCCAGATGTCCTACGGCTTGGAGACGTAGGACATCTTTATATACTTGAGACAAGCAAAAATGCTTATCCAACCCGAATTGGTAGCTTAGACATCTTGTCTGACAAGATAAATTAATTTAAACAATCAAGATGATTGTTCTACCAACTATTCAAAAGCAACTAATATTGGCTTTGCCTTTCGGTTATTTCTAACCATAACTCACCACGACGCGTTAGAGTTGACCACACACATTTATCATTATCGAGTGGAGTACCACGAATAAAACCCTCAATTACAAGTTTTCGAGCCATTTTTTCAATTTCAAAGCGAGAATATTTATAATTTTTAATTTTATCACCACGAGCCAACTTCATAACAAGAATAATGAGCTCGTTTATATATTTATCTTCAGCAGGCAAATCATCAAAAAATATATCGTCAAAACGAAAATTAAAATTCATTATGAAACCCTTTTTATAATATTAGTAACTAATCCAATAATTTTAAATTTATCTTCAGCACTGACTGTATATGGCAAATATTCGGGATTTTCTGATAGCAAAACGATATTACCCGCATTTTCATCAATTCTTTTTATATAATATTTATTATTAATATGAATTGCCGCTATTTCCCCAATTTTTGCTCTTTTTGATATGTTTACTACGGCAGTATCGCCGTCTTCAATACTAGCTCCAATCATAGAATTTCCACTTATTGACAATAATATAATATCATCTGGGTTATATCCATAGCTATTACAGAAATTATCAAAAGTATATTTCTTTAAATTATCCTCTTTTGGCTTATAAAGCTCAAAAAATTCATCAAGCTCGTTAAAATCAGTGTATTTAACTCGAATTATATGTGAAATGGATTGTCCTAAAAATTTATTATCAATTTCAGGTAAAAAATTTGTAAAATCATCTAAAGCACTATCATATATTGATTTATCTATAAAATCAGCTTGATTAATTAATTTAATAAGCATTTCTGAGGCAAAATCATCACCAAAAGCACTTCTTTTTAAATATTTTAACAAATTTTGATATAATTCTTTCTTTTGCGATTCAGAATTAATCATTTATTTATCATCCTTTTTTGAAATTTTACCAGCGGCAAGTTTTATAATTCCTTGGTTTTCGGTTTTTTGCTCTATTTTTAATTCTTCATTTAAAATCTCTTGGCTAATGCTATTAAATTTAGCACCAAGTTTTATTTTTTCAATAATTTTTTCTTTAAATATCTGCCCAACTTCGTTATTTGCAAAAATCGAATCCTCGCCTGAAATTATATAAATGGGATTTATCCCTCTTTTATAAAGCTCATATAAAACTCTAATTGGCAGACTTGCTCTACCTAATTCGTAATTAGCAATTTTATCACGAGTTTCACCGAGTAAAAATGCAAATTGATCTGCTGATAGTTTGCCGCCTTCGTTAAAAATTGAACGAATTTGCTTTAATCTTGCTCCAACTTCTTCTTGATATGTAATCATAAAATTTTAAGAATTTATATATTTTTAAAAATATTTTATTTTGATATAGTGTAATTTCTACATACTTTTGTAGTTATAATAACGTTGTAAAAATGATTTATAGACACAATGCTAATGTAAATAAAATTTTTTATATAAAAAAATATTTGGAGTTAATTTATGAATAAAGTATCAAATTTTTCTAATACGCTATTATTTTCGAGTACGGGCGAGCTGTTTATAGATAGCAATCTTTCAGAAAAAATAAATATACTATTATCTAAGGAATATAAAAATTCTAATGATTTGAAAATTTCGATTTTTAATTATTTAATACAAAAGTTTTTATATGAAATCGAAAAAAATTCGCTTATTGATGTTCAACAACGAAAAGACCTCGAATATCTATTTAGTGATTATATCGAAAATATTAACAAACAAGATATTTTTGAAAAATTTTTCGATGAAAATCAAAATGACCTTTATGATGATGATTTTTTATATTAATATTTTAAAAAGGGGATAAAAAATGAGTGATTTCTATGATGAAATTAAATATGACGAGCTTAGCACTGATATCCAAATGATTGCAGATGTTTGTGGTATTGAATGCACAAGAAATATTATCAGGCATTTGGGCGGTTTACAGTTTTATATTCCAAAGGTTACAGGATATGAGAGTTTTGTATTTCGCTATATGACAGAGAATAGAAATTTAAGATTAAAAGATATTGCAAAAAAGCTTGGTGTTTCAGAGCAGTACCTCAAAATAGTAAGAAAACGCTTTAAAAATGATAAAATAGAGAAGAATTAATCCTCTTTTTATCAATAATTTAATTAGAATTTCGATTTTGTTTATAATTATCGTAATAATTTTTGTATATTTGGAAAATAAATAGAATTAATTGGAGTATAAAAAATGAACGAACAAATTTTAAATATTTTTGAACTTGCTCTAAAATTAGAAGATGTTGGGATAAATTTTTTTTCGGGATTATCAAGAAAATTTCATAAAAATATTGATTTAAAACAGAATTTTGAAATTTATGCTAAAAGTAAAATCTCTACAAAAAAATTATTAAATGATATTGTAAATAAAATAAAATCTCACTCTATTAATATTAATTATAATATAGATATTGAATATTCTCACGAGCAATTTGATTTATTATTCGATGCTACTGATGTTGTTGGCGAGTATAGTATGCACAGTGATGTATTAAAAACAGCATTTAATTATTTAAGATTATCCAATAATTTATATAATTTTATTATACAACAATTTGATACTATCGAAGGATTAGAAAAAATTATCGAGTCTAATAAAGAATTATTAGAAATTGTAAAAAAACATATTAATATATATACCGAAGAAGTAAAATTTTATGGTTATGAATAATAATAAGATAATTTCTTCTGCTATATTTTTATGAACTCAAAAAAAATTACATATTTACAAATATCCTAAGAAAGGAAAGCCAAAGAATATAAAAATAAACTTGAGAAAGCAATAATACTTGTACTAAATAAAAAAAAGCAAGTCTGGGTTAAAGATAATCATAGACTTGCTTTGAATATTGAGAAATTAAATAAAATTTCTAAAAAAATTGATAACGAACGTTTATCTGCAATAGTAAAAATGTATATCGAATTATAATAATCCCAATTCTGCTTTAGCAAAAGAATAAGCAATTTTTAAAATTGGCTGTTCGATTTCAATTGTTAATTTTCCTTGAATTTCACGCGGAGTTAAATCTGGATATTTTTTAACACAAGATTTTATTTTAGTATAAACAGAATCTGGCACCATTGATTTTCTTGGTAAGTTATGCCCAGCTTCGATTATTTCTACAATATAATTCGACGCCATAGACATATTTCCCCCGAATAGACGTGATTTAATTATTTCAAAATCGAGACCTTGGTCTAACATTTTTAGAAAATCTTGTGCAACCTTAGATACTTTTTGTTCTTTCGGATTTAATTTAATTTTTGCTAATTCTTGTAGAAATAATTTAGCAAATTTTTGGACAAATAATTGGCTTACCCCTGAAACATTTTTTAAATCATACTCAGTTTCAGGCATAACTTCAGCTATTTTTTTTAAAGCAACGTCGCTAATTATGCCTCGTGGCACAACTCCAGCATGTTCAGCTATTTCGCGTCGTAAGGTTACAAGTTTACTAAAAATAATCTCACTTGCTGTCTTGTCTTTTTCTCGCCTTGCCATAATTCTAAATTGCTCCGGTAAAAGTTCTACAAAGATTTTCCCTTCTTCGGTTATTAATATTGTAGATTTGTGTTTATTAATAAATTTGATTAATCTTCTGTTGTTTAATTCTTTTAATTCATTATTAACTAAATTATTAAAATTTGCTAATTCTTTTTGTTTAAAATAAAAAATGTTAAAACTTTTTAGTTGATTCTTAACATTTTTTATTAAATTAGATAATTCAACATTTTGACCATTTTCTATTAAATAATCTAAAATAATATATCTTAATAAACTATTTATAGACGTTAATGTGTTGTTTTTAATTTGATTTGTTTTGCAAGAAGTACATTTATTACAATTACCATTATAGGATTTATCATCAAAATAATCTAAAAGATAATTTCTTTTGCAAGTATTTGTTATAGAATATTTATAGACTTGGTCTAGTTTTATAAGAGCATTTGCATATCTACGGTTAGTATCTTCGAAATCTATATTCAAATATGCAAAATTATCGTTTAATTTATTAAAATAATATCCAGAATCGCTTGCTTCATTCTTATATTGCGCTAATTGCAATATTTGTAATGATTTTACTATATCATCAAATTGTTTTTTGCTTATTCTATGTTTAAATAAAATATCTTTAAGGTTAATACTAACAAATCTATCGAAAACGTCAGAATTTACACTTCGAAGAATTGCTTCTAATATTCCTTGACGCTCATCTGGCAAGTTATTGTAATACTCATAAATGCGCTCTCGGCTTGCAATAAATCTTAATTTTGTTTGAGATTGTATATTGCCAAAAGTAATTATATTATTACGATGTAATAAATTATATACAGATTCAACAGTTCTAAAATCCTTAGTAATTGAATTTGCTATTAATACTGGTGAGGGTATTGCAAGAGTTTGATTATAAGAAGAATCCTGTTTATTATGAAATGATAAAATTTTATCATATACAATCTCTATTTCTTCTTTTGAGGGAAAAGTGGATTTAATAAAAAATTCTGATAACTCCTTATCAAAATTATTATATAATAAATAGCAATCTGCAGGTTCGTCGTCTCGTCCAGCTCTGCCAGATTCTTGATAATATGCTTCGAGAGTAAGCGGATAATCTATATGAATTACATTTCTGACATCTCTTTTATCTATACCCATACCGAAAGCATTAGTTGCAATTATAACTTTTGTTTTTCCAGTTATAAATCTTTCTTGAACGGCGGTTCTCAAAAGTGTTTTCATTCCAGCATGATAAAACTCGGATTTTATACCAATTTCTCTTAATTCATTTGAAAATTGCTCTGTTCTTTTTCTTGATCCCGCATATATTATAGTAGAACCATTTTTAGTATTAGAGCAAATATCGGCTATTCTATTAACTTTATTTTCAGAATATTCACAGTGGTAATTTAGATTTTTTCTTTCAAATCCTTTTATTACTAATTTTGTATTTTTGAGCTTTAATGAGCGTATAATATCATTTCGCACATCAATAGTAGCAGTAGCAGTAAGAGCTAAAATCGGGCATCGTGGAATGAAATTAAATATTTTATGAATATTCATATACGAAGGTCTAAAATCGTGCCCCCATTCAGAAATACAATGTGCTTCGTCCACTGCTAAAAAAGAAATATTTATGTTTTGTAATAATTCAAGAAACTGCCTACTTGCTAAACGCTCTGGCGCAAGATATAGTAATTTTATTTTTCCCTCATAAATCGCTTTAAAACGAATTTGAATCTCTGAAAAACTTAAAGTGCTATCAATAGATGTGGCTGGTATTCCATTTTGTATCAATGAGTCAACTTGGTCTTTCATTAGTGCGATGAGTGGAGAAATAACTACAACCACACCTTGCATTAATATCGCTGGCAATTGATAGCAAATTGATTTACCACCACCCGTAGGCATTAGTGCAAGCGTATCGTTACAAGCTAAAATATTTCGGATTGCCTCTTCCTGACCTTGCTTAAAATCATTATAGCCAAAGTGTTGTTTTAATATTTTCTTTAAATTACTCATAAAATCCGAAATTGTAAAATTAAGTATGCAAAAATAACTCTTTTGTTTTGTATAGCAATTAAAATTAGAAATATATTTTTTATTATAAGTTTCATTAAAAATATTCAAATAAAAAAAATTATAAATTGAAAGCGAATAGTTAGTAAAACAAGGACGGGAGACAACGTGGCATGCCCCATTGTCATTTTCATTGAAGAAAGCTCTATTCCTACAGGTTTGTGGTTGTGGCGAGCGTGTCAAGTTAAGATTGCTTTTCTGATTTTCGGAGAAAAGATGTGCATTTTGTAAAAATAATTTGGTAAATAACTGAGAAAGTGTTGTTTTAAAGAAAAATATTTTAGAGAAAAAAAGAAATGAATTTTAAATTAGCCAATTTGACCTCTAAACTATATACTTCGAAGAGACGCATCAATTCTTATTATATTTTAATAAATCAAAACAAGTACATAAGTACCAAAGGCGGGCTCGCGGTCCAGCAATAATATAAATACATCGAAGTTTTGAATATTTTGAAGTATTTATTTTAGAGTTTTTTTTATTAATTTTAAATATAATAGGTTGAAAAATGATGAAGTTTATTATTACTGTAATATTGCTATTAATTTTTTTGATTTGTTCTTTTTTTGGACGAATAATTTATATTGAAAAAAGTAGTAAAGGTTTAGCTCCTTCTGTAAACGAACGACATGAGGATGCTACTAAGGATATGAAGCAGTCTAATAGTACCCTTATTTGTACAGCTCCGGGACAGCACGAATGTAAATTTAAAATTGATCCAACTACTTTGCGTGATATAAAAGGTCCAAATAATAGTAATCCAGAATGGAAAGATTTAAATGATTATGCAGAGAATAAAATTGCTGAAGATTTATTATTTGGTTCATTTGAAAATAATGTTACACTCAATGGAGATTTTTGGTATAAGAGCGTAGAGTGGGAAGAAACAGATATTAATAATTATAATATTACAATTCAGATTGAATTAGCACCTACACCATAAATAAGTGTCCATTATAAATTATAAAAGTGGTCACATAATCAAGTTATTTATATTTTTGAGATAACTCATAATCATTAACTAAATATATCGAATGGATAAAATGTGCAAAAAATTAATTGTAATTAATATATTTTATATTTTCTTTTTTACAAGCTATAATAATTTTAGCCAAGGAATTAATGAAGATTTTTTCTATAACCACATAGAATATATTGATGCTACTTTATTACCAATGAATTATGAAGATGAGGATAAGATTTATTATAAGTCTTTTGAAAATACTCTTTATTCTATTTATAATGATTATAAAAAAAATGATTCACATAGATATTTTAATCTAATAAATTATTCTGATAATTCAATTCAAAAAATATTTATTCCTGATTCTTTTAAGATTGATATTGTTAATATTAAGGATTTTGCTATAAATTCAGATATTTTAGCTATACTTTTAACTAATTATAATTGCCTAATTTATAAAATGAATAAAAATAATGAGTATATTTTAGATACCGCTTTGGCAGATTATAAATTTGCAAATGTCAAAATTATAGATAATTATTTGTTTTTATATTCCTATGTTATAAATTCTGGTACTAAAATACTACGAGTAGATTTGAAAAATAATTATAAATTAAAACATAAAGAATTTAAAAATCCTTCGGGTTACGAATTTACTTATTTTCAGCCAAAACATTTGATGGATATAAAACAAGATATGATTGTAATATCAGAATTAAATAATATGAAATTATATTTTTATAATTGGGATTTTGAGCTGGTAGATAGTATCTCATATAAACCAAGTAACTAGGTTTATAGCGTAAAGGCTGATTATTATTTTAATAATCGGTATAGAGATGTAGAAAAAGCCAATGCAAAATTAGTTTTAGATAGTTTGCGACCTTTGATTAAAGAATTTTCTATGATTCATAAAGTATTTTTTGTAGAAGCTGATAAATTTCTCATTTTTTGGTCAACCCCAAGTAATGCAGGTAATGAATTTTATAATTTTCATTTTTCAATATTCCAAAAGAGCGATAAGTGGAATTTATTATATAGTGATTTAGAGAATATTCAAGCTATTGAGAGTAAGACTTTAGGTGAATTTCTAAGTAAAATTTTTGTTACAAATAATTTTGTTATAGATGATAATAAAATCTTTATGATAGTTCCAATTCCATTTGTAATAAATGATGAATTAAAAAAATTAAATATTGTAGAATTTCAAAGTAAAATGGAAAAATATTTTGTAGTAAATGAAAAACTACGATATTCAGTAATAAAATTAAGATTGAAATGATGAAGTTATTACAATCAAATATTATATTTCTTATAAGTTCTATTTTTTTATTATTCTTGTTTTTAGAAAAATCAGTAACTGCTGAGTTAGATTTGAATAATATTGTAATTAAGAATTTGAAAGGTGATGAATCTAAGTTAGTTGATTTAATAAAAACTAAAGAAAGCTATATTGTATTATATCATAATTTCAATTGCTTCAAATGCTTTTATGAAATTAAAAATGATATTGATTCAATAAAAAAAGAAAATAAAGATTTTGATTATATAGTTGTTATTCGATGCAAGATTGATATTGTTTCTAAACTTGAAATTTATAAAGAACTCGCTAAAATTTTTGATAAAGACAAATAATTTTTGATATACATAATAGTGAGGATAAATGGGCTATATCAAAATTTGAAGAAGGCTTATTTTCATTATTTAGTATAAAATATACCCCCGCTTTGATAAAAAAGGAGAATAATAGTTTTATATATTATCCTTACAATTTAATTTTTAAAAATAAAAAATAAAATTTCATATCTCAAAAATTTCATTACACATTTTTTGTAACTTTTTTATTATTAAATAGTCATTATTTTAAATTAATGAAAAAATAAAAATAATTTATTTTGTAATTAATAAACTATGATATTAATATATTATTTAATAATAATTTAAGTTAAGATAATGAAAAAGTATATTTTAATTAGTATTTTGTTATTGTCGCTGTTTTCATGCAATGATAATGTTGTAAATAATGAATATTATTCAAATATCAAAACAGAATTTTATACTTTAAACCCGTCGAATTGGATAGCGGTGAAGGGTTCGAATATACAGTGGTATCAAGAGTTTAAATTGCCTACATATAAATTTTCTGACCCCGATAAAATGGGGGTTATGTGCTATTATCTAAATCAATATGATGCTTGGGAGGCTCTCCCGTCAACACGAATATTTTGGACTGAAAATGATGTAGTTTATTCTGATGAATTGTGGTTTTCTCATAATTTAGAATATTTATATATTGATTATCGAAATACAATACCCGGCATAGCAAGTCCACCGAAAGATAAAATATTGATAAAAGCTATTTTTTTTGATAATGTTTATAATTCACCAAGTACAAACTCGCAAAATATTGATTGGAATAATTATTTAGATGTTAAGCAAAAATTAAATCTAAAGGATTAGTTTTATTATGATAAAAAATGGTCTTTTTGAGGAAATAAATTCATTACGAACAGAGCAAAATAATCCACGAAGTAGAAATATTGATGTCGCTTCTACAAAAAAAATTCTCGAAATTATTAATAATGATGATAAAATTGTTCCAAATGCAGTTCAAATGGAAATTCCATATATCGAAATCGCTGTTAATGGAATTGTAAGTAGTTTGCGAAACGAAGGTCGTTTATTTTATGTCGGTGCAGGAACAAGCGGAAGGCTCGGCATTGTTGATGCGTCGGAGTGTCCGCCAACTTTTGGAACTGATTATGATATGATTCAAGGCATTATTGCGGGCGGTTCTGCGGCAATGTTCAAAGCACAAGAAGGTGCAGAAGATAGCTTCGAAGCGGGTGGAAATGCTTTAATAGAAGCAAAACTTAGTCCAAAAGATGTTGTATGTGGAATTGCGGCATCGGGCAGGACACCTTTTGTACGAGGCGCCTTAGATTATGCAAAATCAATAGGTTGCTTTACTATTATTTTAACGACTTCATCTCGAGAGCATATAGAATCTTTAAATATAAACGTAGATGTCGCTATATGCCCAGATGTTGGTCCCGAAGTTATTGAAGGCTCAACAAGAATGAAATCGGGCACAGCACAGAAATTAGTCTTAAATATGCTAACTACTGCCACAATGATAAAACTCGGAAAAACACTCGGCAATATTATGGTAGATTTGCAAATTACAAATAAAAAGTTGAACGAAAGAGCAAAAAGAATAATTATGCGTATTTGCGAGGTAGATTATGATACAGCAGAGCATTATTTAAGTCTTGCAAACGGAAATGTAAAAATTGCGTTAATTATGATACTCGGCGCTATTGATTATGATAAATCGCTTAATATTTTAGCATCAACGGGAGGATTTGTACGCCCCGCGATAGAAATAGCAAAAAAAATGGTATCAAATAATTAATAATTTGTTATTTTTAATTTTTTATAATTTTAAAAATTCAAAATGAAAAATTTTTTAATATTATTCGCTTTTATTGTATTAACATTACAAATAAATGCTCAACAAAAAAGCCAAATTCAAACTGCTTTTAATGCGTTAAAAAGTAATAATTACGACGTCGCAATTCAAAATTATTCAAAAGTTATCGAAACAAAAAATAATTATGCACCCGCATATTACGGCCGAGCCTTAGCTTATTATCATAATAAAAATTATAATTTATCTTTATTGGATTTTAATAAAGCAGTTCAATTTGATGAGAATCTTAAAGATTTATATTATGCTCGAGGCTTATGTAATACCCAATTAAATAAATATTCAAATGCAATTGAGGATTTTACACAATTTTTAAAATCAAATCCAAATTCTGTAAATGGATATTATGCTCGCGGAAATGCTTATTATTTTGATGAAATTGATGATTTAGCATTAGCTGATTACTCAAAATCTATTACTCTCGATAATAATTTTTCACTTGCATATTATGGCAGAGCAATAATATTTAAAATTAAAAAAGATTATAAAGCGGCATTAAGAGATTTTGATAAATATATCGAAATCGAAGGTGAAAACGCGGCTCTATCAAGCGAAGTAAAACGTCTAATAAATGAAATTTTAGAAATGGAATAAATTGCATTATTAAAATTTCTTCTAATCAAATAAATTATAATTTCGCACTGGTGCGTGCTATCTTCTGAGTTTAAGGATAAGCACTTTTGTTTGAAGCAATTGTTCTGCATTTTTATAGAGGAATTTGTGAGCTTGTCATTCTGAACTTTAACATCTAAATATCTGCAATATAATTAGATAGTTTTATCTAATTATCAAAAAATTATTATATAAAAGGTTAATTGCATAAGGGTATCATATACCCTTAAATTTGTAAAAAAAAAGGGACTAAATTGATTATTTAGCCCTAAATTTTTAAAATTATTAAATATGTTTATCTAAATGTCTTTTTCAATGAAGCATAAATTGGAAATATTGCTTCTGATAATCCTTTAGATAAATTATCGTAATGAATAATCCTACTCGGAATACCAGTTTCTATAGTAGCTTTTGGCATCGAAGGAGCGATACAAGTTGTGGGGTCTTGTACTAAAATAGTACCATTAACAGAGGCAATTCGTACAGCACCTTGCGCCCCGTCCCTACCTAATCCAGTAAGAACAACAGCAATAGAATATTTTCCATAAGCTTCGGCTACGGAACGGAAAAGAGGGTCAGCCGCAGGTCGAACAAAATTCTCTTTTGGCCCTTCATCAATCAAAACATGATACGACGATTTATCTACTCTAATATGTTTATCACCCGGAGCAAGATAAACATTACCGGATTCAATAATATTTCTATTAGTTACTAAATGAACAGGTAAATTTGATTCTTTTCTAAGTCTTTCAGAAAAAGTTTCAAGCATCCAAGCTGGACCGTGCTGAACAATCAAAAATGCCGCATTGTTTTTCCATTCAAGATTTTTAAATAAATGTAATAAAGTTGGCGGTCCGCCCGTACTCGATGCGATAGCAACGCAAACGTGTGGAGGCTTTACGTTAATATCTTTCGGAACGATAGTAACTTTGGAAGGTGGAGGAGCAGACTGTTGTTTATTTCTTGCAAGCCCATCTTTTAGTAAATTGAGAACATCATTTGTATCAACAGGTTTAGTAATAAAATCATCAGCCCCCGAATCAAGAGCATATTGCATTGAATCTTTTGAGGTAAGTGCTGTAATAAGCATTATATAAGGCAAAGGGCTAACTTTTTTTCTAATAAATCGAATTAATTCAATACCATCAGTTTGAGGCATCATCCAATCGGTTAATACGGCATTAAATGATTCTCGTTTTAAAAGCTCGATACCTTCGTTTCCATTTTCGGCAACTACTACACTATAACCTGCTTTTGTAAGCGTTCTTTTAAGGAGTAATGCACCAATTAAATCATCTTCAACTATTAAAACTTTTTCCATATTTTGGCAATCTTATTTTTTTTTGAATTATCTTATTATATTAAATAAGAAAAATCTATAAACGAATATCAAATATAATTGTTATTGAACAAATTAACAAATAAAAATTAAATATTTATATTAAATAAATTTATTTTTCTAATTATCATACATAGAATCAATCATATCAGAATATTTATTTTCAATAATATGTCTTTTAACGCTCATTTTAGGGCTTAACTCCCCGCCGTCAACGCTAAATGGTTCGGATAATAATACAAACTTGCGTATTCTTTCAAATTTTGATAAATCTTTTTGATAGAAATCAATATCTTTTTTAATAAAATTTATAATTTTTGAATTACTAATAAGTTCGGTTGGACTGCTAAACTCAATGTTAAACTCTTTTGCAAGCATGGCTAATTGTTCAAAATTAGGTGAAATAAGAGCGCTAATATACTCACGATTATCGCCAATTAACAAGCAATTTTCTATATACCTACTCTGACAAATCAAATTTTCTATTTGTTGCGGAGCTATATTTTTTCCACCCGAAGAAACAAATATATTTTTTTTCCTATCTGTTATAAGTAAATTTCCACGCTCTGTAAAAACACCTATATCACCCGTATAAAGCCAACCGTCTTTGTCAATAACCTCGTTTGTTGCCGCTTTATCATTCCAATATCCTTTCATAATATTAGGTCCTCGAGCAATAATTTCACCGTCTTCGCCTAATTTAACCTCTACATTAAATAATTGTTTTCCTATTGAGCCTAATTCATTGTCGGAAAAAGAATTTATCGAAATTACAGGTGATGCTTCCGTAAGCCCATAGCCTTGTAATACTGTAATTCCCATTGCTTCGAAAAACTCGCCTACTTCTACGGACATCGGAGCGCCACCAGAAATAAATAATTTCATTTGTCCGCCTAATTTTTCGGATAATTTTGAAAAAACAAGTTTTTGAGCAAGTGCATATTGTGCATTTATTATAGGATTAGATTTTCCACTATTTTTTTGTCTTACTTTAGATATACCAATTTTTAATGCCCAATTAAATATTGATTGTTTTGCCTTGCTTTCCTTTTCCATACTAATCATTACTTTTTTCTTAATTGTTTCCAGTAATTTTGGAACAGTAGTCATAAGTGATGGTTTAATTTCAGCAATATTTTTTGGAACACTATCAATAGACTCAGCAATAGCAATTGTTGTACCCGAAAAGAATAATGTATAAAATCCAGCAAGTCGCTCATAAGCGTGGCAAAGAGGTAAATATAAAAGTGATGAATAATCAAATAAATCACCAATTACATTTATAGCACCTTCGATGTTCGACATAATATTTTTATGAGAAAGCATTACCCCCTTTGGATTTCCAGTAGTTCCGCTTGTATATATCAAGGTAAGAATATCATCGCTTTGAATTTTTTCTACTTGTTCTTTGATAATTTTTATACGTTCTTCTTTTTTTCTAACTTCGCACCCTCTTTGAATCAAATAAGATAATTTATGAATAAATATATCATCATAACTTAAATCATCATTCATAATGATAATTTGTCTTAATGAGTTTGGTCTATCTTTAAACTCCAAAATTTTAGCTAATTGGAAATTATTAGAAACAATTACAGCACTTGCACTACAATCATTAAATATAGCTTCGATTTGTTTTGATGCCAAAATAGGAAAAAGCGGAACATCAATTGCACCAATCATATTTATAGCAAATGAAGAAATAATCCATTCGATACGATTTTCAGAAATAAGTCCAACTCTATCACCTTTTCTAATTCCGAGTTCAAGCAAGCTCACAGCTAAACATATTACTTTATCTTTAAGTTCTGTGTGGCTTAAATCCACCCATTGCTCTTTTTCTTTATACCTAAATGCAGGTTTATTAAATTTGTCAGATATTTTACATCTATCTATAAATAATTCTGCTATATTATTATATTTTGAAATTTCCATATTTTTTTATATTTGATTAAATAGTTCTTAAATAACCGCCATCAATAGCAAGTGCGGTTCCATTTATAGCATTAGCATATTCACTTGCTAAAAATGTTGCATAGTATGCGATTTCCTCTGGTTTAACAAAGCGTCCGATAGGTATTTGTGAGTATAATTGTCTCTCGACCTCATCATTAGTTGTTTTTTTTGTTTTAGCAATATTATCAATAAGGCTATATAATCTTTCGGTTGATGTATAACCGGGCAAAATACTATTTACAGTAATTCCATTACAAGCAATCTCGTTAGATAAAGTCTTTGCCCAGCTCGACATAGCGGCACGTATAGTATTAGAAACTCCTAAATTATCAACGGGTTGCCTTACCGACATAGAAATAATATTAATAATACGCCCCCATTTTTTTTCTATCATTCCATTTATAACTAATTTAACTAATTCTTGTGCTGATAAAATATGTCTTTGGAATGCGAGATTAAAATCCTCAATTGTTGAATTTAATATCAAGCCGGGTGGAGGTCCACCCGTATTATTTATCAATATGTCAATACAATTTAATGAAGGTAGTTGAGCTTTAATTTGATTAATTGCCAAGTTTGGCTCTTGCAAATCAGCAGATATATAAATATGATTATTAGAATTTGGTAAAGAGCTATGTAAAGCCATTAAATCCTTAATATTTCTTGCAACTAATATTAAATTAGCACCAGAATTAGCGAACTCAAAAGAAATAGCTCGACCAATACCTTTCGAAGCACCACACACGAGTGCATATTTACCAATTAATGATATATTCATAATAAAATAATACAAAAATTTATTTTTACAATAAAAAAATAGCAAATATATATAAATGAGTTAATTAATAAAAAATAAAAATTGTTTTTTTATATTTTTATTCGTATTTTTATAAGTTTAATCATTGAAAATAATACACTTGTATATGTTAAAAAAAAATCGTATTTTTGTAATTGAATATCGTACTAAAATAAAATATGCGGGTTATTATGTCAGAGGTTACTCCCAAAAAAAGATCGCGTAGAGCTAAATATATTACGCTCTATTCACCGTTTCTTATGAAAGAAACTAAACATGAACTTATTGGTGAACCAATAGAAACCGAGACTGGAAGACATCAATGGGCAAGATGTACCAAAAGCCGTCACTCTCAACTTGTTAATCTCGATGCTATTGAAATTAGTGTAGATAAATCCAAAGCTGTAGTTCATATTTCGAGAGAAGATGCCAGAAGGTATTCACCAAAAGAAGAATACAACATTGGTGATGTAATTTTTCATTCTGTTTGGGACGATGTTGGTATTGTTAGATCTAAAGAAGTTACAAGTAATGGCGGAAATGCTATTATTGTACAATTCGAAAAGAATAACGAGAAAAAATTAATCGAAAATTTATCTAATTAAAAAAATACTATCGAATGAAAGGAGGTGAAAATAGTGATAGGCGTTACGATTCAAGGAAATGAAAATATTGATAGAGCATTGAAAAGATTTAAGAAAAAATACGAACGTTCTGGTGTTTTAAGAGAATATAAAAAACGTACTGCTTTTATGAAACCTTCTGTCGAAAAACGTATGTCTCGTCAAAAAGCAGCGCGAAGACAACATCGTTCATCAATGGATGCTGAATAATAATCTTTTTTTGATTATATTTGTTTTTTTAAAAAAACCGAATTTTATTTTAATTCGGTTTTTTTTATGATATTTCACAAATAAAAATTAATTTTATGAAAAGCTTAATACAATTTGAGGAAAAATATAAATTCTTTTTTGTGATTCTTCGCGGCATTTCACAAATAATGTTACAAAATAATCCTTTGACGGGTATATTATTTATTATTGGGGTTCTACTATTTTCTATTAATATGGCTTTAGGGCTGATTTTAGGTTCTACTTTTGGTTTTTTAAGTGCTAAATTGTTAAAATATGATGAGACTGATATAAATAGTGGAATATATGGATTTAGTGCATCTTTGGTTGGTGCTGGACTAATTTTCTTTTTTGAAACAAATATATATCTATGGATTTTTATTATTATAGGTTCGTTTTTAGCAACTTTTTTACAACATTTTTTCATTGTAAAAAAAATTCCAGTATTTACATTGCCTTTCGTACTAATTACTTGGTTATTTTTATATATTATTAATAATTTTCTTCATTTCACTCCTTCGATTTATTTGAATTATAGTATTGATAATATCAATCAATTTGCTTATGCGTTGCTTGGATTTGGGCAAGTAATATTTATTAATAATATTATATCGAGTTTGATATTTTTTATAGCAATATATATTAGTTCGCCAATTTCTGCTCTTTATAGCTTGCTTGCGGCAGTTTTTTCAGGCATTCTTGCCACACTTTTTCTAATTATTCCAGAACAAGCAATAGCATCTGGATTATTTAGTTATAATGCTATTTTATGTGCAATTGTTTTTGCTGACATTAAACTTTCAGCTGGCTTTTGGGTGATTATTTCAACTATTTTAGCAACAATTATAAGCGTGATAATGTATAAATTTCAATTAATAGCTCTAACTTTTCCTTTTGTATTAGCAACGATGATTACAATTTTTATTAAAAATTTAATTAATAAAAAAATAGATTTTAATAATTAGCAGGTTAAGCAAGAATGCTTATCCTGCAAATAATCCACAATTAACTATCAACTAATTTTGGATTCTTTACTTTTATTAAGATGCTATTATTATACAAAATTTGTTATAAAAACTAAAAATTAATTGAATATTTCTCGCCAAGCAATAACACCACCTTGAAGATTATATAGCGACTTAAACCCAAGTTTAAACATAAAATCACATAAAAAAGCACTTCTACTACCGCTTCTACAATAGATATAATATTCAATATTTTTATCTAAATTTGTCAATTTATTTGCAAAATCAGATTTCATAATATCAATATGCAGATGAAAATCAAGTTTATACTCCACTAATTCGGGTTCTGTTCTGCAATCAATAATTTTAGCATTGCTATTTTGCTGAATTTTTTGTTTAAATTCGTTAGGAGTTAAATCTAAATAATTTGGCATAAAATCACTCGTTATTTATTAAATAAATATTAAATAATATATAAAAACAAATTTAACGAAGTATGTCAATCATAATTTTAGACAATATTTATTTAGTAATAATATTTTAGATACATATTTGTTTTATATAAATATCACAAATATTTAAAAATATATTAATATTTATAATCAATTTATTTAGTAATAATATAATAATTTTGTATTTTTATATTTTCGTAATTATCTAATAATCAATACTTATATTTTGTAATAATATGAACAAGGTAAATTCTTTAATTATAATATTAATTTTTAGTTTATTATTTTCAATTGATATTTATTCTCAGAATTCGAATAATTTCGGCAAGGAATTATTTTCTATATATCCAAAAGCGGGATTACAATTTAATTATTATACATCAAATTATAGTAGTTTTCAAGGCGCTGTTGATTGTGGGATTTTTACTTTTGGTAAAGGATTTGCTTGGAATGGTGCTTTATTTTTAGAAAAAGATTTTAATAATGATTTTCAAATTGGACTCGGTGTTGGATATTTTGACCGTAGTGCTGTATCGAAATTAAACAATACTTTTCAATCAAGAGACCAGAATACAGGTAGAACTACTTTCGTTACTCTCGAAAATAAAATGGACGCAAAATTATCATATCTTGAGTTTAGTCCAGAGTTTCGTATTCCGCTTTTTGACAGCTTTATAAACGGTCCGTTTAGATTTATGACAGGTTTTCGTGTTGGCATTCCTATAACAAAAGAATTTGAACAAAGCGAAAGTATTGTATCGCCAAGTAATGCTACTTTTGTTAACTCAGGCGGCATTCATACAACAAAGAGAGAAATTTCTAAAGGCACGATAAACACAGCTACAACGCAATTTGGTATTTCTACGGGCTTTGAAAATATGCTAAAAATTGGTAATTATAATTATTTTACTCAGCAAATAGTTTTTGATTATAATTTTAATGATATTGTAAGCGATGCAAACTGGAAAACTTATTCAGTTAGGCTTGATTTAGGGCTTAGATTTTCAATCCAACAATCAGAAGCAAAAGTTATTGTTCCCGAACCCGAGCCAGAACCCGTTAAAGAAACTATTATAGTAGAAGAAGCTCCAAAACCACTTCCAATGCTTGATTTTTCTGTTTCTTTCGATGAAAAAACTCTTAAACTCGAAACGGGAAACGAGATTTTAGCTACTTTACCCTTAGTTAATTCAATATTTTTTGAAAGAAATTCTGCGGAAATTCCAAAATATTATTCAATGAGTAGAAATATAGAAATTGATATGTATAAAGGCGACGCTGTCGAATATCATAAATATATACTTGTAGTAATTACAAAAATTTTAAATGAAAATCCAAATGCAAAAATTATGCTCGAAGGTGCTACAAGTGGTATTAAAAATGAACCCAAAGGTCTTGATTTAGCAAAAGCACGCGTTGAGTCAGTTAAAGATGCTCTTGTTCAAATTGGAATACCTGCTAATAAAATATCGTTTAGAGTTATGTCAGCACCGCGTTTTCCATCGAATCAGCAATATCCCGAAGGCATTGACGAGAATCAAAGAGTAGATTTACAAATTATTAACGCACCTCTACAGCAATATGTTAATTTAGAGCGATATGCAGAATTAAGTGGAGATTATGTGTTAAATATTGATTATAAAAATTATCCGCCCGATACAAAAGCAATGGCAAAAGTTAATGATAAAAAACAAATCTATAATCAATCGGGTAAATACAACATTCCATTTAAGCAAAGAATTGGTCTTGAGGATAAAACATTTAGCGCACAAGCAATGGTAAATGTTACTGGTGATGAACTTTCTGATACAAAAAAACTTGATTTAGATAAAATAAGCAAAAATATCGTAGAATTATCTTTGAAAAATTTTGAAGCCTTATTAAGATTTAATTACAATAGTAGTAATTTAACAGATGAAAATAAAAATTTATTAAAACAACTTTTACAAAAATTACCCGATGGTTCTACTATTCTAATTATTGGTAATGCAGATATTTTAGGAACTATCGAATCAAATAAATTACTTGCAAGCGAAAGAGCCCAAAAAACAGAAAATTTCATTAAAGGTCTTGTAGGCAATAGAATTAATATTGAAACGACAACAAATATAGATAAATTTTCTGATGACACTCCTCAAGGAAGATTTTTAAATCGTTCAATTAAAATAAGAGTTAAATAATATGAAAAGAAATATCGAAAATATATTGTTGCCGCCACCAATTCATTGGGTTGGCAATGGCTTTCGGGTGCACGGTTTTTTCCCAGATAGAAAGGGAGCTGTTGATTACAAAAGGTTAAGTCCATTTTTCCTATTAGATTATGCAAGTTTGTATAATTTTCCACCAAGCGATATTTCGCGTGGAGTTGGCTCGCACCCTCATAGAGGGATAGAAACTGTAACAGTTGCTTTCAAAGGAAAGGTTGCACACGAGGATAGTGTTGGAAATAAAGGTGTGATAGGTGAAAACGACGTTCAATGGATGACCGCCGCGGGTGGAATACTGCATAAAGAATTTTTAGAGACTGATTTTAATAATCGTGGTGGAAATATGCAAATGGCACAAATTTGGGTTAATTTACCAGCAAAATATAAGATGTCTCAGCCCAAATATCAAGATTTGCTTTTTCAAAATGCAAGTAAATTTATTTCGGATAATCAAAAAGTTCACGTAAATATTATTGCGGGTGAATATAAAGGAATCGCAGGCAAAGCAGATACTTTTTCACCAATTAATATTTATGATATTTCTTTAAAAGAAGGTTCGAAAATTGATTTTAATATTGATGAAAATCATAATTTAGGATTTTTAATTATTGATGGAAATATTAAAATTAATGATAATGCAAGTGCTGACAAAGATAAATTCGTAATTTTTGAAAATGAAGGAAATGAAGTAGAAGTTTATGCAAATTCTGATTCAAAAATTTTACTTTTAAGTGGCGAACCAATTGATGAGCCAATTGTACCTTATGGTCCATTTGTAATGAATACACGCGAAGAAATTTATGCGGCAATTGAAGATTTTAATTCGGGGAAATTCGGATATTTAGAATAATATATTCTATGGATAGTAGGACTTTCATAATAGGTGATGTTCATGGCAATCCAAATACTTTGGAGGAATTATTATTTAATATTTGCGATATTAATTGCGATAAGGATAGATTAATTTTTTTAGGCGATTTGATTGACAAAGGACCAGATTCTAAAAAAGTACTCGATATAATATTAAATCTAAAAAATAAAAATACTCAGATAATAATTATTCGCGGCAATCACGAGCAAAATCTTCTCGATTCAATCAATAATGCTAAAATCTTAAAACAATGGTTTCGTAATGGTGGCAAGGAGACTCTCGATAGTTTCGAAGTTTATCACCCTGGTTTCATTGATGATGAATATATAGAACTAATACAAAATTCAATACCATATTATTTAACTGAACATTTTGTAATCACTCATTCGGGATTAAATTTTGATATTTCAAACCCTTTAAGCGATACCTTGAAAATGCAAACTATACGAAACGATTTTGTTAATATTGATAAAATCGGTGGGCGTCGCTTAATTGTTGGGCATACGCCTACTTCGATAGATAATGTCAAAATATCTTTAAATAAGGATAAAATTATGCTAGACGGAGGTTGCGTATATTACAAAAAAGTTCAAGGCTTAGGTTATTTAGTAGCGTTTGAATTAAATTCAATGGAATTATTCTCTTTACAAAATATTGAGTAATTTTTTAAAATTTTTAACAATAATTATAAGAAAGTGTAGTAATAATAAATAAATAGCATTATTTTTGATATAAATTAATTTTCATTTTTTTGGGTTAAAAAATGTTGAGGCTTAAAGGACTAACGTTCCAATTATCCTTCTTGATACTAACTTTCGTCGGTTTCTTATCATTATTGTTATATGGATATATTTTTATCCATTCGGGTTTAATGCTATATCAAGAGGTTGATAACAATGCAGAACATATCTCAAAAAATAATGCATTAGGAATAATTAATATAATTTCTAATGTGGAGAAGATTGCTTACGGCACAAGAAATTTTGTCGAAACACATAATTTTTCACTCGAAGAGCTGAATAATTATCAAAAGAGAATTGTAGAGAAAAACTCAGAAATTTATGGTTCGAGCATTTGCTTTGAGCCTTATGAAGCTGATAGTACGCAAAAATTATATTCAATATTTTATTATAAACAAAATAATGATATTAAATTCTCTGATTTAAGCTCTGAAGACTATCATTATCCTGAAAAAGATTGGTATAAAATCCCCAAAAAGCAAAATCAAGCAATGTGGAGCGAGCCTTATTATGACGAGGGTGGTGGCGATATTTTAATGACAACTTTTTCTGTACCATTTTATAGAATAAGCCCAAATGGAAAAGTTTTAAGAGGCATAATTACTTGTGATTTATCATTATCTTTTTTAAAAGAATATATTTCAAAAAATCAATTAATTGAAAATAGTTATGCTTTTGTAATTTCAAAACAAGGAAAATTTTTGGCACACCCCGACACAAGTATCATTATGAAAAAAGACCTTTTTGATATTTCTAATGATAAAAAAATCCCCGAACTTGCTATTTTAGGTAAAAGAATGTTAAATGGCGAAGAGGGCGGAATGGAAACAAAATCAATAATTACACATAAAAAATCATTAGTAAGATATTATCCAATTAAATTAAATGGCTGGTCAACGGGTGTTGTTTTCCCAGAAGAAAGTATATATGCAAATTTATATAAACTTATTATTGAGGTGAGTATTCTTGGAATACTTGCATTTATTATTTTATTTTCTCTTTTAATTTGGATTTCGCATCGTATTTCAAAACCGCTTAATATTATTACTTCTGCAACAGAGGCGATAGCAAACGGCAATTTACAAAAAGCACGCGAAATTTCTGCCACACAGTGGTCGAATTATCAAAAAATTATGGAAAAAAATAAAAATGGCAAGATTAAAAATGAAATATTTAGGCTATATATTGCTATTAATCAAATGACGAATAATTTATATTCTTTAATTGCACAAGTACAAAAATCTGGTATTCAAGTAGGTAGTTCTGCTAATGAAATTAGTGCTTCTTCGCGTGAACTTGAAGCAAATGCAACAGAGCAAGCCGCTTCTACAAAAGAAGTCAGCTCAACAAGTAAAGTTATATCGCAAACCTCATCAAATTTATCAAATTCTATACAAAATATTAATAGTAAAACTGAAATTGCACTTAATACAGCTCGACAAGGCAAAGATAGCTTGCATACATTAGATAATGCTTTAAAAGATTTAAATGAATCTACAAAATCAATTACAAATAAATTATCAATAATTAGCGAAAAAGCAAATAAAATTAGTAGTGTAGTTACTGCAATTAATAAAATTTCTGAACAAACTAATTTACTTTCATTTAATGCTGCTATCGAATCCGAAAAAGCAGGCGAATATGGTAAAGGATTTTCAGTTGTTGCCAGAGAAATAAGTCGTCTTGCCGAACAAACCGCTATTGCAACCGATGATATTGAAAAAATGGTTAAAGAAATGCAATCATCTGTGTCCTCTGGCGTTATGGAAATGGATAAATTTAGCGATGAAGTTCATCGAAGTGCAAATCATATTTATTCTGTTACAGAGCAATTAAGCACAGTAATTGACGAAGTAAATGATTATGCACCAAGTTTTCGTGAATTTGCACTCGGTATGAGCGAACAATCAGAAGCCGCAACGCAAATTAGCGATTCGATGTTACAACTTGCAAAAGCATCGGAACAATCTAAAGAAGCTCTTAGCGAATTTAGAAAAGCTACTTTGCAATTGAACGAAGCTGTTACGGGTTTGCAAATTGAAGTAAGTAAATTTTCAATTTAATTGTAACCATTATTATCTTTTTGGGTATATATATATAAATTAATATTATTGTTTTTATATTGGTGAATTTATGAATAAGATATATATTTTTCTGTTTTTTATTGCTTTAATTACTTTTTCTTGTTCTCGGACTGAAAAAAACATTAATCCCGTAGAAAATTCAATGAAATATTTTATTTCTACTGATGGTGATAATCCACAATTAAAAGTAATTGAATTTCCAAGTAAAAATGTAATCACTGAAGATTTTCTTCGTGATATTACAAAAAATAATATTGATAATACTATTGAGAATATTAAAGAATTTAATGGAAATTATTATATATTCGTTCCAAAAAGTTTTAAGATATTTGTTGTTAAAAAAAGCGATTTAAGTTTAGTAACTACTATTGATTTTAATGATGAAAAATTCGAACCAATTGATTTGGTATTCGCAAATTCTACGGATTGCTATATTGTTCATCGAAATTCAATATATCTTAGCTTGCTCGATCTAACTAACTTTGTAAAAGCAAAGAAAATAACTATCGGCAATCCTCCGCATCAAATTGCAATTAGTACTAATCAAATTTTTGTTACAAATCAATTAGATAATACTATTTCTATTGTTGATACACGTGATAAAAAAGAAGTTGCTAAATTACAAACCGAAAGCTATCCAACTTTTATACGTACAAACCCAAATGGAAATTCTTTTATTTGTATATGTGCAGGTACCGGAAAAATTAATAATAACGAAGAAAAAAGTCCCGCTGTTATTCAATATTATGATAAAGAAACTCGGCAACTTATCGCTTCGCAAGAACTTGGATTTGCTGGAATTTCAGCAAGTGAACAAAATCCACATGGCTTTGTGATAACTCCAAGAGAATGGGGCTTTATACCAACAAACGAAAATTTCTTACGAATAGATATGAAAACCAAAGATAGAATTAATCTAATTACAAAGAGATTTTACTACTTTATTAATTATGATAAAATTAATAATCAACTTTTATTACTTCGAGAAATTGATAATAGAACAGATTTCTTATTCGCCGATGAAAGTACTGGCGATATTATAGATTTCTTCTCTTTTCCGTATAAAATTAAATTCGTTGCACCTTATTGATTTATGGCTGATATAAATACTAAAATAAACCTTCATTCATTAATAGATTTAACTGCTAAACTATATGAATCAGTAGATGAATATTTTATTTTGAATTCTACTTTACTTAGTTTAATGGGCAAACTAAAAATTAATCGTGGTGCCGTAGTTATTAAAAATAAATTTCAATACTTTATTCCAATTATTATCAAAGGTAATTATTCTTTCGAAAAGGTATATATTGATAATATTTCAGAGTTTACAAAAATTAATTCTAATATATCAATTAATGGAATTGATGATAATGCTTATAATTATATAATCCCTATAAAAAAAGATAATGAGAAGATTTATGCTATTATTCTTCTTGGAAAAAGTATAGGCGACTTTGATATTAATTCAGAAGAAATTGATTATATTAATCTTATCACAACAATAACATCAAATGCAATTGCTAATGCACGTAATTTTAATTCTTATAAAAATGAAAGAATTAAGGTTGAAAAACAAAATCAATTATTAACTACACTATTTGAAATTTCAAAAGATTTTAGCAAACATTTCAATCCAGAGCAAATTGTAAAAATCTTGGCTCTTAATCTTATGGGACAATTAACTGTTTCAAGATTTGCTCTATTTTCAAAAACTGACAAATATTCAAATTATATAGAAATTGTAAATAGATTCGGTCAGAATATTAGTAATAGTGATTTGAATTTGTTTGAAAAAATTGATTTTGCACAAAATTTTGAAAAAAATAATTTTTATAATGAATTTACGCAAAATTCATTATATGAAAATATTAAAGTTGTTGCTCCATTAATTGTTCAAGGTGAAAAACGCGGACTTCTTTTAATTGGAAAAAAAATGATTGGTGCAGAATTTACTGATGAGAATTTGCTGTTTATAGAAGCAGTAGGAAATTCTGCAATGTCTGCACTCGAAAATGAGAGATTATTCCGCGAAGAACTCGAAAAAAAGAAATTAGAAAATGAATTATTGATTGCTCTCGAAATTCAAAAAAATCTTTTGCCAAAACATAATCCCAATATGGAGCTATTCGATATTTGTGGCGTAAGTATTCCTTCGAGTCACGTTGGCGGTGATTTATATGATTTTATTAGACTCGAAGATGGCTCATATCTTGTTGCTATTGCTGATGTTTCTGGGAAAGGAATCCCCGCCTCTTTAATAATGGCTAATTTTCAAGCGGCATTGCGAGTTTTAGCACATAGCAATATTTCGCTTAATGAAATTGTTGTTAAAATCAATGAATTATTATATCATAATATATCCTCAGAAAAATTTGTAACCTCATTTTTTGCTATTATTGATGATAATACAGGGAAAATTACTTATATAAATGCCGGACATAATCCGCCTATTGTTAAACGTAATAATGGGCAAATCGAGTGGCTCTCGACAGGCGGAATCATACTTGGCTTTCTTGAAAAACCATTTGAATATTTAGTTGGTGAAATTACTTTAAAACAAAATGAATTTATAATATTTTATACCGATGGCGTTACAGAAGCAACTAATTTAGATAATATAGAATATACAGAAAAACGTCTCGAAAATTTTATACAGAATATAACATTTAACAATTCAAATGATATTATGAATAATTTAGTTAGTGAGATAAATAATTTTTCTATGAACTCACAAAATAATGATGATATTACTATAATTGTATCAAAACGAAAATAATTTTATGTCCGAATTCTTACAAAATATTGACACTTATATTTTTTATATGATTAATAAAGGCTGGTCAAATTCATTGTTTGATAAATTTATGCCTTTAATTACTAATGTTGATAGCTGGATTTTAATATATCTTTTTGGGTTTTATTATTTATTTTTCAAATCGGGGAAAACAGGTAAAATTACTGCTATTACACTGATTTTAACTATTTTAATTACTGACCAAATAAATAGTTCGCTATTAAAGGAATTATTTAGTAGAATTCGCCCCTGTCATATTCTTCAAAATATTAATTTACTCGTTGGTTGTGGTGGTGGTAAATCTTTTCCCTCGTCACATGCGGCTAATAATTTTGCCGCCGCAATGGTTGTTACATATTTTTTTAAGAAAAATTATTTTATTTTCTTTTTTATAGCTTTTCTTGTTTCAATTTCGAGAGTTTATGTTGGTGTACATTATCCAATAGATATATTTGCAGGTGCTATTGTCGGCTTATTAATGGGTTATTTCATTTCTTTAATTATTCAAAAAATTTCTGAAAAATTTATAAAAAAAGAGCCATAAAATTTAATTTTTACAGCTCTTATTTGCAATAAAAATTATAATATTATTTTGTAGTGATTATATTATATTTTTGTAATAATCTATGATTTGATTGAATTGTATATAACTTTATTCCCGAAATACTAATATCTTGTTTTTCAGTTTCAGTTTGAACTAATCCAACATTTTCGCCATAATAATATTTAGTAGTTACGTTGAAATTAAGCGGGTTACTTATCGCACCCAAAGTAACTTTACCTTCATAACTAATAATTATCTCAAAATTCTGTGTTTTAATATTCTTGCCATCTATTGTAAGAGTTGAAGTATTTGTTTTTTTACCTTGTAATTTAATTACTCCATTTAAAGTTGCCGCACCAAGACCTGATAAATTTAGAGGAATATCTTTTACATCGAACTGAAATATTTCCCATAGAGAATTATCATTATCAGCTAATACTACCCAATCTTGTGGTAAAACTTCGCTTGGAATAAGTGCTATTAAATCATTTGGAATTAATTCAGAAGGAAGAGCATATAATTTAGAACCATCACTATAACGATAGTAGTTTTCAGCAAGTTCACCTTTTGTATAAACAGAATATTTATCAGCATTATTCCCTTTAATATTTTCTTTTCCAACGATAATGATAGAGTCAATATCATTAACAAGATTATCATCTTTATAGTAGTCATGCTTATAAATCCAAAAATTTCCGTTACTTGAAGGGAAATAATCTTTCTTTTCTGGATTATTATTATTAGTTGAATTATCAGAACACGAATTTATAATAAATGAACCAATAATTAATGATAAAAATAATAATATATATTTTCTCATTTTAAAAACTCCAATAAATTGTATAAATATAAATTTTACTTTAAAACGCTATTATAATATTTTTATTTGCTAATAAATTTTAATTTTATTTAGTAATCATTTTTAATTAGAATTAGTAAAAATAAAAATAGATTTCTTAAAGTAAAATTTTAAGAAATCCATTTATTTAATAATAAAAAAAATTATTTATCAGTTTTTTCTTCCATTTCTATACTCCAAATGCCGCGTAAATCACCTTGTTTTAAATTTATAGCTTCATCTTTTGGATATAATTTCTTGATAACTTCATAGTTTTTCTCTGAAATCGTCGAACCGACATTACCATGACAGTTCTGGCACAAACCCTGAGCAAATATTGGTTTTACATACCAATATTTAGTATCGCTTAACCTTATAATACTATCATTTAATTTCTCCCCTTTTGCAAGTAATTGCTCATAATAATTTAGTATATCGGTTTCACGTTCGTTAGGTGCATTATTTGGATTTCTTAATTTTAAAGAAGTACGTTTTACATATACATTAAATTCTTTATTCAAAGAATCAGTCAATTTATAAGCGTTTTCATTACAGTATTCGACAGCTCCCGAAATTTCGTTAGAAGACATTTTTTCAATCAAATGAGTTCTAATTGTATTAAAGTAAATATCTGATATTTTTTGTCCTTGCTCTAAGTACTTATTTAGTTTATTATCAGATTTTGCAGAATTGTTATCTTTTATTTCTTGATTTTCACCACAAGAAAATAAGCTTATCAAGATAATTAAAGTAAGAATTTTTGAATAAGTCTTCAATTTAGGACTCCAAAATTTATTATAAAAATTATTAACAAAATAAATAACATTATTTCAATAATCAAACTTATATGTTAATATATTACAAAAGTACAAAAAATATATTAAAAATTAAGTTATTAGATATTATTTGAAATTAATATATATATTTGAGTTATTAACAAAAAGAAAATAAGTAGCATAAAAAGAAAAATTTATAACAAAAATTACTCTTTAATTTATTATTTTGCTTGTATCAAAAATGGGGAAACTAATCCTTAAATAATTTATTTATTATCAAAATAATTATTTAATCGTACCCTGAGCGTAGTCGAAGGGACGTTTTGCTTGGAATAGTTTTAAACTAATTTTTTTAAAAATTAATAGTAAAAAAGTAAATAATAATAATTCAAATAATTTTACAAGTAAATATTAATATTTTCGTTTATTTCTTGTTATTATAAATTATAAATATTATTCAAAAAATGCAATTAGACATACCAATACTTAGCAATGACACAACAGAAGATATAAATGTGCTAACTAAGAATAATTATAGATCAACTAATGGAAAAAACGTTTATATTGAGACCTATGGTTGCCAAATGAACGTAAATGATTCCGAAATTGTAGCGGGAATCCTGCAAAAAAGTGGTTATGGAATAACTGATAAAATTGAAAATTCCGACGTTATATTATTAAATACCTGCTCGGTGCGTGATAATGCAGAGCAAAAAATTGATAAAAGATTACAGCATTTAAGATATTATAAAAAGAAAAAATCTAAATTAATTGTCGGAATCCTTGGCTGTATGGCTGAAAGACTTCGAGGAAAATTAATTGGTAAACAGGATTTAGTAAGTATCGTTGTGGGGCCCGATGAATATCGAAAAATGCCCGAATTACTCGAACAGGCTTTCAAAGGGGAAGAGGGCATTGCCGTAAAGCTAAGTCGTGTCGAAACTTATGATGATATTATTCCGTTACGGACTGAGGGTGTTAGTGCTTGGCTTTCAATTACTCGCGGTTGTGATAAATTTTGTACATATTGCGTTGTTCCATATACAAGAGGAAGGGAGCGTTCTAAACCATTTTCTGCAGTTTTAAAAGAAGTAAATGAACTTTGGAAAGAGGGTTTTAAAGAGCTTACTTTGCTTGGTCAGAATGTAAATAGTTATATTGATATGGAGGCAAAAAAGGATTTTGCAAAACTACTTGATGAAATTGCAATTTTAGTGCCTCAAATGCGAATAAGATATACAACTTCGCACCCTTACGATATGACTGATGAGCTTATTGAAACTATGGCAAAACACAAAAATATATGTAATTATATTCATTTGCCCGTTCAATCTGGCTCGAATAGAATTCTCGAGTTGATGAATAGACATTATTCAGTAGAGCATTATTTAGAGAGGATTAGGAAAATTAAGGAATTAATTCCGAATGTAGCACTTTCAACAGATATAATTTCGGGATTTCCGACTGAGAGTGAAGAAGACCATAAAATGACACTCGATTTAATGAAAGAAGTGCGTTATGACGGTGCATATATGTTTAATTATTCTCCACGTTCTAAAACAAAATCATATATGATGACAGACGACGTCCCCGTAGAAACTAAAAAGAGGCGTCTTTCTGAAATTATTGATATACAAAATCAAATTGCAAGCGAAATTAATAAAAATGAAATTGGGAATATTCACGAAGTGCTTGTAGAAGGAACAAGTAAGAAAAATATTAATGAATGGCAGGGCAGAAGTGATACAAATAAAGTAGTAATTTTTGATAATTCTGATGGAAAATATGTTATGGGCGATTTAGTTAAATGTAGAATTACTAAATCCTCGTCTGCTACTTTGTTTGGCGAGGTTGTCTAAAATTATTGAAATTATTAGATTTATTCAATTACTAATAAAAATATAAATCTTACAATTATTCAAAGTAAAAATGTTATTTTTGTAATTCTGTTTTACTCATAAGATTAAGAAAAGATTGATTGTTAAATGGGAAACATTAGAAGATAGATTTGTCGAAAATCTAAAAATTTTTAATGTTAGATATAAAAAAAGGAAAAATCCCTCGAACGGATTAATTTCTGAATTTGTAACATTAGATTCGCCAGATTGGGTAAATATTATACCAATTACAAAAGAAGGTAAAATAGTAATGGTAGAGCAATACCGACATGGTACTGATAGTATTACTTACGAATTACCCGGCGGAATGGTGGAAAAAGATGAGGATTTTGCTATTGCCGCAATGCGGGAGTGCAGGGAAGAAACAGGTTACGAAGGCGAAAACGAGCCAATAAAAATAGGCGAAGTATTGCCAAATCCTGCATTTATGAATAATAAATGTACAAGTTTTGTGTGGGCAAACTGTACAAAAAAATACGAACAAAATTTAGATTCTAACGAATTGATAAATATAAAAGAATTTTCAATAGATGATATAAAAGGTATGATTAAAATTGGAATAATTAATCATGCCATTATTTTAAATGCTTTTTTCTTCTTTTTTTTAAAAGATGAATAAATAATTTCGAAGTGTGATTAATGGGCAAAGTAATTTCGATAGCAAATCAAAAAGGTGGCGTAGGCAAAACAACTACCTCGATTAATTTAGCGGCTTCGCTTGCTGCTTCTGAATATGATGTATTATTAATTGATATTGACCCTCAAGCAAATACTTCTGCGGGTTTAGGAATTGATTCGAAACGCTCGGACAAAACCATTTACGAAGTATTAGTTGGAAAGCAAAAAATTAAGGATACCGTTGTAAAAACAGAAATGCCGTTTTTATCTCTTGTACCATCACATATAAATCTTGTCGGTGCAGAAATCGAAATGGTTAGTATCAAGCATCGCGAACTTATTCTGAAAAAAGTTTTAGATGATATTCGAGATGATTATGATTTTATTATCATTGATTGTCCGCCATCACTGGGGCTACTTACACTTAATTCATTGTCTGCATCAGACTCGGTGCTAATACCCGTACAATGCGAATATTATGCACTCGAGGGTTTAGGGCAATTATTAAATACTATTTCGATAGTACAGTTTCAATTAAATCACGAACTCGAAATCGAGGGTGTTTTACTAACAATGTTCGATTCACGCTTAAGATTATCGAATCAAGTTGTTGAAGAAGTTAAACATCATTTTGGGAACAAAGTTTTTGATACTATAATAGCACGAAATGTTAGATTGTCCGAAGCACCAAGCCACGGCAAACCCGTAATTTTATACGACGCTTTATGTACGGGTTCGCAAAACTATTTGGAATTAGCTAAAGAGCTTATCGAAAATAATAGGAGTTTACTCAAGAAATAATGGGAAAATCAACAAAAATTAAGACGGGTCTGGGTAAAGGTTTAGGTGCTTTAATTCCTTCGGTGGAATTTAGCACCGAAAAGGGATTTACAATGAGCAAGGACTCAGATAATAATGAAGATAATGGATTTATTGGATTAATAGAAATCTCAAAAATTAGGATTAATCCATATCAACCGCGTCAAGATTTCGATTTGGAAGCACTCGAAGGATTGAAAAATTCTATTTTGAAGCACGGTGTAATATCTCCAATTACCGTTAGAAAATCTATAAATGGATATGAATTAATTTCTGGTGAAAGAAGGTTAAGAGCCTCCACAGAAGCGGGTTTAGAAAAAATACCGGCATATATTTTAGATGTAAATACTCCACTCGAAATGCTCGAACTTTCTTTGATTGAAAATATTCAAAGAGAAAATTTAAACCCAATTGAAACTGCACACGGTTATAAACGTCTTATTGAGGAACATAATTATACACAAGAACAAATTGCTGATAGAGTAGGAAAAGATAGAACAACAGTAACAAATTTTTTAAGATTATTAAAATTACCCGAAAGTTTGCAAGAATCTGTTAGGTCAAAAGAATTATCCGTTGGGCATGCACGCGCATTACTCGGATTAAGTGATGTAGCAAAAATGATTTGGGCGGGAAATGAAATTTTTGAGAAAAAACTTTCTGTTCGAGATACCGAACAGCTTGTTAAGCAGATTGAAACAGGGAAAATTTTAGATGATAAAAAATTAAAATCTATTAGTAAAAAAGAAATTATTAGCCCTGAAGTAAGAGCAGTTTTAGAAGAAAAAGCAAATAAATTAAGACAAGTTTTCGGAACGCAAGTAAGAATATCACCGAAAACAAAAGAAAGCGGAACATTAGAATTTGAGTTTTATTCAGCAGACGATTTAGAAAGATTAATCGAACTATTTGAGATAGTCGAAGAGAGAATATCATAATGGAAATTAATATTGTCTATTCGAGTTTTTTACGAGTTCGTTACGCAGATACTGATAGAATGGGCTATTTATACAATGGTAATTATTTAGCATTTTTCGAGGTTGGACGTACCGAGATTATGCGGCATTATGGATTAAAATATAAAGACTTAGAGGACGCGGGATATTTATTACCACTTCGTGATTCTTACGTGCGATATTTATCGCCCGCTTATTATGATGATTATCTCGAAATAAGAACTACTTTAAATTATTCTGGTGGCGGATTAATAAAATTTGATTATGAAATTTTACGAGAAGGCGAGCTTATTTCTCAAGGTTATACAACGCATTTATTTGTAACGCGTGATACAAGGAAAGTAGTAAAGCCACCACAAATTTTTTTAAATACTTTATCGTCAATTATTGTTTAGTATATTAAAATAGGCAAATATAGTATGCACCTTATACGAATAATTTCAATTTATGCGATAGTATTGCTTTCGATTAGCAATTCTTATGCTGTTGATACACCTTTTAATTTTTTAAGATACGTATCAAGCGCGAGAGCGGCCGCTTTATCAGGTGCATTTTCTACTGTAACTGACGACCCTACTGCAGTTTACTTTAATCCTGCTTCGATATCAACAGTAGAAGACCGTCAAGCCTCAATTACTTTTTTAAAACACGTATTGGATATTAATTCGGGTAATATTAATTATGTACACGATTTAGAAGGTACGGGCAAAGTAGCGGCAAATATTGGATTTACTTCCTATGGTAGTTTTGATTATGCAGATAAGCTTGGAAATCGCGATGGTAGAACTTTCGGAGCTAATGATTTGTCGTTTGGGCTTACATACTCCAACGAACTTGATTCAAATTTTTATTACGGGGTAACGCTAAAATATATTTATGCGGGAATTGAGCAGGTTTCTACTACTGCACTCGCTGTTGACGCTGGACTTTTATATCAATTAAAAGATGGGCGTACAAACATTGGATTATCTGTTTTAAATGCTGGCACTCAATTAAGTAAAATTTCTAATCAAAGCGAATCTCTACCTTTAGATGTGCGTATTGGTGTTAATCATAGACTTCGAGGATTGCCATTATTGTTTAATTTTGCCTTTCATCATTTGGCTGATAATACAGATAATTTCTTCGATAAATTCAAAAGTTTTACTTTGGGGGGAGAGTTTTATTTCGGTAAAGTATTCCAGTTAAGATTAGGTTATGATAATCAAATTAGAACTCTTACATCATCAGAAATTGATAAAGGTCTTACTGGATTTTCAGGTGGAGTTGGGCTGGTTTTTGATGATTATAATTTTGATTATGGTTTCTCTCGCTACGGCTCGAGTTCTAATCTACATCGTTTTTCAATTAGTATGAATATAAAAAAATTAATAGATTAATTATAAAATAAGGAAAATTTTAATATGAAAAGAAGTATCATTTATCTGTTTGTGATATTGATAGCTTTATCACCAATATTTAATGTATTTGCTCAAGGAAATCAAGAAGCTACGGTAAAAACAATCAAACCAAAAGTTTTTGCTCTTGATTTTGTTTTTTCTTACAATATGCTTAATTCAATTGAGCTTAGAGCAAGCGAAGTTGATGCACTTCTCGAAGTTAAAAATGCACTTAAGCCATATATCGAACAAATACAAAAAGAAAATATTCCTCTGACAAATGCTGTAACTTTCGAAATTTCAACAGCTATTGCACATAATATGTTGCAATTTATGGAAAGAGGGAAATTAGTAGGCTCTGATGCAGAAAAATATAAAAGATTCGTCGAAGGCATCGCCGAAGCCGCAAAAGCATTAAAACCCGAAGAGAAAAAATAATTTTATTTTTTAATATAACTTAAAAAGATGAAATCTCAAGAATCAGAACAAAAAATTGTATCAAGCTTAGAATCAATAGTAAAAAAAACAAAAGGAAAAGTTTCGCCCGAGGATTTATCTGCCGAGACGGGCTATCCTTTGCACCAAATTAACGATGCACTTGCAAGATTAATCGAATTATATAAAGCAAGAGTAACGATGGATAGCGATACGGGCAAACTTGTTTTTAAATTCGATTACCCACTTTTTAAAAGAGGTAAAAAGACTTTAAAAGAACTAATGTTTGTTTTTGTCGAAGCACTATGGAAAATTTTTAAATTTATATACAAAGCTTCGATAGGCATTGTTCTTATTGCATATACAGTTATTTTTGTCCTGATTCTCTTTGCACTTATGTTTGCAGGCAGAAGTAATGATAACGACTCTCGCGGACCTGATATTGGACCAATTATTGGCGGTCTTTTTCGTGGATTGATGGACGCTTTCACTATTTCAATGTGGATGCGTCCCTATCATTATACTGCAGACCAATATGGCAATCGTTATAGACAATATCAAAGCGAACCTAACCGCGGACGTGGGTTTATTCAGTCAGTTTTTAGTTTTGTATTCGGTCCAGACAGACCGCCCTATGACCCACTTGAAGACCATAAAGAAGCCGCCGCATTTATTAGAAAAAATAATGGAAAAATTACAGCTGGGCATATCGTAGCTCTCACTGGGGTTAGTTATTTCGAAGCAGAATCTCGGCTAGCCGAATATGCTGCAAGATTTAGTGGCGAACTATATATTAATACAAATGGTGTATTAGTTGGTGAGTTTTATGATTTATTAAATAAACAAAGCTCTGAACTTCGAGGTGGACAAATTGTATTCTACGAAGATGAAGTCGAGGCGCCTTATGAATTAACGGGAAATACAAGTGGTCGAAATGCCGCAATAATTGGAATGAATAGTTTTAATCTAATTATGTCAATAGTTTTAATTAATTTATTTTCAGGTGCGGCTCAACTTACCTTATACGATGATTTAGGAAAACCTATTAATACTGATTTTATCGTAAGTCCATTTTTAACTATTGGATTAGGTTATTTCCCTTTAATTTTTTCAATATTATTTTTTATAATTCCAATAATTAGGATATTTTATGTAAAAAGAAAAAATGCTAAAAGAGAAAATGATATTTATAGGAAAAAACTCGTCGGAGCTTTTGTTCGCAATCATACAAAAAGTATAACATTGCCCGAAATAATGAGTATTGCACATATTGATAAAAAATATGAAGAGAAAACTAAAAATATTCTCGAAAAATTAGTAATCGAATTACGCGGCGAAATTAATATTGACACAATGGGTAATCCCATTTATTCTTTTAAACGATTATCTGCCGAGCTTGGAATAAATTAAATTTATTTTAATATAATTTTCTTTTATTATGAAATTAATCCTCGTAATCTATTATATAGATATTAGATAAATTACGACCTTCTTCATCATAATCGAGCCCATAGCCAATAACAAAATATGGAGGAATTTCTATTCCCGCATATTTAAGTTCTACATTTATTTGCCTTGTATCTGGTTTAGATAGAATAGCACAAGTAGTAATACTCTTTGGATTTTGTTCTAAAATTTTTCCATATAAAGTTTTTAGCGTCCACCCCGTATCAACGATATCCTCAACAATTATAACATCTCTATCATTTAATTTATTTGCAATCGCGCCAAGTTGGACCTCGCCAGAAGATATAAGATTAGGTCCGTAGCTTTTAGCACTAATAAATTCAATTTCACAATGAACATCAATATAACGAATCAAGTCTGCCGCAAAAAGTATTGCGCCCTTAAGCACTATTAGAAATATAGGTTTTTTCCCTTTGTAATCTTGATTAATTCTCTCAGCAATTTTTTTTACTGCAATTTCAATTTCTTTTTGTTCGATTAAGAGCTTGAATTTTTTATCTTTTATGACTATTTTATTATTCTGCATAATAACATCTCTTATGAAATTTAAAAAAAAATATTAGTCTGTATTTATAAATTTTAATTGAAGAATTTTTTTAGTTTCTTTTGTAACTTTACATTTATCACTAATTCGATGACCAATAACCCAAAGAATATCAATTTTATTTGTTAAAATTAATATATTCGACTTATCAATAAGCGATACTTTCGAGTTAGTAAGAAAATCACTTAATTTCATTTCGCCGGGCGCACCTAATGGTAAGAATATATCACCTTCTTTTTTATTACGAATCTCAAAATATGGATTCATAAAATCGGCGTCAATATATTCAGTAAATTTATCTTGAGCAAATTTCATTTCTTGGCGGCTAACCTCTTTAATACTGAATTTATAACGTCCAATTTTGTGATTACCAATTTTCTCAATAATTACCGATGTATCAAATTCTTTAATTTTTTTTGTGAAAACAAGATGATTTCTATCTCGCAATACGATATAACCCGATGATATTTCGCAAATACTACCCGTTTGTTTATCAATTAGCTCTAAAATTCTATCAATAACTGCTAATGATAGTGGCTGTAATCGGAAATATTTATTCCAAGCAAATTGCAAAAATTCACCTTGCATAAATTTATTATAAGTAAGAAGCATATTTATTTTTATATAAAAGCGATCATTACTCGATTCATCAAGAATATTCGATATATTTTTTACAACTAAATCTTTTATAACCTCATCGGCGCCCTGAATTAATTCAGCAGTACGATTTATTACTTCAATAATCGAAGGATTATATTCATTAATTAATTTTGGCAATAAATCATGGCGAACTTTATTTCGTGTATAATTAAGCAGAGCATTAGTTTCGTCCTCATTCCAAGCTAATTTTCTGATTTTTGCATAATTATATAATATAGATTTATTAAATTGTAAAAAAGGGCGAACAAGAGTAACATTTTTTACAAATTTGCGTTTCGATGGCATACTGCTTAATCCCGTTAAACCGCTCCCTCGGAATAAATTTATAAAAAAAGTTTCGACTAAATCATCTTCGTTATGTGCAGTTGCAACAATATCTACACCTATGTTGCGTGCAGTTCGCTCGAAAAAATTATATCTTAAAATTCTTGCGGCATGCTCAATAGAAATACCATTTTTAGATGAATATTGCCTGACATTTCCAGAACCAGAATAAAAATGTAAATTATATTCTTTGCATATATTTCGCACAAGCCCTTCGTCTGCATCTGCGGATAAACCCCGCAATTTATGATTAAAATGTGCAACATATAAAGAGAATCTAATCTTCTGTGTTAATAAAGCAAGTGCATCGAGTAAAACTATCGAATCAACTCCACCGCTTACGGCAAGTAAAATTTTTCCACCCGGCTCGATATATGCTTTTTTAATAAGATATTCTTCAACTTTATTAAGAAAATTAATAAGAAATTCATTCCGAGATTGCGATTTAGATAATTTTTTATCCTCACTAATTTGAGTATAAAGAAATTCTTTAACAAGAGATATTTTTTTGTTAATATCTTTTGATTTATTTTGTTTATCGTCTTTTACTTTTGCTTTTTTCTTGTTTTTATTTGTATCTATTGGTTTTTCAATAATTTTCTCAATTTCACTTTGCTTGAGTGTAGAATTATTATTTTCTGTTTTTTGATTTTTCTGTTCTTCTTGTTTTCTTTTTAGATTTTGTTTTCTCTTTTGATTTTTATAATAATTTTTTCCTCTAACAATTTCATTTGTTTCGGAGGTATTAATAAGTGATGTATCGGTAGTCTCAGTATTTTCAATATTGAGAATTTCATTGTTGAAAACTAATCCATTGATTTTGATAGGAATTATATTAAGAATATTGCTATTTTGTAATTGAATATTATTATCAATTACTTCTTTACTTGTTTCTAAAACACTAATATCTGAGTTTGATTCATCAATATTATCTATTTGCTTTGTAGTCTTAGATTTTGTAGTTTTATTTATTTTTGATTTTAACATATTTTAATTTTTTTTAGAGAATTATATTGCAAAACTAATAAAATTAGAAAGAGCGGCAAAGAATAGAAATTTACCGCTCTTAAAAATATCAAAAAATTATTAGCATATTAATTAAATTACTTAACAACGCTAACAGGAATAGTTTTAACATAGTTATCAATTGAAATTTTATAAAAATACATTCCATTAGAAATGTGGTTAAATTCTTGATTTAAGGAATATTCACCCGCTTTTTTATATCCTAAATCGTTAAATGAAATTTTATTACCTAAAACATCATAAAATTCAATTTTGATATTAGCATCAATTGCTGTTTTTATGCTAATAACAGCAGAATTATGAATTGGATTAGGATTTACACTAATCATTGTATTATCATAAAGATTATAATTTACTGACGAAGGGCGACCATCGAGCATAATATTATCAAGATACCAGCCATCACCATTTCTAAAATCATTAGAGCCCAGTGTAAATCTAAATAAAACTGTATCACCAGTGATATTATTAAGGTTAAATGCTAAATTCTGCCATTTACTTTCTTCTATGCTACCCATAATAAAATCGGGCGAACTATTTGCATTTACCCATTTTAACATTTTCCAAGTAAGTCCGAAATCATTTGAATAAGCAATTTCCCCATAGTCAAATCTTGGAATTTCATTAACATCGGTACGTATCACACTATCAATTAAAGCGATATGGTCAAAACTTATTGTTGATTTGCCAGAAGAAAGTACTACAGGTGCCATAATAAAAAATTCATTAGCATTATTTGCATAATTGCCATCTGGCGAATCAGTAAATGAATTTGGTGCAGAAGCCGCTTTAGTACTTGTAGTATTCCATTTACCTTTATTATAAATTGGCACTCTATTTTCTATGTTATCAAAATTTTCACTTAAATCATTCTTTGGATTTCCAGAGAAGGCAATTACTTTATTGGAATAAAAATCACTTTCTGTCTCGACACCGCCGCGGACTGCAATAGCTTTAACATTTAATTCATAGAATTTATCAGTTGCTAATTCAATAGTATAGTCAGAATTTTCACCAGCAGTAAATTTTTGATTATCAATTTTTTTAATTAATTGATTTTTCTCAACATCATAAATTGCAATTCTTAATTCATCTAGTAAAGGCTCGTCAGCAACTGTTAGATTTGGGTTTGTCCATCTTAATTGAACGCCATTTGCTTTTGGTCTCCAAGTTAAATTTGAAATTGCTTTTGGTTTAATATTACCGCCGATAGTAGCAGTAATTTCTACCTTTTTACTTTTAAGACCAGATTCAATTTCAGTTTCGAGAAAATATGTATATTTTTCACCGTAAGAAACTTCACCATCAAAAAATTCTGGTTTTTGATTCTTAGGAACCTCCCCAATTTTTTTATCGCCTTTGTAAATATTAATTTTAAAATTATTAATTGGGTCGCCAATAAGATTTTTTGTAGGATGAGTCCAAGTTAATTTTAATTTTGTTGGGTTTGTCTGAGTAACAAAAGCTAGTTCTGTTGGAGCTTGTGGAGCCGGTGAAATAAATGCTGTAAACAAGGCATTAGTGCCATAATGATAATCAGCACGAGTTGGCATCCAATAAAGAGGATAAACTTTGCTATCAAAAGCAACGACGTGAGTATAATCACCCCAATAAATATTTCCTTCACCACCTTGTGGGAAAACAGTACTAATAGAATTTAGATAAATAGTATTTGGAGATACTCTAATATTTCTCCAAGTATCACCACCATCATTAGAAATAGCTACGTAAGCATCAACTCCGACGTTATTTGGGTCATTTTGACTGCTATAATAAAGAACTGCAACCATACCAGTAATAGGGTCGCAACTAATACTTGGGAAAAATAAATCATTTCTTAATGAGTTTTCATCAATACGAATATTTTTTGCCCAAGTAGAACCTTTATTTGTAGATTTTGAAATGTAAACACCATAAGGACCGCCATTACTTTCTCTACCAGCTTGAACTATATAAAGATTTCCTCTATATGGTGAATTAGAATTATCCGAAGCCATCATTGGAGTTGAAGATACTCTAATATTTTGTTTTTTTGTTAAAACGTGGCGATAACTTACTGGATGTCTATCACCAATACTAATAACCTTCTGAGCTTCAATAATGCTACCAAAAGATTCCCCACCGTCAGTTGATTTAATAAATTTTGCGGCGGCGTATCCATTATAATCTTCAGAAATCCAAGTTACATAAACCTCACCATTCGGACCAGTTACAGGTTGAGGCGCTTGCCCACCAACATCTAATCTTCTATAAGGCGACCAGCTTTCTCCGCCATCAGTAGATTTACTAAAAACAACTCCATCAATGCCACGGAAAACTCTCCAAGTTATATATACATTATCTTGATATGGCGAGCCAACAGTAGCATCTGTTGTAATAGTATATCTATCGTGAAAAGGGTTTCCGCTTGTTTTTAATGCATCAGTAGTTACAGCCATTATTCCTTTGTCAGAACCTTCTTGTATAGCATTCCAAGTCATTCCGCCGTCGCTGGATTTAACAATAAAAACTCCATTTTGTTCTGTATCTTTATCTTCACTTCCCCAAGTTGTTTCTGAAAAACCATAAGCATAATAAGCATTACCTTTAGTATCAAATGCAATAGATGGGTCAAAAATCGTAGCTTGTGTACCTTTTGGACTAATCCACTGTCCACTATTACTTGGAGTTGGTTTATGAGCCCAAGTTGCACCAAAATCTTTTGAAACGAAAGCGCTCATTCTAAAACCATCATATCCACCAAGATACGCATTATCATTTGCCGTAGCAATAATATTAGATGGATTTGTGGGATTAAGAGCAATCCATGTTTCTGTTTTTGCATTTGCAAAAGAGCTTGATACATTTACTACTTCTATTCCATCACTTGTTTGAAAAGTTGTTTGTTCTGGTTTAAATTTTAATACATCGGGTGGCAGTTCCATATATCTTAACTTACCATTGATGGGATATTTATAATGCTCTGGAAACTGCTCGAAATATCCTGCTTGAATATAGCGTGGTACTTCATAAGCTCTCCACTGAGAAAATAAATTACTTACGGAAAAAGTAAAAATAAAAATTATAAAATAAATGTATCTTTTCGACATAACAAAACCTTTTTTAAAATGCTACAAAAATCACTCGGAAATTTTAATAAAATAATATATTTAAAGATAAACTATATCTCAAATATCACTTTTTACCTTAATACAAAAACGATTTTAAACTCGTTTTATTTTCAATATCAAATAATATAATAATATTTTAAGTATTTGAAATATATTAGTATAAACTAAATAAATTATGATATAAAATAACAATGCGAATTATGAAAATATGTTAATTTTATTGTATTTTTTATTAAATTTTACACATTTTTGAAAAAAAATTAAAAAAAAATAGATTTTTTAAAGATTTTTTCACTTTTTTTGAGACGAAATTGATTTTAATGTGTTATTACAATAAAGAGTTGTTACAAACTTAATAATTAATATTAATTTTAAAATCTTCAAATAGGAGATTTATATATGAAAAAAAAATATATACTTTTTATTTTTAATTTAATCTTCGGAATATTTTATTCTACAACAATTTATTCCGCAGATAACTTTCAAAAATATATTAATTCTAATTGGGGCAGTGAATTTTGTTTCACTGTGCCACCAGCTTTGATTGAAAATGGAAGTAATAATAATTTTGTACGCATTTTTATAAATTCAGATGTAGAGACAAAAGCAACACTAAAAATTATTGGAAAAGATTATACTAAAACAGTAAATGTTATCCCTCAAGCACCAAGTGAAATAAGTTTAGAACCCTCCTTAGTGCAGCCATATATCAAAACGGGATTAGACCCTATTTTTCCGAGTGATATTTATACTAAATCTGCCATAATGATTAGTTCAGAGCATCCAATAAGCGTTTATGTACTTGTTAATTATAGCAGTACAAGCGAAGGATTCACACTTTTGCCTATCAATTTATTATCAAATGAATATATAATTTCTTCTTATGGCGATGCTTCGATATATTATCCACCTTATTCGGGTTTTCCATCTTTGTGCGGTATTAGTGCAATTTATGATGGTACAGAAGTATCATTCAAATTAGGTGGAAATCAATCCAGTGTAACATCATCAGAACAAAAAACGGGTGAAATTGTAAAAAAGGTTTTAAATAAGGGCGACGTTTGGATGATTTCATCAAAAGGTCGTGATGCTGATTTATCGGGAAGTTTAATAACATCAAATTTACCAATTTCAGTAGTTTCGGCATCGTATTCAGCAAATATTCCAAGTAATAATAAATATGCGGCATATATTGCAGAAATGGAATTAGGAACAAGATATTGGGGACATACATTTCATATTCCAATAATCTATGGAAGAAAATTTAGCCCAATAGTAAGAATTTATGCAAAAGAAGCTAACACAAATATTAAATTAAATGGTGAAAATTATGCAGTAATAAATCAAAAGGGCGGTATTCTTGGAGAAGGTTTTTTAGAATTAAGAATTAATGATTTATTAGGAGCAAAATGCGGCACAATATCATCAGACAAACAAATTTCAGTAACTTTATATAACACAGGTGTCGAGGAAGACGGTTTGCCCGAGCCAGATGGCGACCCCTTTCAAATATTATTAAATCCTTACGAAAATTATTTGAACGAAGTTAGTTTTTCGATGCCAGCAATTAATAGTAATTCTGCTTTTTCAAATAATTATTTAAATATAATTTATAAGCAAGGTGAATATGGAGAAATCCCCGATGATTTAATGATGGGAAAATTCATAAAAGATGATATTCAATATGTTTCAATAAATAAAATGAATATTTTGCAAAATGAAACTATTGATATTATTAATAATATTGGAATGATTTCCCTTAAAATAGATCCTATTGGCAAATACAGCATTAAATCTGATTCAAAATTTACTTCTTATATTTATGGATTTAATCGTGATAGGAGCTATGGTTTTTCAGCGGGTTTAAAAGTTGGTTTAGCAGAAACCCAAGATACATTATCACCCGAAGTAAGCTGGAAAATGGATTGTTTGGGAAATGTTGATGGCATAGTTAAAGATTTGCCAAATGATAATTCAAGAAGTAATCTCGCTGGCTCGTTATTCTTAAATGAAGAATCTTATAATTTTGTTAAAGGAAATTTTGATAAAATTATTCCGGGTATAAGCACAAATGCAAAATGGTCTTTAAAAATAATAAATTCAGAAGCCGATGCAAAGGCGGTTATAATTTTTTGGGATGCAAATGGAAATTTTACAAAATCAGAAATTATTTATAAAGCAAAGAAAAATATAATTAGTTCAAGATATGAAAATTATGGCTCGTTCAAATTAAACGATGTAGGATTAATAAAAGATTTTACAATCACAAATAATTCTGATACAAGTACAATAATTAGTAAAATTAATTTAAAAGACGGAAAACAAGGATTTGAAATCATAAATAATAACAAAATGCCTTTCATTTTAGCAAAAGGAGAAAAAATTAGTTTTTCTGTAAAATTTAATCCAATTTCAAATGGAGTATTGTCTGATTCGCTTGGATTTAATGATGATTGCATTTTTAGATTTACTACATTTTTAGAAGCTACGGTTGGAAGCCCAATTATTGATGTTAGTGATTTGTACTTTGATGATTTGACTATTGGAAATTCTGTAAAATTAAGCTCTAAAATTTATAATTCGGGAGTTTCGGATTTAAAAGTTAGCTCATATATAAAGCCAACAAATGATGATTTTGAAGTTGTTTTCGATACTCATTTTGATGAAAACAATCCACTAATAATTCCCACTGGTTCAGAATACCAATTTGATGTAATTTTTACTCCTAAATCCTTGAAGAAATATAAAGATTCTGTTGTAATTATAAGCGATGCAAGTACAAATGATAATGTTTGCTTAATTAATGCTCAAAGCATCGAACCAGGTTTAGTTGCAAGTTCGTATAATTGGGGAAGAAAAAGAATTTTTAGGACACATTTTCCTTCTGGACCGTATTTAATAGAAAATCAAACTCAATCAATAACATTACAAAATACTGGAAATACTGATATTTCGATAAAAGGAATCGAAATATTTAACGAAGAAAATTCCGATGCATTCGAGTTTAATCGCCAGATTTTTAATAATTTAAAATTAAAAGCAGGTGAAAAATATAATTTTAAAGTACAATTCCGCCCTATACAGCTCGGAAATCATCATTTGTCAATTCGATATAAAACAGATTACTCGAATAATACTATTACTGAACTTACTGGTTTTGGAACTGCACCAAAATTAAAATCTCAAATTGTTGAATTTGATACAACGATAGTGGAAGACTATAATACTTCATCAATTAGAAAAATTAATATTACTAATCTTATTTATGATGATTGGGAATATTATGATACTTTATATATCTATGATTTTAAATTATATAATGAAGAAGAAATTTCGGAGTTATGGAAAATTTACGGTTCGAAAGGATTTAAAATAGATAAAGAAGTAATAAATTTTCCTATTAAATTATCGCCAGGTAAAACTTATACTCTTTATGCTGGATTTGTTGCGATGCAAGAAGGAGTTAATTCATCACAATTTGAAATTATTAGCGATGCTATTGATACAGCTACGATTTCTTTGATTGGTTATGGAATAGAGCAACAAATTTCCTTTACGGGAGGATATGGCGAATCCTGTATTGGTAAAGAACAAATTATTAAAGGATATGTAAAAAACAATAGTAATCAAGAATTAAAATTTGGAAAAATCTTATTTGATAAAGAAATCCCCGAATTTGAATTATTAAATAAAGAAATTTCTAATGGTTTTACACTTGCACCATTAGAACAGATACCTATAAATATAATTTACCGTCCCCAAGATTTAAGTGAAAAAAAAGTAGAATTAATAATAAGCGATTTGCGAAATCAAAATCTAAAAAAATATGCTACTTTTAGCGGAAAGCCTATTCAATATATTACAAATATATTCGGCTCGCCTGCACAATATACCGTTGATATTGGTGATACAATCAATCAAAAAATCACTTTTAAGACTAATTATGATTTAAAAGGAATGGGATTAAAAGATTTAGAAGTATGGTTGAAATACGATGGAAATATGCTAAAATATATCGAAGGTTCCGCACAAATTAGCAATTATCTAAATGGTGAATATATAATAAAAAAAGATGAATATTTTTATAAAAAAGGGATATTAAAATTTAATATTAAATCTTTATTAGGAAATGAAATTACCAATGATACTGATTTATTTACTCTATCATTTATCACATATTTTCCTAATGAAATAAAAAACAATACAGATATCGAAACAAGTATTTCATTAATTGATAATAATTGTGTAACAATTCAAGATAGCAAATCAAAAGTATATATTAATCCATTGTGTGCAAATGATTTAAAAGTAATAAATTTTAGTAGTTCTAAATATAAATTAGATGATATAAATCCAAATCCAATTATTACAAATTTTGCAAATATAAGTTTTTCGATAGCAATTTCTGCAAATACTGAATTAAGTATTTATAATAGTAATGGAATATTAATTTCAAAACTTGTTGATAGCTATTTAGATAAAGGAACTTACGAAAATTTTGTAAATTTAGAAAAATATAATTCTGGATTATATTTTTATATATTAAAATCTGGTCCTTTTTACGAAGTTAAAAAATTTATTATCAATAAGTAATTGGTTTAAATTATCGGGTACATATATTTAAAATTATCTATTATAAAAATATATAAAGTAAAAAAACGTTTTTCAAATATTGTAATTGTTGATACAAACAATTATAATTTTTTAAATAAAAAATAAAATTAGAAAAATAATTAGAATTTATATTAGTGGAGAGTTTTAAAATGAAGTATTCAAGGTTACTTATTTTTACTTTTTTATTGCTTACATATTCAGTATTAGAAGTATTCTCACAAGTAGCTCCTACTTTAATATCACCGCAAAATGGTGATAATTGTGTTAAAAAAAATGTACGTTTCGAATGGAGCGAAGTGCCTTATGCAGTTAGTTATAGGATAGAAATTGCCGACGAGCCAACTTTTGAGTCGCCATTAGTTTCCTTAAAAGATTTGACAACAACAAGCACTACTATATCATTACCGAGTTGGAATAACACATATTATTGGAGAGCTGTTTCAGTTTTTGCAAACAATAATTTAGGCATTTCGGCGGCGAATACTTTTAAAACTAAACGTCCACCACTCGACTTACTTTTACCAGTAAATGGTTCTGTATGTAACGATACGCTCGTTACTTTTAAATGGAAAAAAGTAGAAGCCGAGTTCTATCATCTGCAAGTTTCAGAAAGTATTACATTTGATACTTTAATTTATAATAAAGATAATCTTACTGATACAAGTGCAAATGTAAAATTACCAAAATATAGCAAAACTTATTATTGGAGAGTTGCTTCGATAAAATCTTTATGTAAAACTGAATTTTCAGAAGTATGGAGTTTAACTACAAAACAAGCTCCACCAACATTATTATATCCAACGAATAATGCGTTTGGTGGTGATTTATTCGTGTCCGAACCTTTTAAAATTAATTTTATTTGGAAAAGAGCAAATTCAAATGATAAATATGATTTTCAATTATCAAAGACCTCAAATTTTGATGATATAATTTTAAATTTACAGAATTTTAGCGATACTACAACTTCTTTTATACTCGATACAAAATTTGATTCTACATATTATTGGAGAGTTCGTGTAATTAGCGAGTCTTGTGTTAGCTATTGGTCGCCTATTTTAAAATTTAAGTCGCCTTATGCTAAACCCGAATTAGCAACACCACTTGCTAATGAAACTTGCATAACTATGAACCAAACTTTATTCCGTTGGTCTATTGTACCGAATGCTGTAAAATATAGGTTACAAGTTTCAGACACTATTACATTTACAAAATTGATTATTGATTCTGCAAATATTAACGATAGACAAATTCATATTGATTTAAAGAAACCAATAACTACACATTATTGGAGAGTAAGAGCAGAAGATTCTCACAATAATGGATTATGGTCAGAAACAAGAGTATTTATAACTACTCAAAAAGCGCCATCAATAATTCAACCCATAAATGGCTCGATAGGATTGCGTAAACAAATAGATTTTAATTGGGAAAATTATGGTGAAGGTGTTGAGTATGATTTAAAATTATATGCTGATTCTGAACTAAGCACAATATTACTCGATACAGCTGGCTTAGATACTAACTATTTCCATTTTGTTGTTCCGAATGATAATAAAGTTTATTATTGGAAAGTAAGAGCAAAATTTGGTGTTTGTTATAGTGATTGGAGCGGCATCAATACCTTCAAAACACTGATACCAGCACCGCAATTAATTAGTCCCGAAGATAAAGCTACACGCGTATCACTTCTTCCAATCTATCAATGGTCAGAAGTAGAAGAAGCAGAAAATTACGAAATTGAAATATCGCTAGATAGCTTAATTAATAAAAAACTTATTTATGAAAGGAATTTGAAATCCACAACTTGGACAAATCCTGGATTTCAATATGCAGAAAATACAAAATATTATTGGAGAGTTCGTGCAGTAAATAATGATGGTGTTAGCGTTTGGTCTGATATATTTTCATTTACAACCGATATATTGCCACCCAAAGCCACTACATTGATTTATCCACCAAATTCAGAGGTTAAAATATCTCACAATCCAACACTTATTTGGAGTCAAGTAGATAGAGCGGTCTCATATATTGTTACAATATCAACTGATAGAGATTTTGAAAATATATTTTTAAATCAAGCAACCCCAGATACTACAATTGAATTAGCTGGTCTCGAAAGATATACGTATTATTGGTGGAAAGTTAAAACAGTAGATGTCAATAGCGAAGGAACAGATTCAGAAACTTATATTTTCCGTACCGAAGATATTAAGCCAGAAGACCCAACTATTTTAGTATTACCGCAAGATAAAGCAAAAAATACACCTTTAATTATTAATTTTAGTTGGAATAAAGTCGAAAGAGCATTATTATATCACTTGCAAATAAGCGAAGATAATACATTTGCAACTGATAAATTATTTACAGAATACAAAACTATACCAGATACACAACGCACAGTAATTGATTTTAAATATGGAAAAACTTATTTCTGGAGAGTCGTTGCTTGGAATGAAGCTGGAAATGGAGAGTGGTCGCAAGTTAGAGAATTTAGCACACCACTAAATTCTTCAGTTAGAGATAATGATATTAATATTAGTAATCATTTTGTAAGCCCAAATCCAGTAACCAATACATTGAATTTAACTATTAATGCTTTACAAAATTCAAAATCTATATTTAAAATAGCAGACATTAATGGAAATATAGTATTTCAATCAAATAATATTGAAATAAATCAAGGTGAAAATACATTTAGTTTTGATGTTCATAATTTGATTACTGGATTTTATTTCTATTATTTAGAATCTAAAAGCGGTACTATAAATGGAAAAATTATAGTAGAATAAACTTTTTTATTATCTATAAAAGCGACTTCTATCTTTAAGGTAAAAGTCGCTTTTTTTATTAAGTTGTGATTGAAACAATTTTTTAAGTATTTCGTAAAAGTTTAAAATAAATATTATTTTTTAATATAAATTATTAATTATTATCGAGATTATACAATGTTCGAACCATTAAAAGATACAATAAAAGATTTAGAATTAAGAACGAATAAATTATGGAGGTTCCTTTGACATCGAAGGAAAAACTAAGTTAGTAGATGAATTACAGAAAAAATCAGAAACTGATGACTTTTGGAATGAACAAAACGGTGCAAAAAAAATAATGAAGGAAATTGCCGATTTAAAAGATTGGATTTCTGAATGGAACACAGTAAACACAGCTGTCGAAGATGCACGAACAATGTGGCAAATAGCCAATGAAACCGAAGATAACACACTCGAAAATGACATAATATCCGAAATTAATAAATCTCAAAATCTTGTTGAATCCCTCGAAATACGAAATATGTTAGGCGATAAAACAGATGAAAAAACTGCACTATTAAGTATAAACGCGGGCGCGGGCGGCACAGAAGCACAAGATTGGGCTGAAATGCTGATGAGAATGTATATTCGGTGGGGAGAAAGAAAATCATATAAAGTTACACTTTTAGAACAACTCGATGGAGACGGTGCTGGTATTAAATCCTGTACATTAGAAATCGCTGGTAAATACGCTTATGGTTATCTAAAAGCAGAAAATGGAGTGCATAGATTAGTAAGAATCTCGCCTTTTGATAGTAATGCACGTCGCCATACATCATTTGCATCTGTCTTTGTTTATCCCGAGATTGATGATGATATTCAAATTGAGGTAAATCCAGCTGATTTGGAATGGGATACATTTCGAGCAGGCGGAAAAGGTGGACAAAACGTAAATAAAGTAGAGACAGCCGTTAGATTAAGACATTTACCTACGGGAATAGTTGTTGCCTGCCAAGAAGAAAGATCGCAATTACAAAATAAAGAGCGTGCTATTAAAATGCTAAAATCCAGACTTTATCAATTAAGACGCGAAGAAGAAGAAGCCGCGAAAGCAAGTATTGAAGGCTCTAAAAAACGTATTGAATGGGGCAGTCAAATTCGTTCGTATGTATTTCAACCATATACTATGGTTAACGACCACCGTACTGAGTTAAAAAATACAGATATACACTCTGTAATGGATGGCGATATAGATGATTTTTTAAAGGCATTTTTATTACTTGAAAATTAATAATTATTTTATTTATTGGAGAATATTTTATGAAAAAAATTATAATAATATTGAGCATTGCGTTTGTATTATCAATTTTGATATCAAGCTGTGTCTCGACTGAAACGACATCTTTTGTTGATCCAAGTTTTAAAGGTAAAAAATTTCAGAAAATTTGCGTTTTAGCTGATTTTAATGATTTAAAATATAAGCAAAAATTAGAGAGGGAATTTTTAGAAATTTTTAAAGATAATAATATCAATGCTGTTTCTGGAACTCAGCTATTTCCACCTACAAGAGAATGGACACAAGAACAAATGCAAGATATTCTTGTAAAAGATGCCGTTGATGGCTATTTACTGGTTTCATGGAAAGATAAAAATATTCACGATACCTATAAACCCGGACAAGCAATAACAGAAACCAAAGGCGAAGTTAAGAAAAAAGATGGAAAAGACGTTTATACCGAAAAAACTGTAACTTCACATACAAGTGGAACAGTAGAAAGAGAATTTAAGTCTTTTTTCGAAGCTAAATTGATTGATATAAATTCAAAAAATAATGCATGGATTGCAACTTCATATTCTTCGTCTGGTGAATGGTTCGGCTCTGATTATGATTTAATTATGGAATCTTATGCCAAAGATATAGTAAAAAAACTTAAAGAAGACGGTTTGATAAAGTAAAAAATTAATGTATTAATTATTTTAAATTCTGCTCTTAAAAATTCTAATATTAAAAAAATGACACAAAAAAATGATATAGAAACACGAGTAAACGAACTTCGCGATTTGATAAATAAATATGATTATGCTTATTATAATGAGGCTGAATCATTAGTTAGCGACAAAGAATATGATTTACTATTTAAAGAATTGCAAACTCTTGAAAACGCAAATCCACATTTGATAATCTCCAATTCGCCGACGCAACGAGTTGGTGGAGAGCCGCTTAAAGAATTTTCGCAGATAAATCACGCAACTCCTATGCTCTCGCTTGCGAATACATATAGCAGAAAAGAGGTTGATGACTTTATTAATAGAGTAAATAAAGAATTAAATTATAAAGATATTGAATATTGTTGCGAACTAAAAATTGATGGAGTTGCTGTTTCAATCATATATAAAGAAGGTAAGTTTTATCTTGGTGCTACTCGGGGTGATGGCTTCTCTGGAGATGATATTAGTCATAATTTAAGAACTATTAAGACTATTCCATTATCTATTGAAAACACTGAACTTCGCAATTTTGAGGTTCGTGGCGAAGCATATATGAATATTAGCGATTTTGATGAAATTAATAAAATAAGAGAGTTACAGGGTGAGAAATTATATGCTAATCCGCGTAATACAACTGCTGGCTCTTTAAAATTACTTAATTCGAAAGAAACAGCCAAGCGAAAAATTAACTTTTTTGCTTATTATTTACATACAAACGATATTAATATTTCAAATCATAGCACTGGATTAGAACTTCTTAAAAAATCGGGCTTTACAATTAATCCCGCATATAAAGTATGTAAAAATATTGAGGAAATATTTGAATTTATTGATTATTGGGATAAATCGCGAAATACGTTATCTTTTCAAATAGATGGAATTGTAATCAAAGTAAATTCACTAAAAGAGCAAGACGAACTCGGCACCGTAGCCCGCTCCCCAAAATGGGCAATTGCATATAAATATGAGGCTGAAAGAGCTGAAACTATTGTAAAAGATATTGTTTTACAAGTTGGGCGTACGGGTGCTGTATCCCCGGTTGCCGAGCTTGAACCCGTTCTACTTGCAGGTTCTACAATTAGCCGTGCGACACTTCATAATTATGATTTTATTCAAGAATTAGATATTAGAATTTCTGATACAGTTCTAATTGAAAAAGGTGGTGAAATAATACCAAAAGTTGTTAAAGTAGTTTTAGAAAAAAGACCACCAAATTCTGAAAAATATACTTTTCCTGAATATTGCCCATGCGAAACAGATAGTAAATTAGTTAGGTTAGAAGGCGAAGCAAATTATTATTGTTTAAGCCCAAATTGCCCCTGTCAATTACGTAGAACAATCGAGCATTTTGCATCGCGAGAAGCTATGGAAATTGAGGGTTTAGGCGAAAAAGTTGTTGAGCAGTTATTCGATTTAGGATATTTAAAAGATATTTCTGATATTTATAATTTGAAAAATCATAAAGATGAATTATTAAAAATCGAGCGTTGGGGCAAGCGTTCAGTTGATAATATTTTAGAAGCTATTGAAAGAAGTAAAGAAAAATCTTTTGAAAAAATATTATTCGGACTTGGAATTAGATTCATTGGTCAAGGCGGTGCTAAGCTACTCGCTCGAAATTTCAAGGATATTGATCATATTGCAAAAGCAAGTTATGAGGATTTAACTGCTGTTTCAGAAATTGGTAATAAAATGGCAGAATCAATTATTAATTATTTTCAAAATGAGATTAATATAAAAATGATTAATAAATTGAAAAATTATGGATTAAATTTTAGTCAAAATGTAGAAAAAATTGATAATACAAAAGAGGGAATTTTTGGGAAAACTTTTGTATTTACGGGTGAATTAGATAGTTTTAGCCGTTCAGAAGCCGCTAAAATGATTGAAAAATTTGGTGGAAAAGAAGTAAAATCAGTTTCAAAAAATACGAATTATGTCGTTGTCGGTACATCGCCCGGTAGCAAATATGACAAAGCATTAAAACTCGGTATTGAAATATTAAACGAAAAAGAATTTCTTGAATTACTTACTTAGTTTATATTTTTTATAGAAATCTTATTATATTTGAATTTTATCAACACATAGTTTATAATAAATGGAATTAAAATTATATATTAGACGAAAGCTAAAAGGAAATTTTATGAGATTTGGCTTGCATCGAATAGTAAAACCATTCGAGGGGGCATTACTAAATCTTGTATATTTATCAAAAATGTCAGAATGGAGAAGCAAAAATTCTGCAAAAATTTATAATGATTTTTATTCAAATAAATTTGATACCGAAATAAGACAAAAAGTTTATAAAAAATTATTTATTGATGAGAATCTTAATAATGAAATTGATTATATAGAATTTGGTGTTGCAAGTGGACGCACTTTTAAATGGTGGTTAAACGAAAATTTGCATATTAATTCAACTTTTAATGGATTTGACACATTTACAGGATTACCCGAGAAATGGGATGTATTCAAAGCTGGTGATATGACTCAAGAAGGAAATATTCCTATTGTAAATGATGATAGGGCTCAATTTCATAAAGGATTATTTCAAGATACTTTACCAATTTTTTTAAAGAATAATACTTTTAGAAATAGAAAAGTAGTCCATCTCGACGCTGATTTATATAGCTCTACTCTATATGCTCTTACAATGTTAGCACCTTATTTAAAAGAAAATGATATTTTAATATTTGATGAGTTTGCTGTTCCGACACACGAATTTAAAGCATTCCTTGATTTTACAAATTCTTTTTATTTTAAATTAGAACTTTTATATTCGGGAAATAATTATTTACAATCTGCATTTAAAATAATTAGTACAAAATTATAGGCTCAATAAATGAATAATAAGTATTTTTTTCCAAGTATTATATTTTTAATTAGTATTATAGTTTTTATTATCACTTTAACTCCGACTGTGGGATTTACGGATAATGGAGAACTTGCGGGTGTTGCTTGTACTCTTGGTATAGCTCATCCAACGGGCTATCCACTATTTACTTTTTTAGGGCATATTTGGTCATTAATACCATTTACTTGGACTAAAATATATCAATTAAATTTATTATCTGCTATTTATGTATCTTTTTCGGCAGTTGTATTATATTTTACATTGCTATTATTTTTTGATAATTTAGTATTAAGAAGAAAGAATATTGTAAAAAGTTCAAAAAAGAAGCAATCAGCAACAATTTCTTATGAAATTACAAAACCGCAATTTAAAGATACTTTTACAAATAAATTCATTGCGTTTGCGCTAACTTTAACGGCTATGTTTTCTACACTTGTTTGGGAGGAGGCAACTCAATTCGAAGTATATTCATTGCAATTTTTACTAATTAATCTTACTATATACTTCTTTTTAAAATCTGTATTAATTAGTGAAAATCATAAGATGAATATGGTTTTAGCAAGTTTATTTGTTGGATTAAGTTTTGCAAACCACCTAACAACAATATTAATTTTGCCAGCATTTCTTTTTTTATATTTCAAAAGACCTCAAAATGATTTTGATTTTTCACAGAGAAGAATTAAAAATCTAATTTATCTAATTTTAATTGCTGCTATTGGTTTAACTTTTTATTTTTACTTGCCAATACGTAGCTTTTCTGAACCAGCTTTTAATTGGGGATATGTACATCGCGGATTTGATAAATTTTTCTATCATATTCAAGGGAAGCAATACCAAGAATGGATGTTTTCAGGGCTTGGTGTAGCAATAGAAAATTTTTGGAGATTTATTAGTAGTTTGCCTAATTATTTAACATATATAGGAATTATTTTAGTTATTGATGGACTATATAGATTATATAAATCGTATTCTGAAATATTTTGGTTTTTTATAATTTTATTATTCTCTTGTATATTTTATTCAGTAAATTATTCGATTCACGATATTGATGTATATTTTTATTTAGCATTTTATAGTTTGATATTTATCTCGGGTGCTGGTGCTATATTTTTTGTTGAAAAATTTGAAAAATACAAATATTTAGTTTTAGTTTTACCATTAATGAATCTGACTTTAAATTTTTCAGAATGTGATAAATCTAATAATTATTTAGTTTATGATTATACTCGTAATGTCGTTGATAATCTTGGTCGAAATGCGGTTATTATAAGTTCTCAATGGGATTATTGGGTTGCCGCATTTTGGTATTTACAAAAAGTTGAAAATTACAGACCGGATATCGTCGTTGTTGATAAAGAGCTTTTAAGACGAACTTGGTATCCAAGGCAATTGAAAAATTGGTATCCAAAATTCTATAAAAATTCACAAGAGCAATTTGAAATTTTTAATGTTGATGTAGAAAAATTTGAAAGTGGAGCCGGACCTGAAACTTATCCAAATATTCAGGAGAATTTTGTAAACTTATTAGAAAGTTTTGTAAAAAATAATATTGATGAAAGACCCATTTATATAACTTTTGATTATGCGAACTCTGGCGCCGATGCGTCATTTTTACGGAATTATAGAGTTATTCCAGATGGATTTGCTTTAAAAATTGAAAAAAAAGAGCCATTTAAAAAAGTAAATTTTGATAAACTTAATCTTACAAGATTTATTAATTATCCAAAAAATGTTGAAAATCATTTAGAAAAAGGTATTTTAGAAACCTCATCTATAAATATACTTAATCTTGGAAGCTATGCCGAATTTACGGGTGATAAAGTTATAGCAGATTCAGCATATAGATTAGCTTTAAAAATAAATCCCTTAAACGATATTGCTCGAAAAAATCTTAATGAGTTAGAAAGAAGGCGATAATAAAAAAAATATTATAAATTCAATAGAAAAATTTGAAAAGAAATTCATATCAGTTTTATTTTTTCTCATATATTAATGTTAAATTTGTATTTCTATAAAAACACAAAGTTCACAAAGGATTATTATGGAAATTAGAGTTAGATTTGCACCGTCGCCTACTGGATATTTACATGTCGGTGGATTAAGAACTGCTTTATATAACTATCTTTTTGCTCGTAAAATGGGCGGTAAAATGATTTTAAGAATAGAAGATACTGATAGAACAAGATTAGTAGAAAATGCCGTTACAAATTTAATTAATTCTTTAAATTGGGCGAGTATAGATTATGACGAGGGACCCGATAAACAGGGTGATTACGGACCGTATATTCAATCAGAAAGATTGGATATATATAAAAATCACGCATTAGAATTAGTAGAAAAAGGTTTTGCATATTACGCTTTTGATACAGCAGAAGAAATTGAAAATATGCGAAGAAACTCATCTGAAACTTTTGGAACAAAATATAATCGCGAGACTATGAAAAATCAATTTACTTTGAGCAAAAACGAAACTCAAGAGTTAATTGATTCTGGTGCGGATTATGTTATTAGATTATTTGTCCCGTTTAATGAAGAAATAATTTTTAACGACACGATAAGAGGAGAAGTCCGAGTAAATACAAATGATATTGACGATCAAATATTGTTGAAATCCGATGGTTTCCCAACTTATCATCTTGCAAATGTTGTTGATGACCATTTAATGAAAATATCTCACGTAATTCGAGGTGAAGAATGGTTACCGTCCACACCTAAACATATATTACTTTATAAATGTTTTAATTGGGATTTGCCAGAGTTTGCACATTTACCATTATTATTGAATAAAGATAAATCTAAACTTAGCAAAAGGCAAGGCTCTGTCGCGGTTGAAGATTTTAGAGAAAAAGGTTATTTAAAAAATGCTTTTGTGAATTTTATCGCATTATTAGGTTGGAATCCATCTGGCGACCAAGAAATTTACTCTATTGATGAATTAATCGAATCATTTAATTTGAATAAAGTAAACAAGGGTGGAGCAGTTTTTGACGTTCAAAAACTCGATTGGATGAATAAGCAATATATTAAAATGCTTAATCCAAGTGATGTCAGAAATGATTTAAAAGAAATATTAGAAAATAGTTTTCATAAACATTTTGAAAATCAATATATTGAAAAAATATTTGAATTATTTAAAGAAAGAATAACGTTTATAACTGAAATTCCAGAAATCTGTCCATATATGTTTGAAGATATTAAACATTATGATGAAGAATATATGCAAAAAAGGTGGATTGATGGAACAAGTGAAATTATGAGTGCTCTTCTTCAAGAATATCAATTATTAGATGATTTTTCTCATAATGAACTTTCTGCAAAAACTAAAGAATTTGCACAAAGTATAGGTAAAAAATTAGGCGATATAATTCACCCGATTAGACTAATGATTACAGGAAAATCAACTGGTGCAGGAATGTTTGAAACTATGGAACTATTAGGTAAACAAGAATGTATAAAAAGAATGAAATTTTTTCTTGAAACAAAACCATATATGAAGAATGAATAAATTTTTAAAAAAAATCAATTATAGTAATTTCACGATTATAATTATATTGATAAGTATTATTGTTATTGCATGTTCGTCATCACCTAAACCGCCTGAATGTATTAATGAAGGTACGAAAAAATCTGAATTAAAATGGGGAATTTTGAAAAATGGTGAGCTTTACGAATATTATACAATGAAAATGAATGGGGAAATTAAATTTTTAGACGCTCATAATAATAATAGAAATGAAATTGCAATATATGCACCCAAAGATTCAATATGTGCATTATTGCAAGAAATGGGTCGCTTAATTATTAAAAATCAAACTTTAAGCGTTCCCGCAGAAATTAATCATTTTTTAGAATATAATAATCCCGAAAAAAAATACTTTTTTCGAGCAGTTTGGAATCCCGAATTCGAGACAGAACATAATTTAGGTTTTATAAATTTATATAAAAGACTTGGAACAATAGCAAAAGAATTATGATTGTATTGATAGTTGATGATAATAAAGATTTTAGCTCGACAATTGCTGATATTGTCAGCTCTTATGGTTATGAAACAAAAACTCTTCAGACGACAAGTGAAGCGATAAGTTTTGTAAATAAATTTGCAAAAAATATTGGACTTGTTATGCTCGATATAGAGTTTGGTCCGTCTGAAACAATAGATGGACTTGATGTATTAGAGTATATAAGAAAAAGTTTTCCTTCGATACCTGTGGTAATGATTTCTGGAAAAGGAACAATCGAATCAGCTGTAAGAGCCACCAAACTTGGAGCTGTTAATTTTATTGAAAAAAGTATAGTTAGTAAAGAAAAGATAAAAAGCGTTCTCGAAACAAGTATAGCACCTGTCGAAAAGAAAAGCGAAGCAGATGATATACGAAAATTCTTAACTACAAATGGAATTATTGGTCGAAGCAAAGCATTGCTATCTATCGGTGATAATATAATTAAATATGGTCGGACTGACCTGAATGTGTTAATTACTGGCGAAACAGGTACGGGTAAAAAACTTGTTGCAAAAGCAATTCACGCAGCAAGCCGTAGAGTAAAACATCCTTTTATCACAGTAGATATACCAAATATCCCAAAAGAATTATTTCAAAGCGAGCTTTTCGGCCATATTCGAGGATCTTTTTCGGGTGCGACAGAAACAAAAAAAGGATTATTCCACGAAGCTAATAAAGGCAGCATTTTTCTTGATGAAATTGGTGAAATGTCGCTTGAATTACAATCAAATCTATTTATTCCAATCGAAGAGAAAGTCGTAAGACGTGTCGGCTCTGTACAAAGCGAAGTAGTAGATATTCGATTTATATCTGCAACAGATATGGATTTATTAAAAAATATGAAAGAAGGGCGTTTCCGCGAGCAACTTTATCACCGTTTGCGTGAATGTGAAATTTCTATACCCTCATTAGCAGAGCGCCGCGAAGATATTCCAGATATAATTGAATTTTATGTGAAAAAGCATAATGATGATTTTCAAGAAAGTAAATTCTTCTCTCCATCAGCAAATGAATTTTTATGTGAGCAAAAATGGCACGGAAATGTCAGAGAATTAGCAAGCGTTATTAGAGTTGCGATGCAAACTGTGATGCACGATAGAATTGAAGTATCTGAGATTCATAAAATTTTAAACACTAAACCTGATTATTCTAAAGCTGGTGTAGCAGAAGAATTTTTATCTGATAGCAGAACTTTAAAAGAAGATTTAGCAGAAGTGGATAAAAAGAAAATTGAGAGTATTTTACAAAAATGTAATGGTAATGTAAGCAAATCAGCCGCTTTGCTAGGAATTAGTCGCGAAACCCTACATAATAAAATTCGTAGATATGATATTGATGTTCAGTTATTTAGAGTTAAAATTAGAAGAAAAGAAGAGTAAAACATTTCATTTCAAAAAATGGAAAAACAAATTTATCAAATAATTGTGAGTAAATATTGTCTTAGAATTTTATTATTATAATAGTTATGATTTTAATTAATTTTAGGATTATTTATAAATGAAATATTTGAAAAAAATAATATTTATATCAATATTTTTCGCATCAATTTTTTCTTATCAGAGTTGTAGCGTCATTAAAGATGTAACTAATGCTTTGGCTGATATCGGAAAATTAACTTTTAAAATTGATAATATTTCTAATATGACTGTTGCTGGTATCAAAATTTTTGAAAAAAGAAGTATTAATGATGTTTCTACAAGTGACGTATTAAAATTAACTGCGGCTTATGCTACTAAAAGTTTTCCCGCAGACTTTACATTAAATTTGCTTGCCAAAAATCCAAATGATGGCACTAATGGAAAACAAAAAACTAATGCTATAATTTCATCACTTGATTATAGATTAATTCTCGATGATGTAAGCACTATTAATGGTGATATAAAAAGCGAATTAACTATACCGGGTAGCGGGCAAAGTATAGTTATTCCACTCGGAATGGGGCTTGATTTGTATAAATTTTTTAACGATAGAGGTTACGAAAGTATTGTTAATCTTGCATTAGCAATAGGCGGAGTTAATAGCTCGCCCTCGAAAGTTAAATTAGATATAAAACCTACTGTCAGAACTTCCTTAGGACCAATAAGCTATCCGAGTAGAATTACAGTTATAGATAAAGAATGGAAATAAAGTAATTTTGATTATTTATTTTCAAAATTTAAGCAAAATTGTATTTATGTAATATTTTTTGGTAAATATAAAAATTTTATTTACTTTAAGTAACCTGATAATACATTTTAATTTTTTTATTAATAATTCAATTTAAGACTATGAAAATTTTTAAAATTTTAATTATTCTTCTATTTAGTGTAAATACAATTTTTGCACAAGATGGTTTGCCAACATCAAAAAAATCAAAAGAACCGACCTCGTTTATCGAAGTGCCGAGTTTATTGAAATCTAAGGTTGAAAGTTTTTTTAATTTAGTGATGAAAAATGATGTTAAAAAGGCTTACGAGAATATTTTGATGAATAGCCCAATAAACCGTCAAAAAGAAGATATTGATAATTTATTATCTCAAACAAAACGTGCAATTGAAATTTATGGCAAACTTAATGGTTATGAACCAGTAAATGCAGAAATAGCAACTGACTCTTATATTAGATTAAGATATTTAGGTTTGCACGGAAATTTTCCAGTAAGATGGATATTTACTTTTTATCGCTCGCCCGAAAAAGATTGGATTATTACAAATATCAAATTTGATGATTTAAGTGAGTATTTTTTCAAAGGTGATTAGTAAAACTTGTAATCAAATAATTTAGCTTATATTACGTTGATTTATAAGTTAATATTTATATTTTATTAGGAAAATTAAAAAAATGAAACAAGTCATATTAGACGCAATCAATCAGCAAATTACTCGCGAAATGTTTTCATCAAATTTATATCTTTCGATGTCAGCATTCTATGCAGAAAAAAATTTGAATGGTTTCGCAAAATGGATGGAATTACAAGCGGCAGAGGAAATGCAACACGCTCTTAAATTTTTCCATTATGTTCTTCAACGTGGCGGAAAACCCGTTATCGGAGCTATTGAAGAGCCAAAAGCTGAATGGGATTTGGTTCTTAGTGTTTTCGAAGATGCTTATCATCACGAAACACTTGTTACTGGCTGGATAAATGAAATTTATGCTCTTGCAAAAGCTGAAAATGATTATGCTACTGAAAACTTCTTACAATGGTTTATTGAAGAGCAGGTAGAAGAAGAAGCTACTGCTTTGGAAATAGTAGAAAAATTAAAAATGATTGGCGAAAATCCTCAAGGATTATTCTTTATGGATAATTTACTTGGTCAAAGAACTGCTGGCGCACAAGCTAACTAATTAGTATTTTTTTGTATTAAAGGGAATAATTCTTTTTCGTATTAAGAATTATTCCTTTTTTTTATTACTTAAAAATTTAATCAATCTAAATCCTTGTAAATTAGTTGTATAGATGTTCTTATCTGTTCTATAAAAAGTGAAATTCTCCATCATATAGAGGGGTTAGAGGATGTCGTCATTATTAGTTATTACGAAAATCCAAATATAATATAAATAGAAAGCAAAAAATAGATTTATGAAAAATATGAATGTTCTTATTACAGGAGCAACTTCTGGTATTGGCGAAGAATTTGCAAAATTATTAAGCCAAAAAGGGTATAATTTAATACTTGCGAGCCGCAATTTAGAAAAAATGAAATTTTTAGCAAATGAGTTGTCATCATCATCGCAAAGAATTGAATGTATCGAAATTGATTTATCAATAGAAAATTCCGCCCAAAAATTATATAATATAATCCAAGAAAAAGGTTTAAAAATTGATATTTTGATAAATAATTCTGGATATGGATTATTTGGAACTTTTGCAAATCAAGATATAAATAAATTAGAAAAAATGATTATTCTTAATTCTGCAACAGTTACCTCGCTTTGCAGGTTTTTTTCACAAGATATGATAAAAAATAGAAATGGATATATTTTAAACATAGCTTCAACTGCCGCTTTTCAACCAATTCCGTATTTTGCCGCATATTCTGCGAGTAAATCATATATAGTAAATTTTTCAAAAGCTATTCATTATGAATTAAAAAAGTTTGGAGTTAGCGTTACTTGTTTATGTCCGGGACCAACGGAAACAAATTTTTTTGAAACGGCTATGGCTGGCAAAAGATTTGAACTCTTCGTAGGAAAACCAATGATGAAAGCAAATATCGTAGCTCGAATTGGAATAAATGCTATGTTTAGAAAGAGAAAAATCGTTGTCTCGGGCTTATCGAATAAAATTTTTACAAAAATATTGCCTTTAATTCCACTTTCGATAGTAGAATTTGTATTGAAAAGATATGTTAAGAATTGATTTTCTGAGAATTATTATTATCGAGTATTCTTTTTAATATTGATTTATTTCTATCAATAATTTGCTCAGTTTTTTTAATTTCTTCGGTTAATAAATAACGTTTTTTTCTAATCCATCTAAAATCAGAAATTTGCTCTTCGTAACAGAATGGTTCTTCAGATTTTATTTTTTGAATTTTCTGTTTTTCAATAAAAATTGATTTTTCTAATTGCTGAATTTGAGTTTTTAAAAATAATTCTTCAGAGCGATTATCAGGGAAAATTTCTGGTATTTCTTCGCAAATTAATTTATAAAAAAGTCTTAATCTAAAAACGTTACGTGTTTGATAACTATCTTGAATATTATTCCAATATTTATTAAAGGCTTCGTTTTCTCCATTTAAATCAGGGTGAATTTTTTTTGCAATAAGTCTATATAATTGAGCTATTTCATAATCAGTATTAACATCGCATTCCGGAATAAATCGTTTGTGAAATTCTTTTGTAATTTGTTCAAAAATATCATAGTTATCAGAGAATGTACTAATATATTCCTTATTATCAAATTTTAAATTGTAAGTATTGAGAACGAAATTATGATTTATAACTTTCTTTGAATTAATTTTTGAAATAATTTCACGCACCCTATTATCCATAGTATATGCTTTCATTTTTTTCTCATCAAGGTCTATAATTAAGTCACCAAAAAGATTTTTATATTTATGTTGAACATCTGGATAAATCGTACTTTTAATATAATACCATTGATTTAAAAGAAATAATAATTCTATTCTCAATCTTCGGATTTGTTCTCGAAGTGAGTGAATATAAGGGTTTATATGCTTATATGTATTCATAAAAAATTATTTATTATTTTCTAATTCATCAAGAGCTAAAAGTGCAAAACGTAAATGTGGAATTACTATTGAACCACCAATAACAAGTGAAATATTCATAGCTTCGTTAATTTCCGATTTCGATGCGCCTGCTTTGTAGCTATTTTCCAAATGATATAGAACGCAATCGTTACATCTTAGAATCAAAGAGCAAGCCAAGCCCATAAGTTCTTTGTTTTTTTTCGAAATTTCACCATTGGAATATGCCTTAGTGTCTAAATTCATAAAACGATTATATGGTAAGAAATCTTGTGCAGAGATTTTTTCATTTCCTAAATTTCTGCGATTATGAAATTCTTCAAATAGATTCATATAAATTTTTCCTAAATATAAAATTAACAAGTAAAAATATATTGAATAATCTAAAATACTATAAAAAATTATACCAATTTATTTATTTTGCAAAAAATCATAAGAAAATTCATTTTTTAAATAAGAAATTATATTTAATTTCGTTAAAATACTTTTGTAGAATTATTTAATTATTATTGTATGAATATAAAATTTGAAAATGTAGATAATATTACTATTATTACGCTACTCGAACCAAGATTTACTAATCTTTTTGCTTCTGATTTTAGAGATAGAATAGAGCCTTTAATTGATAATGGAACTACTAATATTTTAATTGACTTAGAAAAAGTAAGCTATATGGATAGTGCTGGGCTTGGTGCTATAATTTCGGTTTTTAATTATTTAGAAGATTATAAAACAAAATATAATGAAAATGGAAAAATTGCAATCTCTGGCCTGAATAAAACAGTTTCATTATTGTTCTCTATGCTCAAAGTGGATACTATTTTTAGTATTTATGGCGATAGAAAGACTGCCATTGCTTCATTTTAAATATTTATTGTAGTATAATTATATTCTTTATGATTTATATTATTTTTAAAATGCTTAATTATATACAAAATATTAATGCTTTAAAAAGGTAATTTATTATATGGGAACTTTATTGTTTTTTTTCTTTTTAGCATTACTTATTTCTTTTTTTAGTTCATTATTCGAATCTATGTTACTTACTATTCCGCCAGCATATCTCGAAACTATTGATAGAAGAAAGGGTTACGGGAAAATTATTAGAAAATTAAAAATTAATGTCGAAAAGCCTCTTGCCGCAATTCTTACTATTAATACTATCGCTAATACTATTGGTGCGGCGGGAGTTGGTGCACAAGCTGTTAAACTTTGGGGCGATGCTTATCTTGGAATTGCTTCCGCTGTTTTAACTATAATGATATTAATATTTTCTGAAATTATTCCCAAATCTCTTGGTGCATATTATTGGAAATCTCTTGTACCATTTGCCTCTTATGCAATTAAATTTTATATTTATATCACATATCCATTTGTATATTTATCCGAGTTTATAACAAAGTACCTATTAAAAGGAAAAGAAAATTCTGCAATCTCTAAAGATGAAATTATAGCAATGACCGATATTGCAAATGCTCATAATAATCTAAGCAATCAGGAAAGCTCAATGATTAAAAATGTATTGAAGTTTTCCGAAATTTCTGCTGAAAAAGTTATGACCCCGCGTAGTGTTCTTTTTGCAGCACCTCAAAATATTACTATTTTAGAATTCCTGAATTATAATAATGTTAATTCATTTACACGAATACCTGTTTACGATAAAACGCTTGATATGATTACGGGTTATGTTCATAAAAATGATATTTTGAAAAAATTAAAAGACGATTTGCGCAATGATACACTCGATTCTTGTAAAAGAAAAATTATTACTATTGGCGAGAAAGATAGTTTAAGCAAATTATTCGAAAAATTAGTAGTTGAAAAAGAGCAAATTTCTCTAATTATTGATGATTTTGGCGGCACAGCTGGGATTGTTACAATGGAGGATATTATCGAAACATTGCTTGGTATCGAAATCCTTGATGAACACGATGTGGATTCTGATATGCAATTATTAGCACGTAATAGATATTTAAGATATAGAAAAATTTGAATTTATAAAATTTTTATCTAATTAGCAATAATTTAACTAATCTGCGATTATTTTCGCTTTCAATGTATATATAATAGACGCCATTTGAAATGTTTCGAAAGTCTATATTTAGCCAATTTGAATTTTGTTTGATTTTTGGATAATTGATTCTTGTTGCAAGCGAATTATATATTGAAACATCAATTTTCTTGCTATTTTCTAATTCAATATCAACAAAATCTTGATTACTAATTATTGATTGATGAGAAAAATATTTAACAGAATCATATTGAATATTTATTGGAACCGAGCATTTTGTTTTGGAATTTAATTCTGTAAAATCATATACAACTTTTGCTGGTAAATAAAAATCATTACATTTGCCCAAAATCAACAAAGTATCAAAATTTTCTTTTTGTGATAAATAATGCGGTGAAACGCAAATTGTAAATTCCTTGCTCGAATTAGCTGGAATTGTTAAAGGCAATTGTGATACGGGAAATGAAAAATTAATATTTTCCTTAAAAAACGCATTATCAAATGTAAAATCACTATTGCCATTATTTAAAATCTTAATTTTTTGACAATTTTGATTCTCATAAATAGATAAATTTCCAAAATCAATTAAATCGCTTGGTTCGAAACTAATATGAGCATCAGCACTTGTAAGTAAAGAATCCTCAATTATTATAGTTTCATCAGCAAAATTTGTGATTTTAATTCTAAAATATGCATTTTCGTTATTATTTATTTTATTAATAAAAATTTTGCAAGTATCTTTATTTATTGAATGAGTGATATTGCAATTTATATTTTTTTCAATTTCTATTGGTTTGAAACCCGAAATTGTATTATTATCAAAAATAATATAATTAGTATTTAAAAAACATTTATCAGTTTGCTTGCTCATTATTTTAGGCGGATTGTTTCTAAAGTCGAAACATATCACAAAACCATCATTACCATTATTATGATATTTAGAATTATTATTAATTATAGGAAAATTATTACTATTAGTATATCCCGCTAAATATATAGCATTATTAGAAATTAATATTCTCGATGGTAAATCATCTTGATTACCACCTAAATATGTAGAATATTTATAATTAGCATTTGAATCAAGAATAATAAAATAAGCATCATTTTTACTATTTATTTCGTCGAAAGCTGAAAATTCATTAACAATTAAATCACTACTTTGTGTATAAAAAGTATAGAATATGTCGTTTTCTGATGATGTTTTTATATCTCCACGAACAAGTCTAAAATCACCAAAAATTTCACCATTATTACCATTGCCCCCAATATATCCCGACCATATTAAATCGCCTTCGGAATTTAATTTTACTAAAAAATTATCAATAAACATACTTTTAAATTTTCTTAATACATCGGAATCACCTTGGCATATCATATCTGTACTATAAGTAATTACATTAATTATAATATTGTCTGAATTATCAATAGCTAAACAATTAGCATAATCTAAATATTTGCCTTTTATAAATTTTGACCATTGTATTTTACCATTAATATCAAATTTAGAAATAAATGCGTTATGGTTTGAATTATTTAAATTCTCATAATCATTTTTTCCAGATGGCAATTTTGAGCAATTTGTTGTTCCAGCAATTATAATATTGCCATTTCTATCAAATACAAAATTATCGCAATAAAAATCAACTGTTACACTATTATCAATAGATGAATAATTAATAAAAGTGCTATACTGCAATGAATAATCTTCATTTAAGCATATCAACACTCCATTGTATGCGGCATTCCTTTTATTAAATTCAGCATCATAGCTTAATGGGAAATCACTACTTGTTGACCGTCCACAAGCCCAGATTTTACCATCATAATTAATACCAATTTTTGCTATTGCATCATAATTATTCCCACCAATGAAAGTAGAAAATTCAGCAGTTCCATTATCGTTAAATTGACAAATAACTCCTTCAGCAGTTCCACCTTTATATTTATCAAAAAGAGGTTTTTTTAAGAAAAAATTACCATTGCGAGCTTCGCCAGAAATCCAAATCTTATCATTTTTATCAATTGCAAGACTATATACATAATCGTGATAAGTGCTTCCAATGAATGTAAGCCAGATTATTTCACCAGTTTGAGATAATTTAATTATTACGATATCAGAATTAACTTTATAATTATTAAGAGGTAAATGCCCATTAATTTGCGGACTTGTGCTATTGCCAACGATAATAATTTCACCCTTACTATTCTGCTTCATATCAATTAATGACGTTGCTCCGCCATAATAAGAACTCCAAGCTATATTTAATTTTAGTTTGTTTGCTAAAAAATTTTCTTTTGGCATTAAATTGATTGAAAAAACTCTTTTATTAGCGTTTATACTAATTTCTTCTTTACTTACATTGATTTCAGATATTATATCGTTTTTGGGCGATAGAAGTTTAATATTTGAATAAAATAACAGAGTATCTTCTTTATTATAATCATAATATCTATAAACTCTGAAGGAATCTAAGTCGCTTAGTAAAATATTATCACAATTTTGAAAATTCGCTTTATAAAAAATATCTTGAAATTTGTAAATTACAAGTGAATCTTTATTTATTTCTATAAAATATTCATTTTGACGTGCTAAATAAGTACCTTGATAGCTTGCGCTCGCTGTAAATTTGTGGTCAAAACTATAAGCAACAGAAACTGTTAATAAAAAAATAAAAATATATTTAATCATAGTAATACCACAAATATATTATGTGACAAATTAATTTGTCATTTTATGACAATACAAAAATAAGAATATTGTTAAAAGAAAATATTGGTAAGTTATTTAATTTATTTTTTCAAAATATTTTTTAAAAATATAATATGATTATTAATTTAGCGTTTCAATTAAGGGACATAAAAAGTATTTAAAAAATCAATTATTAAATTATTTCGGAAATTATTATGATAAAAAGTAGATATAAAAATTTTTATAAACTATTTATATCTCTATTTTTTATAATATTATTATCAAATTTGGGGCTTATCGCTCAATCTTCAATCAAAATTGATACATTTAGAATAAATAATCAAAAAATACCCAAAACTATTTACGGCGTTTTTATTGATTTTTTAAATGATTTTATTAATGGTTCTAATGGACTTTGGGCACAAGAATTATATAATAGAGGGTTTGATATGATAAGTAGAAACAACTCTAATCTTGCGTATTCTTGGGATATTTATGGCGATGTATACCTTGATGGGATTATTGGATTATACCAAGGTGGATATAATGAAAATGGAAGATTTTATCAAAAAATAACTACTTACAATAGTAATTCACTTTTAGGAATAAGTCAAAATGTATATGTTTACGATACTGTTGGTGGCGATTTTTATGTATATCTAAAAGGCGATTTAAAAAATGCAAAAGTTGAAATTGCGTTAATTGATACATTAAGTAATGAATTTTATTTTTCCCATCAAATTGATAATATTGATACAAATTGGAAAAAATGCGAGGTAAAAACTCCAAAAATTTTAAATTCGCATATAGTAAAATTAGCTATTTTATTAAGAGGCGAAGGAACCGTTGATATTGATGAAGCCTCTTTTATGCCGAGCCATAATGTTGGTGGAGTAAGAAAAGAGTATTTTGATATATTTTCACGCTGGAAACCCGGTATAATTCGCTATCCGGGCGGTGCTTTTGCGGATACTTATTTAAATATTTGGCAAAATTCAATTACACCAATTGATAAAAGAGTAGCACCCCTTGAAATGCATAAATATAATGATCAAAGAATGGATTTCGGTCTTACTGAATATTTGAATTTTTGTAAATTAGTTGAAGCCGAACCGCATATTCTTGTGAATATGATTCATGGCACACCCGAAGGCACAAAAGATTTAGCAGAATATTGTAATGCCGATACAAATACAAAATATGGAAAATTAAGAAGTGAAAATGGTTTTAAAGAACCTTTTAATGTAAAATATTGGGAAATTGGAAACGAAGAATGGGACGACGCAGTTGAAACCGCTTACAAACATATTCCTTTTTATGATGCTCTGAAATCTATTGATACAAATTATAAGATTATGGTATGCGGAAATACTTGGGGGGGAGAAAAATTTTTTGATGATATTTATACTACTATTGGTGAAAAAGCTGATTTTTATAGCTATCACGATATTACCCCCGGAAAACCTCGAACAAATAATTATGACGAAAAGCAAAGATATTATTCTGTGATGGGTGCGTCGAAAATTCACGATAATACATTTCAATATATTAAATGGTGGGCAAATAAATATAATTTTTCTAATAAAATTAAATTAGCGTTAACTGAATATTTGATTGTATATGATGTAAAAGCACCCGAATGGTTAGATACTAACTATCAAAATGCGTCTTTTGAAACAGGAATTTGGATGGCAAGTGTATATAATACATTTATAAAAAATTCTGATTTCCAACCAATATTTGAGAAAACTTTCGGATTAGGACATATTCGAGTTGGATTTAACGATAAAGGTGAAAGAATTTATTATCCGAGTCCAATTCATACTGTAATGGAATTTTTTCGTCATCACACTGGCGACTATGTAGTACCCGCAGAAATTGACTGCCCAACATATTCCACGGAAGTCATTGACGGATTGTATCAATCTACTGATGTGCCAATGCTTGATGTATGCGTAACTTCGGATATGAAAAAATTATTTATTTCTGTTGTAAATAAGCATATTAGCGATTCTCTTGAAGCTGAATTCGAATTTCCATATAATATTTCGGGTATAAATTCAAAACTATTTGAATTATACGAAGATGATTATAGAGTTTTTAACTCACCGAATAATCCAGATCTAATAAAAATCCGAGAAAAAGATTATATTTTTGAAAATAGATATAAATTTCCACCACATTCGTTTACATTATTTGAAATTCCTTTTGATTTAGATGAATATCTAAAGTATGATAGTTTGGAGAAAAACAATGTATTTATTTTTCCGAATCCCACTACAAAAGAAATACAAGTTTTAATACCAAAAGGCCTTAGCGAACCGTCAGAAATACAAATTTTTGATATTTTAGGTAAAAAAATATATGAAAAGAAGATAAATGATAAAAGTATTTTTCATAAAATCAATTTAAATAATTTTGTAAAAGGTACATATATTTTAATATTTAAAAATAAAAATATGATTATTAGTGAACAATTTATTAAATTTTAAAGAAATTATATTACATTTGAAAAAACTCAATTAATAAATAATTTTATTATATTTATGAAAAATATTTTTAAGAAATTAGTATTAATTACTTTCATTTTATTACTATATCAAAATGAATTAATTTTTGCACAAGCAATTAATAATGAAACAGATAGTTTACTGAAAATATTAAATATTGTAGAAAATCCAGCTAAAATTGATGTTTTAATTAAATTATCTAATAATTATAGACGATATGATCAAAAACAACAAAAGAAATATGCTGAAGAAGCATATAAAAAAGCTCTACTATTTAATGATAAACGATACATAGTCAAATCATTATTTACATTAACAATTGTCGAATTAGATGAGCGAAATTTAGACCTTGCCGAAGAGAAAATCAATGAAATTTTAAAAATTAATCAAGAATTAAAGGATACATTCTGTATTGCTAATTCAAATAGAATTTTGGGTGATATTTACGCCATAAGAGGTTTTTATAGCACTTCACAAAAATATTATTTAGAGAGTTCGAATTTATTTGAAAAGATTAAAATCGAATTGAATAAAGACAAATCAAAAATGCTTGAATATGGTAAATTATTCAATAATTATGGAGTATTATTTGCGGATATTAATGATTTTGAGTCTTCAAATAAATATTATAAACTTGCAAGCGAAGCTTATAAAAAAGCTGGTGATAGCTTAAGCCTTGCCTTGATTTATTATAATATTGGGATTTCGAGTATGAAGATATCGGAAAATGATAGTGCTTTATATTATAATCGTGAAGCCAATAAAATTAGTAAATTATTAAATTATAAAAGTATGGAGTTGAATACCTTAGTATCACAAGGTGAATTACTTATTTTACTAAAAAGATATAACGAAGCTAAAGAAGTTTTAGATTTAGCTATAAATCAATTAGAAGAAAATAAAGAATATCATGATTTAGCCTATGCTTATATACAAAAAGGAAATTATTTCAAAGCAATAGAAGACAACAACAGTGCATTAGAAATGTTTAATAAAGCTTTGAAATTATCTAATGAAATTGATTATGAAGATTATTGTTTAATATCATATAAAAGTTTAGCTGAAATTTATGAATTAAAGAATAATTATGTTGAATCGCTTAATTATTATAAAAAATGGTTTAATCTTAAAGATTCTTTGGAACAAAAACAAAATGCACTAGTCATTCAAGAGTTAAATAAAAAATTTGATTATGAGAAAAAAGAACATGAAAATTCTGAATTATTACGTCAAAAAGAGTTTGCAGAAAATAACAATAGCAGATTACGAATAATTTTAGCATTACTTTTTGTTTTGGTCATTATTGGCGTTTTTCTTATAAATAATTTAAAGAAAAATCAAAGATTAAAAGATGAATTTAATAAAATTCTCGAATCTAAAAATGCCGAACTTCAAGAAAATATAAATACTAAAAATAAATTTTTCTCTATTATTGCACACGATTTAAGAAATCCATTAGGAAGTTTTAAAAATGTTACTTTGCTTCTTTTAGATGATTACAACATTAATCAAGACGAAGATACAAAAGAATTTTTAGAAATACTTAATGATTCTGCTCAAAATCTTTATAAACTTTTAGAAAATTTATTAGAGTGGTCGCGTTCTCAAAGTGGTAAAATAACGTTTGAACCAAGCGACTTCAATTTAAATGCTATTGTCAATAATAATATTTCATTATTAAGTCTTCAAGCTAATGATAAAGAAATATCGCTTATTAACAATGTCCCAACTAATTATATATTATTTGCTGATATGAATTTAATAACAACTGTTATAAGAAATTTAATGAGCAATGCAATTAAATTTACAAAAGCATATGGAAAAATCGAAATTGGAATATTAGATAATTCAAATAATGAAACTGTTGTTTATATTCATGATAATGGATTAGGTATGAACGACGCCACAAAAAACAAACTATTTAAAATCGAAGAAAATGTTACTAATTTGGGAACGAACAACGAAAAGGGAACCGGCTTAGGTTTAATTTTGTGTAAAGAGTTTATTGATAAGCATAAAGGGCGAATATGGGTCGAAAGTGAATTAGGAGTGGGTAGTACCTTTTTCTTCTCAATTCCACATAGTCTAAAAAATGAAATTACAGCTCAAGAGACTATATAGCTTTGCAATAATAAATAATGTAAATATAAATACGTCATATTTTGTGTATTTAGATTATTTATTAAAATGGCAAAAGAATGGAAGGAAATTTTTCTAATCGAGTAAATGATGTAATCCGTTTAAGCAGAGAAGAGGCTATAAGACTTGGGCATGATTATATTGGTACTGAGCATCTTCTACTTGGTATCATAAGAGAAGGCGAAGGGTTAGCAGTAAAGATTTTGAAAAATCTTGGTGCTGATTTATATAAATTAAAAAAGAGCATTGAAGATACTGTAAGGTCATCGGCTACAACAATGACTATTGGCAATATTCCTTTAACAAAACAAGCAGAAAAAGTATTAAAAATAACATATCTCGAAGCAAAATTTGTTAAATCAGAGGTTATTGGCACTGAGCATTTACTTTTATCCTTATTAAGAGATGAGGAAAATATTGCTTCTCAAATTTTATCGCAATTCTCAGTAAATTATGAAAATTCAAAACGCGAACTTGATAATATATTAACAGGCAATCCGACAAGTGCAAGCTCTAAAACGGGATTCGGTGATTTCGGAAGGCAAAAATCAAGTAAAGAAAAAGTTAAAACGCCAGTATTAGATAATTTTGGACGTGATTTAACAAAACTTGCAGTAGAGGGAAAACTCGACCCCGTAATTGGACGCTCGAAAGAAATTGAAAGAGTATCACAGATATTATCAAGAAGAAAAAAGAATAATCCCGTATTAATTGGCGAGCCTGGAGTTGGTAAAACAGCTATTGTCGAGGGGCTTGCATTAAAAATTATTCAAAAAAAGGTATCACGTGCTTTGTTTGATAAACGCATTATCACGCTTGATTTAGCCTCACTTGTAGCTGGAACAAAATATCGCGGACAGTTTGAAGAAAGAATGAAAGCTGTGATTAATGAATTAGAAAAAGCAAAAGATGTAATTTTATTTATTGATGAAATTCATACAATTGTTGGTGCTGGCGGCGCCTCTGGCTCGCTCGATGCATCGAATATGTTTAAACCTGCACTTGCACGCGGCGATATCCAATGTGTCGGTGCTACTACTCTCGATGAATACCGTCAATTTATCGAAAAAGATGGTGCTTTAGACCGTAGATTTCAAAAAGTATTAGTAGAGCCTCCATCAGTGGATGAGACTTTTCAAATTTTAAATAATATTAAAGATAGATACGAGGAGCATCATAGCGTTGCTTATACTGATGATGCGATTTCTGCTTGTGTAAGATTTTCCGAACGATATATCTCGGATAGAATGTTCCCAGATAAAGCTATTGATGTGCTTGACGAAGCCGGCGCAAGAGTACATTTAGCTAATATTGTAGTACCTAAAGAAATAGTTGAAATTGAGGAAAAAATTCTTGAAGTACGAAATGAAAAAAATGTCGTTGTAAAAAAACAAAATTTTGAAGAAGCGGCGAGATTACGCGACTTAGAAAAAAAATTACAAAATGATTTAGAATTAGCAAAGCAAGTATGGGAAAGTAAAGCTGGCGAACAAGTATTCCCAGTTACAGAAGATGATGTTGCTGATGTTGTTGCAATGGTTACGGGGGTACCGGTTAATAAAATAGCTGAAGGCGAGAACGAAAAATTACTTAGTTTATCCGATGATTTGAAAAAATTAGTTGTCGGTCAGAACGAAGCTATTGATTTACTATCTAAGGCGATTCGTAGGGCAAGAGCAGGGCTAAAAGACCCTACAAGACCAATAGGCTCGTTTATGTTCTTAGGCCCAACTGGCGTTGGTAAAACCGAGCTTGCAAAAGCATTATCACGAGTAATGTTCGAAACAGAGGAAGCACTCATTCGTATTGATATGAGCGAATATATGGAAAAATTTGCTGTTTCTCGACTCGTCGGAGCGCCTCCCGGTTACGTAGGATATGAAGAAGGCGGTCAGCTAACAGAAAAAGTACGTAGAAAGCCCTATTCTATAATTTTACTCGACGAAATAGAAAAAGCTCATCCAGATGTATTTAATATTCTTTTACAAGTTTTTGATGACGGAATTCTTACTGATGGTTTAGGCCGAAGAGTGGACTTCAAAAATACAATTATTATAATGACCTCTAACGTCGGTACACGTGATATTAAAGCAGGTGGGAAAATTGGCTTTTCAAGTGCCTCGAATAACGAAGATTATGATCATTTAAAATCAACTATAGAAGAATCTGTAAAAAGATTATTCAACCCCGAATTTATCAACCGTATTGATGATTTTATAATTTTCCATCAATTAATGAAAGAGCATATTTATGGAATAATTGATATTCAGATGAGTGAGATTTTAAAGCGAATCAAACATAATAAAATGAATTTAGAACTTTCTCAATCAGCAAAAGATTTTCTCGTAGAAAAAGGCTATGATGTAAAATATGGCGCAAGACCATTACGCAGAACAATCCAAAAATATATCGAAGACGAGCTTGCTGATTTATTAATTAGAGAGAAATTAGGCGTAGGCGCTGAAATATTTGCTGATTATGACGAAGAAAATAAGAAATTGAAATTTTCTTTCAAACCGGGTCAAATTCATATTGACGAGAAAAATATTTCAATATCACCAGTAAATATTGAGGATTCTGTTGTTTCAATTAATGATGACAATATTTCAAATAATTGATGAGAATTTAAATATTATAAGCCAAGAAACCGTATTTTGCAATAAATAAATACGGTTTTTTTTATCATAATAATTTTTAAATATATAAAATGAAGGAATATGCCTAAAAGTAGTATTTCAAATAAAGAAATAGATAATTTTGAAGTTATTTATCTAAAAGATATTAGAGATGGTATTTTAGATTTAATTAAAAACGAAAATCCAACTCTTTCTGAAAATAGTATAATTGGTATTGAAGAATTAAATTATTATAGAAGATTGTATCTAACAAAACTTGTTGAACAAGAAAAAGGCGAACTTGATAATATTGAGCTTGATGTTGTTAGAGCAATAAAAGACAATTCAATATTATCGGATAATATTGAGCCAGAAATAGATGCAAAATTAACTATTGGTCAGAAATTTGCAGATGGAATTGCTGAATTTGGTGGAAGTTGGACATTTATTATATCATTTTTCTTATTTATAATAACTTGGATGGGAATTAATGTATGGTTACTAATTTCAAAACCTTTCGACCCTTATCCTTTTATATTATTAAATTTAGTACTTTCTTGTCTTGCCGCAATACAAGCACCAATTATTATGATGAGTCAAAATAGAAAAGAAGATAAAGATAGAATGCGTGCCGAGCATGATTATAAAATAAATTTAAAAGCAGAGTTAGAAATTAAATTATTGAATGAAAAAATTGATCATTTACTTATTCATCAAAATAAAAAACTTATTGAAATTCAAGAAGTTCAAATAGATTATCTTGAAAATCTTATTGATATAATTGATAAAAAATCAATTTAGAAATATTGAATATAAAAATTCATAAAAAACTTCCGTTTTATTTTCAAAAACGGAAGTTTTTTAATTAAAAATAAAAGATTTTAGAACCAATTAATTTTTGTATGAGAAAGTGCTTTATTAATTTTTTGCTTTTCTACTTCTGGTAAATCATTTTGAGCAAGATTTATTTTTTTAAGTTTTTCGAGTCCACTAATGCTTTCTGGTAAAAAAGTTAAATTATTAAAACCTAATTCTAATTCTTCGAGATTGGACAAAGCTCCAATATTAGTAGGTAATTCTTTTAATTCGTTTTCGTAACATAATAATTTTTTTAGCGATATTAATTCACAAAAACTATCTGGTAATGTAACTAATAAATTCTTAAATAATCTAATTTTCTCTAATTTTTTTAATTGACCAATATTCTGTGGAATTTCGGTTAAATTATTCTCTTGAATTTCCAATTTTATAAGATTTTTTAAATTACATATACTATCTGGGACTTTTGTAAGAAAATTACCGGGTAATCTTAATTTTTCGAGATTAACAAGATTTCCAATCGAGTCTGGCAAATATCTTAACTCATTTTCGCTAACAACAAATTCATTTAAATTCACTAAATTACCAATCGAAGCTGGTAATTCTTTGATTTTATTGTTGTTTAATCCTAATTTTTTTAGTTTAACAAGATTGCCAATTGACTGAGGCAATTCTCTTAATTTATTCCAACTTATAACTAAAACCTCAAGATTAGCTAATTCAGCAATGCTCGAAGGCAAAGTAATAATTCTATTCCCACTAATATCGAGTATTCTTAATTTTTTAAGATTTGATATTTTTTCTGGAATATATTGAAGTTGATTATTCCAAAGTATTAATTCTTCAAGATTTTCGAATCTTAAAATTTCATCTGGGAATTCGCTTAAGTCTTGGTAGTGTAAATCAAGGATTTTGACATTAGCTGGCTCGAGAAGTGCTTTCTCGAGCGAGTAAAAAATTTTAATATCTGTATCTCCTACACTTGTATTCATTTTTTATAACTCCGATATTTTATATTAAGTATTTAATTTTTTTCTATAATAATTAATTCAAACATACTAAATAATTCATAAAAATTATTAGTAAATCAGCGATTTGAATCTAAAAAGTATTATTTTTTTTGAAATTTTAAAACTGAAATCTATCAATTTATATTTAAACTACACCTTTTCCAGCAAAATGTTGCATAAATTGTACTCTTTCATAAGCCGCAGGGTTTTTACTTGCTTGTTGCGACATTAATCCACGAAAATCTTCGATTGATTTATATTTATTTTTTTCCATCCATTTTGATAATACTTCGAGCATTTGTGGTATCACATCGAAACCATTTTTGAATAAAACGCTTGCTATCTGGACTGTATTAGCGCCTGCTAATAATTGTTTAATTAATCCTTCACCGTCGTGAACACCAGTGGAAGCAGAAAGGTCGCAAGAAACGCGTTTAGCCATAATAGCAATCCATCTTAATGAGATTGATATTTCATTTGGTGTGCTAAATATTGAACTTGGAATAACTTTTTTCTCATTAATATCAAAATCTGGGCTAAAAAATCTATTAAATAATACTAATCCGTCAATTCCAGTTTGTGATAATTTTTGTATCATAGTGCCAAGATTAGAAAAATAATAACTTATTTTTAATGATACTGGAATATTAACTTCTTTTTTAACTTTTTCAATAACTTCGAAATATATGTTTTCATTATCATTGCTTGAACGAGTAAAATCTGATGGCAAAATAAACATATTTAATTCGAGTGCATCTGCTCCGGCGTTTTCAATTCTTTTTGCAAATAGCGTCCATTCGTTTGAGGTAACGCAATTAACACTTGCAATTACTGGAATTGAGAGGTGTTTCTTAGCATCTTCGATTAAAAATAAATATTTCGACACACTATCTTCCATATCTGAATAATCGAAAGCATCAAAAATTTCGGGATAAAAAGATGTCGGAGTTTGAGCTTTTGTAATTTGAGAATTAAGTTCAGCAGTAATTTCTTCTTCAAAAATTGATTTTAATACAACAGCGCCAGCTCCTTTTTTTTCGAGTTCTTGCAATAGATGTAAAGAACGTGTCATACCCGAGCTTGCGATAATTAACGGGTTTTTTAGTTCCAAACCTAAATATTTTGTTTTTAAGTCAATCATTTTATTTGTCCTTAATATTAAAAAAGAATTATAAATTTTATTTATTTTATATTTAAACAAAAATATGAAAACTTATCTTTTTAAACAATTATATTTCTAAAATGAAAATAATTATAACAATAATTTTTAAAAAAAAATTATTATTTAGTTTTTTATAATGTAATTCTTTGTATATTGATAATGTGTAAAATAAATGCGTTATTCTTTACTGTCTTTAAGCCCACGACCTGCTTTATTTACCAATCCTTCTTTTTTGAAAGAGTTTAACATCGAATCTAAAATCCCATTAATAAAAATTCCACTTTTATCAGTTGAATATTTTTTTGCTATATCAATAGCTTCATTCATAGTTACTTTTGTAGGGATTTCGGAGAATGATATAAATTCCGCACAAGCAATTTCGATTAATATTCTATCTATTAAAGAAATTCTATCAAAATCCCAATTACTTGTGGTAGATTTTAGTTTTTCATCTATCATTGAAGAATTATCGAGTGTTTTTCGGAGCAGTTGCTGCGCAAATTCAACCTCAAATGCAGTCCATAAAATTGGGACATCTGCTTCGAGTTCGAATACTTCGTCGGGTTTTAGTAATTTATTTTTTAATATTTTTTCTTCATTATCGCCAAAATTAAAATCACGACTGAAAATATGGCTAAATAATAAATCTAAATCTGTTTCGGATACTTTATAAGAAAAAATAATTTGTAATATTTTCTCACGTATTAGACGGCGCGTTCCTTTGAGTGTCTTAGTTTTACTCATAGGGAATATATTAGAAAGATCTTCTTTCACTAAAACCTATAAACTCATTAAGCAAAAAACAAATAACGAATAATTTAATATTATAGTATTTGAATATTAAAATTGATTTTTAAAATAAATTATAAAAACGTAATTTCCAAAATTGAAAAATCATCATTTAATCTTTCTTTACCTGTAATGCTTTTTGCAAAATCATAGAATTTTTTGAAATCACCATTTTTTTCTTTAATGATATTATTAAAATCTTGTGTAAAATCTCTAAAAGAATACATTGATTTGTCTATTTTTTCGAGTTCAAATACTCCATCTGAAAATAAATATAAAGACGAATTTTTTTGAACTTCTATTTCGTCATAAGAATATTCTAAATTTTGAACTGCACCAATAAAAATATGCTGTGCTTCGAGAGATTGGAGTGATTTATTATTAATTAATAGCATTGGAGGATGCCCAGCAGAAGCATATTTTAGAGATCTTTTTGCACTATTATAAACTGCATAAAAAATCGTAAAATACAAGCCGTGATAATTATTCATTTGAAAAATTCTATTCAAATTATTAAGCACATCTTTAGGATTACAGAAATTGACATTCGGTAATGCTAAATTTTGAAGTATATTAAGTACTTGAACAGAGTGTAATGCCGAGCCTACACCGTGACCACTTACATCGAGTAAATAAAAAGCATAATTATCGTCGTCAATTTTGTTATAGCCGAAAGCATCGCCGCCGAGTTCCTCAGAAGGAATAAAAAGCCAATCAGTTTTGAAAATTTTATTATTTAAAGGCGATGGTAATAAGGATTTAACATAATCAGTTGCAAATTCAAGCTCTTTATTAATGACGCGAAGTAATTTTGCTTTTTCTTCATTAGATTTTGTAAGTTGAAAATTTAAAGCTTTAAGAATATTATTATTGTTTTCGAGTTCGATATTAAATCTTTTTTTCTGTCTATAATTGATATATAATATGATAGCAAAAGCGATTAGAAAAATAATTACTGCAAGAATGGTATAAAGTGCCAAACGTAAAAATTTTGCTTCTGCTTGGTTTGCACGAAGTTCACTTTCGAGGATAGAGTTATTTGTAGTTAATGTATTATTTATATCTTCAATTTCCTTGTTACGAGCTTTTAAAAATTCCAATTCTTTATTAAATTCATTAAGTAAATGTTTATTTTTACCAGTATTTATCGTTTTTTCAATTTCAAGGTTTAATGTATCAATTCTTAAAAGATTTTTGTTGTATTCATCGAGGTTTTTATCAAGAGCTTCCGAGTTTGCATTTTTTATAAAATTTAATGCATTTATTGAGTTTTGAATACTTGGAATTTTAGACAAAAGATTTTTATCAATATTTTCATTTTTTTTCTTTGTGATAGTATCATAAATAGCCTTTTGTGAGAATGGAATAGAGTGAGAACTATCATTATGTGATTTATGATTTAATAATTCTTTATTTTCTTTTGGTGTGATTTCATTTCTTTTAATACTATCAATTGAATTTCTTAAATTACTTATTTCTTTTAAATAGCCTTCGTTTGATTTAAGTTCGACATAGTAATCTTCTGAATTTTTTCCACTTATGTAATTAATGTATGAATATTCGGGTTTTATATTTGTACCTAATACAATAGAAACCTTTTCATTAAAATTTACTTTTTCTTTTTGACCAATTTTATTGAGAATTATAATTCTTACTTTATTCTTCTCATCATTTTGGGAAAAAAGAAATATATTATTTATAATTAGTAATATGAAAATTATTTTTTTCAATTTTTCCAATCACCTATTACATATAATTTGTGGCAAAATACCTAATTCACCAAATAAATTATAATTTTTATTCTTTTCATCAAATGCTGTTAAATGATTGTCGAAGCAATCTGATTGCACTCTATAATATTTAGTTTTTAAATATGGTTCATTGAAAATGCTGATTTTAACATTATCAATACCGCTATTTTGTAATTTTGTTAAAATTGATTCAGCACTCGTTTTATCGTCAGTAGAAATATATAATATTACAAAGCATTTACATTTTTTTCCTGTTAATTTATTTTCTTCCTCTATCATTTTATTGAAATTTTCTTTTTCTTGTTTTAGCTTTTCTTCCATTTCATTTTTCAAATTTTCTTGCAGAGCTAATAAACTATCTTGCTCTCTAATTTTTTTAATTTTTTCTTCTTTTAAAGCTAATTCTTTTCTTAAATTATTCTCGATTTCAATTTGACGAGTTGAGTCTTGGCGAGCCTTTTGTTTTAATAGCTCTAATTCATTTTTAATTAATTCATAATCATCTTTATTATTAGTAACTTTGCTTGCTTCATAATCTTCTTCTGAATAATCTTTGTTTGAAAATAATATTGAAATACCAAATCTAATTATTGATGATTTCCAGTGAATATCATTAATCATATTTCCAAAATATAACCCAGCAGACAGCTCCTCACGAATAATAATACTTTTATCCTTATTTGCATATAAATCATAAGATAAGCCAATTCGAGAATGGAATCTAAGTTTATTTAATTCTGGTATATCGCCCGAAAGCTCGTTACGAACGGATTTTCCAGAATTATTTCCAGCAGAATCGAGGAATGTAACGTTTCCAGCTGTAGAAAAAATACTTTCTGACTGATAATAATGGCTACTTATATTATAATTAGCTCCAAATCCGAATAAAACAGAAAGGCGATTAAAATAATATCTAAATCCGATTTCAGAAAAAATTGACGACAAGCTAAATTCTAAATTATGATTTAATATAGCAACTGCGGGAGTGCTATTAATAGAAATTACTTTTTTTTCTTCAGAAATAAAATTGCCTTTTGAATAATCTAAACCTACGCTTGCACTAATTCCATAATTATAAAGTATATAATCATAAGTTCCAGCAAATAAAAAGCCATAAGCATTAGTGTTTTTAAATTTTGGACAACAATTTGGAACACTTGGTAAAGAAGAAAAATCAGCAGAATTAAACATCAAATTGTAATTCAATATAATACCATAATTGCTATATAAATCGGTATAAATATCAGAATAATTATCATCGGCAATTAACAATGATATGTTGAAATAGGAAAATATCAAAATATATAAAATAATAATTCTTTTTGCCATTAATTATCTCGAAATTATAAATTTACCTATTGATTGATTTAATTCTGATTCTAACAATAAATAATGATATGATATTGGTAAATTCCGTACATCAAATTTATATTTATAAATGCCTTTGCGTAAAAATTCTTCGGGGAAAATTTGTATTTTTTCACCAATAGTGTTTAATATATACATTTTTATTTTTGTATCATTCGGTATCGAAATTTCAACATCTATCTTTTCATTTGCGGGATTGGGGCTAATATAATTAATTTGTGGTGTTTGACTTGAGCTAATTAAACGTGGACCTCCTTCGAAACAAATATCTGTTAAATAAAATAGCCCATCTCTTGATTTAAAAGCATTTTCATTTATATTATTAATCTTTAAACTTGAAATAGTGATATTTGTATTAACAGCATCGCCCAACATAGCTCTAAATGGAACAACTTTTATTATATTAGAGCTAATATAATTTGTGTCAAATTCTATTTCTAAATATCTTTTATTATCAATTACTACGCCTTTATTTTCAACTAATGGATAAAGAAGTGATGAATTAAATACAAGTGTAACGGTGAATTTACTAATATTCGACTCGTAATATTTTTTATTTTTTATAAGCCGAATATTTAAGAAAACCTCATCACCAGAATTTGCCGAAATTGTGTCAATAGAAAAAATAATTGAATTTTCATCTTTTATAAATGAATACGAATCCGAAAATTCTGATTCGCAACCAAATTCATTAATAGTTTTAACTCTATATATACCATCAATTTTTGCTACTAAAATTCTATTTGTGTCATCTTGAAGAATTAAATCATTAAAATACCATTGATTTCCATATAAATTACTTGAAATAAGCGTATCACTACTAAGTTTTGTAATAATTGGTTTTTCAGGTGAAATGTTTATAATTGTATTTATTTCGCTTGAATCCGTACACCAAGCAATACTTTTTTGTATAACTTTAAGAGAACCTTTTGAATTTGCATCCCATTTTACAACAACTTTATTATTGCTTTTATAATCAACGATATTTCCACCCGAAATAATCCAATTAAAATCAAAACCTGGATTTTCACCTACACTATAAATATACTCTTTGCCACTACAAACATTAATTTCACCCTGAATTTTTGGAATCGTTTTTTCTAAAATTGTAAGACCTTTCATATTATCTATGCCAATAATTTTAGGCTCGGTAGAAACAATTCTTATTCTATACCCCGTGCCAAAGTTAATATTTGCGGGGATTTGTGCTGTGATTGTGCCATTGGTTTGTGATTGTACAAATCCAATTTCGCGAGTATCATTATTAAAACTACCATTTGCATCGGATAATTCTGCAATAAATTTATTATTAGAAGTGAAATTTATAGATTTATCAGCCTCGTATTCAATATTAAAACTCATATTTGAGCAAAAAATATCGCTTGAAATATTGCTTATTCTAATTTTTGAAAAATCATTTGCAACAGCAGAATATATTGTATTATAAGCAATTGATGCAAAAATTGTATCACCACTAATTGATATAGAGCTAACTTCTCTACTTTCTATGCCATCATTTGCTTCGTTCCAATTCATTCCATTATCGAGTGATAGATAAATACCATTCATAGTGGACATAAATAGTAATTTATCGAGTTTTTTAAAATCATTAATAATAATTGATTTAGGTGGATTTTGAATTTTTATCCAATTAGTACCATTATCTTTTGAAATAAAAATATCCTCAAGAGATGCGATAATTATATTGCTATCGTCTTTAATCATAGGCGACAAATATAAAGAAGATGGATTTAGCTGTAATACATTTTGCCAATTCATTCCATTATCTAAAGAGCGATAAATTCCAAGATTAGTATTAATAAAAACATTATTATCATATTTTAGCAAGCCGAGAGCAATCGCACTATTGGGAATTTTTTGAGTTGACCAAGTTTTGCCATTATCGCCAGATGACATAAATTGACCTGAAATAATATTTCCGACAGCATAAATATTTTTTCCATCAGTTTTTAAATCAGTTATAGTAACATCTGGATAAATTGAATTCCAAGTTTTTCCATTATCAGTAGATGAAAAAATACCTCCACTTGTAGCTGAAAAATAAATATTATCTTTTTTTATAATTCTAAATATATTTAGATAATTATCAAGCTCTGTTTGTGGACTTTTTGATGACGATTTCCAATTTTTCCCATAATCTTCGGAAATAAAAAAACCATTTTTCTCTGTTCCAGCGATAAATAAATTATTCTCTGTTATTAGCGAAGGGATAGATAAATTCTGAAAATTATTAGCAATTATAGAATTTTCTTCTATAAGAAAATTATGTTTTAAAATACCGTTTGTTTGTGTGCCAACAAAAATATTATCACTTTCTATCAATAAACCATTTGAAATAAAAACTGTATTGTTAAAAGTCGAATCAAAAGAAATTTCCCAATCATTACCCGAATTAAGCGAATAAGCTAATTTTACATTTGCATTTTTGTTTTGTATTCGTAGCAAACTAAATGCAAGTTTATGATACTTAGAACTTAATTCAAATACTTGATAATTCTTAAAAATATCTTCATTATAAATTTTTATGCTATCCGAGCTTTTTGATTTTTCAAAAATATTAAAATAAAAGCCAGATTGACCAGTAGAGTCGTGAGTGCAGAAATACAATAAATCATTAAATTTAAACAATTTATAAATATTTGTTTTTCCGATACCAAGAGAACTCCAATCATTACCATTATTTTTAGAAACTGACAATCCTTGCGAGCTAATGATATATAAATCGCTTTCGTATTTTACAAAGTCAATAATATTGTTATTATTAGAATTTGTTGGAATCTCACTCCAATCATCGCCTTGATTTGATGATTGAAAAAGACCCTTACTCGAACATAAATATATTTGAGAATCCTCTATATAAATTTTATTAACAAAAAAAGCCTCGCCAAACTTTGTTTTTCCATTATGAATTTGTTTAAAAGTATTATTTTGAGGATTATATCTAAATACACCTTTATTAAAAGTAGCGATATAAATATATGAATCATCAGAATTTATACATACAAATTGCTCGGAATTTAAATCTTTGTTTTGAATTTTATTCCACTCTAAACCCGATAAATTGCTAACATATAATCCAGAATTAATCGTATTGCTATATAAATTACCGCCCAATTTTACAATTTGACCGACATAACCACCATTAGGAGAATTTCTTTGTGTCCAAATAATACTATAAACATCTATATATGAGAAAAACACACATATAAATATTAATAATATTCTTTTAAGATATAATATATATTTATAATTATTCATTATTATAAATTTTGCCTTATATTTTATTTCTATTGACGTTATTAGTTGAATATTAATTAATCTAAATATAATTTGCCTTTATTTCAATTTAATAAATTTATAAGTTGAATTATTTAAAAGAATAAAATATAGTCCGATTGGATAATTAGAAATATTTAATTGGTAATAATTAGAATTTATAAATTGATTTTCGACATTTCTACCAAATATATCATATATTTTTAAACTATTATTAAAATTATTTTCCATAAAACTAAATTTTAAAACTTCGTTTTCTATATTATAAATAAATTGAGTAGAATTTTGTTTTTCAATTGTTATATCAGTATTGTTATTGCAAATACTTCCAGTTCTTTCTATATTATATTGAAACATTAACCATTCATCTTTTGATTTTGAATCTGTTCCAATGCAATAAGCTCGACCGTAATTTTTCCAAAATTCTGGATATTCAAGACGACCACCGACAACAAAAACATCAAGAAATCCATCTTGGTCAAAATCAGCAATCAAAGGTGCAGTATCTATTCTAAATTCTTTTCCGTAATGAGCTTGTAAATCAACTTGCCAAATTAGCTCACCCGTTAATCCATCGAGAGCAATAAGCAAACCACCCGACGTAGCAAATACAGCATCGCGAATATTATCATTATTCATATCGGCAAGAACAACTCCACGAAAAGCATGAAAATTTCCTGGAATTTTATATTGCCATATTAATTTACCCTCGTTATTTAAAGCTATTACTTTATGGGCGCTTGTAAAAAATATCTCGCAACGCCCGTCGCCGTCAATATCGGCAATAGTAGCTGGCGAGCCGCAATAAGTTCCAGTTTCGTATTCCCATAAAAGAGTGCCGTCTTCAGCATTTAGAGCATATAAAAAACCCGAATAATCACCAAAAATTAATTCTGGTTTTTCGTCTCCATCAATATCAGCAATTCCCGTACCGTGATAAACATTATTACGTAAATTATATGTCCATAAAATAGATTGATCATAGCCTCTAAATGCGTAAAATTTATCTTCTTTGCTAAAATTCCAAGTTGCTACAACAAAATCATTAATACCATCACCATCAATATCAACAATTGACGGAGCAGTCTGTATCCAGGAATTTGGATCAACAAGAATTTCCCATTTTTTCATTCCATTTGTGGGGTCAATACAAATAACATATCCAGAAAATTCACCGTGTATGATTTCTGGCTTACCGTCTCCATCAATATCAGCAATTGTTGGTGGAGAATCGCTACCTCGAGTTGGGCAAGTCCATTTCACATCGCCTGTTTTACCATCGAAACAAAAAGTTATATGATTGCATGACGAGGCTACGATGACATCAGGTATCCCATCATTATCAACGTCATAAATTATTGGAGCGGCATCGTTACAACCCTCAAAATTCTTTGCTGCAGTATTGTATTTCCACAATAATGAACCGTCTTCACTATTAAGTGCATAAACGCAACTATCATTTCGGTAGCAGCCGAACACTATTTCATATTTACCATCACCGTCAATATCACGCGCAAGGGGTTGCCCTGCACAAAGATCTTTGGTATCAAAAAACCATTTAATTTCAGGTTCGGCAAAAATATTTGGAGTAAAAAACATTAAAATTAAAATAATCAAAGCGTAAAATTTTAAATTCATAATAATAATTCCTTATTAATACAAAATAATTATACGAAAATGATATATAAAATCAAATATTACAAATAATATTTTTTTTTATGTTTAAAATTATTATTTTAGTAGATGAGATTATTCAAAAATTATATATTATACTATTTATTTTAATAAGTTATTGTAAATATAATTTTAATATTTTTCGAAAATTGTTGTCAATATTGTAACAATAATTTCGCATTATGTGTTTTATTCGAGAACGTGTGTAGCTTTTATTGTAACAATAAATTAATATATAGCTATAAAGAATAAAATTTTTGTATAAAAATGTATGTTAAAATTTAATATTTATATCAAAAAATTGAAATTTCTTTTGTAATGAGACAAAAAAGTCTTATTTTTAAAATTATTATTTTTATCTAATTTTTTTTTAAGGTATTATTATGAAGTTTATTTTGTCTATTGTAGCAGTTGCTACAATGTTTGTAATGATTTCTTGTGGTGGTGGCGGTGATGAAGGTGCCGCTGGCGGTGCGGATTGGAAAAATGATAAAGGTGTTGGACCAATTAGTTCAGTTCAAGTCGGGGAGATAGATCAAGCACTTGTAAGTCAAGGTTCGACAATTTTTACACAAAAATGTACTGCTTGCCACAAAATTGAGGAAAAATATATTGGACCAGCATTAAAAGGCGTTGCTAATAGACGCTCACCAGAATGGATAATGAATATGATTCTCAATCCAGATAGAATGGTAAAAGAGAATGCAGCAGCTAAAAAACTGTTCGAAGAATTTATGACACCTATGTCAAATCAAAACCTTAAACAAGAAGAAGCGAGAGCTTTACTTGAGTATTTAAGAAGCGTAAGTCCCTAATTAATTATTTAACAACAATTTTGGAGTTTATAATGAAGTTTAAAAATTTACTAATTGGCGCAGTTGTACTGGCTACATTGGGATTGTATCTTTTCTCATGTTCTGGCGATAAAAAAGAATTCGCATCGAGTTCAGATGCGGCATCGAAGGTTTATGTTGCACCTGGCGAACATGATGAATTCTATGGTTTATTCTCTGGCGGTTTTAACGGACAAATGTCTGTTGTCGGTATTCCAAGTGGAAGAGTATTAAAAATTATTCCAGTTTTTTCACAACATGCAGAAACAGGTTACGGGTATTCAGAGGAAACAAAAACTCTGCTTGAGACAACTCATGGTTTTATTCCTTGGGACGATGCTCATCATCCCGAATTATCTATGACTGATGGTGTTCCAGACGGAAAATGGGTGTTTATCAATGGTAATAATACACCAAGAATTGCAAGAATTGATTTATCAACATTTAAAACTGCTGAAATAATCGAGATTCCGAATAGTTCTGGTAACCATAGCTCTCCGTTTACAACAGAAAATTCAGAATATGTTGTTGCGGGAACACGTTTCAGCGTACCTGTACCAAATCAAGATGTTCCTATTGAAACATATAAAGAAAACTTTAAAGGTAGTTTATCTTTTGTAAAGGTAAATAAAGAAACTGGAAGAATGAATATTGAGTTTCAAATTAGAATGCCCGGTTTCAATTATGACCTTAGTCATGCTGGAAAAAATGCTTCGAAAGATTGGATGTTCTTTACTTGTTATAACTCAGAACAAGCCAATACACTACTCGAAGTAAATGCTTCTCAAAATGACAAAGATTTTATTGCGGCTATCAACTGGCGTTTAGCTGAAAAATATTTAGCAGAAGGCAAAGCAAAAGATGAGCCCGGTAAATATCGCCATAATGTATGGGATGAAGAAACCCATACAGCAACTTCTACAGAAATGAATGGAGTTAAAGTTCTTTATCCCGAAGATTGCCCTGGTTTAGTGTATTTTTTACCAACTCCTAAATCTCCACATGGTTGCGATGTTGACCCAAGTGGAGAATATATTGTTGCAAGTGGTAAATTAGCTTCTCTTATACCTGTATTCTCATATAGCAAAATGTTAAAAGCTATCGAAGAGAAAAAATACGATAAAGAAATTGATGGAATTCCAGTATTAAATTACGAATCTGTAATTGCAGGCGAAGTTGATAAACCTGGACTTGGTCCTCTTCATACTGAATTTGACGGACAAGGATTTGCTTATACTTCGATGTTCTTATCATCAGAAATAGTAAAATGGAAAATTGGTACTTGGGAAGTAGTTGATAGAATTCCAACTTATTATTCAATTGGCCATTTGATGATTCCTGGCGGTGATAGCAAAAAACCTTGGGGTAAATATGTAATTGCATTAAATAAAATTACTAAAGATAGATATTTACCAACTGGACCCGAGCTTACTCAATCAGCACAATTATACGATATAACTGGAAATAAAATGCAGTTATTATTAGATTTTCCAACAATTGGTGAGCCTCATTATGCGCAAGGAATTTTAGCAAGTTTAATTAAAGATAAGAGTAGAAAAATATATAAACTCGAAGAAAACAAGCATCCTTATGTTACAAAAGCAGAAAAGGACGTTAAAGTCGTTCGCGAAGGTAATATTGTAAGAGTTTATATGACAAGTATTCGCTCTCACTTTATGCCAGATATGATAGAAGGTATAAAACTTGGCGATGAGGTATATTTCCATATAACTAATCTTGAGCAAGATTGGGATATTCCACATGGTTTTGCTGTAATGGGTAATAAAAATGCAGAGCTTTTAATTATGCCCGGCGAGACAGCTACTCTAAAATGGGCGCCAAATTTTGTTGGTATTGTGCCATTTTATTGTACTGATTTCTGCTCTGCATTACATCAAGAAATGCAAGGTTATATTCGCGTATCGCCTGCTGATTCAAAAGTTGAAATTACTTTTAACAAAGGTCAATAATTAATTATTAATGTATTATGATGTTTTCAAGGAAAAATTGAAATGAAAAAATTTAATTATATTTTGTTTGTTGCGGCATTGTTGCCTTTATTACTATTTAAATTTACTTTGTGGACCATTGATTTAGAGGCGCCTCAGTTTCCAGAGGGGCTACAAATCAGAATTTTTGTAGATAAAATAACAGGTGATGATGAGCATGACCTTGAAAGCGTCAATAGACTAAATCACTACATTGGTATGAAGAATATTGAACCAGACCAAATCCCAGAACTATCATATATGCCTATAATTGTCATTACTATGGCAATTATAGGTATTATATTTTCTTTTTTAAATAAAAATTATTTATTTCTTACTTGGACAATAATTTTCACTATACTTGGTATTATAGGTATATATGATTTTTATACTTGGAATTCTGATTTTGGTACTAATTTAGACCCCAATGCTATAATTAAAACAGCGGGTATAACTTATCAACCACCAATTTTTGGAACAAAACAAATTTTGAATTTTAAAGTAACTTCTTTGCCCGGTATTGGCGGTATAGCTTTATTTGTTAGCATATTTTTGTGCTGGATAAAGATAATTATTGATTATTTTATTATAAAAAAGAGTAAAAATGTTACGGCTTAGTATTTTAATTGGATTTTTAGTATTAATATTAGCTTCGTGTAGCTACGAACCCGAACCAATTAATTTCGGACACGACGAGTGTTATTTATGTAAAATGACAATCACAGAGCAAAAATACGGTGCCGAGTTAATTAATAAAAATGGAAAAAATTTCAAATTCGATGCTATTGAATGTATGGCTAAATTTATCAATGATGGTGAAATTGATAAAGAAAAAATTCATTCGCTTTGGACTGTAAATTATACAGAACCGGGAATGCTTATTGATGCAGAAAAGGCTTTTATTCTAAGAAGTAAGTCTTTACCAAGCCCTATGGCAATGTTTCTTACATCTTTCTCAAAAAATGAAGATTTAGAGAAAGTTAAAAAAGAGCATCCTGGCGATGTTTATAATTGGAATGGAGTTCTTGAATTAGTAAAAAAAGAATGGGAATGATTAGGAATATTTTTTTAATATTGTTAATTGTTTTTAACTATGAATTTGCTAAATCTAATACAATCAATATTCAAGATTTGGGTAATACTGATTTAAAAAAAATCATTAAAAACGCTAATCCTTACGATACGATTCTGATAAATTCTGGTAAATTTAAGGGCGAGTCAATTTTTATTGACAAGCCCTTATCTATTATTGGCAAAAATAATCCAATTATTGAAGGTTTGCAAAATGATCATATCTTCATTTTTAGATCTGATAATATTACTTTAAAAAATCTAATAATTGAAAATTCCGGGTATAGCTATGTTCAAGATCGTGCCGCAATTCGAATGGATAGTTCAAATAACTGCACGATTGAAAATAATAAGTTCGATAATTGTATGTTTGCAATTTACGCTGCTGCAGTTAAAAATTTTAAAGTGATTAACAATATATTTAAAGGTAATTCTCTCGGAGAAGCAGCATCTGGGAATGCGGTTCATTTATGGTATTGCAAAGATGTGTTTGTTAATCACAATACTATTTCTGGGCATAGAGACGGAATTTATCTTGAATTTACTGAATCTGTAAAAATATATAATAATTCAAGTTTTGAAAATGTAAGATATGGTTTGCATTTTATGTTTTCTCATAATGCCGAGTATAAAAATAATACTTTTAATAATAATGGCTCTGGCGTGGCTGTAATGTACACAAGAAATGTATTGATGGAAAACAATCTTTTCGAAAATAATCGTGGAAGTGCTTCTTATGGATTATTATTAAAAGATATAGAAAATAGTACTGTTATTAATAATAAAATATTGAGTAACTCGACTGGTATATATGTTGATGGTGGAGGTAGGAACCATATCAAAAATAATTTAATAAAAAACAATGCTTGGGCTATTAGAATTTATGCAAGTTCTTCTGGTAATACTATAGAAAACAATAATATTATCGGTAATTCATTTGATGTTACTACGAATAGTAATATGAGTACTAATAAATTTATTGGAAATTATTGGGATAAATATCGAGGATATGATTATAATAAAGATGGAGTTGGTGATGTTCCGTATTATCCAGTGAGACTATTTGCTTATTTAGTTGAGAAAAATCCACCTTTTATTGTGTTAATGCATAGTTTTTTCATTTTCGTTTTGGATATGGCAGAAAGTATAATACCCTCTATTGTACCCGATTCAATTATAGATAATTCACCTTCGATGGTGCCAATAAAATGATAAAATTTAATAATATTAGTAAATCTTACGGTAATAATAAAGTTCTTGATGATGTTGTTATCGAACTTGTTCCAGCGAATATTAATAGTTTCTTAGGTCCAAATGGTTCAGGGAAAACAACACTTATTAAAATTTTTCTCGGGCTTGTTAATCCTAATAATGGCGAAGTTTTATACGAAGGGAAAAATATACTAAAAGATTTTAAATTTAAAGAAAATATTGGTTATATGACTCAAATAGCCAATTTCCCCGAGAATTTAACAGCGAATGATTTGCTAAATCTTATTACGAAAATTAGAAAAAGTAATCCCGTTTTTAAAGAAGAGTTAATAAATTTATTCGAACTCGAAGATTCATTAGAAAAAAAATTAAAAAATCTATCTGGCGGTACAAAACAAAAAGTAAATGTGGTAGTCTCTTTAATGTTTGATTCGCCAATCATTGTTCTTGACGAGCCAACTGTCGGACTTGACCCACAAAGCGTTTATATTCTGAAAAAATTTATACAAAAAGAAAAAGAAAGAGGAAAAACAATTATTATGACCTCGCATATTATTCAAGATGTTGATGAATTATCTGATGTATTGAATATATTAATCGAAGGAAAAGTTGTTTATTCTGGAAATAAAGCAGAACTATTAACAGTCTCAAATTCTACTAACTTAGAAGAAGCAGTAATTAATATTTATACCAAAAGGGTAAAATGCTAAAAACTTTAATAATATTTGAATTTAAAAATTTGTTTAAAGCAAAATGGCTTTTTGCTTATTTAGGTTTTTATTTTGTACTCACGGAGTCTTTATATTATTTTAGTAATGAGTCTGTAAAGGTGTTTATTAGTTTGCTTAATATTGTATTAATTGTTATGCCGCTTGTGAGTATAATTTATGGAGTTCAGCATTTTTATAATTCACGTGAGTATTTGCAATTTTTACTTGCTCAGCCTATTGAAAGAAAAAATATATTTATTAGTAATTATATTTCTTCCTTTGTGGCTACCGTCGGTTGCTTTTTAGTTGGTACGGGGCTTCCTTTATTAGCACACGAAATAAATAATGATTTAGCATTAGCAACTGTTTTATTATTATCCGGAACTTTATTAGGCGGTATATTCTTATCTATTGGATATTATATTGCAAACTTTTTTGATGATAAAGCAAAAGGGCTTGGCGTAGCAATTATTACTTGGTTTTTCCTATGTTTTTTATACGATGGATTAATGCTCGGAATTTTATACATTTTTAGCGATTATCCGATAGAAGTACCCGCCTTAATACTCAGTATGCTAAATCCAAATGATTTAGCACGAATATTAATTACATTGTTACTCGATATTTCAGCAATGATGGGCTATACTGGAGCGGTATATAAAAATATTCTCGGCACAAAAACGGGAATGATTATATCAATAGTAATGATGTTAATATGGTTTATCATTCCACTATATTTATCTATCCGAAAATTTAATAAGAAAGATTTTTAAAAATTTAATTTAAAAAAAAAGAAATTTTAATTAATATTAATTTTTTATATTATTCATTTTTATTACTTTTAAATTTGCTATTGCAAAAAGAATAATTTATTTAATTGAGAATATTATGAAAAAATTAATTTCAATTTTTCTTCTAATTTCTATCTTCTCTATTATCGAATTAAAATCTAATGATAATAATAGTTTAAAAGCAAATTATGAGTTCGAAAATAGTGGTCTTAGATTTGTATCAAATGATTCGAGTAAAAGTGTAAATATACAATTTAGAATACAAAATCAATTTGTTTATAATACAGTTTCCGAAGATGATTTAAGTGCCGCAAGTAATGAATTTTCGATTAGACGTTTAAGATTAATGCTCAAAGGAGATATTTTTAAGGATTTTACTTATGCCGTTCAACTAGGTTTTGCTCGAAAAGATATTGATGTCGTAGATACAGATATATCGAAAATTATTTTAGATGCTATAATTTATTGGAATATATCGAAAAATGCAAAAATTGGTTTTGGACAAACTAAACTTCCAGGAAATCGCCAATATATGAATTCTGTAAGTGAACTACAATTTACTGAATTTTCTATTGTCAATTCAAAATTTTCTTTAGACCGTGATTTTGGATTTCACGGAGTATATTCAAATTCATTTTTTGATATTCCTATATATTTAAGAGCCGCTATTACAAGTGGTGATGGACGGTATGCCGCACAATCAAAGGAATTTAATTTAGCATATACTGCAAGATTTGAAGTGTTGCCTTTCGGAAAATTTGAGAAAAATGGCGATTTCTCCGAAAGCGATTTTGTTAGAGAACAAAGCCCAAAATTATCATTAGCCCTTGCATATTCTCATAATGAAAAAGCCGAAAGAATGCGCGGAACACTCGGCTCGTATTTATTAACTCCGAAAGATCAAGATGTAATCATAGCAGATGGAATTTTTAAATATAAAGGATTTGCAATGTATGGTGAATACGCTACAAGAAATTGTGAAAAGCCTTATACTGGATTATTAGATGGCGTTCCGATTTATGTTTATATTGGCACAGGATACCTTATTCAAGCATCTTATTTTTTAAGTAAAAAATTTGAAATTGCTGCAAGATATGCAAAGGTTATTCCCGATAATAAAATCGAGCAGTATAAAGGAGCAGATATGAACCAGAATATCACAACTTGTTTTAACTATTATTTTTACGATAAAAATGTAAAAACACAATTTGAAATAACCCATAATACATTAGAAAATCTTACAAATCATAATAAAAAAATTAATTGGATTGGAAGATTAAATTTCGAGTTAGGTTTATAATTAAAAAATTATTTTTTGATTAATCATTATTTAATTTATTCAGACGTCAATATATTTTTTATTGACGTTTTTTTATGAAAAGAAAAAAAATATTATATTTATTTTTATTATTAATAATAATTATTGTTAGCGTTTATTTTTTTTGGGATAATAATAATAATCAAGAAAGTGAATTTTCGATTTCTGTTAGCGATGCAATGAGCGGAAACGAACTTGATTCATATAAAAAAGCAGATAAAGTAATTGATTTTCATTTTCCTGAAGATTACGGTCCACACGAGGATTTTAAACTCGAATGGTGGTATTTTACGGGAAATTTAAAAAGCTCTGATAATAGAGAATTTTCATATCAATTTACAATTTTTCGAAATGCTTTAAATAATGAAAATCTAAATATAAATTCTAATTTTTCGACAAATCAATTATATTTTGCTCACCTTGGGCTTAGCGATATAAACGAGGAGAAACATTATTGTTTTGAAAAATTCGCACGTGGAATAAAGGGTCTTGTAACAACTAATATAAATCCATTAGAAATTAGTATAGAGAATTGGGGAATTTTTGCAGATTTTCCAGATAGTAATTATTTATTGCCAATTTTTAAGATAAAAGCAGAAACTGATAGTATAAAATTTGATTTATCACTTAAACCAGAAAAAAAAATGGTATTGCACGGTGATAGAGGCTTAAGTTTAAAAAGTAATTCTGGTACTGCCTCGTATTACTATTCATTTACAAGAATTAATACCGAGGGAAAAATTGAAATAAATAAAAAAGAATATTCTGTAAAAGGATATTCTTGGATGGATAGAGAGTGGAGTACGAGCGCATTAACGAAAAATCAAAAAGGTTGGGATTGGTTTTCTATCGCCTTCAACGATTCGACTGAATTAATGTATTTTAGATTACGAGATGAAAATTCTAATACTGATTTTGCAAAAGGCACATTTGTATTTGAGAATGGAAATTCTGAAATGATAAAATCAAATGAGATAAAATTTGATTTTAAAAATTTTGAAAAATTAAAAAGTGGTAAAACTTACCCACAAAAATGGCGTATCCAGATTCCAAAATATTCTACAGATATAACAGTTGAAACTCGTATTAAAGAGCAAGAAATGAAACTTTCTGTAAATTATTACGAAGGTAGTATAAAAGTAAGTGGACGAAATAGAAATAAAAAAGTCGCTGGATTGGGCTTTGTCGAATTAACGGGATATTAAATAATTATGATGAAATTCTTTTTAATATTAATTATAATTTTTCTTTCTTTTTTATTAGGAACTCGATATCTTCTTAATAAATTAAAAAGAATATTTACACCGTTTGAAATCCCTGTCCAAAAGCAAGAAGAAAATAAATACAAAGACGTTCTTTATCAAAAAGATGAAATCATTGTACTAAAAGGCGATGCAAAAGATAAAAAATAGTTTTTTAAACCAAATTTGTTAGAACAATCATCTTGATTGTTTAAATAAATATTTTAGGTCAGAGAGGATGTCTAACCTACCGATATTCAAGTGTTTATACAAGAAAAGTCATATAATTTATGATATAAACGAAAAAAAGGGTCAATTCCAACAGAAATGACCCTATACTAATAAAAATTCACAATAATCAAAGTGAATTATTTTGAACTTCCTCTTATAAGAGTTATTGTCGTTTTAGAATTTTTCCAATATTACTAATATTAGAAACATTAATATCTCCATTTAGCCAAATTATAGTAGGTTCGTTTTCATCAGCAATCAACATTACAAATTCCGTAACTTTTTCACCAGATTTACGAACTAAACTCTTTATTTTCGTTTTACCTTCATTTATAGAAAATAATTCGACAAAATTTTCACCCGGATTAAATTTTAAAATATCAGAATTAAATTTTTTACAGTTATCATTAGCTTTACCAGTACTATTATATGATATAGTTTTAATAGTTTTAATTCCTTTGAGCATTTCTTTGGCTAAATTTGCTTCATCGCCAGATTTATTTTGTAAAATTACGCTTGCGGGGTCGTTCATAACGACAGCTTTAAAACCTTCCTTATCAGTATATTTACTAATTAAATCATCAACAGCTTTATTTTGAGCATTTAAGATATTAATCAAAGTAAAAAAGAAAAAAATAATGTAAAAATAAATTTTCATATAATCCCCTAATTGTTTATAATTTGTTTTCCATAATTCTCGAGTAGCATAAATGCATCGAGTTGATTCAAACTTTTTTCAAAAGATTCGAGTTTATTTAATTCCAAAGATGCTAATTCCATTTTTGAAGAAATAAGTATCAATGCATCAACGGTATGAGCATATTCATCTTGTGTATATTCTTTTTGTATATTAATCATAGAATAAATGCCAAAAATAATCAACAAGCTCGCCGCGGCTGCAAACGAATACCAATATTTTTGATATTTGATTTTAAGGGCAGATTTTGATTCGTAACGATTAATTTTTTCTAAAACTTTACTATCAAAATTGCGACTTAAAATTTGCGATATATCTAATTCTTCATCATAGAATTGGAATTGTGGTTTATACATCACAAATTCCTTAGCAACATCACCTCTAAAATACTCTTTGAGTATTTCTTCTTCGCTTTCGCTAGTCTCACATTCGTAAAACTTATCGAGAAGCTCTTTAATATGTGTTATGTTACTTTTCATAATAATTAAATTTATATTGTGAACTTAATGTTTCTCTAATTTTTTTCCTTGCTCTTGAAAGATTAACTTTAAGTGTATTAATATTGATTCCCATAATATCTGAAATTTCTTGATAACTTAAACCTTCGATATCTCTTAAATGAACAATTTGTCTAAGATTTTCTGGCAAAGTTTTCATTACTTTTTTTACTAAATCAACTGCTTCGAGCTGTTCAGTCTTTCTATCGGGGGTTATACCACGGTCATTCAAATCTAACTCAGCCGCATCAATTCCCGTATTGGAAGCCTGATATTGCTTTGAGCGAAATCTATCAATGCACAAATTCTTTGTAACTGTCATCGCAAATGCTTCGACACTCGATTTTTTGCTCAGCTCAACTCGATTTATCCATAGTTTTAAAAAAACTTCTTGGATAAGATCTTCAGCTTCTTCATAGTCTTGAAGTAACTTTTTAGCATATCTGAACAACTTATCTCGCAATGGCAAAACATTTTGAGTGAACTCTTCAAGTTGCATAATAATTGACGAATTAATTAATAAAATGTAACAAGTTAGTAAAATGAATCAATAAAACACCATTTTATGTTATTAAATAATATTGTATTTTATAATAATAAGTATTAATTTAATTAACTGATAATTCAATAATTTTAAAAAAAATTAAAAATTTTTGAAAAACTAATTTATAAATCAACAATGTTAATAATTAATCTTTAATTTTTAAATTATGAATTACGATATTAAAAATATTTTCGTGCATATTGCAAATTAAATTATTTATTGTTTATTTACTTGAAATGTTAATTTTTGTATTGATTTAAAAGGTAAAATGTGAATAATTTAATTGCAATTTTTGCTATGAATTCATATTTAATTATGAAAAAGAGCATAATAAAAATATAAATAAAAGTGAAATTTATAAAATAAACATCACTATTGTCAAAATGATTTATTACTTTTGCTAAAAATTTTATTATTAATAATGATGAAACGTAAAATATTTTTTTTTGGTTTATTCTGAGTATAAAAAATTTTTAAAAAATTGATATTGGGGAAATAATAATTTAGAAATGTTAGAAAAGTATACTTCTAATTCCGTTAAAGAAACGCATAATATTGGTTTTCAAATAGCTAAATTACTAAATCATAATAGTATAGTTGCTCTTTCAGGAGAATTAGGAGCGGGTAAAACAGAATTAATTAAAGGAATATGTGCTTTTTTTAAAGTTGATGATTTTGTTACAAGCCCAACTTTTACTATTATTAATCAATATATTGGCGAGGACAATTCTGGTGAAATAATTATTTATCATCTTGATTTATATAGAATTAAAAGCACAAAAGAATTAGAAGAAATTGGATTTTCGGAATGCATTGGCGACTCGAATAGTATTAAACTAATCGAATGGTCTGAAAAAGCTGATTATAAATTAAAAGAGCCAGATTTTGCGATAAAAATTTTTACTGATGATATTGATGAGAATAAAAGAATAATCGAAATTAAGAAAAAAATATAAAATTTATTGATATAAGATTAATTTAGTCTTATTAAATTTCATTTTTAAAGAAAAATATATTAAATTTGTATTATGAACTGTGTACCAATTAAAATAAAAAGAGAGCAAGAAAACTTACTCTATGCTGAGTGGGATGACGGTTTTTCATCTACTATAAAACTTGAAGTTTTGCGTAGAGAATGCCCTTGTGCTAATTGTAAAGATGAAAATAGTCAAGCAAATAAATTAGCAAAATATATGTTGCCATCGTTTAAGCAAGGCAAAAATCAACTTACAAAACTTAGCCCCGTAGGCAATTATGCTATTAATGCAGTTTGGGGCGATGGGCACGATTCTGGGATTTATCCTTGGGAATATTTTAGAGCCATATTCGAAAATTTTAAACTTAGTGAAAAAGAAATCGAAGATTATGTGGAAGCAAAAAAGAATGAACCTAAAATTCCAGATTTGAATATTAGAGGAAATTAAAAAAATGAGAACTGTAACTGTACCACGTGGTACGAAATTAACTTGTAAAAATTGGCAGATTGAAGCCGCATATAGGATGATTCAGCATAATCTCGATCCCGAAAATGCTGAAAAACCATCAGAATTGATTGTTTATGGTGGGCTCGGCAAAGCCGCACGTAATTGGCAATCTTATGATGCTATTATTGATACTTTAAAAAATCTTGATATTGACGAAACTCTGCTCGTTCAGTCGGGCAAACCCGTTGGAGTTGTTAAAACATATTCATCAGCACCGCGAGTTATTATTGCAAATTCTAATCTTGTCCCAAATTGGTCAAATTGGGATGAATTTCGCAGACTCGACTCTCTTGGGCTTATGATGTATGGGCAGATGACTGCTGGAAGCTGGATTTATATCGGCACACAAGGTATTTTACAAGGCACTTATGAAACTTTTGCAGAATGCGCAAGACAGCATTTTGGTGGTGATTTATATGGAAAATTCTTACTAACTGGCGGAATGGGCGGCATGGGTGGTGCTCAGCCACTTGCCGCAAAATTTACGGGTGCGGTTTCTATAACAGTAGAAATTGACGAAAGTAGAATTGATAAAAGAATTCACGACGGATATTGCGATGTTAAAGTAAATTCTCTCGAAGAGGCTCTAAAATTAGTTGATGAATATACTAAGAAAAAAGAAGCTCTTTCGATTGGATTAATTGCCAATGCGGCAGAAGTATTGCCAGAACTTGTAAAAAGAAATATTATACCAGATGTTGTAACAGACCAAACTGCGGCACACGACCCATTAAATGGATATTATCCCGCTGGATATACAAAAGAAGAGGCTGACACACTAAGAACTTCTAATCCTCAAAAATATCTTGAGGAAACTTATAAATCAATAGCTAAGCACGTAGAGGCGATGCTTGATTTTCAAAAACAAGGCGCGATAGTATTTGATTATGGAAATAATATTCGCGGAATAGCAAAAGAATATGGTGGAGTTAAAAACGCATTTGATTTTAATGGTTTCGTACCAGAATATATTAGACCATTATTCTGCGACGGTAAAGGACCATTCCGTTGGGTTGCATTATCAGGCGATCCAGAGGATATAAATGTTACCGATAATGCAATTAAAGAGCTATTTCCAAATGATGAACCTTTGCACCGTTGGATAGATAATGCACGCAAAACGGTACGTTATCAAGCTCTGCCCGCAAGAATATGTTGGCTTGGCTATGGTGATAGAATGAAAGCAGGGCTAATGTTTAATGAATTAGTGCGTACTGGCAAAGTATCGGCTCCAATAGTAATTGGTCGCGACCATCTTGATTGCGGTTCGGTTGCCTCGCCATATAGAGAAACTGAATCAATGCTCGATGGTTCGGATATGATTTCAGATTGGGTGTTCTTCAATTTTGCTTTAAATGCAATTGGAGGAGCATCGTGGGTGTCCTTCCATCACGGTGGTGGTGTAGGAATGGGATTATCGCAACACGCTGGAATGGTTGTTGTTGCTGATGGAACAGAAGAAGCTCACGGAAGACTATCAAGGGTTTTAACTTATGACCCATTTATGGGAATAATTAGACACGTTGACGCTGGTTATGATAGAGCAAAGGCTAATGCCGAGAAATTTGGCATAAAAATTCCTATGCTTAAAAAGTGATTATTTATCATATATAGTGCTGACAAAATGTCAGCACTATGAAAAAATAACAAAAAATAAAAAATATTTTAAATATTTTGAAACCTTTTTGATTTTAAAGTGTCATAATATAAATAATAATTGTTATTTTTATAAAAAACTTTTTGTCAATAGTTTTTCGGAGGAAGATGAATAGTATTTTACGAATTAAATAAAAGGTGATTGGTATTTCAAAATTAGTTAAATATAGAAAACCGGAACACAAAAGTGATTCTAAAAATTATTATTATACATCTTCTAATAGGAGTAGTGATATGGATTTAGCATTGCAAATAGAGAATTTATTCCGAACAGATAGAAAGAAATTCTTAGGATTTATTAGGCAAAGAGTTCGTAGCCAAGAAGAAGCAGAAGATATTTTGCAGGATGTATTTACTAACGTATTAGCGGCGTCGGCAAATGTTCAGAAACCTATCGAAAATATTGCATCGTGGGTGTTTACTGCTGTTCGTAATAGAATAATTGACTCTTATAGAAAAAAGCGTGCTGAGACTTTTTCGGATATGCAAACCCCCGGTCAGGCAGAAGACGGCGTTGATACATTCGAGAATTTTTTAGGTGATTTTACAAGCGGACCCGAAACTGATTTAATCCGTAAAACTATTTGGGAATCTGTGCAGGAAGGTCTGCAGGAATTACCTCCTGAACAGCGAGAAGTATTTGTTAAAAATGAATTCGAAGGTGTATCTTTCCGGGAAATGTCCGAAGATACCGGAGTGAATATTAATACTCTATTAGCTCGTAAACGCTATGCAGTATTACATTTAAGAAAAAAATTAAAGGATTTATATCGCTCAATAAACGAGAATTAATTCTCTAATTTAGTTTAAAATTATATATCAAAAGGATTGAGACTCTTTTGTTTCAATCCTTTTTTTATTGTTTGACAAATTATTTAAATAATAATATAAAATATAAAATTCCGTTATAAAATATTATTAATTACATTGACAATGTAAAAAAATGAATAAATGGATTGAATTAAGTATTGAATATGCAAATCAAAGAAATTATTTAGATGATTTGTTTAAAGTTTATCCAACTATACCCGAAGGTATTAGAGAAATTGATGAAACTATATGGTATGAAGTTGAAAAGCATTTTAATAATATGAATAATAATGCACTTGTTAAAGAGTTACTCAAATTAAATTTATTTCCAATTAAAGATAGTTATATTGCATATTTAAGAAGAGACCAAAGTGCTATTGATAGAAATCCAAATACTATAAATAGAATTTGCGGCAGACTCTATGAGATGGGATTAGATAAAATCTATCAAAATTGCAGTTTACCAAAAGAAACTAATAGACAGATTGGTCCAATGTTTAAAGATTGGCTTAGAAAAAAATCACTTGGTATTTTACCTATTACAATTGATGAATTTTTGAAAAATGATGATAATGCAATTCTCGATGCAAGTGACGAAGAAATGAAGCAATTTGCAAATAAATATCTTAATTATAAAATTAATAAAGGTTTAAATTTTGTTGCAAGATTTAATAAACAATATATCATAGGAGAAGCTAAATTTTTAAGTGATTTTGGCGGACATCAAAATGCTCAATTTAATGATGCTATTAATACAATCTTAAGTAAGAACGTAAAAGCGATAAAAATTGCAATTCTCGATGGAGTTCTATACATAAAAGGAAATAATAAAATGTATATGTCAATTACTACAAGTTTTAAAGATTATAATATTATGAGTTCCTTAGTATTACGTGAATTTTTATATCAAATTTAAAATAATGCAAAATTTACTTATAAAATCAGATAATATTATTGGTTTGAATTACCTTTTAGAAGAAAAAAAGTTATCTTCTAAAATTGATTTAGTTTATATTGATCCACCTTATGCTACGGGTAATAATTTTACTATTTCTCAAGATAGAGTTAGTACGATAAGTAGTAGTAAAAAAGGTGATTTAGCTTATTCAGATAAATTAATAGGCGAAGGTTATTTAAATTTTTTAAAAGAAAGATTGATTTTAATAAAAGAACTATTATCTGATAAAGGTTCGATTTATTTACATATAGATTATAAAATTGGTCATTATGTGAAAGTTTTAATGGATGAGATTTTTGGAATTGAAAACTTTAGAAATGATATTACAAGAATTAAATGTAATCCTAAAAATTTTGATAGAATAGGCTATGGTAATATTAAAGATCTAATTTTATTCTATACAAAAACTAAAAATCCAATATGGAATGAGCCTAGAGAAAGCTATACGGATAAAGATATAAAAAAACTATTCCCCAAAAAAGATAAAAACGGTAGATATTATACTACTGTACCGATTCATGCACCGGGCGAAATAGAAAATGGTCAATCTAATAAAGCATTTAATGGTATTTTTCCCCCAAAAGGCAGACATTGGCGAACTGATGTTGCTACATTAGAAAAATGGGATAAAGAGGGACTTATAGAGTGGTCCTCTACTGGTAATCCGCGTAAAATTATTTATGCTGATGAGCGTGATGGTAAACGTATGCAAGATATTTGGGAGTTTAAAGATCCGCAATATCCAACATATCCTACCGAAAAAAAACAAGAATTACTTGACTTAATAATTAGAACATCTTCTAATGAGAATAGCATTGTTCTTGATTGCTTTTGTGGTTCTGGCACTACTTTGAAATCAGCTCAATTACTTGGCAGAAAGTGGATTGGTATTGATAATTCTGATATTGCTATCAAAGTAAGTATGAATAAGATAAATAATATAGAAAATGATTTATTTAGAGTGAATACTAAATACGAACTTATTGATATAGAAAGCGATTATAATTATAATAAAAAACAAAGTATTACAGAAGTTTTTGTTTGATTTATTAAAATCATAAAGAATTTTCTCTAACTATCAGAAAGATTGGCCAATTTGGGCAAATAAAAATATCTATTTTGCTTTTTACAATACTTAAGCAGTCTAATTGTACTCGCAAGATTTGTACGTAAATTTCAAAAAATATTGTTTATAATTTATATATTCAACCTTAATAAACTTAAATTAATAAATATCAAAATAACACTCATAAAACAATAAAAACTTATTTTATCAGTTATTAATATAAATTTTAACAATTAATAAACTATTATATTAATTATAGGTTAAGTTTATTTTATTTTTATACATACTATTTTTATTTAATGGCTGATTTACTCAAAAATAATGTTTTTAAATCTTTATTATATATACTAAGTTTTGGAGGATTGCTGAAATTAAGTGGTATGCTACTTACATGGTTATGGAATAGTTATATTTCGTTAAGTTTTGATTTAGATGAAATCACTTTTTTAGAGTCCGTCGGCATTATTAGTTTTTCTTACATTTTATTTGCGGGCATTAGATACGGATTTGGCACAAATGCTGACAAAATATCACCTTATGACAAAATGTCGTGTAAATATATTTATAAAAGTGAAATAAAATTAGAAAATGCTACTAAGATAAATGAAAATCTTAGGAATTTAACCCAAGATGAAAAAGAAAAACTTAAAAAAGTAATTGCCAAATGTTGCGGATTCGAAGATATACCAAATAATATAAATATTAATTCCCAAGTTGAGATTAATTCAAGTCATAAAGTTATTAAATAATTTTTAAAGAATTTTGCGTTAATTCTTAAAAAGGCACATCAGATTCATCTGGAATAATTAAATTATCATCAAAAGGTTTCAAATTAAAATCATCAATTTTTTCAATTCGCCAAGCATCAAGTGAATTAAAATAACTTATATTACCGTCTTTTTCCCAGCGTCTTCCTTTAATATTAAAATTAATTTTTAAAAAATCATTAATTTCATAAGCGTCTAACAGCGAACATCTATCTTGCGTTAGTTGAAATTTTATAAAATCATTAAATTGATTGCCACCAAAACTTGAGCTAACTTCGATAACAAAATCACGTTTACGAAAATTATCATTCATTTGTTGAGTTGCAAATTTTTCTACTAATTTTCCTGTTAATTCAAATACCATTTTCTTATTTATTTATATTAGTTATTAAAAATTATTAAATTCAAATTTTTTTCCATTAATCCAAGTCTCTTCGACGTGGTTAATACCAAAATGATACATTATATCAATATACGAATCACAATTATAAATTGCAAAATCTGCATTTTTTCCAATTTCGAGACTGCCCGTCTTATGTGAAATATCTATTGAATAGGCGCCATTAATTGTTGCCGCAGAAATTGCTTCTTCTGCGGTCATTTTCATATTTATAACAGCAAGTGATAGTATTAGTTGCATATTTTCTGTAAAGCACGAGCCGGGATTTGTATCAGTAGCAAGTGCTGTGATTAATCCATTATCAATAATTTTTCGAGCATTTGCATAAGGCATTCTAATAAAATATGCTGTTCCCGGTAATAAACAAGCAACTGTTCCAGATTCTTTCATTGCTTTAATACTTTCGTCTGATACGAATAATAAATGGTCGGCTGATGAACATTTCATTTCTGCCGCTAATTTTCCCGCAGAAACATCACCAAGCTCATCTGCATGTAATCTGAGACCAATTCCATAATTTTTTGCTTGCTCTAATATACGGCGTCCTTGTTCATAAGTATAGTAGCCTACGTCAACAAATGCATCGCAATAATCTGCTAATTGGAGTTTGGCAACTTCGGGGATCATTTCATTACATAATAAATCAATATATGCTTCTCTATCGTCTCGATATTCTGGCGGAAAATCGTGTGCCCCTAAAAAAGTAGATTTTATCTCGCAGGAAAGAGTATCTTTCATTTTTTTGATAGCTTTTAATTGTTTAATTTCTCCATCAAGATTGAGACTATAACCACTTTTTATTTCGAAAGAAGTCGTTCCGTGCTTTATAGCATTTAGTGCTAATTTCATACCATTATTATAAAGAGTTTCAAGCGAAGCCTCGCGGGTCGCTTTTACAGTATTTAAAATACCACCGCCCTCATCGGCAATTTCTTTATACGTAGCGCCACGCAATCTTTTGCCAAATTCATTAGAACGATTACCCGAAAACACAATATGAGTATGACTATCTACAAAGCCCGGCAAAATAGTTTTTCCATTTGCATTAATAATATTATCGGGGCTAATTTTATTAGTTCTAATATAATTATCTACTTCGGAATCTTGTCCAATCCATAAAATTTTATCATCAAACAAAATACTTGCATTTTTAATTTCGCCAATATCTTGCATTTCCGAACCAATTTTATAATTTTTTCCATTAGTATTAACAGTAGCTAATGACGATATATTTCTAATTAACGTAATCATTATAATATTAAATATAAATTTATCATTAATGAATTGACGAAAATCATATATATTATTTTTTAAATAAAAATATCATTTTTTTATTGATTGTGAATAGTTAGTAGGATATGCATTCTTGCTTGCCGTTAATTAAAAAATCTGTCCTAATATGCTCATTTCGGCTCCGCTCAATGAACGGGTATTGTATTTTTTAGAGACGCAAAATATTGCGTCTCTACATCTTCACAAATTTCTCTACTTTATCGCCTACTTTAATAAAATAGGTGCCGCGCGGCAAATTAGAAATATCAATCCTATTATTGCCGTCTGTTAGCTCCGATTTTGAGACAACAAGACCTAATAAATCAAGTATT
>JARKQC010000356.1 GCA_029974985.1 Bacteroidota bacterium | reverse complement strand
TTTCAGTTTTTTCAAGGATTGTTTAACAACAAAGAAAAAACTCCACACAACATAAAAATATATTCAATGCAGGTGTGAAGAATGAGCAATCTGAGTAACTTTGGATCACAAGTCTGCACTAAATATATTTTTGCCGTTATGTGCCATATTAGAACGACACCGCAATGAAAGAACTAATTCCGACAATAAACGAAATTGTTAAGTATGGACTTCAATCAAACTTGACAGTAACTGACAAAGAAAAATTGTTGGAACGACACCTTGTAAAAATTTACGACCTGTATTTTGACATAGAATATAAATTTGACGAAACGGACTTTTCTGACTTTGACAAATCACAACTTATAGACATTAGACAAAATGTTACGAGTAATTTTAAGGACTTTGGATTTTACAAAACTATACTTGACATTAACGACATTGACAACTTAAAGGACAACGCAATCGGTGACGCAATTGACGACCTTTCTGACATCATTGCAGACCTATTGGAAATAAAGTGGAGAATTGAAAATAATAGTTTGGCAGACGGACTTTGGTTTTTTGAACTCATATTTTACAGCCATACGCAACAACATATTCTTGACCTTTTAAACTTTATGAAACAGAAAAATGGGTAAGTTCCTTAATAAAATTAGTATTTCAATAATTATTATATTGGCATTATTGGTTCAGTCCTGTAGCCATACGAGATTTATTAATTTAACAAAAAGAAAAATATCAGATTTAGATACAATTTACATATTTAAACAAAATCATAAACTATTTGATACTGAATGGATTTTTTATGAAAAACAAATTTGTCAGTTTAAACAACAGTTTATTGGAAAAAAATATACACAGGAACTTGGATAGAAAGAAATGATACATTATTTGTTAATTTCTTTTATAACAAGAAAATTATTTCAGACAAATGGAAATTTATCATTAACAAAGAAAAAATGACAATTGAAAACATAAAATAACTAAAAATACGGCACATAATAAATAGGAATATGAGCGGTCTGCAAGACCCAGCGAATATTCCCGGTTGAACTATATTTCGGCAGGCTCAATACAACGCATCCCTTCCGGGGCTATGCACTTACCGGCAGTTTTCGTTAGGATTCGGAGGAAAATA
>JARKQC010000134.1 GCA_029974985.1 Bacteroidota bacterium | reverse complement strand
ATGATAATTCTGTACCTTCCTTATTGAAAAATACATCACCTATTTTCGCTGTTCGAGGTATTTCATTAATATCCTCAAGTTCCTCTGTTTCTAGAACCTTTTCAATAAGTTCATCTTCCCATTGAGCTACTCCTTCGATTTGATCTAAGAAAATCTTAACTTTACTATCATTATCCGGTGTTTTAGTAACTATTTCAAAATGAATATTATTAATAATTGTACTAGTATTAGCTGTGATTTTCACTTTAAATTCTGTATTATTAATATTATAATTTTTAAGATCTTCATTATTCTGTATATCTTTTATTTTAATATCATTCGCATCATAAATACCAATACTAAAATCATTATTTGAACTATCTATTCTAAAGATTTTCAGATTATTATATAAAGCTAAATAAATTATACAATCAAGTGTGAATGAATCTCCAGAATTAAGAATAATACTATCCCCATCATTTTCTCCTGTAAGATTAATTAAACTTATATTCATGAATTTAGCTTTTTGTGAAATCTCACTATCATTAAAAGCACCATTCTGATAATTACGAGGAATATTAACTGCTCCAATGACCTCGAACATACTTGCAAGTAGCATACTACTGCCAGTATATTCGATATAAGCTCCCTCGCATTCTCTAGGATATGGATTTTTAGTATCATAAGTCATATTATCTATACCTCGCCGTAGCATTCAACAAGCTCATATTCTTCATCAAAAATCATAGTGACCTCTTTATTTCTAACTCTTATAAAATCATCTTTATAGACTTCAGCACTAATAAGTAACTCATTTATATTTAATTCAACTTCACTGTTAGCTTCAATATTAGTTTTAAGTAAATCATAATCAATATTCATATTATCTCAACCTCATAATCTAAAAATTTTGCAATAAAACTTATTAATTCAATATTAACAGTTTCAGGAACATTAATCAAAACAATCTCTGATTTACCAGTTCTCAATAAATCATTTGTTATAAATCTATCACTAGTCAATTCATTTTCTTTAAATCTACTACTAAACTTAAAATTATCTCTAAATTGTTCTATTGTAATATATCCTTCTATTTCAGAAGTTTCAATAATAGCTATTTGATTTAAAACATATTCTAACCCTTTAATTGTTGCAGTATTATAATAATTCAAGATTAAATAAGCACGGTATTCATCATCAGACCAATTAGGATCTCTTTTGACCCCCATACTTTTACCAAGCACATTTAAATAGCTATTATTACACCTTATAGGAGAACGATTAAGTACAGATTGATTATACACATCACTAATATTATCTAATGATTTACCAATAAGGTTATAGAAAAACCAGCCTGCGTCTGATGGAGGATTCATGACATTATTTTCTTCATCGAAGTAATCAGATATCATATCTCCATTTTCACTAGTATCATCATAAGCCATTATTTTTCACCCTTCGACAATATTTAAATCACCCATAACAGCATATTCTTCATTTGTTAAATCCACATCTGAAAGCTCATCAATTCTAACTAAAATAACTCCCTCAGTTGATTCAACCATAAATAAAAGACAATTTGATTTAAAAACATCTCCTATTTCAATATAATTAATATAATTTTGAATGTTATTTTTTATTTGATCTTTAACAATCTCAGGAACATAATTATTATCTAAAAAAACAGTGATTGTAGTATTTTCATCAATAACTGTCACTGGTGTAGCTTCTTGAAAATACAAATCATGATCAACAATATCATTCTCTTTTAAATTAAAATAATTAACTAGATCAACTTCTCTAATGTCATTTTGAGGTTTATAAATTAATTTTCCTTGTTTGTTATTTATTTTCTTATATTTTGCACTTTTAACAATTGTTTCTGCTTTCTTTTCAAACCACAAGGCAGTTCGAGGTTGATAATTAAGCCAACAATCTTTAATCCTAGCTCTATAATTATCATCATCTTCACCATCTTTTCCATCTGTGACATCTTCTTCATTTATCACTGAAATATCAATACCCAATGGAGTAATAATTGTGTTTATTTCACCTGCTTTTACATTACCAATAGTCCCCTCTTCTTCACAAATAACCTCCACAACACCTGTAGATTCTCCTCTGAGTATTTTCAAATCTTCAGTTGTGGTAAAAATCACTAAATCATCAGTTGATACTTCTGTTCCTTCAAGTATGGTGAAAGGTGATTCTAAAGGAGTTGGTAAATTGAAAATAACATTAGTAGTGCTAAATGATGGGTCTTCACGATATACTCCTTTTTGATAGCCTATTTCATCAAGGGCATCACCAATTGCATCATTAAGTCTGAAATTCTCATCATTTGTTTCAGCCATCATTTCTTGATTAAATTGTAACATTGAATAAATAACAATAAAACCATAATTAACACTTCCTGGATTAAAGTCTGCAACAGTAGTTAAGCCTTGGAATTGAGCATTACGAACTAAATCTATATTTTCATCAATAATATCTGATAATTTTCTTATAGATCCATCACCTTTTATAAATTCAGCATCTTCCTGTATTATCATAATAAATCATCCTCAATTATTTCATCACCATTAACAGTTGTAATTTTTAATTTAAAATTACCATTTTCATAGTAACATTCGGCATCTTTGATTCTAGAGTCTTGTATTACAGAAGTTTCAATATCAAGACAAATAATAGCTCTCATCTCACTACTATCATCATATCCTACAAATTCTTTAAGATTAGTCCCATAATCTTCATCAATATAATAATAAGTACCTTTAAATGTTTTAATCCTATTTTTAATCGCTTGATGAAGATTATCTAAACCTGAAACTAAAGTTATTTGCCCATTACTTGAAAGTTTACCATGACTTGCAATATCTGTTCCCAAATCAACCATTAAATCACCTTTTTACCATTACGATAATTACGAGCTGAAATTGATGAGCAATCATAAAGTTTTCCTTTATATTTATTCCAAAAATGACGATTAGACCTGTCTGGAAAAGTAGCAGTTCCAGATATAACATTTACTTTTATACCTGCACCTCTACACATCATATAAAAAATCCAAGCAAAATCAACACAATTCGCTCTTTTATTTTTCCAGCACCATTCAGCACTAGCTTTACCAAATTTATTCTCATTTTCACTTGAAACTTTATGCCCTTTATAATATTTGTATTTAAAATTACCATTACCTGTTTTAAGCCACTTATATATCGCAGCTACATTTTTGAGCTTCTTTCCCTGTAACCTTATTCTTTTATCAATATCACTACTCACATTACTAATTGAAGTTGTGTATTTTTCAGAATATTCTGAACCTGGAGCTGGAACAGATGAAGAAATATTCAATTGAACATCATCTTCAGATTCATCAGTACCAATTATAAAATAAGTTTTAGTCGAACGAAGAGGAGGACATAATTCAATGTAGCTACCTTCTCGGATAAGTGGTAGTGGTGGTATTGTTAGTTTTGAGTCTTTTTTAGGTTTGCTTTTTTCTTTATATTCATTTTTTAATTCTCCTAAAGCTTTTTTCTTATCTAATACTTTTTGTTCAGATGTAGTATTACTATCACTAGAACTACTACCTTCCTTCAAACTATATTTACAACTGCCTTCTTTACTTTTACCACTAACACCATCGAAATCAGTATCACAATTTTTACAAGTAATTTCCCCTTCAGGAGCCTTTTTCCTACCTTTTGTCCCATGAGCATATAGCTTCCCACTTTTTTTACAGTAAGGGCAGTAATTTTTCCAAGTACGCTTATAACGCTGTTTATAACTTTTATTTTTATTACAACTAGCAGGAGCCATTTTCACAGTTATTGTTTCTTTACCATTAGTCCAGCTGACACCTGCTAAAACAGTATAACCATCACGAACAGGCAACAAAATCACCTTTAACCTTTGTATTCTTTCAATACCTTTAAGCTTTTCTTAGTAGACAGTGCACTATACCAGTTATCCATACCAGAATAATCAAAATCCTTCCAACCAGATTTATACTTAACACTCACAGTACGATGAGTACCACTACTTGCAGATGCAGAATAATAAGAGAGTATCCTACAAGGCACTTTATTACTCTTCAATTTAGCAAAGATTTTATCACTCATACAAAAACAATCACAACTCCCACCACTATTAGGGTGCTTGTAACCTCTCATTGACTTATTAACACTAGCAACAATCTTTTTAATGTCAGTATTATCTTTACTGTCTGAACTTGAAGATGAATTATCACTAAGAGTAGTAACATTCCTTATATCACCCCAAACACTAACTAAAGCTTTATTACTATATTTTTTAATCAACTTTCCATTTTCATCATACAATTCATAACCAGTCTGAATATCAGAATAATCAGTATTATTAACAAAACTAATAGCACTACCAATACTATAACCTTTCATTTCCTCAGGATAAGGCTTATAAATAAGATTAGCATTCTCATCAATATTAAAATAAATAAGAGTTCCTTTTTGAAATTCAAGAGAAATTAACTGAGAAATAACCTCAAGAATAGTCACATCTTTAAAAGTCAAACTGGAAAAAACTGTCTTAGTTTTCTTTAAACTTAATTTAAGAGGACTAGAACCTAAATATCTTTTAAATAATAACTTTACAATTTGATGTGTTGTTTTCTTTTTAAAAGTTTCAGAAACTTCTCTCAGTAAATATCTTTTATAATCTAAACATTCATACTTATAAAAATCATTCTTAGTATCTGTTTTTTTAACAATCTGCCCTGCAAAAGTCCTATGTCTACTACTCACGAGCTTTACATGAGTTCCTTCTTCAAGACTAAGATATGATGAAAAAGTTAAGCTTCCTGCTTTATTCCAATCTCTTTTAATATTCCAATCATCAAAAATAGGGGTTTTCTTAAAAGAATTAGTTTTTTTAAAAGTAGTATAAAGTTCAGTTGTCATTTTATCCCATATCTCTTTTTAAGATAATCTCTACTTTGTTTATTCCATTTACCAGTCCTGTATTTACTTTTAAGCTTAGCTTTTTTCGTTTGCCATCTTTTAAGCTCTTGCTCAGTATAAATACAAAATAAACCATCTCTTAAATATTTAAGATAAAATTTATCTTTTCTAAGCATATCTTGTAAATGATAAACACATTTCACTTTACTTTTTTTACAATTCTTTTTAGGAGTACATTTAAGTAAAGCAGTTATATACGAGGGAGTTTTATTTTTATTTGTTGATTTTGAAGTTGTACTTGATGAATTGAAAGTGTTGAATTTTTTTATATCAGCTACAAAGTTTTCCTGTTCAGTTATAACCCATTCATACTCTCTATAATCTTCAACAGGATAACTAGGTGTTACAGATTCAACAACACCCATAAACCTTTTATTACCTATAACAATAGGTACTGATTTTGTCTTTGTTAAATTCACTAAACTATTGTAAGCTTTCTCATAAACAACATACTGATCAGGAGTTAAAATGCTTTTGAATTTTATACTTTCACTTTTATTTCCTAGATTTTTTAAATATGATTTTCCGCTTGTTAATTCAGCTTTTTTATAATTCAAAGTATTTTCAAAATCAACCCCTAAATTCTGTATTATCTTTTCAATTTTAAGTCCATTAATAACAACCTTTGTTAAAGTTACATGTTCACTCATGTTTTTTAACTCCTACTAGCTTCACGATCAGTATAGTCTTTTATAATGTCCATTACGTAATTAGCAACATCTCTCTCAGTAATAAGGCTATTAAAATTATTAATAATATTGCTGCCTCCTGAAGGATACATGCTTTCACCATTATTATTAGATTCTTCAAAAGGAGAACCAGCAGCACCACCTACCCAATTAACACTACTACCATAATAAATATCCATCACAGAACCAGAATTTTGTCTTAATAAATCATTAACATTTAAATTTGCTTTTTCCTCATCAGTCATGCCTTCTGTTAAATTAGCACCCAGTGCAGATCCTGCAGTATAAAAATCACTAGTAAGGCTACGAATAAAATTAATAGTATCATTCATTCCTGAAATAATGGCTGCCATTGGACTATTGATTCCCGCACCAGCTTTAAATCCTCTGACTAATGCAGCTCCCAGTGCATTACCTGCACTTTGCATAGTAGCATAACGGTTTTGAACAGCTGATATAGCAGCACTTACAACTAATTTACTTTGAGTGCCTAGGTTTTTAGCCCCTATTTTAAACCCAGTTGTAATTTTAGAACCCATATTTTGAGCAGCAGCCTGAACACCAGCAGCAGCAGAAAGAGTAGCTTTTATTTTATTAATTGTATTTGTTACACTAGTTACAGCTGCTTGAATACCTGCTCCATCTCCAGATAAATTAGCTAATTTTTGTAATTCAGTATGAGCATTTTTTATCTGAGTTACAGCTAAAGCTACGTTGTTATTTTGTATAGGAGCAGGTACAGCATTTAATGAAGTCACTGCTTGTGCTACTCTAACAAGTGTATTTTTAACAGCATCTATTTTAGTATAAATAACTGAATCGATATTTGCTAAAGTATTATAACTAGCTAATGACACACTTGCAAAACCTATATTAGTTCTTGCTGTTTGTAATTTACCTACTAATCCTGATAAATTCACTTTGCCTAATGTATCGTTCACTGTGTTTAAACTATTGAGAGCATTAACCACATGTGTAAGAGTCCATTGAACACGCCGAATCTTCTCAGCTGTTCCTTCTGGAATATTAGCTAAAGTACTATACCCTGCTAAAATTACCGAAGCAGTGCCTATATCAGTTCTAGCACTCCGCATAGCAGTTATAAGATTTGTCATCGGATTCCAAGTTTGTTGTTCGTCATCTATTTTTCTCATTGAAGTTATTGAATCAGAAACATTTTTAAGACTAGTAGCAACAGTTTTTATTTTTTCAGCAGTTCCTGTTGGAATATTAGCTAAAGTACTATACCCTGCTAAAATTACCGAAGCAGTGCCTATATCAGTTCTAGCACTCCGCATAGCTTTAATCAAATTACTCATAGGATTCCAAGTTTGTAACTTATCATCAACAGTTCTTAATGAGGAAATACTATCCGCCACATGCTTAAGGGAATCTGTCACTGCTTTTAATTTATTAGCTACAGCAGGATCTATATTACTCATATTTTTCATACTATTTATAAGACCAGCAGATTTAGTGATATCATTACGTGCTTGTCCAACCGCTTTTACAAAATTAGTTAAAGGATTCCAATTAAACTGAGCTGCACTAATACTATCCAATGATTTTACAGCTGTAACAATTTGTTGACATGCTTCATTAAATTGTTTAATTTTAGTTGCTACAGTAGGATCAATATTATTAATATTCGATAATTCATTAATAATTGGCACTGCTATTTTTACTTCTCCAACAAAAGTAGCAAGAGAACCTACAAAAACTAAAAATCCTCCTAAAACAGTGTGAATAATACCTACAACATTGATTAATGTCATTGCAGCAAA
>JARKQC010000349.1 GCA_029974985.1 Bacteroidota bacterium | reverse complement strand
TAACAAATAATTTCCTAATAAATTAAATCTGCTGATAGATCCTTTTTCACGTTTACCCCTGAGGCGTGAACCTAAAACTACATCTGCTTGGTCATCCATGAGAGGTTTTAAAAGCTTTTGAGCATCTCTAGGATCATAGGTGTTATCCGCATCTAACATCACTGCAAAATTAGATTTGATATTTTCAAAACCCTTTTTAATAGCATAAGCTTTTCCCTGCTTTTGTTCTCGAAGGACGTTGGCACCTCTTTTCTTAGCTATCTCTGCGGTTTTATCTTTAGAGTTATTGTCTATAACGATTACTTTGGACTTGTGATAAGCATTTACCTGTTTAAGTAAAGGACCAATTGATACTTCTTCGTTGTAAGCCGGAAGTAGAAAGGTAACATGTTTCATGGAATAGTTATAATTCTTGTCAAAAATCCTGCTTACTGTAAGTTTATTCTTATGTGTTTGATAATATTCTTCTACATCTTTTATGTGATTTAATTCTTCAAAAGATTCGATATTATCTGGTATTTGGTTGTCCAACTTGATCCCTGAAATCATTATCTCTAAAGAAGAATAAATCTGGATACTATTATCACAAGACCATCAGAGGGTAAATTCTTGTGAATGTTTTTGTGATCGGAGGTAAATTCTCATGTACTTGCAGATGTTTTTGTGATTAGAGGGTAAATTCTCACATACTTGCAGATTTTTTTGTGAAAATGTATAGATGTGCAGAAACTAAAAAAAACATACTATAATAATTTTAATGATATAATTATTATATATTTTCTCTCTTAAAACACTTCAAATTTTTTATTAAAATATTTATAATACATATTATGGGAATATGCTGTCTTTAATAAATTTATTGGTTAAATAACCTTGATTAATTCCTTATATCATACAGCTATTTAATCAACAGTCTCTTTATCAACAGGAATATTCTGGTATTTCTGGATCCATAACCCTAAAAGATAGACCAAGAAAGTTAATGTCAAAATAAACAATGTTATCCAATAGTCGTCAGGTGGTATAAGGTCCATATGGAAGGATTGCCAGCTGAATGGAAAAAACAGGTACATTCCTTCTCCAATATCAAAGAGTAATGAGTCCATGGCAAAGTGGGATATGGCACCAATAACTAGAAAAAGGAATGCAATTTTTTTGTTTTCAAAAAATAAGGAAATTACGCCTGCCATTAAGAAAGATGTTATTGGAATATGGAAAACTGGGAGAAAATC
>JARKQC010000323.1 GCA_029974985.1 Bacteroidota bacterium | reverse complement strand
TCTATGTTCCTTGAAGCATATGTATTTAGCATATATGAATACACTAAGACTTTTATTAACATTCTTGGATCAAAACTGGATGTTCCACCACCTTTATACTGAGATAAAATATGGTCGATTTGTCGTTTATGGATTACATTATTTACAACTCTTACCGGATGTTTTGTGGGTATTAAGTCTTCTAAAGAAGGCGGTAGAAGGATTTGTTGATTTTGATTATACTGCTTAAAAAGTGGCTTCACTTTTTTTTCCACAATATTTGAGATATAAGTCTATGACGATTATATACTTAGTAGATTTTAATTGTTGATAACTTTATTTTTTTGGGAATACTCAAAAAAAAGAGGCTACCCTTTTGAGACAGCCTCTACTAAACAAAACTCTACATCTTCAAAAATTTCTCTACCTTATCTCCCACTTTAATAAAATAGGTGCCGCGTGGCAAGTTAGAAATATCTATTCTATTATTGCCGTCTGTTAGTTCGGATTTTGTAACTACAATTCCTAATAAATTAAGTATTTGCACCTCGTGGGCGAGTAAGCCTGCTTCTTCATCTATTGAAATATTGATAAAATCTGATGCGGGATTGGGATAGATAGAGATGTCCCCCAAGGCTTTATTGTTGCCTGCGACTGAACCAATATTGTCGTAAGGGTCGTAAACATAATAACCTGTACCACCACTAATCACATATAATTTTGTATTACTTTTATCGCATTTATCTACAAGAAGAGTAGTAATCATTCGAGACTCTCCAACAATTTGTTCTATATCTAAGACTTCATCTATCTCAAATTCGGCTGTCATTCTTACTACTCGTGCTCGTGTGGATTCACCGGGCACATTATTATTCATATCAGTAGCTTCTTTCAATAGTAAATACAAATAGCCATCGTTTCCAAATACAAAATTATACAAAAACATTGCTTTTTGAGGGTCAAATCTAAGATTTTGCAATTGTCCGGAAGTAAGTGGATTAAATTTTGTAAATTCGGTACCATCATAACTAAACATTTCATTAGTCAAAATATTACAAAAATATACTTTATTTTGGTAGCTTTGAATCGCATTAGAATAATATTTTGAATTATTTGTAAATCCAAATTCATCATATCTTTTTATCTGTGAAGCAGCATTATTACACAATTCAGAAATACCATCATAACTATTTATATAGACATAACACTCGTTATTAAAGGTTGCAACATTTTTTTTAAATGGCCTCACTGTATTCTCAATATCTGAACTGAGATCATAATGAGAAAGTATAGAATCTTTAAAAAATGTATTTTTTGTCATTGAAGTAATTAACCAAACCTCACGTTCTGCTCCAAACACAAAATCATAGGTGTTTGATAATGGTAAAATTTGGCTATTCTTTGAATTAAAATTATACCAGTCCCCATTACTAAAAGCTAAAAAGCCATTGTCGGTCTGCGGATTATATTTCACTCTATAAGCGAAACACATTAAACTGGTATCAAGCATAGCAAAAGATGTCAACTGCTCATCTTTTGATATTAATTTTGATAGTTTTTCAGAGAAAAGTTCACTAATTCTTGAATTATTCTCAATCTTATATAGTTTTGTAGCAACTCCATCGATGTAATACGCATTATTTGAGCAAATAACAAAGTTCGAAGCATTGGTTATATCTGTATCTTCTATTTTATTAAAGTACTTAATGGACGACGCATTACTCTCAATATATATAAACAATATTAAAAATGTACAGATAGTTAGTCGCATTATATTTTTACTCCCTGTTAATTAATTACAAATAGAATAACAATTTGGTTCAATACATTCAAATTGAGGTATAGGATCTCCAGAAGTCACTGTAATTTGCCAAATACCATCTATATTTTCTTTGCAAAGAGAGTAATATTGTTTGCAATAGTTAATACCCGCAATAGCACAAGGTATATACTCTTTTATGTATTCACCATCGCCATTTAATCCATCAATAACAAGATAACAGCCACCATTTGAAACTTCTACAATTGGTCTGGAACCACCCTCACTACATGGAGGTATATTAAGTAAGTTAAAGCAATTAAAATTAATAGGATTTCTTGCTATTGAACTAATAATTAATTCCCAAGGTACTCCGTACATACCATTCTGATCTACAGGCAGTATATTGAAGCAATTATTACCTATGAAACGAATATTTCTTATATTAATATCACAATTCCCTGTTATTGTAATATAATTAGATAAACAATAATCTACTTCAAGTCGGCAACCAGGACCAAGCACAATAACTTCTGTATAAGTTCCAATAAAATTTGGTGGACATTGAGATTTACTCTTGTTTTGAAAAATAAAACATAATATTAATAACATCAATAAAAAAAACTTCATTCTAAACTCCATTATAATTAAATAAATAGTATATAACAGGTATATCCAAAAGTAATAAAATCATTCGTACTTATCAAATTAATTTTCATATTAAGTAAAATACTTATTTTAACTTTATAATTATTTAGTAAAATGCCTTTAATTATGAATTAACTTGAGGTAATAAATAGAAAAATTTACCTTGCCTTTGCTTTACCTACAAATAAACAAGGGAAAGAGCAAGCTCCGCCCCTACAAAATGAAAAGACAAAGGCACTCCCCAGCTCCTTTGGTGAAGAGCTTTAGGGTTGAGTTTTTTTCGAAAAGCAAGAATGCTTATACTACCAACTTTTAAGCAATATTGCATAATTTAGAAAAATTAATTGACAATATTTTTTGAAATTATATAATTTTAATTCTTTATTTTGCCAATATGAAAAAAATAGTTATTTTTGTATTTCTATATATGGCGGACGTAGCTCAGTAGGTAGAGTACCAGATTGTGGCTCTGGTTGTCGCGGGTTCGAGCCCCGTCGTTCGCCCTCTACATTTCATAATTAGCCAAGTATTTTATTTCTTTCTTTTTTTAATTCACAGACTAATTTTTTTACATATTGATTATTGCTATTTTCAGCGGCTGGCAATAATATTGCTAATGTGTTTAAAATATAATTTATAGGGTTATAAGCGGGTGATATGACTATGCTTCTAAAATTATCTAAATGCTCTGTTAAACTAATAATTAGATAATCATCAGCGGGTATTCTAATTTTTTGAGTATCACTAAATTGTGGTACTTTAAATTTATTAATTGATTGATAATCTCCTTTTAAAATCATAAGTAGAAATGTTACATAAGGACCAAAATTATATTCAATAATTTCGTTTGTTATTTCGCTATTATTTCTACAAATATCATTAAGCAAAGAGCAAATCAACAAATCTGACTCATAAATTTCTAATTCGTTAATTAATATTTTACAAATTCTTGTAATATGAAAAAAATATGGCGAACCATCGAGTGATTTTTTATTAACATAGCTCAAATCAGCCATATCATAAGCAGATAACACTCTATTTACTTCAAAAGGTGAAATCTTATCTTTGATTAGAATTTCCAATTCATCTTTACTTAAATAAGAATGACTATACATTACTTCTCTAAATTACTATTGTTAATTAATTCGTAAGCACTTTTAATATTTGCATCTGAAAGATTATCGCCACTTAATAGTTTAGCAATTTCTATAATTTTTTCATCATTAGATAATATTTTTGCTATTGAATATGTTTTATCATCTTTTTCAATTTTTTCAACTAAAATACAATTTTGAGATACAGCAGATATTTGCGGAAGATGAGAAATAGCTATAATTTGATGATAGTTAGATAAATTTTTCATAGTATTACCTACCATTTGAGCAATCCTTCCGCTTACTCCCGTATCAATTTCGTCAAAAACTAATGTAGCTATGTTATCTTTATCCGCAAGTATATTTTTTATTGATAGCATTATCCGCGATACTTCGCCACCAGAAGCCACTTGTGCTAATGGTTTTTCTTGTTCGCCGAGATTTGTCGAAATAAAAAATTCTATATTGTTAATTCCCGTATTTGTAAATGTAATTTGATGATTATCTTCTAAAATTGATAGCGAGTCAATAGAATTATCGTCACTATAAATCCTATCAATATGAACGTTAAAAATTGAATTCTGTATTCCTAAATTAGATAAACTTTCAATTATATTTTGTGAGAATATTTTTGAAAAATTTATTCTCTCGCTTTCAATCTCAAATGAAATTTTTAGTAAGTTTTCTTTTTGAATGTTAATTTCTTTTTCAAATTTTTCTTTTTCTGCGTCATAATTATTAAATAAATCAGTATCTTCTTCTAATTCTTTTTTTAAACTCAAAATATCATTTATTTTACCATATTTTTTCATCAATGAATTTAACTGAAATAATCTTTGGCGAATACTTTCGATTTTTTCGGGATTAAAATCAATATTTGAATTATATTTATTAGAAAAATTAGCAACTTCTTTTACTGAAACTAAGGCGCCCTGAAGCTCATTTTTATATTCCTCAAAAGAGCTATCTATTTCTGAAAGTTGATTTAAGGATATTAAAGATTGCGATAAAATGTTTAAAACAGAATTATCATCATTATACAAAGTATCAAAAATATTTAAAGTTAAATTACTTAATTTTTCGGAATTTTCTAAAATTTTCAATTCGTTTTCGAGGATTTCATCTTCGTTTTCAATTGGATTAACGCTATGAATTTCGTTAAGTTTAAATTTTATTAATTCATTTTTTTCTTTTAATGATTTTTCCTTTTTAATAAGATTTTTATATTCATTTATTGTTGATTTTAATAATTCAAATTTTTCGTTATATTTTAATAAAATTTCTCCTAATCCCGCGGCTTTGTCGAAAATATCCTGATGATAAGAGCTGTTTAATAAAGATTGATGCTCGTGCTGACCGTGAAAATCAATATATAAATCTGCAATTTGTTTAATTAAATTCAATGATATAGGCGAGTCATTGATAAAATTTCGTGTACCCGATTTTAAAGAAATTTCACGTCTAATTATCAAAAAATTATTATTATTTTCAATATCATTTTCTGAAAGAATTTCCGCAATTTTTTCATTATAAAATTCTGCTTGAATTTCTATAATACATTTTTGTGCATCTTTTCTTATTATGCTTGTTGAAGCTCGCCCACCGAAAACAATGGAAAGAGCGTCTATTAACATAGATTTACCCGAACCTGTTTCACCAATAACTACATTTAATCCATTAGTAAAATCAATTTCGCAGTTTTCTATCAATGCAAAATCTTTTATATAAAGAGTTTTTATCATTTTTAAATTTTCATACTAAACATAATGCAAATATAATATTATAATCGCAAATTTAATTAAACTGAAATTACTAAAAGAATTCATTTTATTAATTATTTTTGAATATTAAGGATATTTTAGTTAATTTAGAGTTTATTTTTTTGTATTATTTAAAATTATGATAAAATTATGAAATTACTACTTTTAAGCAATTCTACTACTTATGGTTATAGTTATTTAGAGCATGCTTTCGAAGATATTAAAAATTTCTTTTCTAACAATGTAAAAAAAATCGCTTTTATTCCTTATGCAGGAGTTACAATCTCTTGGGACGATTACACTGAAAAAGTCTCCAATGTATTTACTAATCTTGATTATCAAATAATATCTATTCATACTGGAAATCCAAGAGAAATTATTAATTCTTGCGATGCAATTGCTGTTGGTGGTGGAAATACTTTTAATTTACTTAAAACTTGCTATGAAAATGATTTAATTAGCTTAATTCGTGAGAAAGTAAAATCAGGCGTTCCTTATATTGGTTGGAGTGCTGGTTCGAATTTAACTTGCCCAACGATAAGAACTACCAATGATATGCCAATAGTTGAGCCTCCGAGCTTTAACGCACTTAACTTAATACCATTTCAAATAAATCCACATTATCTCGACGCTCATCCAGATGGTCATTTTGGTGAAACTCGAGAGCAACGTTTACTTGAATTTCTTGAATTAAATAAAATTATGAATGTTGTAGGATTAAGAGAAGGTAGCAGTTTGCTTATTGAAAATAATTCAATTAAACTATTAGGAAATAAAACAGCTCGAATTTTTAAATATGGTTCAATTGCAGTAGAAAAAAGTCCAGGTGATGATTTTAGTTTTCTATTAGAATGATAATATATTATTATACTAATTTTTTTTCATATAAAACATTCTATTAATTGTTTTATTTTACAATACAATAGAATGTTTCTTATGAAATTCTCAATATAAAATAATCATAATTATTTCTCCTATTAAATTAATAATTTTAATTTATTTAAAATATTTAATTTTTAAATCGTTATTACACAAGTTATTATAACAAATAATTAAAAACTAATTTTTTTATGATAAATATAAATATTAACTCAGAAACAGATGTATTAAAATCTGTTGTTGTAGGAATTGCTAATGATAGCGGCAATATAGTATATGAAAACAATCCTAAAATTTCAAAACATCTAAAACTTGGAAACTATCCAACTGAAAGTTCTTTAATAAATCAAGTAGATAATTTTGCTAAATTAATTGAAAATGAAGGAGTCGAGGTTCTCCGTCCTGAAAATGTTAAAGACCAAGACCAAATTTTTACTCGTGATATTGGTTTTGTTATCGGCGATACATTTGTTCTTTCCAAAATGAAAAAATCTAATAGAGAACCTGAACAAAAAGGATTAGCTAAAATTCTTGAAAATATTGATAATAATAGAATCATTCGCCCACCTCAAAATGCAACTATCGAGGGTGGTGATGTTATAATTTCTGGAAAATATATTTTTGTTGGTCTTACAGAAAGAACTAATTATTATGGCTTTAAGTTTATTAAAGATAGTTTTCCTAATTATGAGGTAATTCCATTTCAAATGTATGTAACTTGTCAAGCAGAAACAAATATTTTACATCTCGATTGTGCTTTTCAACCCGTTGGAAAAAGTTGTGCAATAGTTTATGAAAATGGATTTGTACACAAACCCACAGAATTATATGATATTTTTGGATATGAAAATATCATTTTCGTAAATCAAGAAGAAATGTATAATATGTTTCCAAATATATTTTCATTATCGCCCGAAAAAATTATTTCAGATAAGAGTTTTGTGCGAATTAATGAAATGCTATCTTCGAAAGGTGTAAAGGTAATAGAAACTGATTATCAAGAAGTAGCAAAATTAGGTGGATTATTTAGATGCTCTACATTGCCTTTAATTAGGGAATAATTTTTTTCTAAAAAATTCATTAGATATTGTATTCTGTAATTCATTTTCAAGTATTTATATTTTTTTATTTTGTGATATGATTTATGATTTTAGATCATTTTTATACTTATATTAATAAAAAATCAATTTTAATATTTGAAAAACGTTATATAGGGAATATTATTCAATTTTCAAAAAATCTATTAATGTATAATTTTAAAATGAAATTTTACAATTTATTAACAATATTCGCTGTTTTTGTTTTAATAATAAATTCCTGCGGTGAATCAACGGACTCTTATATTAAATCTGCTGAAATTAATATTAAAGCAGAAAAATACAATGTTGCTATTGAAGAATTAGAAAAAGCGATTAAAATCAATGGAAATAGTGATGAGTTATGGGCTTTAAAAGGTAAAGTACATTTTTTAAATAATGAAACAGAATTGGCTATAAACAATCTTAATAAAGCAATTGAATTAAATCCAAAAAACAACGTTGCAATGTATTTTAAAGCCTTTGCAAAATATTATCAAGGAGATTTTAAAGAAGCAATTTCTGTTCTTGATAAACTAATCGAAATGAATTCTAAAAATGATTCAGCTTATGTTTTAAGAGGGAATATTTTTAGCGATTCAGATAGTTTAGTGCGTGCAGATTCAGATTTTAAAAAAGCTATTGAATTAAATCCAAAAAATATCGAAGCTTATTTTGGTATTGGTGCATTGTATGTTAATGCGACAATATATGATAACGCAATTGAATATTACAATAAGGCACTAAAAATTGATCCAAATTCATCGGAAGCATATATAAATATTGGTATTTGCTACTCTGAATTAAAAAATAATATTGAAGCAGTAAAACAATACACTAAAGCTATTGAGTTAAATCCAAAATCAGCACTTGCATATTATAATCGTGCATTTGCAAAATTAGAACTTGGTGATAAAGTTGGAGCTTGTTCGGATTGGTCAAAAGCAGGTGAATATGGTATCACCCAAGTTTATGATTTAATACAAGATAATTGTAATTAAAATTAAAATAAATTATTAAATAATTAAATAAAGAAATCTATTAATTTATGAATATAGCAGTTATTTTTGGCGGTATATCAACAGAAAGAAATGTATCTATTTCAGGAGGTAAATCTGTTATCGAAGCCCTAAAGAGTTTAGGGCATAATGTATTAGCTTGCGACCCTGCTTATGGCGTGGATTTCCCAAAATTTTCCAATGATTTGATTTCTGATATGTCAGAATATAATGATATTGATGAATTGAAAAAGTTCTCACCACGGAATTATATCGATGCGATTAATTCAGAATATTTTGACAATATTGATGTAATATTTATTGTATTACACGGTAAATATGGTGAAGATGGCTTAATTCAATCATTACTCGAATTAAGAGGGATTCCTTATACGGGAAGTAATGTTAAATCAAGTAGTCTTGCTTATGATAAATCTGGCTCTAAATCTTGTTTTGTATCTGCTAACGTACTGACTGCACCTTGGTCTATAATTCATAAAAATGATATTAATAATGAAAACATTGCAAAGAATATCAAAAAGCAGTTTGGAAAACAAATTGTAATTAAACCTAATGACCAAGGCTCGACTATCGGGCTTAGCATTATTCTTGATGGGGATATTGATAGTATTGAAAAAGGTTTACAAGTTGCGGCAAAATATTCACCGGATATCTTGATTGAAGAATATATTCCTGGTCGTGAAATTACTGTTGGAATAGTTGATGGCGACGCTCTGCCTGTAATAGAAATTATTACCGAAGATGGCTTTTATGATTATCGTCATAAATATACAAAAGGAAAAACAAATTATATCTGCCCTGCTGTTATAAGTGATGATATTTCTGAATTTACTCAAACTATGGCTTTAGCAGCTTATCATTCATTGGGCTGTTCGGGTTTTGCTCGTGTTGATTTTAGATTAAATGAAGAAGGGCAACCTTTTTGCCTCGAAGTAAATACGATTCCGGGTTTTACTTCACAAAGTTTAGTTCCTATGGCGGCTCGAGAAGTTGGAATCGAGTTCCCAGAGCTTTGTATGAAATTAATAAATGCCGCAATAAGAGATTTCAACGATAGAAAAATTTAATATTAAACAATAAAAAATATGATAATGAAAGAAAAAGATATAGAATTATGTGGTTTAGGAAATGGATTAGTTGATTTACAATTCTTGGTTACCGACGAGGAATTAGACAATGCTGGACTACAAAAAGGCGCGATGATTCTTATTGATATTGACGCAAGAAATAAACTACTGAATGATTTTAAACACAAAGATTATTTTCGTGTTAGTGGTGGCTCTGCCGCTAATACTATAATTTCTTATGTTCAATTGGGGGGAAAAGGTGCTTATAAAACAGTTCTCGGAAATGATGATTTTGGTAATTTTTACAAAAAAGAATTTAGTGATTTAGGCATTATTCTAAATACTGAACAAATAAACACAGCTCCAACAGGGGTTTGCGTTGTTTTCATCACACCAGATTCAGAAAGAACAATGTACACTTGCTTAGCGGCAACTGCTGATTTTGGGACAAAAAATATTAATAATGATATAATAGCACGCTCAGAATGGCTATATATCGAGGGATATAAGTTTTCTGAACAATCAAGTACAGATGCTATATTTAAGGCAGTTGATATTGCAAAACAAAATAATACAAAAATCTCACTTACATTCTCAGATACTTTCATTACAGATTTATTTAAAGATAATTTAATAAAAGTAATCGAACAATCAGATATGGTTTTCTGTAATGAAAATGAAGCTAAATCTTTAACTGGTAAATCAGATGTCAATATAGCATTTAATTCATTACTAAATATGACAAAAAATGTAGCTTTAACACTCGGGGACAAAGGTTCAATTATATCTTGGGATGGTAAACGTTACGAAATACCACCATACAAGGTAAACCCTATTGATACTACTGGAGCAGGTGATTCATTTGCAGGTGCTTTTTTCTATGGGATTATTAAAACTGGTAATCCACATAAAGCAGGGCATTTAGCATCGTTTATTTCATCAAAAATTGTATCACAAATGGGAGCACGTTCTAAATTTGATATGATTTCTGCACGCGATAAAATATTATTAGAAAATTTAATATAATTAAATAAATGAAAAAATTCTTTTTATACATTATTGCTTTATTTTTATTTACTTTCAATTCTTATTCCCAATCTGGAATAAAATTCCCAGAACTTGCAAAAAGAATTGAACCTTATTTCGATAATGCACTTATTGATGACTTGAAAGAACAATTACCGCAAGGCTCTGAATTTAATATTTGGGGTTATGATATAGGTGATTTTTCTGGTGATGGAAATAATGACATTGCTATGTCAATAAGATTAAGTGGAGATAGGTCAAGAAAAATGTATGTATATCTTTTTGCGGACATTGATGGGTTTTTGCAAAAAGTTGGTCAGTATATATATGATTTTGTAGAATTACCCCTTGAAATTGGGGTAGTCATTAGAGATAATAAATGTATTGTTACAAAAAAGAACAAGCAATACGATTGGATTATGGACGCATATTCTTTTGATAATGGTTCACTTATTAAAAGTGAAGTATTTGCAACTCGAAGAATATCTGATTTAACTTATGAAAAAATAAGAAATTATATAGAACTAACTGGTTCTGACAAATATATACAAACAAAAAATGGTAAGGAAATTTTCTTTAGGAAATATTTAATTTTACCTTCTTACTATAGAGGAAAAAAGTTCTACAAAGGTTACAATGCTGAGTTAGTTTCTGACAATGTTGATTATATCCCCGTTGGAGCGTATTATTGGAAGGGCGAAGATGATTGCTCTTTTAAAGCAAGTTCTGCTTACGACGAGAATTATTTATATTTTACTATTGATATTTCTGATGATATTGTTGTAACTCAGAATTGCGATACTTGCATTTGTGATATGGTTGATGTTTGGCTTGATGTTAATAATGACGATGAGGAAAATCGCTTTTTACAAAAAGACAGTAAAGATTCAAAAATAAAATTTAGAGAAAGTGCTCAAAGTGGAATTTTTAAATTTTCTATTTTTCCGGGAAATTTTACAGATAAAGAAGCTTATGTGAAAATTGCTACAAGCGATGATATTTCTGTAGAGCAAAAAACTGATTCAAAATTGGTTAAAGCTATTTCTAATTTAAATGATAATGGTTATATTGTAAAATTTAAAATTCCTTTTTCTTTACTTGGATTAATAGACATTCCTTTAAAAGAAAATAAACAAATCGAATTGGGCTGTACTATAATAGTAAATGATTATGATAACGAATTCAGACCCGAGGAACTAACTCAAATTATGACTTCGTCATTTTCACCTTTCAATCCATCAAGCTATGGCTCTTTAATATTAGTTCCAAAAAAAGAGTGGTTTGGCGAGTCTGTAAATATTTATACCGAAGATATTGTAAAAAATCTATTAGAATATGGTTTTTAACTATTTTATTTATCTAATAATATTCAATTAATTATTTAAAATAATAGTATTATTTTTGTATTTTAAAATAATTTCATAACATAAAATAATGTACGATAAAGTAAAATCATTAATCGAAAGATTCGAATCTGTCGAGGCTAAACTAAACGAACCAAGTATTGTAAATGATGTAAAACTCTACAAAGAAGTCTCACGAGAATATAAACAACTAAAAATACTTAGTGATGTATCAAAAAAATTTATCAAGTTTGTTGATGATTATAATTCTAACAAACTTTTAATTAATGATAAAAGTACCGACTCCGAATTACGCGATATGGCTTATGAAGAGAATAATTTACTCGAAAGTGAAATCCAAGCTATAGAAGATGAATTAAGAATTCTATTAATACCAAAAGACCCTAATGACTTACGAAATTGCATTGTAGAAATTCGTGCTGGTACTGGTGGCGACGAAGCTGGAATTTTTGCTGGTGATTTATTCCGAATGTATCAACATTTTGCTGATAAATTAAATTATAATATCGAAACGATTGATTTTAATGAGAGTGACCGAGGTGGTTTTAAAGAAATTATTTTCTCAATTTCTGGCGAAGATGTATATGGTACTATGAAATTTGAAAGTGGTGTCCATAGAGTGCAACGCGTACCTGAAACAGAAGCAAGTGGTCGTGTTCATACTTCTGCGGCAACAATAGTTGTTCTCCCCGAAGCCGAAGATATTGATATTGATATTCGTGAAGAGGATTTAAGAATTGATATTTATCGTGCTGGTGGCAAGGGTGGGCAAAACGTTAATAAAGTTGAAACTGCTGTTAGAATGACTCATATACCAACGGGTATAGTCGTTCAATGCCAAGAAGAAAGATCACAACTTAAAAACCGAGAAAAAGCAATGAAAGTTCTGCGTTCAAGAATATATGAAATGGAGCAGAAAAAACAGCAAGAAGAGATGTCATCAACTCGAAAAACGATGGTAAAATCTGGTGACCGTTCAGAAAAAATTAGAACTTATAATTATCCACAAAATAGATTAACCGACCATAGACTTGAAGGCGATAATAAAAATTATCCTTTACAAGATATTTTAACTGGAAATCTGGATTTTGTTATCGAAAATTTAAAAATTGCTGAAAAAACTGAATTATTAAATCAAGGCTTGAGTAAATAAAGCAATACTTAATCTTTTTTTTAAATATAATTAGAATTATTACCAATATTTCCAATATTTGTTTGTAAAAATCATAATTTATTATTAATTTATGATTATATTTTAGACAATATTGGATTTTTTTCTTATGAAATCAATTTTTACATTAGTATTTACTTTAATTATTTTATCCTCATATACTTATAGCGACGATAGACTTGAGCATCAAAAAGCAAAAGAGGCATTTCGTAGATATTTTAAGGTTGCTCACCCATTACCAGATAAAAAATATAAAGACCCTGAATTTAATATTTTTATGAGTAATAAAAACCCTTTGCCAAATTTTATAAATGTTAATGCTACAAGCGATGAGTTGCCTAATGAGCAAAATAAAATGCAGAATGAATCATCAATTTCTATTAATCCCAAAAATCCTAATAATTTAATAGCTTCTGCAGTTGATTATCGTGCAAATTCCTCTACTTGGGTGTATGTATCAAGTGATGGAGGCAATAATTGGGTAAATCTTAATTTAGGAAAACCATTTCCTAATTGGCGTTCTACAAACGATCCTTCTGTAATGTTTGATAATGAAGGGATTGGTTATTTATGTTATGGTGGTTTTGGTGATGTTAATAGCACAAAACAAGGGCTTGTGGGGGAAAATGGTGTTTTTATTGCAAAAACAACAGATGAAGGAAAAACTTGGAAAGCACATATACCCGTAATTCTTCATCTTGGATCGCAGACTCTTGATTCAAATTTTGAGGATAAATACTATGTTCAAGTTGATAATTCAATTTCGTCCCCTTATCATAGACACCTTTATATTCCTTGGAAACGTGTTACTCCCCGAGATTCAGCAACTCAAATTGTGCTATCTAAATCAGAAGATTTAGGCGAAACTTGGTCTGTTCCAATAAATATTAGTGATAGAGTTGCTGGAAGTAGCGAAGATACTACTTTTGGGCAAAGTTTTCCTCTTGCTACTACGGGTCCGAATGGAGAAGTTTATGTAGTTTGGAATCATGGTATTGTGCACGGGGTTGGTTTTGTAAAATCTTATGATGGAGGAAAAACATTTACCAAACCTCGAATTATTCATAATTACAATATTTTTGGTGAAACAAAAGAAATTACAGAAGGATTTAGACACGTTGTAAAAGGAAAAGTTCGTGCTGAAGCATATCCCGTTATAGTTACAGATATTAGCAATGGTCCGAGAAAGGGAAATATATATTTATGCTGGTCAGCAGATAATTATCCCAATATATACTTTTCAAAATCTACTGATAAAGGTGATACTTGGAGCAAACCAGTCATCATACATTCAGACACAACTAATGACCAGTTTTGGCATTGGTTAAGCATAGATAATACAAATGGTGATTTAGGCGTTATGTTCCTTGATAGTAGAAACGACCCTAATAATATTATGATTGAGTGTTATGTTGCTTATTCAAGCGATGGTGGCGATACTTGGATTGATAGAAGAGTTTCTGATATTAATAGTGATTTACGTTTAAATCCTTTCCAAGGAAATTCCTTTGCCGGTGATTATAGTGGAAATGCTTTTTTAGATGGAAAGATTTATCCATCTTGGGTTGATATGAGAAATGCTGTAAAAAATATATCAGATAGCGATATTTATACTGCAATAATAGATGTACGCGCACCCGAAGCACCGAAAGATTTTTCTTCTAAATCTAATTTATCAAGTCCAAAAGAAATTGAATTATCTTGGATACCTCCCGATAAACGAGCTTTTGGGCAAGATTTAAAACCCGATGAATTTATTCATAGGCTATTAAAAGATAATCAAGTTATTGCTACTTTACCAGGAAGTGATAATTCGTATATTGATAATGATATTATTCCATTTCAAAAATATAATTATAAAATATATGCAGTGGCTGGAAAAGATTCGAGTATTCATAGAGATATCGAATCTTATGCTGGTGGCTCTGAAAAACCCGGTATGCCCGAAATTATTGATTTAAAAGGAAATGATAATAATAATGTAGATTTAACAATCAAAATCCCAAGTTTAAGAAGTGATAATATTACCCCAATAGTAAATTTACAAGGGCTTAGAATAAATCGAGTGGATTTCCCCACTGTCGAATTTCCTTTAAGTTCAACAGATACTAGTAAAACTATGGTATTTACTGATAAAGCAGATAATATCGGTTTTCATAAATATAGAGCTTCGATTTATGACTTTTTTCAATCATTAAATAAATCAACTCAAAGCGATTTTACTATTTATTATGACGTATTTACGGGTTCTTATCTCGAATCATTAAACGAAAATTTTGACAAAATGAAACTTCCATATTATTATATCACAGAAAACTGGAAAACTACTAATGAAGTATTTGTCAGTTCATCAAAATCATTATCCAATGCTCCAAATGATAAATACAAAGGTGGACAATTAGATACATTAATATTTTTACCTGTAGAAATTAGAAACAATGAAGATTTGTACATAACTTTTATGCAAATTTGTAGAGTATTTCCCGATGATTCAGCATTGATTGAAATATCTTATGATGATATGGAAAATTGGCAAAAATTAGCAAATTTTAACAATCTGAACTATGAAGAATGGAATAAAGATGAATTAAATAACTCTAATTGGAAATTCGAAAGATTAACTATCCCTTATAAAGATAATGCTAAAAGAGTATTTGTAAGGTTAAGATTTAAATCAAATTTATTTAGGCATGGCGATGGTTGGTATCTCGATGATATTGTAATTGGTAATAAAGCAGTTTCAGTAAAAAGCAATCAATTTGCTGAGCAATTAAAGATATTTCCTAATCCAACAAAAGATTTTGTAAAGATTATTAGTCAATTTGATAATATATTAAATATTAAAGTATTTGATATGAATGGAATAATGTTAATTAATAAGAATAATAATAAGTTGAATGATATTCAACTTGATATTTCACAATTTTGTTCGGGAGCATATATTTTACAAATTGAAAATTATTTAGGTGAAATTTATAGAAAATTATTATTTTTGACTAAATAAATGTTTAACATTTCAAAAGAGTTATTTTATGAATTTTAAAGAAATTTTTAGTGATGATGAAGTAAATGAAATTTTACTCGCACCATTTAGGATTTTTTATTTAGTTGCTGAAGCAGATAATAAAATTGATAAAAAAGAATTTTCTGCATTTGAAAAGTTTTTGAAAAATGCAAAGAAATTTGATTATGAGTTAGTTAATTTCTGTTTTAATGATATTCAAAGTGTTCAGCAATTAGAAGGCTTGAAAGAACGCTCAATTATTTCAGACCACGATAGTTTAAAATATATTTCGGGATTTCTTTCAAGAAAAATTGATAGAGAAATTGGCGTCCAATTTAAAACAACCTTAGTTGCATTAGCTTATTATATTGCTTTTTCATCTGGTTCGTTTTTTTCTCATAATGTTAGTGATGATGAAACAGAAGTAATCCAACGAATTTGCAAAGATTTAGATGTATCATATAGAGAACTAATGAGCTCTAATCAAATTCAAAAATTCCTTAATAAAATTGAAGAATAAAAAAGAATAATTTTTAAAGGCAGAGTTTTTTAACTTTGCCTTTTTTCTTTTTACAAACCTCAAAAATTAATAATAAAATACTTTTTCTATCAATTTTCAACTTTCAAAATTTGTTTTGTTGCAAAAGCACAGAATGAAGTGATTTTATTAATATAAGATTTTATTTCAAAATAATTACAATTTTTTTACAATAAATTTATATCATAGACTTTTACGTTTTGATTTTATAAGATCTCATAATGAAAATTATATTAAAAATGTAACTTTTTTAAATTTGAATTGTAATAAGTAAAATCACAAATGTAAAATTAAATTTTTATAAGGTCTCTTAATGAAAAATTTCTTTTATTTACTAATAGTATTTCTAATTATTCCAGAAATTATTTTAGCTTCAAGTTCAATCACTATTAATTCAAATGAAATTTTTGATTTTCAAAAAGGTAAATCAAAAATTGGTAAATATCCGAATTTTCAGAATTCGAATGATATTATAGCTTTTGAATTAAAAAACAATAATTTAAGTTCTGTTTTCTCCCAAAATACCAACAATCTAACAATTAAACAATTTCCTATTTCTGGATACAAAACTGCTGATATAGTTTTAAATGAAGAATTTGAAGATTATTCAAAATTCTCAAAAGTAATTGTTTATGAAAACAATCAAAAAAGACAAATCAAAACTCCCAAAACAATAATGTATTCGGGCAAAATTGTTGGTGAAGATAATTCATATATCTCTCTTGTTTTGAGTAATGGATATTTATTTGGCTATATTAAACAAGATGATGGAACTGTTCACTCAATTTCGCCTTCACAAAACAATGATGCCAATCTTCATATTTTAGTACCGCATATCACTGAAAAAGATTTAGCACCAGACGAAAGTCCAATTTTTGATTGTCAGACTGAGGATTATCACGGCGATGCAAACGAATTTACAGATATGATTAAATATTCAAACGAAACATTGCAATCTAATAAAAATAAATTATTAGAAGCTAATATTATTTGTGAAGGTGCTTATGATTTTTATAGATTATTAGGTTCTGATGTTGATAAAGTTACCGCATATATGTATAGTGTAATGGCTTTTACATCTAAAATTTATACCGAAAATTTGAATATTAAAATAAGTGTTTCAGAAGTTCATATTAGATTAGATATTCCTACCGATCCATACTATAAATCTACAAAAAATTTAAGTGAAAAATTAATGACTATGCCATCAGTATGGTCAAAATATTCAAGTTCGAGAGCATTAGTTGTTCTTTTTGCAGATTTAAGTAATCAACCTGCAAATACCGTTATAGCTGGTATTTCAATGGGTGGAAATCCATATCAAGGTAGTATTTGTAGTAAATCTAATGGATATTGTGTATTAGGTATTAAACACGACACCAAATATAATTCTTTTCAATATAGTTGGGACGTTAATGTAGCCGCTCACGAAATGGGACACAATTTTTCTGCTCCTCACACACATAATTGCTATTTTCTACCAAATATGATTGACACTTGTGTAACAAGATATTTACCTATGCCAGTTTATGATGCTTGCGTAACAAGTGGGCAACCTAAACCCGTTCCCGGCACTATTATGAGTTATTGCCACGTTTCGAATTCTACACGCACTGTTGAATTATATTTTCATCCACGCCAAATTCCACTATTAAGAACTGCGGCTGAAAATTGTAATTGTATGAATTCTAATATTGAAAATCTTGCTTTATTAGAACCTTTGGGAGGTGCAAGATTTAGATATGGTGATGATATGCAAATTCGTTGGGCTTCAGCAAATATTAAAAATATCAATATTTTACTTTCATTAGATAATGGCAAAACTTGGGGTGTTGAAATAGCAAAAAATGTTAATGCTAATGACTCGATAATTACTATACCCGTGCCAAATCTAAATACTGATAGTGCATTAGTAAAAATTGTTGATACAAGCGATCCAGACAATTTAGATATAAGTCTTTTTACATTTTCTATTCATAATCAACAGCTTGTATTCGTTGTACCAAAAGAGGGCGATAGTTTTAGCTCAGATGAAAACTTATTCTCAATTTGGAGACAGAATTTTAATGATTCATTAAGATTGGAGTTCACCTCAGATGGCGGAGACACTTGGAAAACCGTTTTAGAAAGCACATTAGATAAATATGAAACCGAACCATTAGGTATAGTTAGCGATAAATGTAAATTTAGACTTACATCATTATTTGATGGTACTACTGCAGAAAGCGTAATGTTTTCCATTGGTGAACCAAGTGCTCAAATTATTTCACCAAATGGTGATGAAGTATGGTATTCCAATACAAAACAAACTATTAAATGGGAATCAAATAATTTATTCGAATGTTTCCTTGAATATTCAATAAATAATGGTAAAAATTGGAAACGCGTTATTTTATCAAGAGTACCCGCCTCCGATAATGAATTTGAATGGACTATTCCAAATATTACTTCTGATAGTGCATTAGTTAGAATTTTACCACCTAAATCAGGTAGCCAACCTTTTGATATAAGCGATATGGTATTTAAAATCATACCAGACCCAACTGATGTTCTCGAAGATATGCAAATTAGCAATTCAATTATTATTAATTCTGTAACTCCTAATCCTATTAATAAATTTGCTGAAATTAATATAAGTAATTCATCAAATAATTATGAGGATTGTGAAATTATTTTAAGCGACGTTTTAGGTAAATCAAAAACGAATTTAGGATTTATTCAATTAGCACCAAATTCAACAATAAATCATCAAATTAATATAAGTGGTATTTCACAAGGAAATTATTTTATAATTCTTAAATCTAAGTTTAATACTATTTCTTATCCCGTTAAGATTGTTAAATAATAACAATTAATTGGTTAGTAATAAAGGGGTTTAATCGTGATGATTAAATCCCTTATTTTAAATAACTAATTTTGATTAATCTAATTTTAAATTACTAATTTTCTTACTTTGCTTTGCTGTAAACACTCTCGTTTTTAAAATATTATCTATTAATCTTTTTCCTTTATTTTGAGAATAAACGTATTTTAAATAGTTAACACTTTCACTACTTAATTTATAATTCCAATGTAAATAGGCATCAATAGAGTTGTTAATTGTTCTATCATCAAAAATATTTAATTTTATAAGGGTATTAAAAGCATTAATTCGCGTTTCGAATTCAAAACTTTTTGATGTATAATCAATTAATTCATCATTATAATTTTGTCCTAAATTTTTTGAAATAGCAATTTCGAGCCAAGCCATTCTGATATTTTTGCCTCTCCAACCTATTTCATCTTTTGTTTTGTTAAGATAATCTTCATTAGGAAATGAATTTGATAAATTTCTTAAAGCAAGTTCTGTATTAATAAAACAAGTATCTTGAAGCAATTTTTCATAATTATTTTTTAATTCTTTTGGTACTGTTTTAATATTTTCTATAATAGAACGTCGAACCATGACATCGTTATCAAGAATAGCATAATTTAAAAAATTATACGAGAGTGTATCTCCTATTAATTGCTTGATAATTTCTGCTTTATTAAGGTGAAATTGCTCTTTTTTGAATAATTTATGATATAAATCTCTTTTTTTATTAATTGTTATATTTTGTAATTCGAGCAGAGCATCATAGCGATCAATCATATTTTTAGCAAATTCAGCTTGCCCAAAAAGTTCTTTTTCACTTCGATTAAAAGTTAATTTTTTAATTATTTTTCGATTTGGATCGAAAATTACAAAATTTACTTCTTTACTACTTTTATTTGGAATTTTAACACTTGTATATTCGCCTTCAATCCACACTTTTGCAGAATCATAAGTATTATCTTTGTAATAAATATGAATATCTATTGGCATTTTAAAATATCTAATTAAATTATCTACTTTATGTATTTGTTTTATATTAACAAGGGTAAAACTATTGTTTTCTAAATCTTTAATTGCTGAATAATCTACTTTGTAATGCGGCTCTCCACCGTGCATTATCCATTCATCAAAAAACCAATCGAGCGACATTCCCGTTGACTCTCGAATTGCTTTTTTAAAATCATAGGTTTCAACAACTTGATGAGCATTTTTTTCGGTATAATATTTCAAAGCTGTATGAAAAAGTGTATCGCCCATAATATTTCTTAACATATCAAGGACAAGTGAGCCTTTCGGATACCATCTATCAGTGCCAGCAAAAGAATGGGAAACGGGGTTATTATTAGATTTTGCGGCATTAAAGGTACGAATTAATTCTTTATCACGCTCCCATTGGTAATAATCTTCACCAAAAATATTTTTTTCAAAAATTTTAGCAAAATACGTTGCAAAACTTTCTGTTAGCCAAGTATGGCGATTATTCAAATGTGATAAATAGTTTCCAAACCATTGATGGTTTAGCTCGTGTGCATTAACATTAACATAATTTCTCATCCACCAAGCCCGAGCAGGCAAATACATAAAATCACCAAATACCGTTGAGGTAGTCGTTTCCATAGCCCCATACATATAATTTACCATTGGTGCTTGGCGATAAATTTCCCAAGGGTATTTTACTCCAATTTCCTTTTCAAAAAAGTCAATCATATCATCAGAATATATATAAGAAACATCAAAATATTCGGGTAAATCAGGATAATACCACAATTCCATTGGTACGCCACTTTTTGATTTTGTTTCCTTAATATCATATTCACCAATTGCGAAGCATACTAAATAAATAACGTGTGGTTTATCCATTTTATAATGCCAAGTCGTTGTGCCGTCATTATTTACTTTCTGCTCAATACGATTTCCATTTGAGTAAACTTTATATTTTGAATCAAATGTAGTGATTACCTCTGTTGTTAGTAAATCGTGTTTTTGATTAATAAAAGGCATCCAATTTTGTGGGCTATGCGCCCAAATTTGTTTCCTATGACGATTAGTTTTATCGTCCCAACCAGAAAAATATAATCCTTCTGTTGGATTGCCAATAAATTCGATATTAAGTTCATATTCAGTATTAAATTTTAGATTTCCAAGTTCGTAAACAATAGTTTCTATGCCATCTTTAATAAATTTAACATTTTTACCATTTAATGTAACTTTTTGAAAATCTAATTCGGGTCCATAAAATCTTAGAGAATCAGTATGCGTTCTAAGAGTTCTAAATTTTATATTTTCTACCCCATTGATAATTTGTTTGTATGGCTCGATATTAAGATTTAACTTGATATGAATTATATCTACATACATTTCGACGGGCTGGAAATATGGGTCGTCGAGCAGAGAATATAATTTATCTTGCGACAAAATATTTATTGAATTTAATAAAATTATTATGAGAATTATAAATTTAAAAAGTTTTTTATACATCATTAAATTTCCTTTAATTATAATTATTTTCTGTTTGATAAATAATGATTTATTAATCCATTTGTTGATGAGTCGTGATTTGTAACAGTCTTATTTTCCTTAATTTCTGCTAAAATACCTTTTGCAAGTTGTTTTCCAAGTTCTACGCCCCACTGGTCAAATGAATTAATTTCCCAAATTATCCCTTGAACAAATACTTTATGCTCGTACAATGCAATTAAACTTCCCAAAGTTTCGGGATTTAATTTTTTATACATTATTGAATTTGTTGGTTTATTTCCATCGAAAATTTTATGTGGTAATAAATCTTTAATTTCATCTTCTTTCAAAGCACTTTTTTCTAATTCAGCTCTTACTTCATCTCTATTTTTACCTTTCATTAGAGCTTCTGTTTGAGCAAAGAAATTTGAAATTAAAATATCGTGTTGCGATTGATTTTTCGATAAATTCTCAATTCCTACTAAAAAATCTATTGGAATTAACTGCATGCCTTGATGTATGAGTTGAAAAAATGAGTGTTGTGAGTTAGTTCCAATAGTTCCCCATAAAACAGCACCCGTAGAGTAATTTACTTTGTTGCCACGTTTATCAATACTCTTACCATTACTTTCCATATCTAATTGCTGTAAAAATTCAGAGAATTTTATTAAATATTGATCATAAGGTATAACGGCATAAGTGTTTGCATTCCAAAAATTATTATACCAAACGCCAAGTAAAGCCATAATTATAGGTATATTTTGTTTAAATGGTTGATTTCGAAAATGCTCGTCAACTAAAAATGCACCATTTAATAATTTTTTGAAATTTTCAGTTCCTATATAAATAGCTATAGAAAGTCCAATCACAGACCAAAGCGAATATCTACCGCCAACCCAATCCCAAAATCCAAAAATATTCTCTTCTGAAATTCCAAATTCCTTACAAGCAGAAATATTAGTTGATAAAGCGGCAAAATGATATGCTATTGAGTTTGTATCAGCATTTGATTTACTCATAAACCACTGTTTTGCTTTGTTTGCATTTGTCATAGTTTCTTGTGTAGTAAATGTTTTAGAAGCAATTAAAAATAGAGTTGTTTCTGGATTTAAAAATTTAATTTTATCACTAATATCAACGGGGTCAACGTTAGAAACAAAATGAACTTTAACATCACCACTATAATGCGATAATGCTGTGCATACCATATCTGGCCCTAAATGCGAGCCTCCAATACCAATATTTACGACATCTGTAATATTTTTTCCAGTAAATCCTTTAAATACGCCATTTCTAATATTTTCTGCAAAATTTAGTGCTTTATTAAGTTCTAATTTTACATCATTACTGATATTATAATTTTCGAAATAAACATTATTTGAACTCAAATTTCTTAATGCAGTATGTAAAACAGCACGCTTTTCGGTAAAATTAATTTTCTTGCCACTAAACATAGCTTCGATACTATCTTTCAAATCTGATTTTTCTGCTAATTCAATTAATAGATTAATTATTTCATCATCAATTAAATTTTTTGAGTAATCAAATAATATATCATTGAAATTGATGGAATATTTTTTAAATCGCTCAGGCTCATTTTGAAAAATATTTCTTAAATGTTTATTTTCAAATTCTTTTTTCTTATTAGATAATTTTTCCCAAATTTCAATTTTGCTACTTTTCATATAAAATTTTCCCCTTATTTATTAGAATTACAAAAACTTCAAAACTATAAATAAATTTTTTAAAAACGGAATAAATTTTGAAAAAAATTAAAATTTAATTCAAATTCTACTTTGTTTTTTAAAGAAAAAATAAATTTTATTAGTTAAATGTATTAATTATTAATAACGATTCTTAATAAAAATCTTATTTTTTTGTAATTTTTTGATTATTTCCCTTTAAATACTTAAATTTGTAAGTTATTTTGGAACAAAAATTAAAATAATGATAAAAGTTGATATTTCTGGTATGGCTGATGGCGAATATGAATTTGATTTTAAAATTCCCGTCAATACTTTAGATAATTCTTTTGAAGAATTTATTGGAAATGTTTTAGTGAATTTATCGGTGATTCGATTGTCTCATCGCTATACATTAATTGGTAAAGCAGAATGCGTAGCAAGATTAATTTGCGATAGAACTTTAAAAGAATTTGATGAAATTATCAAAAGTGATTTTAATTTAGTTTATAAAGCAGATACAAAGCTATTTATGGAATCTCAAGAATCTCAAAATAACGAAAATGAAATAATAATAAGAGAAGACACAAAATATATTGATATTAGTTCAGAAGTATTAGAACATCTTGCACTAAATTTGCCTATGAAAAGAATAGCACCCGAATTTAGAGACAAAGATATTCTCGATATCTATCCAGAATTAAATAATAAACACATTGAAAAAAATACTATTGTAGATGAACGATGGTCGAAATTAAAAGATTTTAAAATAAATTAATTATTATAAGGACTATAAAAAATGCCAAATCCAACCAGAAAGTTCTCGAAATCGAGAAGAAATAAAAGACGTACTCATTATAAAGCAACACCAATGCAAACAGCAGTATGCCCACAATGCGGTGCTACCAAATTATCACATAGCGCTTGCCCCGAATGTGGATACTATAATGGTAGAAAAGTAATTGCAGCTTTATAATATCTTTTTTCATAACGATTTTATAAATTATGCCAAATAAAAAAATAAGAATAGCATTAGATGTAATGGGTGGAGATTTTGCACCCATAAACGAAATAAATGCGGCAATTTCAATTTCAGAAAAATATAGTAGTGAAATTGAAATTATTCTTATTGGTAAAAAATCTATAATAATTGAGGAGTTAAAAAAGCAGAATAAAGCTACTGATTCTTTTGAAATTTTTGAGGCTGATGACGTTATTACTATGAATGATGACCCCACAGATGCTATAAAAAATAAAAAGGAATCTTCTATTTATAAAGGATTAGAATTCCATAAAAATTCTAATTCTGATGCTTTTGTTTCTGCGGGTAACACGGGTGCAATGCTTTCGCTTTCTACTGTTTTGTTGGGCAGAGTAAAAGGGGTTGCTCGCCCTACGATTGGCTCGTTTTTCCCTTCAGTATCAGAATATCCCGTTCTTGTTATGGACGTTGGGGCAACAGTTGAGCCAAAAGCGAGATATTTATACGAATTTGCTGTTATGGGCTCAATATATTATAAAGAAATAATTGGAAAATCAAATCCAAGCGTTGGATTATTAAATGTTGGTGAAGAAGAGATAAAAGGTACGGATATTATCAAAGAAACATATAAATTACTTAAAAATAGCAATTTAAATTTTATTGGAAATATCGAAGGACGCGATATTTTTGAAGCAAAATCTGATATTGTAATTTGTGATGGATTCGTTGGTAACATCGTATTAAAATTTGCTGAAAGTTTTCTTAATCTTTTAAAATCAACAATAAAAGATTATTCGGAGAAATCATTTTTAAACAAAGCAAAAGTTGGATTAATGATTCCCGTATTAAAAGATGTTCTAAAATCATTAGACTATCAGAATTATGGCGGCGTTCCTTTATTAGGTGTTAATGGTGTTTCTATCATTGGGCATGGAAAATCAAGTCCAAAAGCATTAGAAAATATGATATTAACAGCAAAAGATATGGTAAACGCTGATATTAATTTGAAAATTGAAAAAGCATTATTAACTTAAAAAATTGGACTATTAATATTATGTCTGCTACAATAACTTCTATAGCTCATTATTTACCTCCTGATGTATATACTAACGACTTTTTTGCAAAGTATTTAGATACAACTGATGAATGGATAATGACTCGGACCGGAATTTCCGAAAGAAGATTTTTAAAAGAAGGTGCTACTTCTGACTTAATCGTTCCCGCGGCTTTGGAATGTATCCAAAAAAGAGGAATAGACAAAAATGAAATTGATTGTATATTAGTTGCAACTGTTACGCCAGACCATAATTTCCCTTCAACTGCGGCAGTTGTGCAAAATAAACTTGGTATTGAATCTTGTTGGGGATTTGATATTTCTGCGGCTTGTTCGGGTTTTGTGTTCGCTCTTGCTACTGCTGTTTCATTAGTTGAATCTGGTACTGCAAAGAAAGTATTATTGTGCGGTGCAGACAAAATGAGCACAATAGTAAATTTTGATGACAGAACTCAAGCTGTACTTTTTGGTGATGGTGCGGGCGTCTGTATAGTTGAAAAATCCGATGATGCGAGTAAAGGCGTTTTAGATAAATTAATGTTTATTGACGGTAAAGGCGCACCATACTTACATCAAAAAGCAGGTGGTAGTGCTAAAAAAGTTAGCCACGAGACTGTTGAAAACAAAGAACATTATATTTATCAAGACGGTCAAGCTGTATTCAAAGCGGCAGTTGTTGGAATGGCTGATGTTTCAACTGAAATTATGCGTAGAAATAATCTTAGTTCAGATGATATCGCGTGGCTCGTTCCACATCAAGCAAATCTTAGAATTATTTCTGCTACTGCAAATAGAATGGGCATCGGTCCTGAAAAAGTTATGATTAATATTGAAAAATATGGTAATACAACCGCTGGAACAATTCCTATTTGTATATCTGAATGGCTTAGTAAAGGATTGATTAAAGATGGCGACAATTTAGTATTATCAAGTTTTGGCGCCGGATTTACTTGGGGTTCTATTTATTTAAAATGGCATACCAACGGGATAAAATAATATGAAAAAAGCATTATTATTCTCTGGACAGGGTTCGCAATATGTAGGTATGTTAAAAGATATTTACGACAATTCCGATATAGCAAAAAAAATGATAAATCAAGCAAATGAATTACTTGCTTATTCATTAAGTGATATTTGTTTTAACGGACCAGTGGAGGTACTCAAAGAAACTCGATACACTCAGCCAGCTATCTTTTTACATTCTGCTATAAATTTTAGCTTAATTAAAGATAAAATTGAATTTTCTGCTGTGGCAGGGCATTCAGTTGGTGAATATGCCGCATTATTTTCTGTTGGCGCTATTTCTTTCGAAGACGCACTCGGTTTAGTTAGTAAACGCGGTCAATTAATGTTCGAGGCTGGAAAAGATTTACCCGGCACTATGTTTGCGGTAATTAATCTCGCTGATGATAAACTCGAATCTTTATGTAAAGAACTTTCAGAAATCGGCAAACCAAACGTAATTGTTGCGGCAAATTATAATTCACCCGGTCAAGTGGTAATTTCTGGTTCACGAGATTATTTAAGAGAAAATGCAATTAAATTTAAAGAAGCAGGTGCAAGAATGGTAACTGAATTGACTGTTAGCGGTGCATTTCACTCTCCATTAATGGAACCAGCAAAAAATGAATTAAAAATTGCTATTGATAAAATAAAATTTAACGATGCAAACAAACCCGTTTATTCAAATGTTTATGCTAAACCATTAGTTAAAGCAGAAGAAATTAAAAATGCTCTTATCGAGCAACTTACTTCGCCTGTTAAATGGTCGCAATCATTATTACAAATGAAAGAAGACGGTATTAACTCTTATATGGAAATTGGTCCAGGCAATGTTTTACAAGGTCTTGTAAAAAGAACTTTGACAGATGTTGAAATTTTGGCTTGTGATAAATTCACAGATATAGAAAAGTATTTTTGATTTCTCATTTTTTTTTACTAATTTTACATTTTATATTTGGATAAAATTTTGAAAGATAAAATTGTAATTGTAACTGGTGGTATAAGAGGTATTGGTAAAGCAATATCTATTGCATTTTGCAAGGCTGGAGCGAAGGTTTATGCTTTTGGTAGGAATTTACCTAATAGCAAAACTGATTTTTCTAACGATGAAACTGTAATTAACAATATTGAATTTGTTAAAGTTGATGTTTCAAATTTAGAATTTGTTAGCGATGCTATTTCGCAAATTGCAAAAAAAGAAAGCAGAATTGATATTTTAATCAATAATGCTGGTATTACAAAGGATAATTTGATTATTCGTATGTCTGAGTCTGATTGGGACGATGTTATAGATATAAATTTAAAAGGTACTTTTAATTGTATTAAAGCAACATCGAGAATTATGATGGGGCAACGCTATGGCCGAATTATTAATATTGGTTCAATCGTTGGTACTATAGGAAATGCGGGTCAGACTAATTATGCAGCTGCAAAAGCGGGTATGATAGGGCTAACAAAAAGTATTGCAAAAGAGCTTGCTTCTCGCAATATTACAGTAAATCTTATTGCACCGGGTTATGTTGATACAGATATGACTAATAAATTATCTGATGAACAAAAAGAATTTTTTATGAATAATATACCGCTTAAACGTGTTGCAAACGCTGATGAAATTGCTGATGTTGTATTATTTTTTGCAAGTGATTCTGCAAAATATATTACGGGACAAGTATTACACGTTGACGGTGGTTTAGCAATGTAAATTAATTTTTATAATTTTTTATTTTTTTTTATTTTTTTATTTTTGGAGATATTATGTCAGATTACAGAAACAGAGTTACGGATATCATCGTTAAAAAGTTAGGTGTTGAAAAATCACAAATAACAGATGATGCATCATTTACAAAAGATTTAGGCGCTGATTCTCTTGATACTGTTGAACTCATTATGGAGTTTGAAAAAGAATTTAACATCACAATCGAAGATAGTGATGCAGAAAAAATTCAAACAGTAGGTATGGTTATTTCTTATTTAGAACAACATCAATAATCTTTTTTCATTAAATAACGGCGGATAAAACATTATGCCGAGATATAATTTTCCTAAGGTTGTTGTAACGGGAATGGGGGCTGTAACCCCTATCGGCAACAACCTTACTGAATATTGGAACTCATTAATCGAAGGTAAAAGTGGAGGCGCTCCGATAACTAAATTTGACGCTTCAGAATTTAAGACTCAATTTGCTTGTGAAGTAAAAAATTACGACCCTACATTGCATATAGGATATAAAGAAGCCCAAAGAATGGACTTGTTTACTCAATATGCTTTGTCAAGTGCAACAATGGCTGTTGAAGATGCAGGTATTAATTTTGATGAACTTGATAAAGAACGAATTGGTGTTGTAATAGGCTCGGGCATAGGTGGTATGTGGACATATCACCACCAACAACAAACTTTATACGAACGCGATGGTAAACCAGATAGAATCTCGCCATTTTTTGTACCTATGTTAATTTCTGATATAGCGGCGGGACACGTTGCTATTAAATGGGGATTAAAAGGACCAAATTATGGCACTGTATCTGCTTGTGCTACTTCATCACACTCTTTAGCCGACGCACTAATGTTAATTCAGCGTGGCGATGCAGATATGATGATTACTGGTGGATCGGAAGCTGTAGTTTGTCCAATGGGTGTTGGTGGATTTAATGCAATGAAAGCACTTTCAACAAGAAATGACGACCCTGCTACTGCAAGCCGTCCATTTGATAAAGAAAGAGATGGTTTCGTTATTGGAGAAGGAGCTGGAATTCTTATTCTAGAAACAGAAGAACATGCCATTAAAAGAGGCGCTAAGATTTATTGTGAATTAGCTGGATTCGGTCTTACCGATGATGCTTATCATATCACTCAACCTGCCGCTGGCGGTGAGGGAGCTGTTAGATCAATGTCGCTTGCTATTAAAGATGCTGGGCTTAAACCCGAAGATATAGATTATATTAATGCACACGGTACTTCTACACCGTTTAATGATAGAAACGAAACATCAGCTATCAAAACTGTATTTGGCGATTATGCTTATAAATTAGCAGTATCATCAACAAAATCAATGACTGGGCACTTACTTGGTGCAGCTGGAGCTATTGAAGCAATTGCTACGGTTTTAGCAATACATAATTCAAAAATTCCACCTACTATTAATTATTCTAATCCAGATGAAGACTGTGATTTGAATTATGTACCAAATAAAGCTATTGATAAAAAAATTAGAGCGGCTATTAGTAATACTTTCGGTTTTGGTGGTCATAATGCTTCATTGTGTTTTAAAGAATACAAAAAGTAATTTATTGTCGGTTTTGTTTTGAAAAACCTATTTAAACAAATATATGGAAATCTTTTTTTTAAATCTACATCTCTTGATTCAAAAGAGATTAAAGAGCAATCAAAAAAAGGTTTCAAAACTATTGGATATTTTGATAATACTATTAAATTAGAGTTTGAAAATAAATTTGGTATAAAAATTGAAAATTGTGCAATTTTTGAACAAGCTCTAACACATAGATCATATCTTCAAGTTCTTTCGTTTGATAAAATAAATTCAAACGAAAGACTTGAATTTTTAGGCGATGCCGTATTAAATATGGTTGTTACAGATTATTTATTTGCTAATTATACCAATGAAATGGAAGGCTCGCTTTCAAAACTTCGCTCTATGATGGTTAATAAATCAGCATTAGCTCGTTGTGCGAAGGAATTAGAACTCGATAGATTTATTCGAGTAAGCCATGGCGCTGAAAAAGAATTAAAATCAGGTAACGAAACAATTATTTCTGATGCTATGGAGGCTTTAATAGCCGCTATTTATATTGATTCTGGCTATAAAGATGTTACAAATTTTATTGTAAAAACGCTAATTCCAATAATTATAAAAAATAGTATGCTCGAAGATAGTAACTATAAAAGTAAATTGATGGAATTGGTGCAAAAAAATGGGAAAAAAGCTCCCATTTATCAAGTTGTTGAAGATACTGGTCCTGCTCACGATAAAAAATTTGTCATTGCTGTACTTATTGAGGGTGAGATTAAAGGAACAGGTATCGGTAGAAATAAAAAAGAAGCTGAACAAAAAGCGGCACTCGCGGCTTTGGATAATTTGTAAATTAATTAAATTTGGATTTATATGGAACAGTTAATTTTTGAAAAAAGTAGAAAAGGCAGAGTAGGATATTCCTTACCTGAACTCGATGTTGATGCTTATGATATCAATACAAAAATACCAGATAAATTTATTAGAAAAAACGACGCTGAATTACCAGAAATTAGTGAAAATGAAATTGCAAGGCATTTTCTTAGACTTGCTCATTTAAACTATAATATTGATTTAGGATTTTATCCTCTTGGGTCTTGTACTATGAAATATAATCCTAAAATTAATGAGGTTACTTCTTCCCTATCTGGTTTTACAGAATTACACCCTCATTCAACAGATGAAATGAGCCAAGGCGCTTTACAAGTGATGTTTGAACTCGGCGAAGCTTTGAAAGAAATTACAGGATTGCATGGCGTTTCGCTTCAACCCGCTGCCGGTTCGCATGGTGAATTGACTAGTATTTTAGCATTCAGAGCATATCACCACGCTCGTAAAGATTTTAAAAGAACAAAAATTTTAATTCCAAACGCGGCTCACGGCACTAATCCCGCTTCTGCAGCTATTGCTGGTTTTGAAATTGTTGAATTAAAATCTAACGATGCTGGAAGAGTAGATTTAGATGATTTAAAATCTAAACTTGGCGACGATATTGCTGGATTTATGCTAACTAATCCAAACACTGTCGGAATTTTTGAAAAAGAAATTCTTGCTATTACAGAAATGGTTCGCTCTTGTGGTGGATTAACTTATATGGACGGTGCTAATTTGAATGCCTTGCTTGGTATAGCACGCCCTGGTGATATGGGTTTTGATTGTGTTCATATTAATTTACATAAGACTTTTTCTACTCCTCATGGTGGTGGCGGCCCAGGTTCTGGACCAATATGCGTAAGTGAAAGGTTAATTCCATATTTACCTGTACCACATATTGAAAAAGTTGATGATAAATTTATTATGAATTTTGATAAACCAGAATCTATTGGTAAAGTACTTGCATTTTGGGGAAACTTTGGTATGCTGACGCGTGCTTATACATATATTAGAATGCATGGAGCGAAGGGACTCCGTGAAATTAGTGAAAATGCTATTATTAATTCTAATTATATTAGAGCATTGATTAAAGATAACTATTTATTACCCTATTCTGAATATGGTATGCACGAATTTGTTATAAGTGCTGATTATCAAAAAGAATTAGGAGTAAGTGCTAAAGATATTGCAAAACGTCTTTTAGATTACGGTGTTCATGCGCCAACTATTTATTTTCCTCTTATAGTTCACGAATGCATGTTAATAGAGCCTACTGAAACAGAAACTGTTGAAACCCTTGAGAACTTTGCAGATATAATGAATAAAATTGCTGAAGAAGCACGAACAAATCCAGAACTCGTTACTGGCGCACCTCGTAATACTCCTATACGTAGAGTTGATGATGCACTTGCGGCAAGAAAATTAAATATTAGATATAAAGCTAATTAATTTTTTTTTATAAAAACCGGATTTATTATTATAGTATTTCCGGTTTTTTTTACAATAAAATTAGTTCATATTTATTTTTACACTATTATAGAGTAATTTATTTTTTTTTATTTTTAAAAGGTATTATTTTATGTCTTTAGTTTCAGAGTTTAAAGAATTTATTTCTCGTGGTAATGTCGTTGATTTAGCCGTTGGTGTGATTATTGGTGGTGCATTTGGCAAAATTGTTAGCTCTTTAGTAGCAGATATTATTATGCCATTTATAAGTATAATTGTTGGTGCTGTGAATTTCAAAGATTTATCTTTTGTTTTAAAAGATGCTGTTGGTGAAACTGCCGCTGTAACCTTAAATTATGGAATGTTTATTCAAAATATTTTTGATTTTTTAATTATTGCCGCATCAATATTTATGTTTATTAAATTAATTAACAATTTCAAAAGAAAAAAAGAAGATATACCAGCTCCTCCACCTGAACCAAATAAACAAGAATTATTACTTGAAGAAATTCGTGATATTTTAAAGAATAAATAATTTTTTTTAATGTAGAAAGAGGCTAACTCAAATTACGAGTTCAGCCTCTTTTATTATATAATAATATTTTGTAGAATTTTGCATAATTACAATGCAAATCAACGAAATTTACTACTCAAAACTTAATGCTTTATTTATAATGTTTTCTTGTTCTTTGATATGAATAATATGATAACCCGTAGCAGTTGCAGCGCTTGCTTTTCTGCCAACATATTTTAACATATTTAGTTTATCACCAAGAATATCAACAAAAATATTAAATAAGAATGTCCAAGCACCTTGATTTTTAGGCTCTTCTTGTACCCATAAAATTTCATTAATATTTGAGTATTGCTTTAGAATTTTGAAGAAAAGCTCTTGATTAAATGGATAATATTGCTCAATTCTAACAATAGCAATGTCTTCAATATTTCTTTTTAATCTTTCTTGATGTAATTCATAATAAATTTTACCAGAAGTTAGAATCACTCTTTTTACTGATTCTTTATTTTGAATTTCATCATCAATGATATGTTGAAATTTTCCATTAGTTAAATCTTCAACAGAAGAAACTGCTAAATGATTTCTTAACATAGATTTTGGTGTAAATAATATCATTGGCATTTTGATATTTAATAATGTTTGTCTGCGTAATGCGTGGAAATAATTCGCGGGAGTTGAAAAATTACAAACAAACATATTATTTTCAGCACATAATTGTAGATAGCGTTCAATTCTGGCGCTTGAATGTTCTGGTCCTTGCCCATCGTAACTATGCGGTAATAAAATTACCAAATTACTTGTTTGCTCCCATTTTACTTCGGAGCAAGATACATATTGGTCAATAATTGTTTGTGCATTATTAGCAAAATCTCCAAATTGTGCTTCCCAAATTGTAAGTCCATTTTGTGCTATAACGCTATAACCATATTCAAAACCCATAACTGCGATTTCTGAAAGAGGGCTATCGAAAATTCTTAAAACAGCTTGATCGCCACCTATATGATTTAATGGAATATAATCAAATTCTCTTTCGTAATCAGTGTAAACAGCATGCCTTTGGCTAAATGTACCACGACGAGAATCCTGACCTGAGAATCTTACTTCTTTTCCATCACTTAAGATTGAACCTAATCCAAGTAATTCAGCCATTGCCCAATCAATCATTTTTTCATCAGTAGTAATCATTTCGGCACGTTTTTTCAATAAAGATTTAATTTTTGGATTTAATATAAAATCTTCTGGCTCTTTAGATAAAGCATTACCAATTTTTACGATAAGTTCCTTAGATACATTAGTGTTCAAATTTCCATAAATTTGATTATCTTTATTATGGAGAACTATTGCACTCGAAATATTGGGTTCTTTGCGTCGTGCATAAGCGTCGTCGAGACGTTCTTTTAAATCATTATAATACTCATCAATTTCAGTATGAGTAATTGAATTTTCTTTTAATAATTGATCTTCGTATATTTTAGCAACATTTGTCATCTGCTTTATTTTTTTGTATAATAGTGGTTGCGTATATGAAGGTTCATCTCCTTCGTTATGCCCATATTTACGATAGCAAAGCATATCTATGATAACATCACGTTTAAATTTTGCTCGGAATTGAAAAGCAAATAAAGCGGCTGTACGCACAGCTTCAGGATCATTTCCATTTACGTGAATAATTGGTGATTGTATCATTTTTGCAATATCTGTAGCATACAAAGTGGATCTTGATGATTCCGAACTTGTTGTAAAACCAATTTGATTATTAATAATAATATGTATCGTGCCGCCAGTTTTATAACCATCAAGTAGCGATAAATTCAGAGTTTCTGCAACAATTCCTTGCCCTGCGAAAGCGGCGTCGCCATGAACAATAACAGGTAAAGCCTTATAATAAGTCTTATCCCCTATTTCATTTTCTAATGCACGAGCCATACCTTCTACTATTGGGTCAACTAATTCCAAGTGTGATGGATTGGGAGCAAGCATAACCCGACATTGATTGCCAAGAGAAGTTTGATAAATACCTATATCTCCGAGATGATATTTAACGTCGCCAGAGCCTTGATATGAATTTTCATCAATAAAACCTTCGAACTCATTGAAAATTTTACTATATGGCTTTCCTATATTATTTGCTAAAACATTTAGTCTGCCTCTGTGAGCCATACCAATAACTACGGAATGTATATCTTGGTCGGCAGATTCTTGTAAAATTTTATCAAGTAATATAATAAATGACTCTCCACCTTCTAATGAAAATCTTTTAGAGCCAACAAATTTTGTATGCAAATAATTTTCAAAAACTTCTGCATCAATTAGTTTTCTTAAAATTTGGATTTTTTCTTCGACAGTATATTCAATTGTATTTCTTGTTGATTCGAGTTTCTTTTTTATCCAATCTTTTATTTCGGGACTTTGGATATGCATAAATTCGATACCCGTCGAGCCGCAATAAGTCTCTCGTAATAATTCAATAATATCTCTAAGCGGTAAATTATTATTAACCCAAGTATCATCAGCATGAAAAATTCTATCTAAATCCCATATTGTAAATCCATAATATTCGGGGTCTAGTTCGGGATAATAATAATTTTCATAACCAAGTGGATTAATTGATGATAGCAAATGCCCACGCACTCTATATGCATTAATCATTTGCATAACGTGTGCACCTTTTTCAATATCATTATTTTGTATAGTAAAGCTAAAACTTCCATCTGTAAAATCTTTTTGCCATTTAATAGGTTCGAATGGAATTTTTAAACTATAAAAAATTTGTTCGTAAAAATGATATTCTCCAAGTAATAATTTATTCATATATGCTAAAAACTCAGCAGATTCTGCACCGTGAATTATTCTATGGTCATAAGTATTTGTAACATTTACAACTTTCGACACTGCTAATTTAGTCAATACATCTGGTCGCATAGCTTGAAATTCTGTTGGATAATCAATTAATCCAGTAGAAATAACAGAACCCTGCCCTTTGAATAATCTTGGTTGCGACATCGTTGTGCCAATCATACCAGGATTCATCAATGTAATAGTAACATCAGCTAAATCATTATATTCTAATTTGCCGGTTCTTGCCCTTTCTAATAAATCATCAAATTGTAATACAAACTCATAAAAATCGAGATTTTGAGCATTTTTTAAACTTGGAATTAAAAGTAATCTTGTGCCATCGCTTGTAGTAAAATCAACTGATAAACCAACATTAATTACATCTTTTTTTACTCTATATGGTTTACCATCTTTAATTTCAAATGAATCGTTTAATCTTGGATATTTTTGTAAACTTTTAATTATTGCCCAAGCTAATAAATGTGTAAAAGAAATGCGTGGTTTACGTAATTTCTTTTGATAACGATTGATAATTCTACGGTTTTCATCTAATGCCTTAACAGCCATTACTCGAGTGGAGCTTGCTGATGGCACCTCAAGGCTATCAATCATTTCTCTAATATGTTCGGCATCTCTTTGAGAAAAATTAGACCAATCATTAATATTTGAATTAGATATAATATTTTTATTCTGATAATTAATTTTCGTATTAGAAACAATTTCATTAGAATTGATTTCAGAACTTGGAACAGGTTTGTTTCCCATTACAAAAAGGGATTTACCGTGAATACTTTCAAAATAATTTTTCCAGTCTTCACCAACAGAATCAGGGTCTTTTAAATAATTGAAATATAATTCATCTTCAAAAGCAGAATTTAGATTAATCATTTCATCTTATATAAATGTTATACTTTGACAATTAGAAAATATGTAAACGGTTATTGAATAGCAAAATTTTGAATATTTAGTTAAAGTAAAAAAAAAATAAAAAATTAACTAATATTAATCTAATAAATAGGGTTTTCTATATTTTGATTTTAATAATGACTGCTCGATTTCCCATTCTCGAATTTTTGCTGGGTCGCCAGAAAGTAGTATTTCAGGCACAGAGTATCCTTTGTAAATAGCGGGTCTTGTATATCGTGGTGGTTCGAGTAATCCATCTTGATATGAATCCTCTAATGCAGATGATAAATCGCCTAAAACGCCAGGTAAAAGCCTAACTATACTATCAGCGAGAACAATTGCGGGCAACTCCCCTCCGCTTAAAACATAATCACCTATTGAAATTTCACGCGTAACTATTATATCTCTAATTCTTTGGTCAATACCTTTGTAATGTCCAGCTATAATAATTAAATTCTTTTTTAAAGATAGTTCATTTGAAATAGATTGATTAAGATTTTCACCATCAGCGGTCATATATATAATTTCGTCATATTCTCTTTGTGATTGAAGTCTTTCAATACAATCAAAAACGGGTTGGCATTTTATTAGCATTCCCGCTGTGCCTCCATAAGGGTAGTCATCAATATGGCGAAATTTATTATCTGAATAATCGTGTAAATTATGTAAATTTATTTCAGCAATTCCCTTTTGCCGAGCATTTTTAATTATACTTGCGTTAATTGCAGATTCCATTATTTCGGGTACAGCAGATAATATATCTATTCTAATCAACTCACTCATTTTGATTCCATCAAGTCTTCATAAGAGTTTGGAAGTACTACTTTTATCACTTTATTATCTAAATCAATACTTTTTATAAATTCATCTACATAAGGCAAATTAAGATATTTATCTCCACAATCAATTTGTAAAACATCATTAGCAGGAAAATTTATTAATTCAGAAACCTTTCCTATTATCTTATTTGAATTATTTTCTATTACATTTAGACCAAAGAACTCGTGAGCAAAATTAGTCGTGGGATTTTTTTCTTTTAATAAATCTTTATCAATAAAAATTCCCATTTCCATAAATTGCTTTGTCTGAATATCAGAATTAATACCTTCAATTCTTAATTTGGCAGTTTTTTTCCCAGAACGCCAACTTGTTAAAAGATATTTTTTTGAAAATTTTTGAGAATATCCAACTAATAATTCAACACCAAGAGGCAAAATAATTTTTTCGGCAATTAAATTACTTACAAGCATTTCTCCCAAAAAACCTTTTTTATCAGTTATTACACCAATCAGAATCATAAATTATTTCCTTCTTGTCATAAATCTAAAATACCTTCCTGAAAACATTGGATTTGTCTGCGAAGGAAACACTCCGCCACTTACAAATTTTACATCTTCTATTGTATAAAAAGCATTTGGATTAAATTTCTTAATAGATTCAATTAAATATCGGCTATTAGAGCGTTTAAGCACAATAAATATTAATTTTACTGGACCTTGCTCACCTTCGGCATCAAGCACTGTGGCTGGCTGTCGCGAACTTCTTAAATGATTAACTAACTCAGTAGCGTCTCTATAAGTAATAATTCTAATGATAACATAGCCTAATGATAATTTCTCTTCAAGAAAAATACCAACATAAGTACCGGTAGCATATCCAAGTGAGTAAGCTATATAATAATAAAAATTATTCAAATTTAGCATTATTTGACTAACAGCAATTACCCAAATAAATGATTCGATAAATCCCAATATCGGAGCGATTTTTTTTAATCCTTTGCCAATTAATATTATACGTATTGTCCCAAGGCTAACATCACATATTCTTGCTAAAAAGATTAAAAATGGAATTAAAAACCATACTGTAAAAGTATCACCAAATATTACATTTAAATTCAAAATAAATACTTTTTTTATTTTTTGTAACAAAACTAATTGTAAACTTAAAAAAAAATGTTTATTTTTCAAATTCGTTAATGTACAAAATTAAAAAAATATTAAAATATATGTAAATTCTCAAAAAAATTATGAGATTTGTATGACAAAAAATTATCCAAAGTTAATATTGCGTGAAATACCAAATCTACATAGATTAGATGTGTATTTAGAAAACGATGGTTATAAACAGTTTGCAAGAGCTGTTAATATGACTACTGACGAAGTAATTAATTTAGTTAAAGCGTCAAAATTAAGAGGTAGAGGAGGCGCTTGCTTCCCTACGGGGCTAAAATGGAGTTTTATGCCAAAAGGCAATGATAAAATTAAATATCTTGCTGTTAATGGTGATGAGTCGGAACCGGGCTCATTCAAAGATCGCCAAATTTTTGAATATAATCCTCATCAATTAATTGAAGGTATTTTAATAGCTGGCTATGCTATGGGCATAAAAGCCGCTTATATTTATATTCGTGGTGAATATCATAAATGGGTCAATTTAATGCAAAAAGCCATTGACGATGCCTACGAAGCAGGATATATTGGCGAAAAAATGAAAGATAAATTTAATTGTGATTACTCAATAGATATTTATGTTCACAAAGGTGCAGGTGCTTATATTTGCGGCGAAGAAACATCGCTTATGAACTCAATTGAAGGTATTAGAGCTTATCCACGCGTTAAGCCTCCGTTTCCAGCTCAATCTGGACTTTGGAAACAACCCACTACTATCAATAATGTTGAAACAATTGCAACAGTCCCCGCTATTTTTAGAATTGGTCCCGAGGAATTTTCTAAAATTGGCTCTCCTGAGCATCCTGGCACTTTATTATTTGGTGTAAGTGGACACGTTAATAAGCCTGGCGTGTATGAATTACCAACTGGATTCCCATTAAAAGAACTAATTTATGATGTTTGTGGTGGTGTTTTAGACGGTAAGCAAATTAAAGCAGTTATACCGGGTGGCTCTTCGATGCCCGTTCTTCGTGGTGATGAAATTGATGATGTTTTAATGGACGAGGAATCATTAAAGAAACTTGGTACTCATATTGGAACTGGCGGTGTTATGGTTTTAAACGAGGATGCTGATGTCGTAGCAGTTACTAAGCGCATTTCACATTTTTACCATCATGAATCCTGCGGACAATGCACTCCTTGTAGAGAAGGTACAGGCTGGCTCGAAAAAGTTCTTGATAGAATTCAAAAGGGGATGGGAACTCGGCAAGATTTAGATTTATTAGTTTCTGTTTGTAATAATATCGAAGGAAATGTAATTTGCGGACTTGGTGATGCGGCTTCTTGGGCTGTAAGAGGGTTTGTTACAAAATTTAGAGAAGATTTTGAAAAAGGAGTAAAAGATACAATTACTTTCCAAGCTCCTAACCAAGTTCATAGTAAAAGGTCAACCGCAGAAACTTTATTCATTACAACTTAAATTATTTTTCATATTATTTTTAAGAATCCTTTCATTTTTTGGAAGGATTTTTTTATTTTATTCTATTGATTTAAAAAAAATAAAAAAAAATGTGTTTTTTTTAGTTTATATTTTTGTATCTAAAATTTAAAAAGTTAATTTGTATCTTTTTTATTACCAATTTTCAAAATAGGTTTTTTAATATGAAACAAAAATTAATCGAAAGGCTCTTAAGATACGTAAAAATTGACACACAATCAGACCCAAATAATAGTGAGACTCCAAGCACTAAAAAACAATTCGATTTAGCTAATTTACTTGTTGATGAATTAAAAGCATTAGGCATTAAAGATGTAGAAATTGATGATAAATGCTATGTTTATGCAACTTTACCATCAAATATTCCTACAAATGATTTAGCTTACGGAAAAGTGCCAGCAATTGGTTTTATAGCTCACGTTGATACTTCGCCCGACACAACGGGTGCTAATGTAAATCCACAGATTATCGAAAATTATACGGGTGGTGATATTGTTTTACCAAATGATAAAAATGTCGTAATTAAAGTATCAGAATGCCCTGCTATGAATAAATGTATTGGTCATACTATAATCACAACAGATGGCACTACATTACTTGGCTCAGATGATAAATCGGGTATTGCTGAAATTATGGTTGCCGTTGAATATTTAATAAATAACCCACAAATTAAACACGGCGATATTAGAATTGGTTTCACACCCGACGAAGAAATCGGACGTGGTGCAAATCATTTCGATATTAAGAAATTTAATTGCGAATACGCTTATACTCTCGATGGTGAAATGCCCGGCGAAATCAATAAAGAAACTTTTAGTGCTAATGCTTGTATAGTGAGAGCTTACGGACGTGATATTCACCCTGGTTTTGGTAAAAATATTATGGTTAACTCCTTGCGTGCTATTGCTGATGTAGTCGAGCTTACACCAAGAGATATGGCTCCAGAAACTACCGAAGGATACGAACCATATATTCACCCACATAAATTAAGCGGCACTATTGATTATTCTGAATTACATTTATTATTTAGAGATTTTAAAACATCTGGTCTTGATGTTCAAAAACAAATTATAGAAGATATTGTTGCAAAAGCACAAGTCAAAAATCCAAAAGTAAGATTTGAAATCGAAGTAATCGAATATTATCGTAATATGCTTGATGACCTCGAATCAAAACCACACGGATTAGATTATTTATGGGAAGCCGCTGTACGCTCGGGAGTTGAACCTTATTGGAATCCTATTCGTGGTGGCACAGATGGTAGCCGTCTTACTGCTATGGGACTCCCCACCCCTAATATCTATACGGGTGGTCAGAATTTTCATAGTAAAACAGAATGGGTTTCTGTTGATGCAATGGTTAAATCTGTCGAAACAATTATAAATTTAGCTCAAATTTGGGTCGAAAAAAGTAGATAATTTTAAATAACTGTATAACAAACGGAGTATAAATGGAACAAATTAATAATAATACTAGTAACTTACCCGAAAATGCTTACCGTGAACTAAATCAGGGTGAAGAGTATTTTCCAGTAATGCCAGCAAATAAAGTATTCCCAGAAATTACCCCTTGGTCTGTTGGTATGGGTTTATTAATGGCTGTAATTTTTTCTGCAGCTGCCGCTTTTTCGGGATTAAAAATTGGACAAGTTTTCGAAGCCGCTATACCAATTTCTATTATTGCGGTGGGTGCTTCAACTTTCTTTAAAGTTAAAAATCCACTTGGTCAAAACATCATTATTCAATCTATTGGTGCAAGTTCGGGTGTGATTGTTGCAGGTGCTATTTTTACAATACCCGGATTATATATTTTACAATATAAATATCCAGAAATCCAAGTTAGTTTCTTGCAAATATTTTTCTCTTCCTTATTTGGTGGATTTCTTGGAATATTATTTCTTATTCCTTTCAGAAAATATTTTGTAAAAGATATGCACGGAAAATTTCCTTTTCCCGAAGCAACTGCAACAACTGAAATATTAATTACTGGTGAAAAAGGTGGTTCTCAAGCTGGCATATTGATATCGAGTGGGCTTATTGGTGGATTATTCGATTTTATGTTTGGTACTTTAAAAATGTGGGCAGAAGTTGTAACGTCAAAAATTATTCCTATTGGTGCAACTTTAGCCGAAAAATCTAAAATTATTCTTAAATTAAATGTTAGTGCATTAATTTTTAGTTTTGGATATTTAGTTGGTTTAAAATTTTCTACAATTATTGTCGCAGGCTCACTTTTATCTTGGCTCGTGTTTATTCCTCTTTTAAATGCAATTGGTGGTATTATTGCAGGTCCAGATGGAGTTAATTTCTTTGCTTCGATGAGCCCAGAAGATATTTTTAGATTGTATGTACGCCCTATTGGTATAGGTGCTATTGCTATGGCTGGTATCATTGGTATTATTAAATCTTCGGGAGTAATAGGCACGGCTTTTAAACTTGCTGTTTCGGGATTATTTGGAAAGAAAACTGAATCAGAAGAAGAAATACGCACTCAAAAAGATATAAAAATGTCTTTTATAATTGTTTTTTCTCTTCTTACGATAATTGCTATATTTATATTCCTTCTTACAGGTGTTAATATTACATTAACACAAGCACTAATTGCTCTTGCAACGCTTGTAATTATATCATTCTTATTTACTACTGTTGCCGCTAATGCTATTGCTATTGTTGGTACAAATCCCGTTTCTGGAATGACTTTAATGACTCTTATTATTTCATCAATAGTATTAGTTCAAGCGGGTTTGCAAGGACCAACGGGAATGGTTAGTGCATTAATTATTGGTGGAATTGTTTGTACTGCTTTATCAATGGCGGGTGGTTTTATTACAGATTTAAAAGTTGGTTATTGGCTTGGCTCATCACCAAAGAAACAAGAATCTTGGAAATTTTTAGGAACTTTAGTATCTGCGGCAACTGTTGGTATAGTAATTTATATTTTAAGTCAGGCTTATGGATTTGTCAAATCTGATATGTTTCCAGATCCATTAGTTGCTCCGCAAGCAAATGCTATGGCAGCGGTAATTGAGCCGTTAATGTTGCCTGGCGCAGAAATTCATTGGATGCTTTTTGTTGTAGGAGCGATTATGTCGCTTCTTGTTAATTGGCTTGGAATTTCGCCTCTTGCCTTCGCACTTGGTATGTTTATTCCTCTTGATTTGAACACGCCACTTATTGTTGGTGGATTACTTTCACATTTCATTGCTAAAAGTTCAAAAGATAAGAAATTATCGAATGCTCGCTCGCAGCGCGGTACATTGATAGCATCGGGCTTTATAGCGGGTGCCGCTTTATTCGGTGTATTTGGCGCTCTACTAATGTTTATTAATAATATGGGTTGGGCAACAATAAATCTAAATCTTAATATTTGGGAAGAAGGTGCTATTGGTGCTGAAGTTACTGCTCTTATAGCTTTTGCAGCTCTTATAGGATATTTCGTATGGGATACTTTGAGAGCAAAAGCTGAAGATTAATATTTCTTTTTAAAATAAATAAAAATCCCCTTTTAATTTCTTAAGAGGGGATTTTTTTGTTAAAATATTTTACTAATTAATTAGAAATAAATAAATTTAATTATTTCTTTGGAGTTTCTTTTAAAATTTCTTTTAATAATCTCCAGCAATTTTCAGTAGTAGGGATATTTACTTTTTCATCGGGTGAATGCACATCTTTTAATGTTGGTCCGAATGAAATCATATCCATATTTGGATATTTTTCACCAACAAGACCGCATTCTAAACCAGCGTGAATAGATTCAATATGTGGTTCTTTACCGAAAAGTTTTTTATAAACTTCTTTTGCTTCGTTTAATAATGGAGATTTTACATTTGGTTCCCAAGCTGGATAACCATCACCATATACGATTTCAGCACCACCAAGTAAAAACGCAGTTGAAACTTTATTAACTATATCGCCTTTTTCAGTTTCTACTGAAGAGCGTTGACTTGTTAATACTTCGATAGTATTTTCTTTTGTTTCAATAATTGCTAAATTTGTTGATGTTTGTACTAATCCAGATATATCGGGACTCATTCTGTAAACGCCGTGTGGCATAGCATACAAAGAAGCCAATAATTTTATTTGAAATTCTTTTGATATAACACGTTTTGGCATATCACATTTTTCGGCAAATATAGCAAGATTTGGCTCTTTGGAGTTAAATTCTTTTTTATATTGTGCTTCGAATGATTTGACAAATTTTTCTAATTCTGCTATATCGTTATTTGCTACAACTATTGTTGCAAAACCTTCTCTTGGAATAGCATTATGTTTATTTCCACTATTAAAATCTGCCAAATTAATATCGAATTTCTTATTTAAATCCCATAAAAGACGATTTAAAAATTTCGCAGCATTTCCTCTACCATCATGGATTTCAATACCAGAATGACCGCCTTTAAGACCTTTTACAGTTAATTTATAAGCACTTGTATTACTTGGAACAGAAATTGCATCATATCTATACACCCCACGAGTATTCATACCACCAGCGCAACCGATAGTAAAAGTGCCGTCCTCTTCTGAATCAAGATTAATCATAATTTTTGATTTTAAAAGATTTGGGCTTAATTGTATAGCGCCAGTCATACCAGTTTCTTCGTCTAATGTACAAAGTAATTCAATATCTGGGTGAGGAATATCATTTGAAGCTAAAACAGCCATACCCATAGCCACACCCAAGCCATTATCAGCTCCGAGAGTAGTTCCTTTTGCTTTAACCCAATCGCCATCTATATAAATTTGAATTGGATCGTTGAAAAAGTCAAATTCAACATCTGAATTTTTTTCACAAACCATATCAATATGTCCTTGGATACATACAGGCTGACGATTTTCCATACCAGGTGTAGCAGGTTTACGGATAACAAAGTTTCCAATTTCATCTTCTTGCATTTCAAAGCCCATTTCTTTAGCCCAGCCTTTGATATAAGCAGCTGCTTTTTCTTCGTGTTTCGATGGGCGTGGATATTTTGAAAGTTCTTCAAAGTAATGCCATACAATTTCTGGTTTAATTCCAGTTAATACTCTTGCCATTTTATTTTTCCTTTAAAAATTCTTTAAAATTAATAAAACCATTTCTATGTAAATTAGATAAGAATAAAGTTATTCGCTGTTGAGCGGGTTGGATTTTTTCGCCCATCGTTAGATTTAATTTTGTAATTATATCATAAACCTTATTATTACCATCAATTTCGAGCCAAGTTGCAGTGCCAAGTTCATCAAAATTTGCACGTATATATGGATTTTTTAATCTTGGTTGAAGATATTTTCCTAATATTTTATCAGAAAATCTTGGTACTAATACATCAACAAGTCCATCATCTTTTAGATTGTGTTCAAAATTTCTAATTGGAGTTAATTCCAAATAATTTAAATTACTATATTTTTTTTTTCTAAAAATGGACATATATTTACTAAATATTCAAAAATTAATTGATAACTTTGAGACGTTTATTTTTAAATAATATGATAAAATAATAACAAAAAGATTAACTCACTATTTTTTGAAATTTTATTAAAGATATTTATTTCTATTTGAAAATTTTTTTATAGATTGAACTATAGATTTTGATACATAATAGTTTCCAAAATTACTATCATCAAATTCTCTTGAACCGTGATAATCCGAGCCTCCCGTTTCGAGTAGCCAATATTGACTTGCTACATAATGATAAAATTTCTTTTGTTCCTCCGTGTGGCTTGGATGATTTACCTCGATTCCATCAAGTCCTTTATGAATTAATTCATACAATTTATCTGGTTCGATATAATTTCGAGGATGTGCAATTACTGACACTCCATTTGCTTTATTAATCATTTTAATAGCCATTTCAACTGGAAATATAGCTTTATGTTGATAAGCAGGCGCACCTTCGGCAAGATATTTTGAAAAAGCTTCTTTAAGGTCTTTCACATAGCCTTTATTTACCAAAACACTTGCTATATGTGGTCTTGCAACGGGAGCTTTTCCAGCTGTATCAAGAATATCGCTGAAAGATAATTTAATTCCGAGATTCATTAATTTACTATGTATCCCTTTAGCGCGTGAAAGTCGGATATTACGATAATTATTCAAATGTGTTTTTATTGCTGAATTATCAGGGTCGAAAGCATATCCTAATATATGATATTCTTTTCCATTTTCAAAACATGAGAACTCACAACCCATTATTACTTCAATCCCATAATCCGAACTTATAGTATTTGCTTCGAGATTACCATCTAAAGTATCGTGGTCAACAATACTAATCGCACTAATTCCCCTATTTTTTGCTAATGCCAAAAGTTCTACAGGTTTTAATATTCCGTCTGAATATGTTGTATGAGTATGTAAATCAGCTTTAAATTCCATCTTTTTCTTATATACTTAATTTGATAAATTAAATTTCTTAATCATAAAAACTAAAATTTATTAATTAAGTAATGTTAATGCCAAATGTTCTTAAATAAATTATTAATTTTTGTAAAAATTATTTATTTCTGTAATAATATTTTCAACTTCAACAGATTTTCTCTCACCAGTTTTTCTAAATTTAATTTCGACTTTTCCTTGAGATAAATTTTTATTTCCAATTATTATTTGTATTGGAATACCTATTAAATCTGCGTCATTAAATTTTATACCGGGCGATTCATTTCTATTATCATATAGAACTTCGAAGCCATTTTTATTCAATTCCGAATAAAGATTTTCTGCTGTATTTTTAACTTCTTCGAATTTATTTTCGTTTAACCCAAGTATATGAATTTGAAACGGTGTCAGATATTTTTCCCAAATTATTCCAGCAATATCAAAATGTTGCTCAAGATAGCATGCGATTACTCTTTCAACACCGATACCATAGCTACCCATAATTATAGGATTCTCGTTACTTTCAGAATCTAAATAATTTGCTCCTAATGCTTCTGAATATTTTGTACCGAGTTTAAAAATATGTCCTAATTCAATAGCTTTTACTACTCTTAATGGTGAACCATTAATTACACAAGGTTCGCCTTCTTTTATAGTTCTTAAATCTTGATATTCGGGTATATGGCAATCTCTTGTGAAATCAATATTTTTATAGTGATAGCCATCTTTATTCGCACCACTAATTAAGCCATTGGCATCTTTTAACAAATTATCAGCAATGATTCTAATATTTGTTTTAAGATTAATTGGTCCTATCGAGCCATGGTCAGCACCAGTATATTTAATAAGTTCTTCGGGCAAAGCTGGTCTTAGATTTGATGTTCCTAATATAGATTGTAATTTATTTTCATTTAATTCATCATTTCCACGCATAAATAGTAATACAGGGTTGTCATCGGCAATATAAAGCACTGATTTTGCACATCTACTTTCTGGAAATCCATATTGCTCAACCAAATCATCAATAGTTTTTGCTGTTGGAGTTGGGAATAACTCGAGTGCTAATTCTTCTTTTATCCTTCCGACTGGTTCTACTTGTGATACAGCTACCTCTATATTTGCGGCATATCCCGAATCTGAAATCGCACAAGTATCTTCGCCGCTATCAGATTCCACCATAAATTCTTGTGATTGGCGACCGCCCATAGCACCACTCGACGCTCCCACAACAAAAAACTTTATACCACAACGTTCAAAAATTGATTTATATGCTTCGTAATGTTTATAATAACTTTCATCAAGACCTTCTAATGAGGTATCCATAGAATACGCGTCTTTCATAATAAACTGCCTTCCACGTAATACTCCTGACTTTGGTCTTGGTTCGTTTCTAAATTTTGTTTGTATTTGATACCAAATCTGCGGCAAATCGCGATATGATTTAACGTGTTGGCGTGCATGGAAAGTAATGATTTCTTCGTGTGTAGGCGCTAAAACAAGTCCATCACGGTTTTTAATATGAAACATTACATCGCCCATAGCTTCTACCCTACCCGTTTGTTCCCAAATATCTATAGGATTAAGTGCTGGAAGTAAAAATTCTTGTCCACCTATTCGATCCATTTCTTCTCTTATTATCGAAATTACTCTATTAAGTATTCTAAATCCGAGTGGTAGCCACGAAAATATGCCTGAAGCAAGTTGTCTAACCATACCAGAACGCAACATTAATTGATGTGATGGTATCATTGCATCTGCTGGTGTTTCTCTAAGTGTTGGTATAAAATAATCTGATTGTTTCATTATATTAAAATCCAAAAATAGTTTTTTCTAAATTTAAAAAAATATGAATTACAAAATTAATTATTTTAGATTTAATTTTACATTAAATTATATTAATTATAGAAAATATTTATTATATTAAGTTGTTTTTTTGCATTTTTGCTAAATTTAATGTTTAATTATTTATTTTATTAATAAAATGAAAAGTTATAGAAAAGAGTTATGGTTTAATACTGATAGAAGAAGAACATATATTAATATTACAAATGAAGTAGAAAAATGTTTAATAGAAAGTAATATTAAAGAAGGTCTCGTTCTCGTTAATGCTATGCACATAACTTCGAGTGTATTCATTAATGATGATGAAAGTGGCTTACATAGTGATTTTGAAGTTTGGCTTGAAAAACTTGCTCCTGAAAAACCTCATTCTCAATATAAGCATAACGGTTACGAAGATAATGCTGACGCTCATCTAAAAAGACAAATTATGGGACGCGAGGTCGTTGTTGCAATTACTAATGGAAAATTTGATTTCGGACCTTGGGAGCAAATTTTTTATGGTGAATTTGATGGAAAACGAAAAAAAAGAGTATTAGTTAAAATAATTGGTGAATAATAAAATTAAATAATTGATATCAATTTAATTATTAATTATTTCTTTGGATTTCTTATAAGTTTTTGTATTTTGGTATTTTTGTAATTTGTATATACTAAATATCAATTAAAATTTAGTATTTTTATATTAATTAATTATAATTAAATACTGATAAAAAAATAAATATATGAATAATTACAATAGTCAAAGAGAATCATATTATAATTTATTTGCAAGTAATACGGTACATTATATAGTATTCTTAATAATGTTCTTTTTAATTTTTTCTGGCACATATTATATCGTCTTACCAAATATTAAAACTATTATCGTTGAACAGTATCTAAACGGAAATGTGATTTTAGATGGTACTTTAAATACTTTCAAAAAAAGTAAAGAAGATAGGGTATTATCAAAATATATTTCGCGCGATGAATTAATCGAATTAGAAAAAGTAAAAGAAGATTTTTTAAGAGATTATCTGACAAATTGGCGGATCCTCATTTATAAGAATACAGAACAAGAATCAATTTATTCGCTTAATCCTGCTTTATCATTATTTATGCCAGTACTAATATTAGCAGTATTTGTTTCATTATTAATGTCAGCAATTCTGCCTATAAATATTGGTCTTATGAGGCACAAAATTGAGCGTGAAATATATAATACAGTTGATATATTAATTATTAAAATTCAAAAAAAAACAAGTAATATTCATAATATTGAGCAACAAATATTAGAATCTGACACACTAAATTTATTAAATTTAGCTGATGAATGGGGCATCGCTCCAGAGGATTTAAGATATATTAAAACAGCTCTAAAATGGAAAAATGGAAATTTTTTATATCGCTTTTTAAATACTTGGAGTGCTTTAAAATTTTATTTAAGATTTTATTTTACAGATAAATATAGCAATGTTGTTCTTGGATTAGTATATATCGGTGCGGCTGTTTTGATTATTATTATTGGTATGCGTGGATTAAAATTCATTCCTTCTAATCAGCCTTCGTTAATATTTTTTGCTTTAGGATTAGAGTTCTCCGTGCTTTTAACTTATGCAGTTACAGTAATATATAGCCGTAGCGATATTGAAATGCAAAATAAAAATAATAGTCATAATAATGATAATATACCGCTTATATCTAATGAATTTGGAAATAGCAAAGAAGTTGAAAATTTATTAAGAGCATTTTTAAGAGAAAAAAAAGCCGATATTAAGAATTAAAAAAGACCCATTTAAGAAAATATAAATGAGTCTTTTAAAATAGAAATTTTGATTAATTTTTAGTATCTATAAGTCAAACCTAAGCTAATATTTAAAGGCATTCTATTGACAACAAAATTTGCATATTTTTCTAGATAACTTTCGGTTTTAAAATTTGTAAGTTGCTCTGAATAATCAATCCATCTAAATACACCATCTAAACGAATATTTTTTCCAATATAAGCGCCAGCACCCAGAGAAAAATTAGTAAGATTTGCATTAGGTATATCCATTTGATATGGTGATGTAGTACGTGAATAGCTTGCTCTGACAACAAATGGAACAAAAGGAATATCATATTCTAATCCAAATCCCCAAGAAGTGCGACCAACGAGTTCGAGCATTATTCGATTATTCAAAGCCATAACTTCGGGAATTGCATCGCTGAATTTTAATTGTGTATCGTCTGAATATTCAACCCCCGCCGCAAAAGTTAATCCTTCGCCGTGTATAGAAATGCCCGCACTATAAACAAAAGGGGTGCGTAAATTGTATGAATTTTTTCCATCATATTTATAATATTCAGATTGATGTGCAGATTTGAAATACGCATCGTATCTCGCGTCAAACGTTTCATCTACTTGATACCACGTTGGAGTTTTGACGGCAACTCCAAATCTGAAAAAATCTCCAAGACGAGTTTGTACTCCAATAGTAGCATTTATTCCAGAAACTTTTTGAGATAAATTTTCATTTGTTTTAAGCCTATCAAAGATACGTCCTTCAATATCAACATTAGAATAAATACCTCGATCATCAGATTCTGTATAATTTTTACTATAACTATAATCGCCCCATTTACCAGTGATTCCAAATCCAAGTGATACGTACTCGCTTACATCAAAAGACATTCCACCACTAATATTCTGCAAACCTCCGCCCTCGGTTATTATTGCCGATTGATTTAAACTATCTTTATATGGAGTAATAAAATTTACTTTATCACCATTACCTTCATTATTTGATAAATATAATAAATACGACCAATTGTCTTTAAGACTTCTTGGTCCAAGTGAAGACTCGCTATTTATTAGTGTTGTATAAGGGTTAAAACCTTTAAACGATAAATTACTCGAATAATCATCTTCTAAAAAATATGCGATAGCAATTGCCGCTTTCGTGTCCTCAAATTGTACAGGTAAAGCAATACCAATGTGAGTAACATATTCAATATTAGATTTTAAAATATCATTTGTATTGATATAATTTGTTTCGTTGGAATTACGAGTAAATCCAAGTCCAAAAGATAATTCAGACTTTCCAATCAATGTTAAACCTGCTGGATTATAATACAAAGCCGCAATATCATCAGAAATACCTTGAAATGCAATATTAAGCCCTGCCGCTCTTGCAGTTATTATACCATTTGAATTTGAATATCTTAATGCATCTTCAATATATTGGCTAAAAGAAAATGAATAAGAAAGTAAAAATATCATTATTAATATTCTAATTTTCATACTTACCTCGTTCTACCACTACCCGTTCCCGTACTTGTTCCTCTTTCAGAAGAAGAATTACCCGAGCCACCAGAACTTCCAGAACCGCTTGAATTACTATTTGAGCTTCCTCTTGAGCTTCCCGAATTATTTTCATATCCTCTTGAGCCAGAAGATGGATTTGAATTATTATTTGATGGACTTGCATTAACTCCTCTTGTTGAAGAGCTATTTGTATTAGTATTTGTGTTAGTTCTATAAATGTTTTGATTGTTAGTAGCTGGTTTATCAATAGTATTATTTACATTCGAACTTTTCCCTGGTTCGATTGACCTAAATGTTTTATTTTCAGAAGCATTTGTACTCGAAGAACGGCTCGAAGAGGTATTCGTTCTAACATTTGGATTAGATTCAGTAGTTCTAAAAACATTCCCACTATTAATATTAGTAGATTCAGTTCTTGCTCTCGATGAAGATGATTCTACTCTTCCAGAGCTTGCACCTCTAATATTATTATTCAACCTTTCTGATGAGGAATTAGTATTTCTCGTGCTGGAAGTATAAGAGTATGTACCTCTATTTGCACCAAAATTTCTATAAGTACTTTTTTGAATATTATTATCTTTTCTTGAGTAAATAGGTTGGTGATACCAATGATGATAATAGCTATCATAGCCATAAGCTCCCCAATATCCACCGTATATAGGGTTATATGTGTACCATGGCGAATACCAATCGTATCCCCAGAAATTTGAATAATAAACAGTAAAATGACTTCCCGGATACGGATAAACTATCCAACCATTATATCTATTCCACCATGGAACCACTACTGGTACATACATATATGGATTATATTGATATGAATAATCTGAATATACATATCCGCTATTTTGACTCGTTTTATTTGAACTCAATGGATTAACCCACGAAGAATTGTTTTCGTTATCAACAAATTGTGAGTTACTCGTTTCTGAATTTCTATTATCATATTCTGGATTATTATTATAAGAAAAATAAGAACCAGAATTAGTGCTACTACAAGATATTAAAACTGCAGAAACTACAAGCAATATTAAACTAAACTTTTTCATAAGAGCCTCCAATTATCTTTTACTATAATAACGAAAAAAGCATTATTATGTTACAAATCATTTTTTAAAAACAATTATTTATTTTGGAATTATAGAAATTTTCTGCTTTAATTCATTTTCATTCTTACTTTTATAAAAATTCATTCTAATATATCCACCATTTAACCAGATTTGAAGCTGGTCATTATAATTCGGATGCAAAGGGTCGCCTGACATTCCACCGGGCAAAGATGAATAAATATAATTAGAACTCATATCGCTAATTATTCTCATCGAGGCTCCGATAACTTGCTTATAAGGATTATTTATATTCCATTCGCCATTATTTATAGTTGTATTATTTCCACCCGTTTCAAAAGGACCGAAATTTACAGCATTTTTAAGAAATTTTGATTTACTAAAAGGGTGTTCGAGTGTTAATTTATGCAATTTCCCATAAGTTCTATTGTCATAAGCTATATTGGCGAAATATCCATTAAATTCTGCAACAGCATCTCTAAAACTTTTGAAAATTATGAAATCTTTGTTTTCAATATTATTAGTTCCTTTTACATCAAATACTTCAGAATCAATAGAATTTAATAATTCCAATAACTTGCGTGTTGGAATGCTCGAAATAAAAGAATACTGTTTATATAATCTCGCATCTAATTCATCAAAAAAAGTATTATAAACTAATTTTTCATAATAAAAAGTAAATAAAGACGCATTTTGAGAGCCACGAGAAAATATATAATCCCATTTTTTCAGTCTATTTAATTCAAATTGCTCTTCTTCGCTTAATAATGAATTATAATTTTTTAACACATCAAAAGTAATTTTTAATATTTCGCGTGCATAAACAGATAAATAATCATTTTGCATATATTGAGCGTCTCTATAAGTGAATTTAACGGATTCACTTAATAATTCAGTTATTCTTTTAATTCTCGAATCTGGCTCCCAATAATTTGATATAAATGTATTTGAATTCTGTATTAATTTGTTATTTGCCGAAGCGACAAAATTTCTTTTGGGATTATATTCTGAATATATTGAATCTGATAATTTTTCGTAAACTTTCCAAGAATAACTTGTGTCCCAAGCGGGGTTTGGTATATTTGGATTGCAATTTGACGCTCTTTTCGGTACTGATGCCGCTGAAATAGAAGCAATATTTCCACTTTTATCAAGATAATGAAAATTCAATCCGGGTGTTGACCAAAACCTTAACGCATATTTGAAATCTTGATAATTATTTGAAATATTAATATTATATAGAGATTGTATTTCATCATTTAAGCAATTTCCAATCCAATTAAAGCTCAAAGCATATTTATCAATAATCGAATTTTTATCACTTTTTATTGGTACTTTTAAAAACATTTCAGAATCTTTTAATATATGGAAATCACTGATTATTATTGATTTATCTGTTCTTCTTTGATAATAAACTTCTGGCTGGTGATTAGCAATTTTTATAGTATCTAAAATGAAATCTATTGGTTTATATATTGTATCTTTAAATAAATATTTTTCTTCTTTTTTGTCTAATTTTTCAATGAAATAATCAAAACCATCAACCATAATATTTGTAATTCCCCAAGCAATATTCTCATTTCGCCCCGACATAATGAGTGGTACGCCGGGCATAGTCATACCAAAAGCATTAATTTCTGGCGATTCGATTTTCATTTGCATCCATCTTGCGGGCATAGACAACATTAGATGTGCATCGTTAGCCATAATATTAGAATTTGAATTGTCTTGATAGTTATTTGATATTGCCCAACAGTTACTGCCCGAAGATGTGCCTTTAATTCCTAAAAAATCTTTTATATTATCAATCTCATCAAAATAATGTGAGAAAAATTTATTTTTTTTCCCTTTTTTATCATTAATAATTTCCTGCTCATATAAGGGGGTTGAGTAAGAATCATTTGGTAAAAAAAGATTTAATTTATCTTTTCCAACTTTTTCTATAATTTCGCCAAATGTAATATCAGCCCATATACTCAAACTAAGCTCGAAAGTAAGCAATTTACCAACCATTAATGATTGATATGCCTGCCACATTTCAGGTTTATAATCCAATGCACTAAATTCAAAGGATAATTCTGACGAATGATTTTCAATATAAAAATTCACTCCTTTTGAATATGATTCGAGTATCGAGCGAGATTTTGCTGACAATGAATCATAATTTTTTTTAGAAATTTTTTCCATTTCAAAACAACGCATAAACTTATCAATTTTAACAGTTTCCTCACCAAAGATTTCTGATAATTTCCCAGAAGCTAAACTTCTATAATAATCCATTTGCCATAATCTCATTTTTGCTTGATAATATCCAACAGCAAAAAACAAATCATTTTCGTTTTTAGCAGAAATGTACGGAATTCCTAAATAGTTTGTTTCTATTTCAACACTACTTTTTAAAAAATCACTTTCTAATTTTTCATAATCATTTTTAACAGAAACATTTGCAAGATTATATGAAAAATACAACAAAGCCATAATAATAATAATAATCGAAAAAATAAATACGATAATTTTTTTTATATCGAGCATCGTTTTACAGCCAATTATGTTCTTTATACCAATTATATGTTTTTTTCACAGCATCTTCGAAAGAATAGTGTTGTTTGAATCCGAAATCTCGATTTGCTTTTTCAGCGGAGCAAGTCCAATATTTTTGTGTAAAATCAATTGCTTTATCATAATCAAAGGGTGTTGAATAAGAAAAAGTTTTACTCAAAAATCCATTAATTCGCCCAACTAATAGCACTATAAAATCGGGAATTTTTATTTTAAAATATAGTTTTTTGTTCATTTGTTTTTTGAAAACACCAGAAATATAATCCCAATTATAAAATTCTGCATTTGATAAAAAATATGTTTCATCAATAGTATTATCCGACAAAGCGGCTTCTACTATCCCACGAGCTAAATCTTCGACAAATATCAAACTTAAATATTTTTTATTACAACCAACATGAGAAGCAAATCCATAATACATCATTTTGAAAAGGCTATAAATCGCTTTATCACGAGGTCCGAATACTGCTGTAGGTTTAAGAATTGTAAATGGCAATTTATCTTTATAATCTCTCACCTCATCTTCAGCTAATTTTTTACTTTTTCCATACATTGTTATTGGTTTACTTTCCGACCGCTCATCAATAGCTTCTTCTAATGATTTAGATGGTCCGCTTGCAGTTTGGCTACTTATATAAACAAATCTTTTTATTGTTGATTTGTTTTCATAACAAGCGAGTAAAATTTTTTTTGTTCCCAGTGTATTAATTTTAAAATAATCATCTTTATTTTTGGCAAAATTTAACCCTGCGCTATGAAAAACATATTCAGCACCACGCATAGCTTCAACTAATAATTGATGATCATCAAAATCAATATATTTTATTATTACATTTTTCTTATCTAACCATTCGGTTTTGCTTGATTTTCTTAATAAACAAGTAACTTCAAATTTTTTTTCGAGTAATATATCAACAATATGACTACCTATAAATCCACTTGCACCAGTAACTAATGCTTTCAAATTAAATCATTTTCATTATTTTACAAAAATTCTTTTACTAAAATAAGAAAAAAGTAAACATTTAAGTCAAAATCATTTTTTTTGTTTGATGCTTTATAATTAAAATAATATATTGCAATGTTTATCAATGCAAAAAAAAATCAATTTTTTTAGGAGTTAAATATGAATAAAGCTGTAATTATGGCGGGCGGTTTTGGAACAAGATTACGCCCACTTACAATGCAGATTCCAAAGCCAATGGTGCCGATTTTAAATGTTCCTATGATGGGACATATTGTAAATTTACTAAAAAAGCATTCTATTAAAGATATAATTTCATTATTATATTTTCAGCCAAACGTAATCATTGATCATTTCGAAGATGGTAAAAATTTTGATATTTCGATGAGTTACGTTCTTGCTCAGGCTGATTACGGCACTGCTGGTGCTGTTAAAAATGCTTATAAACATTTAGATGAAAGATGTATTGTTATAAGTGGCGATGTACTAACAGATTTCGATTTATCAAAGGCAATAAAATTTCACGAAGAAAAAGGCTCTTTAGCAACTCTACTACTCACAAGAGTAAGTTCTCCAATTGAATATGGAATTGTAATAACCGATAATGATGGCAAAATTGTTAAGTTTTTAGAGAAACCATCTTGGGGACAAGTGTTTTCTGATACAATTAATACGGGTATCTATATTTTAGAACCTGAGGCTTTAGAACTTATCCCTTATCAAAGTGAATTTGATTTTAGTAAAGATTTATTCCCAACTATGCTAAAAAGAAAAATGCCACTTTATGGCTATATTGCTGAAGGTTACTGGCGTGATGTGGGCAATTTAAACGAATATCAGATTGGACAACACGATGCTTTAAGCGGTAACGTAAATCTTGGCTTTAATATGAATTGGGATAGCGATATTATTAAAGGTGATAATACAATTATCGCAAATTCAACAAAATTAACAAAAAAGAATTTAATTGGAAAAAATTCATCTATAGGCGAAAATTGCAAAATTGAAAATTGTGTTATTGGAGATAATGTAACGATTGGAAATGGCTGTAATTTAAGAAGTGTAACAATTTGGAATGATGTAAAAATTGGCGATATGGTTGATATGACCGAAGATGTTGTTTGCAATAATGTCGAGATACAAGATAAAGTTCATATTGCAGAAAATGTTTTTATTGCCGAGCATTGTAAAATAGGAAAAGATGCACATTTATTTTCAAATATCAAATTATGGCCCCGAAAGACAATTGATGAGGGTGCATCATTATTTAGATCAATGGTGCAAGAAGAAAAATGGTATCGCGAATTATTTACAGATGCACGTATTTCGGGAATATCTAATTTAGAAATTAATCCAGAATTTGGTGCTAAATTTGGTGCCGCATTGGGTATGACTTTTGGTAAAAATTCAACTATTATAGCAAGTCGTGATGCCGACTCTGTATCAAGAATTATTAAACGTTCAATTACAACGGGATTATTATCCGTGGGGGTTAATATTAATGATTTACAACAAATTTCGATTCCTCAAACTCGTCAAGAACTTAGAGCTGGAAAATACATAGGTGGACTACACGTTCGTAAATCACCAAGAAATCCGGAACATACAGATATTATTATTTTCAATAAAGATGGTCGTGATATTATGATTTCTACTACAAAGAAAATCGAAAGATTTTTCTTTGGCGAAGATATAGAAAGAGTAAAAGCAAGCAAAGTTGGTATAATTTCATTTCCAGAAAGAACTCAAGAATTTTATATTTCAAGATATTTGAATTCATTAAATACTGAATTAATTATAAATAGAAAATTCAAATTATTAATGGATTATTCATTTGGTCTTGCATCAACAATTTTCCCCAATATTCTTGGAAAACTTCACGCCGAAGTAATTTCGTTAAATAATTACGTTGATGGCTCTAAATTTCACCCCGACCCAACAGCTAATACGTCAAATATTGATGATACTGGAAGAATTATGCGTTCACTTGGCTATGAATTAGGCTTTAGAATGCAGGCTGGCGCTGAAAAAATAGCATTGATAGATGAAAGAGGAAAATGGTATTCTTCGGTAAGGTTATTATCTATCGTAACAAAACTATTCCTTGAAACTCATAAAGATAAAGAAGCATATAAAATTGCAGTTTCTATTGTTGCACCACGCGAAATCGAAGATATTGCAAAAGATTATAATGTTAGTGTCATTAGAATTAAAAATAATCATTCCGATATGATGGAGGCTACACTCGACCCAGATGTACTATTCGTTGGTGGAGTTTACGGTGGATTTATATTCCCCGAATTTTTATTTGCTTCCGATGGTATGTTCACAATTGGAAAAATGCTCGAAATGCTTGCAGAAACTAATCTTAGTCCTTCGCAAATTGATGAAATGTTGCCAAAACGTCATCAACATATTCTCGAAGCCCCTGTTGCTTGGGAATATAAAGGTACTGTTATGCGTTGCGCTATGGAACATTCCGAAAATCTAAAAAGAGAATTAGTCGAAGGGGTGAAGATTTTCGATGATGATGATTCAGCTTTATTACTACCAGCAAAGGAAAATGCTACATTTATGATAATTGGTGAGTCAAGTACTCAAAATGGTGCTGAAAAAATTGCACAAAAATATTTTGAACTTGTAAATTTATGGAAAAATAAATAGAAATAAAGATTTAAAACTATGAAAATTACTGATATATTATTTAAGGAAAATATCAAATTAGAACATACTGCTAATTCAAAAAATCAATTCCTTAATGATTTGATTGAATTAATTGATAAATCTGGAAAACTCATTGATAAAGATTTAGCTTTGAAGGACGTAAACGAAAGAGAAAGTATTATGTCTACTGGCGTTGGAAAAGGAATTGCCTTACCACACGCTAAAACAAAATCCGTTAATCAATCAATTGCGGCATTAATTATTCTAAAAAATCCTTTAAACTTTGATTCTTTAGATGGAGTTCCCGTAAAAATTGCTTTTATGTTGTTAGGACCAGAAAATAATGTTAGTTTACATCTTAGATTATTAAGTAAAGTATCAAGATTAATGAATAATGATAGTTTTCGTAATCAATTAATAGAATGTAAGCGGGCTGATGATATTATCAAACTATTCGATTCCATTGAAGATTTAATTTGAAATTAAACATATAGGGCTAAAAAAATTATAATTATTTATTTAGCCCTTTTATTTTTTCAATAATTTTAAATATTATTATTCAGTTTCTTCTTCTACTTTTTTCTTAGCAGAAAATTTTGCTACTATTATACTTATTTCGTACAAAATCATTAATGGAATTGCAAAAAATAATTGATTTATTGGGTCGGGAGTTGGCGTAACAACTGCGGCAATAATCAATATACCTACTGTCGCGTGTCTCCAATATTTTCGAAGCATTTTAGCGTTAATTATACCTAATTTTGCAAGCACAAATGATAACATTGGCATTTCAAAAATAAGACCACAAGCAAGCAATATCATTGTCATAAAACCGAAATACTCTGTAACATCAATATCTGTTCTTATCGTTTCAGTGCCAAAATTTGCGGCAAATTCAAGCATTGCGGGTATCATTAAATAATATGCAAATACTACCCCTAAAATAAAACATAATGATGTAAAAAAAGTGATTTTAGCTACCCAATGCCTTTCGTTGTCATAAAGACCGGGAGCGATAAACTTCCATAATTGATATAATATAAACGGAAATGAAAGTATTATACCACTTAAAAATATAACTTTAAAATATAAAAGTGGCACACCGAAGGGCTGTAAATTTTGCAGGCTAACTCCAGCGTTTTTAGCAGGTAATAATAATATAAAATTCATAAGAGGGTCAATAAAAATTGCTGTTATTATACAAGCAACGACAACTCCAATTAATGAATATATTATTCTATTTCGTAATTCTTCTAAATGGTCAAAAAAGCCAATTTCGTTTTCTTCTTCAGAAGATATATTTTCTTTATTATTATTTTCCATTATATTTAATTTTTAAAAATCAATTTTTTTAAAAAAAATGATTACAAAGGTAACATTTAATTTATTTTCATACAAAAGCAATTTTTAATATTCAAAAATTATTATGATATTTTGAGATAACTAAGCCATAATACAAATGACTACAAACCAGGTTTTCAAGATTAACAATATTTGGCAAATTTGCCCATTTTTCGAATCCAAGTTTTTCAAGTAGTTTAATACTTGGAGTATTAATTTCTAACAATATGCAAATTATAATTTTTATACCATATCTTTCAGAATTATCAATAATAAATTTAATTAATTCTTGTGCTATTCCTTGACGAAAAAAATTCTTATGAACATAATAACTAATCTCAACAACATTTATCAATGCTTTTCGATTTTCTCTATACGGGCTAACCGATAACCAAGCCGCTACGTGATTATTTTTTTCATATACAAAAATGGGATATTTATTATTATTGTGATTCTCGAACCATTTAACTCTTTCAGATATTGTTAAATATTCTAAATCAGCTGTTGCCATACGAGTATCAATAGCATAATTATAAATATCATTTATTTGTGATAAATCATTTAATGTAGCTAATCTTATCATATTTCTTCTAAAATTATAAAAGCAAGTGAATTTGAATCTGTATGAGATAAAGATATATGAATTTTCAGGTGTCCATATTTTTCTTTCATTTCACCATCGAGAATAATTTTGGGCTCACCGCTCGGCAAATTTTTCACACTGACATCTGTAAATTTAAAACCTTGAGTAATTCCAGTTCCAATTGCTTTACTAAACGATTCTTTTGCGGCAAATCTTGCGGCATAATGCACGAATTTTGTATCATTAAAACTATCACAATATTCTTGTTCTAATTCGGTAAATAATCTATTTAAAAAACGCTTACCATATTTTTCGATAGCAGTTTGAATTCTCGAAGTTTCAATTATATCGGTACCAATTCCAAATATCATTTTTCGCCTTTAATTTTTTTTATATCATTTATAAAAAGTGGTAAAACCTCGCCTGCTGGATAATTAAAAGTTTGATTCATATATCCCGAAATTGAAGTTGCATTAGGATTTATTTCAACAACATAAGCTCCATGATTTTTAGCAATTATCGGTAAATTTGCCGCTGGATATACTTCTGCAGATGTTCCAATAGAAAAGAAAAAATCAGCAGTTTCTGCTACACTATTTGCATCCTGCAACGCATCATAAGGCAACATTTCTCCAAACCAAACAACATTTGGTCTTATCAATCCGCCACATTTTTTACACTTAGGCAATTCTTTATTCTCAAAATCAATATTTTCTAAAAATGGCGTATTACAACTAACACAATAATTTTCAACAATATTTCCATGAAGTTCTATGACGTTATCCGAACCAGCTCTCTGGTGAAGTCTATCTACATTTTGAGTTATTAGTGTAAATTTGGGAAATAAATTTTTCATTTCTGCAATTGCAATATGACCTGGGTTAGGTTTAGCTTTACTAATAATTTCTCTACGATATTGATACCAATCCCATACAAGATTAGGGTTTGACATAAATCCGTCCATACTTGCTAATTCTACGGGATTAAATTTTGCCCATAATCCCTGGGGGTCTCTAAAAGTTTGTATTCCACTTTCAGCTGAAATGCCTGCACCAGTTAATACAGCTACATTATTTGCTTTTACCAAAGTTTGGAGCATTTCATCTGGTAATTCAATTTTAATCATTTTATTTCCTCAAATTTTTCACAATAAATAAAAAGAATTATTAATCTTTATTTATTATAAATATATTCAAAAAATTAGATTTTTAAAACATTTTCATAATTATTTTTTCTTATAAACGTTTAAAATACATATTTTGTATTATTTTTTTTGCTATGAGTCTATTTATGTGGATAAAAACTATTTTATTATTGGCAATTGTATTAATTATTTCATGTAGCCATAATATCGAAAAGAAAGAAGATATTTCTAAAACTACTACAACCAAAGAACAATCTAACAATTATGAAGATAGATTTCATAAAACAAAGTCGAATACTAATTGGCAAGGTACATACAAAGGATTCATTCCCTGCGCTGATTGTAGCGGAATAGAAACTTTTTTAACTCTTAACGATAATGAATCTTATACTCTAAAATATAGATATATTGGTAAAAGTATGGAATTTACAGAGAAAAAAGGTTCTTTTATTTGGAACGATGCAGAAGATAGAATTATTTTAAAAGACATAAAAGATGCTCCTAATCAATATCAGCTTGCAGAAAATTCTCTAATACAACTTGATATTAATGGAAACCGTATTCTTGGCTCTTTACAAGATGAATATGTGTTTGAAAAAGAAAATTCTAATCCTATGAATATGTATTATGAGCAACTTATTGATAAAACGTGGCAATTAATTGAATTAAATGGAATTACTATTCCAACACCTAATAAAGAATTAAAAGAAAAAGCAACAGATATTAAATTTGAAAAAAATGGAAATATGAGTGGTTTTGCAGGCTGTAATTATTTCAGCGGCCCTTTTCATGTTACTACTAATGATAGAATATTTTTTGGACAAATTACTAAGACACTTGCATTTTGTACACGTCAAGATATTGAAGATAAATTTATGACAATTTTTGATACTATTGATAATTATTATGTCGAAAATAATATTTTGATATTAAGAAAAGGCATTAGCGCACCAATAGCAAAATTCAAATTAGTTAAATAATTAAAAAATAAAACATAATTTTAATTGTAATCTTTAAAAAGATTATTATATTTTTTGTGAAATAGATACATTATTCTATAAGAGCAATATCCAAAAAATGGTGCCGCAATTACATCAACAGAATAATGAACGTGCTGCACTAATACTGCTATTGCTATAATAATCGTAGCAACTAAAAAGAAATATCTAAAGTATTTCTTTTGAGAAACAAGATACATTATATATATTGTAGCAGTATGCCCAGAGAAAAATAAATCTTTGGTCATAAGTTTACCAACTCCAACTTCGGATACCATAGGGTCAATAAGTGGTAAAATAGTTGCAGGCGCTTCTAATGGTATTGAATACATTGCCACAATTCGTATTAATAGCATTAATACATAACTTTGCAATCCCAAAATTAAGGCTTTGGGGCTTTGCAATAAACTAATTATTGCAATTATAACCGTTGAATACATTACAATAAATGTAAACCAAGATATATCAATTGGATTAAACCAAGAAAGAATTGGGTCTGGAATAATTATACCAGGTCGGTCTTCAATGAAAGAAAGAAACCTTGTAAAAATTACTAATCCAATTATTACACTAAGAAAAGAAAATATTATTTGATAAATAAATGTTTTATCTTTTAATTCTAATTTCCAAATATCTACAATTTTTTTAAACATTTTACTTAAATGATTAGCAAATTAGAATATTGATAAAAATAATTAAATCTTATTGTATTATGATAAAAAATATATTATTTTTAAATTTGTAACATTACATAATAATTAACGTAATATTCAATAAATAAAATATAGTTTATTCAATTAAATAAATAGGAAAATTATGGAAGATAATTACCAACAACCGTCTCAAAAAATGCCACCATACCCTCCACCTTATCGCACTCCTAAGCGAAAAAGTAGTAATTGGTGGATACCATTATTAATTATTGGTGTTGTAGTAGCATTATTTTTTGTATTCATAGCTGTCATAATATCACAAATTGGTGGAGCTTTTGAAAAACAAACTGTCGAGGTTAAGAAAAATTCAGTCTTATATCTGACTTTTGATGATGGAATGCAAGAATATTCTAAAAGTAATCCTTTTTCATTTTTTAGTGGAAATAAAAATAGCGCTTCTTTTTATGAGACTATCAAAGCTATTAGAAATGCGGCAAATGACAATGATATTAAAGGCATTTACATAAAACAGGGTTTGAGTAATATTGGTTTTGCAAAAGCTGTTGAATTACAAGGAGTACTCGATGATTTTAAAAAGTCGGGCAAGTTTATTTATGCTTTTATGGAAGTAGGCGCAGAGTCTCAATATTTTAATGTTCTGCCCGCTGACTCAATTTTTATGCCTGGCGAAGGTTTGCTTGAATTTAACGGTTTAAGTGCGTCATCAGTATTTTTTAAAGGGTTTTTTGAAAAAATAGGTATTGATTATCTTGTTATTCATTTTGAAGATTTCAAAAGTGCTGGCGATATGTATGGCGAAACAAAATATACCGATTCCGCAAAATATCAATTAAGGGTACTTATCCAACAAAGATACGATTATTTAGTAAATGCTATTTCTAAATATCGTAATATGCCTAAGGAAAAAATTATTGATTGTATGAATCGCGGTCTATATACTGCTGACTCACTAAAATATGAGGGTTTTATTGATGAATTTGCTACTGAAATAAATGTTCGTGATTTTGTTAAATACAGAGCAAATAACAAAAATTACGACCTAACACTTTCTGCAGACGAATCAATGAAAGAGCATTTAGCTAATTCAGATACTGAGTCTAAGCTTAATTTAATTAGTGTTTCTGATTATATCTCTACTTTAAAGCCCGCTGATGAAGATGTTTTTGATAAAGATATTCAAATTGCTGTTATAAATGGGGTTGGCCCAATTAATTCTGGACACGATGGCGAAGATGGTTTTAATAGTGATTATTCAATTCGTTCGGGCGACTTTGTACGTAATCTAAAGAAAGCTCGAGATGATAAAAAAGTTAAAGCTATAATTATACGTATTGATAGCCCGGGCGGCTCTGTAATAGCGTCAGAAGAAATTTGGGACGAGATTCTTCGCGCAAAATCAGTTAAACCCGTATATGCTTCGATGAGCGACGTTGCCGCTTCTGGAGGTTATTATATGGCTATGGCTTGCGATACAATTATTGCTCATCCAGCTACAATTACTGGTTCAATTGGAGTGATACTTGCAGTTCCTAACCTTAGCGGAACAATGTCAAAATTAGGAATAACAGCCGATACAATTAATTTTGGAAAATCTTCTCAATTTATGAATGCAATGTATCCATTTGATAAAAATTCAAAAGATAAATTATATGAATTATCGAGCAGTATTTATCATAGATTTGTTAGCCGTGCCGCAAAAAGTAGAAAAATGTCTTATGAGCAACTTCGAGAACTTGCTAAAGGAAGAGTTTGGACGGGTGAAGATGCCAAAGCACGAGGCCTTGTAGATGTTCTTGGTGGAATTGAAACTACTATTGATATTGTAAAAAATAGATTGGGCATTCCTCTTGATAAAAAAGTTTACGTTAGATATTTTCCTGAAAAAGTTGATGATTTGAAAGTTTTATTAAATATGTTTGGCTTAGGCGATAAAGATGATGAAGATAACGATGCAAAAGCAAAAATTGAATTTGCAAAAATTCTTGGACTTACTCCACAAGAATTTCTTATAAACTGGGATGCATTAAGTCCCGAAGTAAAAAATCAAATGAACTATATGTTACAATTAAATAAAATGTCAAATCGTGAACAAGCTATGGTTGCAATGCCATATTTAATTGATTTTAAATAATCTTTTATTATTTTTTAGATTAAAAGCCGTTGATTTTGTATCAATGGCTTTTTTATTTAAAATCAAATTTTATTTATAGCGTTATGAGTAAATAATCTCTATTCATCAAAATATATATGATAATTAATTCAAAAAAAAATATTAATGAATTATTAAAAATTGATGGTGGAAAATTTTCTGTAAATTCTTTAGACGAAGCTTATAAATTCTGTGAATCGTTTACAAAAAGTCATTATGAAAATTTTCCCGTAGGTTCGATTTTTATTCCCAAAAATTTAAGAAAACATTTTTATTCAATATATGTATTTTCGAGATTAGCTGATGATATTTCTGATGAATTATTAGATGAAACTTCTGAAACAAAAATTTTAATGCTCAATAAATTATTAAATTTAATTAAAAATCCGCAAACGAGTGATTCTAATAATTTTAATCCATTAATTTATGCCTTACAAAATACAATTAAAGAAAAAAAATTACCGTTAAGCCCTTTTGAAAAATTAATAAAAGCATTTGAGATTGATTCAAATTTTAAACAAGTTAATACTATGGAAGATAATTTAAATTACTGCCAATTTTCAGCAAACCCTGTTGGTGAGCTTGTTTTACGACTATTTGATAATTATAACGATGATACTATTAAATATTCTGATTCGATTTGTACGGGTTTACAATTAGTAAATTTTTGGCAAGACATTTCTCGTGATTATAAAATTAATAGAATTTATATTCCAAAAGATTTATTAAAAAAATATGAAATTGATGACTTATATAAAAATAATTTAAATAATTTGAAAAATTTTGATGACTGTTGTAAAGAAATTTATGATTATACCGAAAATTTATTTACATTTGGTATTGAATTAGTTAAATTTATAAAAAATAAAAGATTAAAATTAGAATTAGCTTTTACAATCGAAGGTGGAAAGAGAATTTTACATAAAACAAGGATTCTTAAATCAAGGATTTTATACGAGAGACCAAAATTAAATTTTGTTGATTGGATTATTATATTTTATAAAGCTATACTATTAATTTAAAAATGGAAGTATTAACACAAGAACAATTAGCACATTATGAAAAAGTAGAGCCTCCAATGTTGGAGAAATCTAATTTTGCGTATTCTTTTAACTTATTGCCAAAAGAAGAAAGAAATGCTATTAATACTTTATATGCTTTTTGTAGTTATATTGATGATATTGTTGATAGTACTCCAAATATTAATAAAAAAACAATTTTAAAGAAACTTGATAGATTGAGCTGGTGGGAAAACGAAATAGAAAATATTTACGAAAATAAGATTAAATCCCCACTTATGTTGCCTTTTATTTCATTAATCAATAGATTTGAAATTCCTAAGCAATATTTTTTGATACTTCTCGATGGCGTTAGACGCGACTTAATTCAATATAGATATAATAATTTCGAAGAATTAAAAGAATATTGTTATAGTGTTGCAAGTATTGTCGGTTTGATAAGTATAGAAATTTTTGGGTACAAATACGAAGAAACTAAAAGCTATGCTGTAAATCTTGGATATGCTTTGCAATTAACAAATATTATGCGTGATATTAAATTTGATAAAAATCGTGGATACATATATTTGCCTCTTGATGAAATAGAAAGATTTAATTATTCCGAAAACGAGATTATTAATGAAGTTTATAATGATAATTTTGTTGAATTAATGAATTTTCAGGCAAATAGAGCGCGTGAATATTACCACAAAGCAAGAATGAATCTAAAACCTGATGAAAAAACTACTATCGTAGCCGCTGAAATTATGGATTCTATTTATTATCGTTTACTCGAAAAAATTGAATTACATAATTTTAACGTTTTTCGAGCAAAAAAGATTCGCGTTTCTAATAGCCATAAATTAATTATAACATTAAAACAGTGGCTTTCTGTTAATATGTTTATTAGAAGAATAAAAAACAATAAATAATTAGATACGTTAATAAATAATTAGATACGTTAATAAATAAATATTTTGTAATTTTGTAAGTTATTTTGAAGTAATTTTTTTAGAGTTTATAATGCAAATTGAATTTAACCCAGATGAGATAATCGAAGTTCAAAAATATGTTTCTAAATATCCAGAAAAAAGGTCTGCCTTGATGCCAGTTATGTGGATGGCTCAAAAAAAATGGGGCTGGATTTCGCCCGAAGTAATGAAATATATTAGCGAATTATTAGAAATTCCTTTATCAAATGTAGAGGGTGTGGCGTCGTTTTACACTATGTATTTTAAAAAACCAATGGGAAAATACCATATACAAGTTTGTACTAATGTTTCTTGTATGCTTCGCAAAGGTGACCAAATTTATAAACACGTTTCCGAGCAACTCGGTATTGGTAATCTCGAAACTACAGAAGATGGCGTTTTTTCACTCGAAGAAGTTGAATGTATGGGTGCTTGTGGTGGCGCTCCTATGATTGCTATAAACGAAGATTATTATGAAAACATTGATATGACAAAAGTAGATGAATTAATTAATAATTTTAAAAAATAATTTGTTACTTTTTTTGATTTCAAGTGTTATTAATATAAAATGTATTGAATTTTTTTTAAAAAGTATTTTCATTTGAAAAAAATAAGACCATATTATAATATTTTTTCAAAATCATTTCTAATAATTATTGGAATTGTATATTTATTGAATTATATATATGGTAATACTTTTTCTAACTTTTTATCTCTTGTACCTTCGGAGCTTGTTCGAAATTTATATCTTTGGCAACTCCTTACTTTTCCTTTCGCACCCAATGGTATAGAATCAATATTGTTTTTTGGACTTGTTTTTTATTTTGTATCTCCAAAGCTCGAATCATATATTGAGGGTTTAAGATATCCAATTTGGTTGTTTTTATTGATTATTTTGCAAGGGTGCATACTTACACTTGTATTTATCAATTCAAAAATTACTATTACGGGATTAGACGGAATAGCTTTTTATGTTCTTGTTGTCTATTCATTATTAAAACCAAAAGATAAAATTGAAGTTCTAAATTTTCCGCCTATGCCAATTATTGCATTTGCACTTTTAATTAGTTTTTTGTGGTTTGGACTTAAATTAGTTAATTTTTCTACTATTGGGAATGAAAGTAATCTTCTATCTTCGATAAGTTCCTCTTTATTTGGTATTACTTCTGGACTTTTACATTACTTACAAATTCGTTTTTCTGGATTTTCACATACAAAAAATGATGATATAAGTACTGATAATTCTATTAAATTGCCTTCTCCCGAAGAGCTTAGTTTGGCACATTCGAGTAATTTAAGATTAAAAAAATTATATCAAAATAAAAATTTAGATTTTTCTGAGAATTATTCAGATATTTTATCTGATGATATGCAGGAAAATGAGGATAAATTAAATGAAATTCTTGATAAAATTATAATTTCTGGAAAAGATTCATTAACGAATTTTGAAAAGAAATTTTTAGATGAATACTCAAAAAAATTATAATTAAAATTAATATTTCATTCATCTATACGTTTAAATTCCTTTTTATCATCAAAAATTAAATTTTAGAATTATGGCATTAAATTGTGGAATTGTTGGTTTGCCAAATGTAGGCAAATCAACTCTATTTTCTGCATTAACAGCGGCACCCGCAGAAGCTGCAAATTATCCTTTTTGTACGATAAATCCAAATTTTGGTATCGTTTCCGTTCCAGATTATAGATTAAATAAAATTGCTGAGTTTATTCCACCACAAAAAATTATACCTACAACTGTTGAATTTGTTGATATTGCTGGTCTTGTAAGAGGTGCATCGAAGGGCGAAGGGCTTGGAAATCAATTTTTAGGAAATATTAGGCAAGTTGGTGCGATTATTCATGTAGTTAGATGTTTCGAAAATGATAATATTGTTCACGTCGAAGGCTCGATAAATCCAGCACGCGATATTGATACAATCGAGGTCGAGCTTGCTTTAGCAGATTTGGAATCAGTTCAAAAAAGAATTGATAATATCCCCAAAATGTTAAGGTCTAGCGATAAAAAAACAGTTGAAAAAGCAAAAAATTCAGAATCTATTTTAAATACATTAGCAGCAACGTTAAATCAAGGCATTCCCGCAAGAAATATCGAAATGAGCATTGAACAATTCGATGCAATTAAAGATTTGAATTTAATTACATTAAAAAAGCAGATTTATTGCTGTAATGTTGATGAAAATTCTATCAGTTCAGAAAATGAATACATTAAACAAGTTAAAGAAATTGCTCAAAAAAATGGTTCTGAAGTTATTGTAATATGTGGAAAATTAGAATCCGAAATATCAGAACTTGAAACCGAAGAAGAAAAAAAAGATTTTCTTTTAGCCGCGGGATTAGAAGAATCTGGCTTAGATAAAATGATTAAAGCGGCTTATCACGCTTTAGATTTACAAACATTTTTTACAGCTGGCGAAAAAGAAGTTCGAGCTTGGACTTTCAACAAAGGTTATACAGCTCCTCAAGCGGCGGGCGTAATTCATTCTGATTTTGAACGTGGATTTATTCGTGCAGAAGTATATCATTGCACGGAATTATTTAAACTCGGTTCAGAACAAAAAATCAAAGATGCTGGCAAATTACGTATCGAAGGCAAAGAATATGTCGTTAAAGACGGCGATGTAATGCACTTTAGATTTAATGTTTAACAATAATTTTAAGCAAAAATCAATGTATAATTAAAAATTGGTAGAACAATCATCTTGATTGTTTAATTGAAATTTTCTGAGTCAGACAAAATGTCTAACTTACCAATTTCAGTAAGATAAGCATTTTTGCTTGTCCAAAACAACCTCAACCCCCAGCCCCTTCTCCAAAGGAGATGGGAAGGAAAAAATTAGCCCTCTCTTTTGGAGAGGGTTTGGGTGAGGTCTCGTATTATTCTAATCTAATTAAAATAATATTTGCAAATGACTTAAAAAGTTATTAAGTTTGTGAAAGTGTATTTGTGGAATTTTATTTTAGAAAATTTTGCTTGTAATAAACAGGAAATTAATAAATAATTATAAGAAAAATACTATGAAAAAGTATTTCGAATTTATTCGCAGCATCGCAGCATCGTTTAATAATAGAATTATTATTTGGGTGATGATAATGATTTCTTTAGTCTTTGCACAAAAAGAGATTGCTTATTCTCAGCCACCAGTCTGTTGCAACACATTTGTTGTAACCTTGGATACTCTGAGCGATTGTTGTATCCAAGTAAATGTAGAGAATACTCACTATGATTCTACTTGTCACGGCGCTTTAGTATTTCAGTACTTGAATCCAATTACTATGCAGTATGAAACAAGAAAAGTTGATACAACACAGCCTTATACAGTATCCGCTATAATTTGTCCAGAGTATGGAGAGGAAATTTTAACTTTTCGTTTTAGGATTGCTCAAAAAAATGACCATAATCAACCCTATTGTACAGGTTGGCCGCCATGGGAGTTTAGGGAAGAATATACTGAGTGGAATTTTACCTACGACGCTAGTGAATGTTGCCATTGTCCCGAATCTGAATATGACTCTTGGTTAGAAACTATATTAGTCCCAAGCCACGAGTGTGGAGGTGGATGTAAAGTTATACATAAACTTAATATACCTGAAAATATAAAGTGTTTTAAATATTATTTTTATGATAATATTCCATTAGATATATTTTCAAATGATATACCTCGTGATATGTTAGGTCAGCCAATTTCAGAGTTTGATAGATGTATTCCTTTTGGACAGTCTTCAGAAGCTGTTGTATTTTTGTTACGTCATCCTGATGATATGAATCCGTGCATACTAAGAGCATCAGCAAGTTGCGACTCAAATTCAAAAACACCAGATACAGGTTTACCAGATCCTTGCGACCAGAGTTGCAATGAAAAACCTTGGCAATATTTTGATTTATCTATTCCATTAAGTAGTTGTCCGGGTTGCAGTGTTAAAGTACATTATGCAGCAAGAACAAATTGTGATAGTTTGCAACAGCTTGAGATATTAAGAATAGAATATTTAAATCCTAATGTTTGCTTCTATTGTGCTAATGAAACTGCTATTATGCAGGAGGCTTTAACTCATATTATTGCTAAAAATGATATGAAATTTGAGCCTGGTGAAAGCCAAAGTGGTTGTGATACTACATGGCAAATTGGTAACGGGTCTTGTTGGGCGACTATTCCATCATATTATTTCAAAAAACCTATTATTTATAATCCAATGGATCCAATAGCAGGTTTTACACTTGATTCGATTATGGTCAAGGAAAAATGTGATTCAGTAGATTGTTGTTTCCAAAAATTTAGAGTCTGTAAGTCAGGTAATTTTTATAGTATTTGGCCTTTAGAAACAAACAATACTCCAGCATTATGTGGTTATAAAATAAAGACTGATCCGTTGGGGAGTTTATTCCCGTGTGAACCACATTGTGAATGGTTACAGTTTGATACTTTAATATATTGGCCAACTGGTATTCCTAATAAAAATGTAATATCTAATCATAAAAAAACACAAAATTTTAATTATTTTTATGTTAATAATAATACTCTATATTTTGAGAATCTCAAAAAATTGCAATCAGCACAATTAACAATTTATGATTTATTGGGTAATAGAATTATGAATTTTAATCTTATTAATAATAATATTAGTAATGAAATTGATTTAAATATTTTATCCAATGGTGTATATTTTATAATATTAAGTAACGAAGAATGCATACTGCAAACTGATAAATTCCTAAAGTCAAATTAAGGTAGCGATATGAGAAAAATACTTTTATATTTCATTTTGATATTTTTAAGTACAGATTTACACTCTCAAATAAAGTGGGAATTAATAAAACAAGGACTATATAAATGGGAAACCACTAGGAATGTAATTTGTATTGATAGTAATAATTGTTATATTATCCAAGATTATGATGCTGAACCGGGAGTCTTACATAGTGAGGATGGTGGTAATTCTTGGATAAGAAAAACTTGGGTAGATATGATTAATGTATCAAGTGTCAATTATTGCTTTAGAATCGCTTATCCACATAAAGGATATCTATTCGCGGCTTTAGAAGATAATTGGATTATTAAAACTAGAGATGATTTGAAAACAATCGAGTACATTAAGATAGAAGATGAGAAGCGTGATGAGAGAGATAAATTCTTTCGCTTTTTGACTATGAAAGATACTTTATTTGGAATAGCAGGCAGTGAGGGGGCACTGTATTTTACGCATGATGGCTGGCAAAGTTATTATAGAGATACTAATTTAAAAAAAATTGAGTATGGAAATTATACTCTTAGTTATGGAGCTTCTTATGGTAATCCTATTTATATATTGGATAGTTTACGCTATATTATAAAAGTTACGTTGACTGATTTGACAATACCAATTGAAGAACTTGATAATAATAACCTTGATTATAAACTTGGAATAGCGCATACTTATGATGGTGGCAAGAATTGGGAATTTATTGAGATGTCAAGTGGGCGAGCAGAGTTTCGTAATATTTATAGATTCTTTTTTCAAACTGATAAGATTGGCTGGGCAGTAGGTGTCTCTGGTGATGGTAAAGATGGCAAAGTAGGTACTATATATAAAACAACAGATGGCGGCAAAACTTGGCAGATTAATTATGAAACTCCAAAGGGTCTGAAATTGCGAAATTCGTTAAGAGAGATAGAATTTATTAATGATAAGTGCGGTATTGTAGTGGGAACAGATGGACTTATATTAGTAACTTATGATGGTGGTGAAACATGGAATGATGAATCAATGTTTGAATATGGCGATCTTGTGAAATCTCAAATATTTGGAGTCCAATTTATTTCTACAATAGGTAAGAGAATAATTCTGGGTACTTTGAAAGATGGTATATATAAGGGTACTTTTCCCGCTGCTGTTTCAGTAAATGATTATAAATCACCAGGCTTTTCCATATTCCCCAACCCCGCATCTGATTTTATCAATATTACGATAGATAATGAGACTGATTTACTTACTCGCGAGGTACAGATACTTGATTTATTGGGGCTTGTCGTCTCAAAATCTGAACTAACAGACGGCAATAATAGGATTGATATTTCCAATTTGCCGCGCGGCACTTATTTTATAAAAGTAGGCGATAAAGTGGAGAAATTTGTGAAGATGTAGGGTTTTGTTTAAGTTGTCCTACACTTTCGAAAGTGTAGGACAACTAGAAAACTGAGACAACGGGGCATGCCTCGTTGTCATTTTCAATGGATTAAAAATTGGGCAGGATAAGCATTTTTGCTTGTCAAAAACAACCTCAACCCCCAGCCCCTTCTCCAAAGGAAATGGGGAGGAAAAAATTAGCCCTCTCTTTTGGAGAGGGTTTGGGTGAGGTAATAAATTAAGTTGTCCTACACTTTCGAAAGTGTAGGACAACTGGAAAACTGAGGCAACGGGGTATGCCCCGTTGTCTGCTAAATATTTCCTCATATTTATTTAGAGTAATATTATTTTTAATTTATTTTTCAAATTTTAAACCTTTTTGTCCAATATCAGTTCTATAATACAAATTTTCAAAACTAATACTTTTAATTAATTGATAATTATGGTTAATAGCAGTTTGCAAATTATCATCAATTGTTGTTACAGCTAATACTCTGCCGCCATTACTGATAATTTTTCCATCTTTATTGCTTGTCCCTGCGTGATAAATTATCTCATTTTCTTTTAACTCATTTGGAAAAGTGATTTCAAAACCTTTTTCATAATCGTCGGGATAGCCATTAGAAGCTAATATTGTGCAAACTGCACTTTTATCATAATTGATTTTTACACAATCTTTTTCGATTTTTCCATTTGCTGCGGTAAAAAATAGTTTTGCTATATCGCCTTCGATAAGCGGCAATACTGCTTGAGTTTCTGGATCACCAAAACGAACGTTAAATTCGACTACTTTCGGCTCGTTATCTTTAATCATTAGCCCTATATAGAGTAATCCTCGATATGGAAAATCGAGCTTTTTAAATTCATTTAAAAGCGGTTTTACAATTTTATTTTCAACTTTTTCTAATACTATTGAATTAACGATTTTAGCAGGTGCAAATGCGCCCATTCCACCTGTATTTTTCCCCGTATCACCTGTTCCAACTCTTTTATGGTCTTGCGAAGGAGGTAAAATCAGATAATCATTTCCATCGCAAACAGCAAAAATTGAAGCCTCTTCCCCACCCATAAATTCTTCTATAACAACGCGTTTACTTGCCGAACCAAATAATCCCGCGAACATTTCATCTATTGTATTGTGTGCAGTGTTGTGATCTTCGGCTATAACGACACCTTTACCAGCGGCAAGTCCGTCAGCTTTCAATACTATTGGCAAAGTATGTGTATCTATATATTTATGAACTTCTTCAAATTCTGTATGTGAAAAAGTTTTAAAAGAAGCTGTTGGAATACCACATTTTATCATTAAATTTTTTGCAAAATCTTTTGATGATTCTAATTGTGAGCAATATTTTGAAGGTCCGAATACAGAGATTCCAACTCCTTGTAAAATATCAGTTAATCCCTCAGCAAGTGGTTGTTCAGGTCCGATTATAACTAAATCAATTTTTTCTTTTTTACAAAACTGCACAATTTCATTTGCTTCTAATGAACTAATATTAGCTTTTAATGAATATTTCAAAATACCCGGATTTCCGGGATAAGCATATAATTTCTTTGCAGATTGAGACTTTGATAAAGCGAGCATTAAAGCATTTTCACGCCCACCCGAACCAATTAAGAGTATATTCATATTCAATTTTTTTATTTTAAAATGACAGAAAAGCAAATACTAAAATAATCATTTCTTTAAAATTGAGATATTTAATAAAAATTAAAATCAAAATTTTTAGAGAATAATTTTAAAATATATTATCTAAAAAAAATTAATTTTGTAATAAGTAATTGAAAATTTTTGTATTTCTGAAAAAATAATATTACTTTTACAATGATATTATGTAGAAATATGGGCGGAGTATTTCCTCCTAATGGATATATTTATAAGTTTATTATTTTTAGCGTTGGGTGTAATTAACCCATTTTTTTCAGCTATTGTTTATTATTTATCGCAAGAATCAATAACTAATTTAATTGAAAAAAACTATAAAGCGGCTCAGAGACTTCGAGAATTAAAATTGGAATACGATGAGCTTATAAATTCTTTTATTATTTTAGAATTAATATCTTATTTAATTTCTTATACTTTTCTATTTAAAATTATTACAATAAATAATTATTTTGGATATTTCGATTTTAATCTATTTTTAATAATTGGAATTTTTTTTATAATTATTGTGCTATTTTTTAGATTTTTATTTCAGTCTATTGGTATTAAATTTACTGATTTTTTAGCTGGATTTTTATCATATCCTATCTATTTAATATCTTTGATTTTAAAACCTATTACCATACTTTTAAAATTTCTAAATAAAGCGATTGTCGGAAATCCGAATGTAGAAGAAAGCCGTGATGAAATAACTGAACTTGTCGAAACGGCACACGAAGAGGGCGCTCTCGATACTGATGAATATCGTATTTTAAAGAATATTATGCATTTTAGTGAAATATTAGTGTCCGATGTAATGACTCCGCGTACAGTTGTATTTTCCTGTTCTTGCGAGAAAACTGTAAATGAGTTAATAAATGTTCCCGAAATTAAAATGTACTCACGATTTCCCGTTTGGGAGGGTGAGTCTATTGATGATGGTATCATTGGATATGTAATGTCGAAAGATGTTCTACTTGCCGCACTTAACGGAAAAGGTATGCTCAAAATGAGAGATTTTGTTCGCGATATTCATTTTATATACGAAAATATCGAACTCGATACTGCGCTTGAAAGATTTTTAAATAGAAGGCAACATGTCTTTATGGTAATTGATGAGTATGGTGGTATCGAAGGTTTAATTACGATGGAAGACGTCCTCGAAACTATTTTAGGAGTTGAGATTGTTGATGAGGTTGATAAAGTTGTTGACCTTAGGCATTTAGCTAAACAAAGACGTGATTCACGCATTGCTTCACTATAATTTCACATATTTTTATGATTATTTTTACTGATAATATTCCTCATTCGCAAAAATATTTCAAAAATTCAAGTGAAATTTCAAATAATATTGATTCAAAAATATCCGATAAATTAGAAAGTGAATTTTTTATGACCAAGCCTTATGTTTTATCAAGCGAAAACGAATTTTGGCAATTTGCTTTTATAAATGAATTTTTTGAAAATTCTCAATTTGATTTATTAATTAATTTATCTGGAAAAAATAAATTGGTCGCTGATAAAACTATATGTTTAGCTGGTTATGGGAAAAAATTCCATGGTTTTCATAATAGAGCTTGGGAAAGTGCTTTAGGGAATATTCATCTAAGTTGTTATTTAAATCCAAATGCAGAATCATCGCATATTGGCTTATCTTTTACTATGCTTGCGGCAGTATCTGTAATCGAGACATTAGATAGTATAGAAGAGCTTAAAAATAAAGCTCAAATTAAATGGATTAATGATATAATAATTAATGATTCAAAAATTTGTGGAGTTATTGCTCATAATCAAATTCAAGGAAATAAAATTACTGATGCAATTCTTGGAATTGGTTTAAATGTGGCGAAAGCACCAACAATTAATCCTACCTCATTTATTCGTAAAACGACTTCGATAAATAATGAATGCCAGCAAAAACAAGATATTGCAAAAATTACAAATATTTTGCTAAGTAAAATTGCTATAAATTATGATTTATTATTAAGTGATGGCTATAAAGCAATTTTAGATAAATATTTACAGCGTTCTTTAATTATTGGTCAAAATGTTAATATTTGGAGTGATAATTACGAAAAAACACCTCAAATTATAAGAAGTGGCAAAGTTGTTTCTATTGGTGAATATCTTGAATTATATCTTGAAAATCAATCTGAACCCGTGATGTCGGGTAGATTAGAATTAATTTAGTTGTTTTTTACTCGAAAATAGATTGTATAAGAGTAATCTAAGTTTTCTTTAAGCAACACATCAAAACCTGCCTCGATAGCTTTATTAATTAATGTATCAGGGTAAAAATTTGAATCGAGAATAATTATTTCATTTTTCATCAAATTTTTCAATTCATCTAAAATAACCAATAAGGATTTAGCACCCTTATTGGTTATATCTTCCACATTTATTTTTTGTAAAATTATATAATTACTCAAATTCCAATTAGATGAATCTTTTAATTCTTCTGGAATAGTAATTTCTCTTTTTAAATTTAATTTTTTGCTTAATATTCCAATTAAAAGTTCAATTTCCATACCTCCAATTATTGCCGCTTGCTCGATACTTGCAACGCTGGCGATAGTATTTCTCAATATTGGATTTTTCAATTTCTCGAATGATGGAACTAATTCGATAAGAAAATCCTCAACTTCGGGATATTTAATAATAATATCAAAGATTTTAGTCTTGGGAGTAATTATAAATTCCTTTTTCATTTTTTTATTCTTTTTCTGTATAACTTAGTAAGCGTTGTTCACCCTCTAATGCTCTTAATTTTGTTAAATCTTGCGACACTTCGAGAGTTCCTAAATATTCACCATTGTCATTTCTAATAGCAAAATACTCAATATAAATAAATCTCCCACCCATATTTATCCAAAATGGGGCGCTATCTTGCTTTCCAGAACGGAAATCTTCGATAATTTGATCCACAATATTAACACTATTTGGTGGGTGGCACATTCTGACATCACGCATTAAAATAGCTTTAGATCGGTCAAATATTCTATGTTTACCGTTGGAAAAATACTTAACTCTATCATTTTTATCAACAAAAGTAAAATCAAATGGCATAAAATTAAGTACATTAATTAATTCTTCTAATGAAAAACTACCCGTAGGCATATTTATTAAACCGCTTTGCTGGATTTGAACTTTTTCTTCGCTTGTAATTTTGGGTTTCCATTCAACATCTGGAGTTACAATACAATATCCATATTCGAGAGTTTGCTGATGTATATCGTACCATTCTGATTCGAGAATTACATCACCACTCATAGGAAATAGTATTTCATTTTCTTTATAGACCATATCTTTAACCGCAAGAGTAGTTGGAGTTAGAAATAGTTCTGCAATTACTTTAAAATTTAATCCGCTTATTTCTTCATCAATATTAAGAGCATTATGGGAATTTTTTAATTTAATTCTAATTTCATCGTGTTTACCCCACATTACCGTCGGTGGTCCAGTAATACCCTTTTTCTCAAGAAATGGAAATACTAAGTATTCTTTGCGTTTATAATGTTTATCAACATCATTTAATAAGTTAAATTTTGCTTTTAGTTGTAAAATATCATCAATAGTAACTTTTTCTTTTTTAATATATTCTTGGATTAATACATCAATTTCATCAGATAATTTCACTAATGCTTTATTTTCTTTCTTAAATATATCAATCGGATGACCAGGTAAAATTATTTTAGCCATTTTTAAATCAATTCTTCCTTCGAGTACCTGCGAATGTAAATCACAGAATTTTAGGATTTCATCGCTTGGCAGACCTTCTGCAATTAATTCTTGCTCGGCTTCGACAACAAATTCATAAGGAACAGTCCCAAGAATATTTATTAATGAATTTCTTACTTCTTCGGAGGAGTCACCTTTGTGAAGACGCAAAAATAGTGCTTTCAACATTTCTTTTTTATGTTTTGAATTATCAATTAATTCGCTCATATTTAACCTTTCTATTTTTATTAAAAATTCAACTGAATATTAATATTTGAGACAAATTTTACTATATTTTATTTTAGTTTACAATCGCAATTTATGATTTTGCTTGAATTTTTAAAACAATGAAATTACAACAAATTTTGAATTTATAGTACTATTCTAACAATATATTTAATATTTGATTGTGTAATAGTATTTTATGGTACAAAATTTGTAACAATTTAAAATGATATTGTTTTTGGTAATAATAATTAATTATTTTTTTTATTATTTTTGTAATTTATATATTTTTTATTTTGAAATTAATATTTGTTATATTTTTAAAAGGTAATATTACAATGCGAAATTTGACCAAAATTATGGTAATGTTTACTTTCGCTTTCATTTCATCAGTTAGTTTATTTGCTCAAAATTGGAACTATACTGAGACATTTGAAAATCATAATGCAACTATTGGTGGTTATACTAATAATAGTTTCTTGGGTGATAACGGTGTTACTTGGACTTATGTTCGTGGACGTGCCGACAATGGTTATCAAGTGAATCCCGAAAATAAATCATTTATGCTCGGCGGGGGCGCTCCACAGTCAACAATTAAGTCTTCAGTAATTTCTGGTGGTATAAATGATTTAAAAATTTCTATGAAAAAGGCATTTACTGGCGCCGGTAATCGTCAAATAGCACTTTATATAAATGGTAATTTTATTGCAAATTCTATTGCTTGGGATAATACTAATGTTCAAGTATTTGAAGTAAATGATTTAGAAATCGTTGGCGATGTTGTAATTGAATTTAGAAATTTAGGTAGCCAAGTTTCTATAGATGACTTAAAATGGACGACTTTTGGAGCTGGTCATGGTGGTATTCCATATAAAGTTAGAATATCGAGCGTTAAACCTGCTGTACCGATGAAAAATATTCCATTTAGAACTTTAATTGAATTAGTGGATAATATTGGTTATACTCAAAGTATTCCACATCCGACAAAAATTGTATTTACGATTTTAGATGCTACTGCGAATTTATTACATCAACAAACTTTTAATATTCCAGCAAATTCTGCTGTTTATTTTGTTGAGAATCTTAATCTTAATTATTCGGGTAAAATTACAATTATCGCAGAAGCACCTGATAATAAAAATCTTGCTGGATATTATCTTGATGATGCAAGTGAGTCATTTAATGTTAGTAAAAAACCAAATTTAAGCCTTGATATATTTAATAAAGGGCACGTTGGTTCAACTCACCCCGTAATTACAGTAAAAGCTCTTGATGATAATGGCAATGTCAATCCAAATTATCATTTATTGACTGGTAATTTGAATATATCGAATGGTTCTTTTACGGGTACTATTACTGCTATTTTTGAAAAAGGTATTGCTACGTTTAAAGATATTGTTTTTACAAGCCCAAATACTGAATACTCTGTATTTACATCAGCTCAATATCTTGATAATTCTATTGCTAAGACTGTTTCTGTGTTACCTGCACCAACTATGACTGAAATAATTATTCCAAGGTATTTAAAAGGCGAGGGTACGTTTATTGACCAAAATGGAAATGGTAGATTGCCATCTTTCGCACTTGTTCAATTCAATAATTTACATCCGAATACTGAATATCGCTTTTTGACTGGCGCATCGCTTACTTTGCCTAATACTGCTTCTACAACAGCTGGTAATATGATTGTTTATGATTATATGACAAATAATTATGAGATGACTGCGGCTAAAAATCTAAAAGTTGAAAATAGTTATTCATCATTTAAGACTGGCAATAGTGAATCCTCAAAAACTATATGGATTAATATGATTCCAACAAATAATGCAATTTTTGCTGTAAATAATGAGAATTATTGGACTATTGATTTGGCTAATTCAAATGGTGATGTTATCACAAGATTAAATTCAATTAAAACATCGAGAAATTTAAGATTATCATCAGCAGCGAATAATTTTACAACAGGATTAGTAAGCTATGCTTCGGGTATTTTCGACCCTCAAAGCCCATCAAGTCCTAAAAATTATATAGTATTATATGACCAAGATAATAATCCCGTTTCTACTGCTATCGTTCAAGCAAATGGTTCTACTTTAGCTACGCCAGGTTTTGCTCATCAAGCACCCGCTTTTTATGCTGATTACGAATCTGTAAACGGTGCTTGGTCAACTTATATTCCAAATAATTTACCCGGTGGTATTAGAAAAATTGCTGAATTTTCACCAAAGGGCGAGCTTGTTAAAGAATGGACAGATGACGATGGCGTTTGGGCTTCTTATAATACTATTACAAGTAATTATGGATTATACCCTCCAAGTGAAAATTCTTCTGAAACTCAATTTGCAGTTCCTCAATTTGATTTATTATCACCAAATACAAATAGTGAAGTATGTAATACATTGGAAGGCATTACTTTATTATGGAATTCGAGAGGTATTGACTTAATAAATATTTATGTTAATAGTGATGACGAGGGGTGGGAGCCTATTGCTTTAAATTATAATTCAAGAGAAAATTCATATATTTGGACTGCAATACGCAATAAATATTCAAATTCAAATATAAAAATTAAAATTCAAAGTGTAGAATTCTCATATATTTCGTATGTAACTGGTAATTTCAAAATATTTGATACTCCAATTATTACTGGTTATTCAGAATCTAATGTTTGGTGCCCAGAAGAAAATATTATTTTAACCGTTGAAGCTGAAGGTTCTAATTTAACTTATCAATGGTATAAAGATGGGCGAATGCTCACAAACAATGCAGATTATTCTGGTGTAAATACACCTGTTTTAACTATTGACAAACTTCTTCACAGATTAGCTGGTTCTTATACTGTTACAGTTAGCGGCCATCCAAGTTGTGAATCAGTAAAATCTGGTCCTATCATTGTTTATGTTGCACGCCCTATTTCGATATTTAAACCGACTTATGATGTTAATATCGGCGTTAAACTTGGTGAAAAAGCTACATTAGAATTTACTGTTCATGGCAATGGCGGAAATGGTCTGCAAGATGATTTAGAAAAATACAATGTTAAAGTTCAATGGTACAAATACGATCCAAATCTTCCCGTTGATGTTCCTTTGGATGACAATATGCCTCGTTTCGCGGGTTCGAAAACAAATTATTTAACAATAAACAAATTCCGCAAACAAGATGAAGGTAAATACTATGCGGTGGTTAAAGGCTTATGCGGCACTGCTGTAAAAACTCCATATTTTGATGTAAAAGAAGTTGATTTTTCAATTACAGAAGAACCACGTGATAGTAAAATATGTTTAGATAATACAGTTGAGTTCTCATTTGATTATATTTCTAATAGTAATGAAAATCCAATTATTACTTGGTATAAAGATGGCGTACTATTAACTAATAACGATCATATTTCGGGTGCTGATACTAAATCTTTAACAATTAAAAACATCAAAGAAAGCGATGCAGGTATTTATCACGCCGAAGTTACTTTAAAAGAAAGCGGGCAGAAAATTAGAACAAAAGATGTTAGCTTATTTGTATTCAAAACTGTCGTTATTAGCTCTCATACTGAAAGCCCAGCTACTTTTGAATTGGGTAAATCAATTCTACTTGAAGTTGTTGCAGATGCTAATGAAGGCGAGGAATTAGAATATCAATGGTATAAAAATAATGTTTTAATAGAAGGTGCTAACGAAGCAACTTACACAAAAGAGGAATCTACTCCTGAAGACGAAGGAGTTTATACTTGTAAAGTAAAAGGTATTTGCAACGAAATTACATCTGAACCTATTGAAGTGGTTATAGCAACGGGAACAACATCAGTTCGAGAAGTTGCAAGATTTGGTTTTTCATTAAGCGAAGTAAGTCCAAATCCAACTGTAAATAACTTTAGAATTAATGTTACAAGCCCTGAAAATACAAATGCAGAAATTATTATTACTGATATGACTGGACGCTCAATTACAACAATATTTAGTGGTTTATTAAGCGAAGGAACTCATAATCTGAATGTTAATTTAGATAAATTCAACCTTGTAACAGGTACTTATTTTATTACTTTACGCACTCCAAGAGTTGCTCTTACACAGAATTTCACAATTATAAAATAATATAATTATTGATAATTCGAATATTAGTAGAAGAGGTTGTCTCAAAAGGGCAACCTCTTTTTTTGATTTTTTTAATAATGTAGATAACTTATTTATAAATATTAAATACTTTTTATTATTTTTAAAGAATTATTTGATGTTGATTTTCAAAATATGTATAAAATAGTATTACCAAATTTCGAGGGACCTTACGATTTATTATTATATTTCATCAAACGTGATGAACTTAATATATATGATATTCCTATATCAAAAATTACTGAAGAATTTCTTAATTATATCAAAATAATGCAGTATTTTGATATAGAGCTTGCGGGCGAGTTTATATTAATGTCTGCAACATTAATGTATATTAAATCACAAATGCTTTTACCAAGACCTAAAAGTGATGAAGATGGTGAAATAGAAGACCCCAGAACTGGTTTAGTACGTAAATTACTCGAATATAAAATTTATAAAGACGCGGCACAAGATTTAGAAACAAAAGCTGATAATAATAAATATATATATTATAAAAAATTATTCGAGCTTGATAAAGAAGTAATCGAAAGTTCTGCAAATTTTAAGAATACTAATATTTTTGAATTAATTAAAGCACTTCAGATTGTATTAAGTAAGCCAATTGTAAACGAAGTAGAACATCAAATTAGCTTTGAAGCAGTAACTGTTGAAGAGAAAAAAATATATATTCTTGAATTACTTAATAATAAAAAAAGAGTTTCTTTTTTTGAATTAACTTCTTTTGTAGTTCGTTCACATATAATTGTAACATTTTTAGCAATTTTAGAATTAATGAAATATCAAAAAATATGGATATTTCAAGAAAATAATTTTGATGATATTATTATCGCAGATAAAAGTTTTATAGAGGGCTTAAATTAATGCAATTTACTAATTTCCCAACACTATTCAAATTATCAAAAAATGAGCAAAAAACCGCTATTGAATCATTGATTTTTAGCTCCGACGAGCCTCTTAATTCTAATCAGATTGTAAATATGCTTATTAGTATAGAAGTAAATTTTCAAGATGAAAATGAGAATGAGGGTTCTAATACTTATAATATTAACATTGATGATAATCCTCTATTAGCTCCAATAGAATATATCGAAAATTTAATAAGTGAAATTAATGATGATTTAGCCAATTCTACTCGTCCATATAGAATAATTAAAATTGCTGATACTTGGCAATTTGCAATTTTATCCGAATATGGTAAACTTATAAATACTCATTTTAAAATTAAAAATAAGAAAAAACTCTCACAAGCCGCACTCGAAACTCTTGCGATAATTTCGTATAGACAGCCTATTTCTAAACCAGAAATTGAGCAAATACGCGGAGTAAATTCTAATGAAGTAGTTAATTCTTTAATGGAAAAAAATCTTATTAAAATAGCGGGACGCAGTGAATCGCTCGGAAAACCTTTACTTTATGCTACTACTCAAGAATTTTTACGTGTTTTTGGGTTAAATTCCCTTAATGAGCTTCCAAAAATAAAAGAAATTGAAGAATTAGTTTCTAACGAAAAGCCAGAAATTGATAATATAAGCGAGAATATTGAGATATTTATTGATACTAATTTAGAGACTTTTCAAAATAATTAGTTCTTTATACCAATCAAATTTGCAATATAAAAAAAGGAAGAACCTAAAAAATTTTAAATATTAGATTCTTCCCTATTAATAAAAATTCAATTATTATCTCAATATCATTACTTCGCCTTGATAAATCTTATTTCCAGATTTTATATTAATAAAATATACCCCCGAATTAAATTTTGAGCAATCAATAGATATTTGTTTTTTATCATTATTTGCATTTAATTCATATATAGTTTTGCCACTTATATCAATCAATTTTAGATTGTAATTACCAGAAATAATATCATTCATATTTACTATTATCTCATTCGACGCTGGATTTGGATAAATTGTGGCTTGATTCATATCAATATGCTCGTAAACCGAACTTGGATCTACGGTTGAAAAACTCCAAGATTGCGACCAATTCGAATTTCCTTCACTTGTTTTAGCTCTTACACGCCAATAATAGGTTTTTGGAAATTCTAATTCCTTCACATCATAAACGGGACTTGTAATATTTGATTGATTTACAACTAATTGGCTGAAATTTTGATACGGCGAAACATTGAGTTCATAACTTGTTGCTCCGCCAACAACGAGCCATTCAAATTTAATTGGATTAACAACGTTTGGCTTACCATTTTCGGGTGCTAATAAAATTGGAATATTATTTCCAGTTTTAAATGTCCATACTTCTGACCAATCGCCAGCACCTTCAGGCGAAACTGCTCTTACACGCCAATAATATGTAGCCCCAGGGTTTAATTGCGAAAATGTATGTAAATTACTACTTATTGTATCTTGACTGAAAATTAAATCGTTAAATATCATATCATTTGCAATTTGTAAGTGATACGATGTTGCACCTTCTGTTTTATTCCAAATAAAGCCAATTGAAATTGGGTGATTTTCAGATTTATCATCGGGAAATCTTAATCCAATAACACCAATTTTTGTTTTAAATCTAAATGTTTGCGACCAAATCCCCGTATTTTCATTTGAATATGCTCTTACTCTCCAAAAATATTCTTGGTATGCATCAAGATTATTACTAATAAATTCAGTTGTGTTATTAATCTTTTCAAATTCAATATTATTTGTAAAATCCCCATTTTTAGAAATTTCAATTTCATAAGATTTCTCAGTAGAGTGTTGTATCCATTTGAATATTACGGGAATGGCTACATTGACAGAATTATCCGCTGGGCTTGTTAAAGTAACGGGTGAATATCCAGTACGAAAACTCCAAATTAATGACCATTCACTTGTAATTTCAGCGTTGCGTGAGCGTACTCTCCAATAATATGTTTTATCATATTCTAATAAATTTGAAATTTGAGAATTAGCTATGATTGAATTTTGTTCAAAAATAATACTTGTAAAATCATTTTTATCAGAAATTTGAATATCATACTCATTAACATCTGTAGCAAATTCCCAAACCATATTAGGAGTAACAGAAATTCCATTTGAATTATTATCTGGTAATTTAAGTAAAGGCGGACCGAACACAGTAGTAAAAGACCAAATTTCAGACCAATTACTTGTTGCTTCGTCATTTAATGCCATCACACGCCAATAATATTTCGTTTTGCCTTGCAACAATGGAGATTTTGCAATAGTATCGCTAACTACAAATTCAAAATCTGGTTTTTCAAACGAAATATTAAGAGCGATTTGAACTTTATATTTTGTAGCTTGCTCAACTTTTTCCCATTTTAAATTAGCATATACTGGAATATTGATAGATTTGTCTTCGGGTGCTTTTAAAATTGGTTTTGCTAATTTAGAAACAAATGTACGAATTTCTGACCAAGGGCTTACAGCAGAATGATTTTTTGACCTAACTCTCCAATAAAATTTATGAAATGGCGCTAATTCAATACTATTTATATGAGTAGTATCACTTGTTGTGGCTGACTCCCAAATATATGTAAATTCGTCATCATAAGAGATTTCAAGTTGATATAATTCTGCTCGTTTACTCGAATTCCAAGAAAATGTACTATTTATATCTACATCTTTTGCTTTATCTTTGATACTTATCAATTTAGGAGTACTTAAATTAGCACTATCAATAGCTCTATAAACGACCCCAGAGCTCGTTGACATATATAAATCATTAATATTATTAACACTAAATGCAAGGACTTTATCACCATTAAAAGAATTATTTAAATTTGTAAATGTTTCTCCACCATCTATGGACATATAAGTCGCTTCGTAAACAGCATAAGCATCATCAATAAGAATATTACTACCCGATGAATATATCTTATTATTTCTACTAACATTAACTATTTCAGAATTTTTAGCAGGATAATTATCAAGTTTTACGTAATTTGTAAATGATGTTGATTTATACAAACCATTGCCCGCAGTTCCCACAATAGCAGTATTATCAGTCATAAAACCAATACTAATTATATCAAAAGGAAATACATTTGTTAGTAGCCACGAAGCACCATTATTTTTTGAATAAAAAATAAATTTTCCACCAGATACATAAACATTTCCAGCATAATCAATTGGTATTATTTTGGGTATTCTTGCTTTTTCATCTAATGCAATATTTGCTTTTTGCCAAGTATTTCCATCTGTGGAATACCACACTTGACGTATATCAATTGGAGTTGCTGGTGGCTCTTGATGTTTAAAATATCTTGCTACAACAAATCTATTTCCATTTGGTGCAATTTGGCAATCATATACAATCGTATCTTTAAATCTAATTAAGTCCCAATTAGTTATCATTGGGTCTGCTCTATATAAGCCTTTTTCAGTAGAAGCATAAAAATTACCTAATGAATCCATAGATAAATTATTAATTATCGCTGGTGTTGATGCTAATGTAGTCCAAGTATAGCCATCATCAACAGATTTTTTAATACTTGTAAAACTATATAAATATAACTCTTTTTCTTTGATTGATAGTACTTTAGGTGATGATGCAAAATTTAAAATCGGACTTTGATTTATTGTATCCCAAACCTCACCGACATTATCGCTTATCGAAGGAATATGATTAGGAAAAACAGCATACATTTTTAATTTATTTCCAGTCATTGAATTAACACCCGTTCCACGAATATTTGTTGGAATCCAGGTCATATCTTCTTCTTTATCTTCAGCATAAATTCCTCCGTATCGTGTGCCAAAAACAGGGGTATTATTTTTATTAAATGTAATGCAAGTTGCATTTAAATCTGGTAATGGAACAGGGTTAATTTTATAAGGTCTTGTCATAAAGGTATCAAGTTCTGACCATACTATACCGTCATTTGGTGACATATACACACCGCGTCCATTAGTTGCGGCATATAATTGTCCAGTATTACTTAATTTTACATCATTTATAAATAGATTTTTCAAACCAGAATTTTGCCTTGTCCAGGTTTTTGATGTGTCTCTTGATTGATAAATCCCACCACCATTAGTTGCGGCAATAATCCAACCATTATCAGCAATTTCAATGCTTGTTATATCCATATAATTCAATCCATTAGACGTTTGCTTCCAATTTGCACCTTTGTCTTTTGAGATAAAAACACCACTACCGTAGGTGCCAGCTAAAATCCAACCATTTGGATATGTTTTCAAACATTTTACGTTTAAATTTGTTAAACCCGTATTTGATTCACCCCAATTAATATTAGTTATAGAGCTTGTTTTAAAAACCCCTCCTCCCATAGTAGATACTAATATTTCATTTGAATTTATAAATTCAATATCAGTTAAATAAAAATTTATTAACCCTGTATTAATCGGAATCCATGGTTTTTCTTTATTATTTGATTTATATACTCCTCCACCCCAAACCGTTGCATAAACGTCTCCAGTATTAGAAACCTTTATTTTACTTATATAACTCGTTGGTATATTAGGGAGCATAGCAAAATAATCTTGCGAAAATGAATTTGATGAAAATATAATGGTTTGTATTAATATGAGAAATAATACTTTATTAAGATTTTTTGAATCAAAATAATAAGAAAAATTCATAAAACACCAATTTTTATTAATTTATATAATTTGTTTATTTACTTATTGTAATAAAATTCTAAATATTTTAAATAATTGTTAATTAACGGTTTATAATATTTCAAATTGTTAAATAAAACTTTAATTTATGTTGTAATTTGATGATCAAAAATAATTAAATTTAATTTAAAAGAAATTTTTCTATTTAATAATCGTCAATTATTTAACGTATTTTACATAAATTAATTATTAATAGGAAAAAAAAATGAATAATATAGTTAATGGCTTGGAAGTTGAACAAGTTCATACTGGCATTATTGGTGCTGAAGAGCAAGATGCTATTTTAATTACTCGTCGTGCATTAGATAAAATCCATTCTATTAAAACTGAGAATAACGTACCACCAGAATATTCCTTGCGTCTCGGAACACAAAGTGGTGGTTGTTCGGGAATGAATTATATTCTTGGTTTTGATTCTGAATTAAACGACACGGATAAACTTATCGAATTAAGTAATTTGAATATGATTATAGATAATAAGAGTATATTTTATTTAATGGGTGTTACTCTCGATTATATTGATGATGCTCATGGAAGTGGATTTATATTTAACAATCCAAATAATGCACATACTTGTGGTTGTGGCGGTCATTAATTAATATATAAATAATTAATAAAAATTAAGCGAAGATAAAATATTCTTCGCTTTTTTTTAAAAAAAATCAAAATATAAATAAATATATTTTGATTAATATTTGTATAGCACGCCCTAGAGGAGTCGAACCTCTAACCTTCTGATCCGTAGTCAGATACTCTATCCAATTGAGCTAAGGGCGCCTAATAATATAATTAAACTGTAGCTTGTTGAAATTTCAATTTATTTACAAATCTTGCAAGCGATGACTTTCTGTTTGCAGCAGTATTCTTATGAATAACATTTTTAGCACTAATTCTATCAAGAACTTTAGTAGCTATTCTTAATTTTTCTACTGCTTCTTCAACAGTTTTTGCTTCTCTGACCGCTCTAATAGCATATTTAGCAGTCTTTTTATTCAATCTGTTATAAAGACGACGTTTGCGAGACTGTCTCATTCTTTTTAATGCTGACTTATGATGCGCCATTTTTATCCGATATTTTTTACATTACACAAATTTAGAACAACAAAAATAAGATTATTTATTCAAATAACAAAATATATTTAATTAAATTTTTATTATTTTAATGATATTAACTTATGAAATTCAAAAAACTTTTCCACACAATCTTTGGTTTTAATTGATTTTATACCCGCATCTTCGTTTTCAGCTCTTATCGTTAAAAATATATCAGATAATGGATGAAATTTTTGATAAAAATTATCCAATCCCGAATAAAGTGCAAATACGGGTTTATTAAATGCGGCGGCAATGTGAATTATAGCAGTATCTGGGCTTATCAAATAATCACATTTTTTGACTAATGATACTATATCACTAATATTTCTCGATTTGAATACAAAAAAATCTTTTAATTGTTGTTTAATATATTTGGCTTTTTCTTCCTCGCTTGGAGCATAGCATAATACTATATTTTTATTTAAATTGATTTGATAAAAAAACTCAATCCAAGAGTCATTATGCCACATTTTTAATTCTTTCGAACCCGAAATATTAAACAATACGAAATCATCTAAATGATTACTTCTTAAAAATTTATTTACATAATCATCACTATTGGGATTTGTATTTAAAATTGGTTTAGGTGGAGTCGTTGGAAACACTATTCCTATTTCACGAACTGAATTAAATGCTATCTGCGAATGATGTAAATTATCTTTTTGTTCGATACTTATATCAAATGCTTTTTTTTTATTCTTTTCATTAAATCCGATTTTTGTATTAGCTCTAACGATTTTTGCTATAATTCTACTTTCATTTGAAAAATGGTCTTTTGGGTCAATCCATAAATCATATTTATTTTTTAGTAAATAAAAAAGAGTTTTTAATATTCCAATAGGTTTTTTTTCAATTTTAAATATACTATTTACATAAATATTATTTTCGATAATTGAATAATTACTCGGTCCGGCAAAAACTGTAATTTCGGATTCTGGATAACGCTCTTTTAATGCTTTAAATAAAGGGGTTAGCAATATCATATCGCCAATTCTTCCAAGCTGAATAAGTGCAATTTTCATTTTTATATTAATTCCAAATATGCATTAAAAACGTCAATTACTTTTATATCGGATAAATTATTTTTTGTTACTAAATATTTATTTTGATTATTAAAACTATACCAAGGAAGCCCCGTATCAATAGTTCCCGTCCAAATATGCAAACTAATTATTGGTATTTGAAATGCGGCGGCAAGATGAACGACAGATGTATCAACAGATATTAAAAAATCACATAATGAAATATTAGCCGCAAATTCTAAGAAAGAATTTGTTCTTGGCGTGGCTTTAGATTTAGTATCAGAGACAATAATATTAAGTTCGTTTTCAAATTTTTCTGTTGCAAAAATTATAATTTCTATTTCGGGATTTTCAATATTTATTTTTTTAATTAAACCAATATAATTTTCTGTTCCCCAATATTTTGCTTCGGTCGAGCCAGATAAATTTATACCAAGATATTTTTTATTTTTTTCAATTTTTAGTTTTTCTTCTGCTTGTTTTTTTTCACTTTCAAAAATATTAAATTCGAGTAATAAATCATTTTTTTGTAGTAAAAATCCGAATGGGATTGACAAATTAGCAATTCGCTCGACAATATGATATTTATTTTTATCGAGTAAAGGAACAATATGAGAATATATTAAATTATTTGATTTTTCTAATCCTAAATTATATTTAGCTTTAATAAATTTAATTAAAAATGTTGAGGTTGTCGAGCTATTATCGTATAAATCAATCAATAAATCATATTTTCTTTTCTTTAAATCAATTATTAATTTTATAATTTTTAATATTTTTTTTTCATATAGATAAATATTTGAAATATAAGGTTCTACGGCTCTTTTTGCGTTAATATTTTTTTCTGAAAGTATTATATCAATTTCGCATTCTAAATATTTATTTCGTAAATATTTAATAAAAGGAACAGATACGAGCAAATCACCAATCCTATCTTGCCTTAATAATAATATTCTACAATTAGGTTTTAGCTCGAAAACGTCAGTTATTTCATTAATTATAATAGGATCTTTTTTGTTAAATAATCGTTTATTAACAAAATGTTTGATTTTAAATTCAATTTTTTTTAATATTGGGTCATTTTTCTTTTTAGAATTGATTCTTTTCAACTTTATAGATAACTCCTCTATCTTTAAGGTAATCAAAGACAAAATCAACGGCTTTATCATTTTCGCCGACAAATTCAGGTGGATTAATACCAATTTTTGTATAAATTCCATTTAATACTAAATTTATAGCAGAAGTAGCAGAATAGCCCGTTGTTCTTGCCATAGATGATGTTTTTGTCTCTTGATTATAAGTATCAAATAAATTATAAATATATTGAGTATTTTTTCCGTCTTCTATACCTTCAAAAATTATTCTCATAACGGTAAATTCTTCATCGTTTTCGTTTAGTTTCCATTTATCAAATAAAATAGCTGAAGAAAAATCACGTGGAGAAATTTTAACATTATTTACTTCGATTTCTGTTTCTGATAAAAATCCAGCACTAAGTAGTATTTTGATTATATCTATATGACCGGGATAACGCAAAGTTTTTTCAATTTTATTTGGTATATTATTTGTAAAAAGTAAAGAGCGTAGCCCATCGGTATTAAATGCTTCGAGTGTGCCAATACCATCGAAAAATAAATATTCGGGGTCGCTCATAGCTTCTTTTATGATTATCTCATCGTTTTCGACATATCTCGCAGGACGTGTATATTCTTCAATTACATCTACGGGCGAAAAAGGAGCTTTATATTGAAATGGGAATGTTCGCTCTTTGGGCAAACCTCCGACATAGCATTTATAATTTTCAATTTTCATTTTATTATTATGATAAGCAACTAATAAATTTGGAATGCCGGGCGCAACTCCAAAATCAACTATTGCAATAACATTATTTTCTTTTGCTTTTTTATCTAATAAAAAGCAATCTTCAGGAAAAAATGAAATATCAACAATGTTTTTACCAGCTTCTATAACAGATTCAAGTGTTTTAAAGCCCATAAATCCGGGCACTGCGTTCAATACTATATCATAATCTTGTACTAAATCTCGAATTGTTTTAGAATTATTTATATCTTTTTGAATTGTATTTATTCCAAAACTATTTAATTTTTCAAAATTCTTTTTATTATAATCAATAGAAGTAACTTTATGGTCGTGTGATAAATCAATTGCCATTGCACTGCCAACCATTCCAGCGCCAAGAACTATTATATTTGCCATTTTATCCTCAATTATATTTATTTTAAATCTTGATTATTATTTATTATATTTTCATCATTGTTATTAAAACTTTCATCTTCTATATTTTTATCTTCTTTGGCTATATTAAGATTTTCATCATCAATATTGTTTTCAATCGGATTTTCATCAATATTATTATTCACATCAATATCTTCTAATTCAATTTCATCTCGAAGTTCTTCAATAGTATTTTCTTCAATATATTCATCATTAATTGTAATAAATTGCTTTTGATAAATACTCAAAATTTCAGTTAATTTTTCGAAATTAAAATTCTCTCTATAATTTTTATTTTCATTAAGAAACTCAATTATTGGATACATTTTTAAATCATCAAAAAATATCAAAAATGATAAAAAACTATGATTATTTAAATTGAAATCATTTAAAAATTTGAATAGTGGATTTGATATTTCTTCTAAAAATTTTGCTTCAATATTATCAGCATTATTTTTTAATTTTTCAAAAATTAGTTTGCTAAATTGCGATTTTGTAATTATTTCATTTTCTTCTTTAAAAAATTCAATTTCATCAAATAACTCATATACTAAATTAACAAAATAACTATTTATCGGGAAATAGTTGATTTTATGCTTAAATTCATCAAAAGAAATTGTATAATTATTAGAAAATACAAACGAGCTAATAGTCGTTATTGGCCTAATCATATAATTAAAACGAATCTCAACAGCACGCTTAATTAATTCGTTTAAATAATCATTCGTTAAATCAGAATGCTCTAACACAAATTTTTGCATATCGCTTGTTGCAACAAAATTTTGGTATAAATCATAAGAAAATTCATTTTCTAACGATAGATTTAATAGTATTTTATAATTGAAAAATTCTGTTTCTGCTTTTAAAAAATTTCTATAAAAATCCTCCTCATAAAGATTTTCAATTACAATTTGAAAATTTTTATAACTTAAATGATTGATTTTTTCAATAATTCTTTCAGTTTCAATATTAATTTCTTCTTCAAACATATTTTTCTTAAAATTTATAATTATAAAAAACTACTTTTTTGTGCAATAATAACAGTAAACAATTCCAAAATCATATTTTTTTATTTCAACTTTGGAAAAATGCCTCGTATTAATTAATAATTCCTTGAAATAAGTTCCATAAGGGAATTTTTTAATAGTTTCAGGTAAATAATGATAAGCAAACTCGCTATTACTTAATAGTCTTCCAATCGAAGGTATTATAAATTTTGAATAAAAAGCATAAAAATAATTCACGGGTTTTATTGGAGTGCCAAATTCCATAATTGCTAACACGCCTCCAGGTTTTAAAACTCTCGACATTTCATAAATAGCTTTATGCAAATCTGGAATATTACGAATCCCAAAAGAAATTGTAACACTATTAAAAGTACCGTCTCCGAAATTTAAATTCGTAGCGTCGCCAACTTCAAAATTAAGATTTTTTATAAAAGCATCTTTTTTCAAACGTGCTTTAATTATCATACTATCAGAAAAATCAATACCAATTACTTCTACTTTATCACCATATTGTTTGATAATCTCTCTTGCTATATCGCCTGTTCCAGTAGCTACGTCAAGATGTTTATCATTATTTTTAATATTTAAATCTTTTACAAATTTCTTTTTCCACAAACGATGCCTACCAAAAGACAATACATCATTTAATAAATCATATTGTATTGAAATATCCGAGAACATTTTTTTAATTTTTTCACTCATTCTTGTATTACCGGCATATTGTTTTTAACAATTTCTATTGTGTTATTTATTGCTTGTTCTAAATTATCATTAATTACTACAAAATCGAATTCATTGGAATATGATAATTCCATTTCCGCTCTATTAAGTCGTGTTTTTAACTGTTCTTCTGATTCAGTTTGTCTATTTCTGAGACGTTGTTCGAGAACTTCTAAACTTGGAGGAGCAATAAATATTAACACACTATCATTAGGATATATTTTTTTTAGATTTAATGCACCCTTGACATCAATATCAAAAATCAAGCAAAAATTGTCATTTATTTGTTTTTCTATTTCACTTTTTAGAGTGCCATAATAATTATCAAATATCTTTTCATACTCAACAAATTCATTATTATTTATTTTACTTAAAAACTCATTAATTTCTATAAAATAATATTGAATCCCATTAGTTTCGCCTTCTCTTATTTTACGTGTAGTTGCAGAAATAGAAAATTTAAGATTAATAAATTTATCTAATAATCTTTTTGAAATAGTTGATTTTCCGCCACCGCTTGGTGATGATAATACTAATAATCTTTTTGTATTTAAGTTCATAAAAAATATATATTGAAAATTGCTTTATATATAATTAATATTATTGAAAAAACTAATTTCACAAAAGTATAAATTATTATAGGATTTTACTATATATTTTGAGAAATTTATATTTATTATTAGCTTTATTCTTTTAGAATATGAATAATTCTTTGTAAATCTCCATCAATTTTTGATGTATAATCAATATCAAAAATTTTGCACAATAGAGGATAAATATCAATATTATTTAGGCTTGTAACTTTATAGCCCGATTTAAATTTTGGACCTCGTGCTATAAAAATACCTTGCATATCAATTTCCTCGTTATCATATCCGTGGGTAGCTTTATAAGAATTATCTAAAGCGTTTTTATCGTGTAAACTATATGAAATATCAGGTATTATAATAATATCACCAATAAATGGATGATTATAATGAAATCTTTGAGGTAAATTATTTTTTAAATATACTTTATAATTTTTCTCTTTATTTTTTAATTTTTCATAAATTGTGTTAATTTTTGATTTATCTTTAATATATAAAAAACCTAATGAACTTAAATTATTAAATTCCACATAATTACTATCATTATCGAGTATTTTATTAATCCAAATCATTTTATCAGGCGATAAATTTGTCATTCCGTGGTCTGAAACAATTATCAAATTAATTTTATCTTTTAATCCAAGTTGTATTAATCCACTATCTAACATTTTTATATACTTATCAACTTTTTGTATTCCCGCGAATAAAGAATCAGAATCAACGCCATATCTATGCCCTTTTGAATCAGTTTCATCGAAATATAAAGTAATAAATCTTGGTCTTAGCGAATCGGGCAATTTCAACCAATTTAATACCCCTTTTACACGTTCATCATAAGGGCGATTATGCTCGTATTCTTCGAAATAATTTGGTCTTCTATACTCTAAATTCATTTCAGAGCCAGGCCAAAAATACGATGCAGTAATTATCCCATTTCGGCGAGCTGTTTCCCAAAAAGCCTCACCCCGATACCATATCGCATCTTTAACGCTTGGCGCCTTTATGCTAAAATATGTATCATCTATTGGATTTTTAAAATGATTAGCAATAATGCCGTGATTTGCAGGATAAAGTCCCGTAATAATTGAATAATGATTAGGAAATGTCATACTCGGAAATTGTGGTTTTAAAGATTGTGCTTTAACTCCAAAATC
>JARKQC010000300.1 GCA_029974985.1 Bacteroidota bacterium | reverse complement strand
CTACCACACTATGGTCTATGTCTTGTAATTTTTCAAAGCTCATATTTTCACCTTTTCAGGTGATTCTGAGCTAGTGTTTTCAAAATTAGTATTTTGGTTTAATCTATTTTCAAGAGAATTAATCTTCTCTGACTGAACATTTAGTAAGCCAACAATCTCTTTCTTTCGTTTTGGACTTAAAATTGTATATCCAAAATCTTCAAGTAAGCTTTTAGCTTCATTTACTATTTTCAGCTGATTTAAACCGTCTGTGTTACAACCCTCGGTTTTTTGGGACTGGGTTAAGTTCCCTTTACTATTTTCATTATTCATTTATTTCGCCTTCGTAAGTTTTTGAAAAGTTTTTTTGAGAAGTAGGATTCTCATCAACTTTTCTTAATTATAGATTGTTATAACTATTATATATACTTTTGTATATACTTTTAAAATATAAAAGTTTATATATAAGTAGATACTTAAATAAAGATATAAATATAAATAAAAATAAATTAGGAGGTATGAAATTGGAATATGATAGAAAATTACAAAAAGCAGGAGGGTCATTATCTTCTTCATTGCCTTCTGTTGTGAGAGAAACATTAGAATTAAAAGAGGGAGGAACAATTAGATATATCGTTGATTTAGAAAAACGCCCTCCAGTTGTATATATAGAAAATCCTGAAAAAAAATAATTATAATTTTTATATATTTTATTTAAAATAAAAATACTATTTTTACTAATTTTACCAAAACTAAAATTTTTGAGTGCCCTAGCTACTCTTAAAATCAAATTAGGATTTTTGGTAAGCTTTAAATAATTAAAGCAACATAATTTTACATTGGTTGTAAAAATGTTATCGCCTTCGTAAGTGATTTCTTATTTGACGCAACCTTGTGAGGAGTTGAGAATGGTGGTAGGACACCGTTCTCGTTAAATAACTCCTCCAAAATCTCACGATTGCGTATTATTGTTTATTTTTACTCATATTTATATTTAATTAACTAATAAAAAAAAATAATAAATAAAAATAATTAAATTTTATTCACCAATTTTTGTTCCGCAGTTTCCACAAAATTTTATTTCAGGCTCTACTTCATTTCCGCAA
>JARKQC010000130.1 GCA_029974985.1 Bacteroidota bacterium | reverse complement strand
TTTTTTTTCCTCCCCATCTCCATTGGAAAATAGGCTGGGGGTTTAGGTAATTTTGGACAAGCAAGATGCTTATACTACACAAATATTAATCTATTAAAAAAGGCAACGGAGCATGCCACGTTGCCCCAGCCTTTTTAGTTATATATCAGTTTTTTAAACTATTTTTAGATTTATTGTAAGTTTTTCCGAATATGTAAAATATGTATATTGATGAATTTTTACCTCACTACATTAAATAATTTAATATGCTGAAATCCATTTATCTCACTTATAAGTAAATAAGAACCACTCGAAAGATTGGAAGGCAATTGATATTGCTCTATATAATCACCTGTTTCGATATAATTATCATAAAGAATAGCTAATACCTTACCACTTACATCGCTTATATAGGTTTTTAGTTTGCCGCTATGTGATATATTAAATTCATAAGTGAAAGTATTATCGCTTAAAATTGGATTTGGATATATTTTACTAGGGCTAATAGAAATATTTTCTGCTACTGAAGAAATTCCATATACAAACTCTATATCTAATAACTGCGGAAACCAACTCGCCAAAAGCAAATATTTATCTTCGTCTATTTTCCTAACACCTTCGTAAAATCTACTCCCAAATTTTGCACCATTATAGTATTCAATATCGGGTCTAAACCAAGTTTCGCCTTGGTCTGTTGATAATACTATATGGTTTGATTCGCCCGTTGCTACGAGCATACTATCATTAATATAATCAATTGATAATATACTGGTATATGGAAATGTAGCTAAATACTTAGTTTCCCAAGTTTTGCCTCCATCAATAGTTTTTGCTATAAATGCAGTATCATCTGCTGTATGCTCATTACGAAATTTACCACCACAAATAAATGTGCTATCATTTATTAAGCAAAAGTAACGATGGTTATTCGTAGTTTCTATATGCCTAAAATCTTTTAGATATTTATCAGTTATTACATGGTGAGCTACATTAGGGATAGACTTATTAAAATACCAAATATCAAACTTTTCATCTTTAAGTTCTTTTATAAAAAGTCGCGTATTTTTCGGTATATATTCTGGCAATTCAAGTTCTTCCCAAGTATTACAACCATCTGTTGATATTAATTGTTTCCATTCAACATCTTCTAAATAGCCCCACGGTGTAGAAGTTAAAATTGCAAAATTCTTATCTTGCATTAAAAATGACTCAGTTGATATTTTCGGAATAATATTCTCAGTAAAGCTATTTCCATTATCAGTAGATTTAATTACTTTACCACGGTCTGACATTGCAATTATAGTACCATCAGGAAAATATTTGATACCCACTACTGAATGTATTGGTATATAGATTGAATCGCCAACCCAATAAGATGTATCACAATATATCAATTTCCAATTTTTGCCACCATCACTTGTCAATTTCATCTTCGTACCTTTCAAATTTCTATCAAGATGTGAGATAACTCCATGATCTTTATCATAAAATGAAAAAGCTCTAATATCACTAAGAGAAGATTCTTCACTTCTAACATCAATAATTAAAGTTAATTTAATATACATATTTTCACTATAAGAGTTATAAGATATAGTAATAAATACAATGAAAATTAAAATTTTTTTCATTTTTTCTCCTTGATTTTAATATTTTTATCTGATTATTATAAAGGATTCATTATGTAAAAATCCATTATTATTATAAATTATTAAATTATATTTTCCAATAGGCATATTTTTTAGATCAAAATTTTTAATTATTGAATTTTTATCTTTTATTTGAAAATCATTGGAAATATGCAAATTGCCAATATTGTCATATATTCTTAAGTAATAATGACCATCATTAATATTTGAAATAGTAATATTTAGGTCATTATTTACAATATTTGGTGATATAACTATATTTACATCACTTAAATTATTACTTATATTTTGTTTTGGAAAAAATACAAAATTTGCACCTTTATCATCTTTAGTTGGTCCCCAAATATAACTTGGAGAAGATCCTTCACAGTCAATAAATTGACAAGGTAATATGCAATTATGACTAATAGGTGAACTACTTCCAATTTTTTGAATTTCTATATTAGGAATATCATTAGTACCCTCTCGCAAGCATATATTATATGTAGAAACACAACATTCACTTTCACAAGCTACATAACGTTTTAGAGCAAGTGGTGAAAAAACCTCTTGCCAACAAGTAGCCATCCGATATGTAAAATTTAAATAGCAATCATCAACGTCAATTAGTCCCATTTTACTTTGATTAATAATAGCCAACATCCAAAGTGCAGTTTTGTAAGCATTTGCATAACAATCATAACCACAAGTACCAGAAAATTCAATACTTTCTACTACTGATTCATAACCCCAACTTGTTGTCCTCTCAAAGTACGTAATTTTAACAATACAACCGGGTGCATTACAACCTAAAATTGTTGCTGGTATATTAAAAGTATGAGCTATAAATGGACCCTGCCAAGAAGTCGTATCTCCAAAATTACATGCTGTTGGGTTACTTTGAAATTGTGAAAAAGTAGAATAATTTGTGAATAGTAAAAGTGAAGTAATAAAAGTAAGTAAAGTGAGCATTTTCACTATCCTTGAATTAGAATAGTTGATATTAGATGAGTTGCGATGCTGCGATGCTGCGATGCTGCGATGCTGCGAATATTCGAAATACTTTTTCATAGTATTTTACCTTATAATTATTTATTAATTTCCTGTTTATTACAAGCAAAATTTTCTAAAATAAAATCCAGCAAATAAACTTTCACAAATTTAATAACTTTTTAAGTCATTTGCAAATATTATTTTAATATTCTAAAATTTTATCTATAAATCATTTTTTTTATTTAGATTAGAATGATACGAGACCTCACAAAACCCACTCAATAAAAGGAAATTAGGAATTTTAGGAACAAACAGAATGCTTATACTACTCACGATTTCTACAGCTGTCCTACACTTTCGAAAGTGTAGGATAGCTTAATTATTACCTCACCCAAACCCGCTCCGAAAGAGAGGGCTTATCTTTTTTTTTCCTCCCCATCTCCATTGGAAAATAGGCTGGGGGTTTAGGTAATTTTGGACAAGCAAGATGCTTATACTACACAAATATTAATCTATTAAAAAAGGCAACGGAGCATGCCACGTTGCCCCAGCCTTTTTAGTTA
>JARKQC010000296.1 GCA_029974985.1 Bacteroidota bacterium | reverse complement strand
ATTTATTAATAAAAATTTTCTAATTTACTCAATATATTCAAATTTCTTAATATAATAAGTCTTTTTTCATTTGAAATACTTGATGATTATATCATCCAAGATTAAATGCGCTGAAAATATATATCTACTAATTAACTATTATTTTTGATTATATTATTTCATTTGAATAATGTTTATTATATATAATTTATTTATCAATTATTTATTCTCTTCAAGCCTATTCTTTTATTTTTGTATTGTATTTATTTTACTTAAAATAGATTATTTTTCATTGAAAAAAAGTAGAATATGGCTATATTAAACTTTTATTTTCAAATATTTATCTATTAATTATGTGGGGGATTATTTTGGAATTTTTAAATAAATAAAGGATTCACGTAATTTTTTATACGATTATAATGAATATATTATTATGATTTCGAGTTATATTAAACTTAAGCAGATGTTTTTGAGAAAGAACTTGTCTGAGTCTAGGGAGCATCATTATATAAAGACTTTAACTGAAATGTATGAGATTACTGGTAAAACACCATCGGAACTTATTGTTGAAGCTAAAGAAGAAGAACAACCATACCTAGTTAATAATGTGCCTCGTATACGAGATATTGATGATAGAAAAATAACTTCTTATCTTTATAATTATTATGAATCTTTATTAAAGAAGAATATTATTGATTCTACTATTAATTATAAATTGAGTTGTCTTAGAGCTTTTTATCGTGAATATAATATAACTTTGCCTCGTCCGATTGAAATTAACATTCCTCCTAAGATTATTCGTGAGGGAGATATACCGAACCTCGAAGATATTAGGTTGGCTGTTGATAATACTTCAGTAAGGAATAAAGCTATACTATTACTAATGGCTTCATCAGGAGTAAGAAGTAGCGATATGAGGAACTTTAAGATTTCTGATTTTACTAAAGCTACTATTGACTATCATAATAGTGATTGTATTGAGGATTTGTTAGATGGAAAGTATAAAAATGTTATTCCTTGCTGGGATTTTGTACCCATTAAAACTAAAAAGACTAATAATATCTTCATGAAATTCAACACACAAGTAGCAAACTAATACATAATAAACTACCTAAAAACCAGATATAATATAACTTTGCCTCGTCCGATTGAAATTAACATTCCTCCTAAGATTATTCGTGAGGGAGATATACCGAACCTCGAAGATATTAGGTTGGCTGTTGTTAATACTTCAGTAAGGAATAAAGCGATACTATTACTAATGGCTTCATCAGGAGTTAGAAGTAGCGATATGAGGCACTTTCTGATTTCTGATTTTACTATAGCTAGTATTGACTATCATAATAGTGATTGTATTGAGGATTTGTT
>JARKQC010000259.1 GCA_029974985.1 Bacteroidota bacterium | reverse complement strand
ATAGATTCTTTGCCTAAAAAAGCATTACTCTCTGTTCATATTTATCTAGTTCAGATATAATTTTATCAATATGAGGTGTTTTTAGGCATAGTTAATAATTAAAATTTTATTAATATAAAGTTAATTTTTTTTAATACTATTTTGTAAATATTTTCTATAATGGAAAAAAAGTACATTTATATACGCCAATATATATATTATGTAGTGGTAGATGATAAAAGTAAATGGAGGAAGTCACTTGACACATATATTAAAGGATATATTCGGCGATACTAAGCGAATAAGAGTATTAGAAGAACTTATTGAGAATTGGGGGCAATTTATATCCATTGATGAAATAGCTAGAATTGCACAAACTTCTAAAAAGACCGCTTACAAGCATATAAATGAATTAAAAGCAATAGATATTTTGGTGGTTGATGAAGGCAAACCAAAAAGATTTAAACTGAAGGAAGATGATAAAAGGGCATTGTCCTTAGCAATACTTGAAAGTGAAGAATATATACGGAAATCTGATAGCTCAATTAAAGAATTAGAGAAAAAAGAAATGGTAAAAAAATTCCATAATAAACCTTTTTTTACACGTTCTAATTCGCATCAAATAACAACAGTAGTAAAGGATACGGGATCAATGACAGCAGAATATCAACTAATTGGGGCTGAATCTAATGGAAAAAGATAAAAAAAAAGAAAAAATTGATTTGGATATTCCAATCGTAGTTCCATCGAATATACCCAAAATTTATTGTACTGGAGCATACGGAAAATATGGTTCTTACGATTTCAGACTGTTGTTATATTCAGAAGAACCCTTACAACAAGATAAAATTATAAATCCAAATGAATTAGATGTCGTAAGAGAAGTTTTGGCTCAAATAATTTTATCTCCCTTAGCTGCTAAACAAACAGCCGAATGGTTAATAAAAAATGTTCAGAAATTTGAAGAAGAAAATGGTATCATACCAGAGCCATCAAAATCTAAGAATAGAAAAATAATTTGATTAATTTTTTCAATATTTCTAATTAGTCTAATAATTTTTTAAACAAGGAATTAAATTTATGATAATTTTACGCAGAAACAAGAAGATCCTGGAACTATATCCCATAGGCAGTTCTAAAGGCGCGGTGAACCAGCGTAGAAAACCTATTTTTTATGGTTACCTCAAAATCAAAGCCACAGGAGACCAGATCAGACCATACAAATTCACAGTGAAGAAGGATGA
>JARKQC010000283.1 GCA_029974985.1 Bacteroidota bacterium | reverse complement strand
AACAACAAGTTAATATTTGATTGAAAATTCTCTCATAGAAGAAAATTCAAAACAAACAAAAACTTTATCAGATAGCAATCTTCTAAATCCTAACCCTTAGTCTATCTGGCACTAACATGTTTTATGTGCCTGAGAAAAACTTTATTTTATAAATTCTTCTTTTTTTTAAGTTTATTTATTTTTTAAATTTCCACCATCAAATAATAACCTTTGATCATGAAAATGTTATCCTTAGTTTTATTCATTTTTTTTACATTTTTAATTCCAAACATTAGTCAATCTTCAATTTAAAATCTTCTTAACCAAAGCGACTATCAAAAAGAAATCGACCTGAGAGGTTCTTTGGATCAAACATCTACAAGGTCAGTGCTGCAAACGCCAATTTATGCAACAATTGGTTCAACCAGCTTAGATGTTGATTTTTTATCTAACCTTGGAGTTGAAGTTTATTCATTGTTAGGAAACTCAGTTTATGAGAACAAGGTAAACACACAAATGCAACAGAAGGTATCAATCAATGTTTCTGATTGGGATAGTGGTGTCTATGAAATTCGTTTTGTAGACTCTGACGGGAATTACATGTATGGTACATTTGAAATAGGCTTGTAGCGATACAAACATCACAAAATTATATTGAAAGAAATAACCCAGCTTTTTTAAAGCCGGGTTACATTGTTTTATTTTATAAATCAGGAGCGAGAAGTAGCAGTTCCTTGCTCCACAAAACATTACAAAGAAATGAAAAAATTAGTATGGTTTACTATGTTAGTAGCAGGATTAAGCATTTTTAATGCTTGCGAGAAAACTGACGAACTAATCGATCAAAGTATCGATGCACAGTCGCTTAAAGTGACTAAACCAGATGTGTATTCTGAAAATGGATATCTAGTTGTCCGAAATTTTGAAACCGCTGACAGTTTAAGAATGATGTTGCAAAACAAATCACTTGAAGAACAATCCAGTTGGGAAAATCAAATGGGATTGAAATCTGCAAAAATGTTCAGGGCTCAGGCATCGGATAAATTGGCTGGATTTGAGAATCTGACCGAAGCTAAAAAATACGCTGAGGAATTAGTTAAAAAAGGCTATTTCAATATGGTTGATTCCTCTTTATGCTATCCTTTCAATAATTATACATGGGATTGTATATTGAATAAAAATGGCATTATAAAAATAGGTGATGTTTTATATTGCTTTCAAAAAGATGCCCAGATTAATATAATTGATGGCAGTGAGAAAACACTGAACCAGTTTTTAAGTAATCCTGAGAGCTACGATACTGCTCTTGTTAAAGTATATTCTTACGAAAAGTTAAAATCAACAATACCAGCTAATTATGGTGCAGTGGCAAGTAGGGAAATTTATTCAGGAGGGGGAGGAGTAAGGTGGAAGCTAAGCCTCTGCTATGACAAAAAAACTATAGAGGCTCCTAACCCTAATGGTGGGAAAATAACTATCCAAAATGGCCTTAGATATTACTTATATTTTCATAAAGAGAAAAAAGGGACATTTGGTTGGCGCGATTCCAAAGGTTATTTTAGTCATCAGCATTTAAGTTATAATTTGGGAGGCAATTATGATGCATATCAAGGAGGTTATAGTACCAATTTTACAGATATGACTCCTGCGCCTGATTATACACAAATAAATACTTCAGAACTTTCAAATGTTTACCTTGATGTTAAAGGAGACTGTAAAATGAACTCTGTCCAACAATATTAATTTTGTAACGACAGAGAAACTATGGAATCCGAAGAATTTAAATTAATGCGTGACAAAGCCATAGAGCAGTTGCGCACAGGACAGTCCCTGACGGGCAAAGATGGT
>JARKQC010000083.1 GCA_029974985.1 Bacteroidota bacterium | reverse complement strand
GATTTTAACACTTCCCCTAACGTAATGATCGTCCCCTTCAATGGCTTTTATCTTTTCAATGGTTAAAGGGTCGTATATGTTGTCGTTTATGGAAACACTGCCCCTGACCAGGGATTCGATCATTCCCAGCACGTTTTTACCGTCGTAGTTCAGGGTGACATATTCTCCTACCCGTGGCATTTCCTTGGAGATGAAACTCACATTAACCAGTGAGGTTTCACCTATGCATCGTCCAATAATTTTTCTCATAATTTTGGCCTCGCTTGTTTTTCTGAGAATCCTATCATGAGTGAAAGCCTTTCAAGGTCTCCTTTCTTAATTACAACATCATTGTGTGCTTTTTTTAAGAGTATTGGGTATCCTTCTGCACTGATTTTCTTTATATGTTTCAAAATGGGAATTACATCTTCCTTATTAGCTTCATAAGGAAGTTCAATTTTTAAAAGGTTTTTATTGTCTTCTAACCGAGCATAAAAAATAGTAAAAGTTAAATTTTGCAGATGTTCATTGCGCACGGGAAAATAGTCCCGTTTATAATCAGAAACTTTAACCGGTTTTGGATTTGAATATCCCTGTTTTTGGGTTTTTCGATCAAATATTGCGATATCAGGGAATTTTGATTCAGGGAAATAATCATTACTAGTGGAAGTTTTTGATATAGCAGCAATTTTTTTCTTTTTAAGAAAATCACTCACAACTATTATATTTTCTAAGTTTTCCAAATATATCATTTCATTTTCATTTTTTAGATCATTAGAAAATTTCGATGACGAAATTTTGACTTCCAAAGATGTTAATTCTTTTTCAAGGTGCAAAGCATAATTTTCCCTAATTTTTTCTTTTGCTACGTTATTAAGTTCTTTTTCAAGAGGAAATGGTCGGATGAGATTTCCAAGGAGGGAACCATCAAAGAGATATAAATCGACTTCATATTCATCAAATGATTTTAATGCATTTTTTATTTCAAATATTCCCATGTAACTTCTTATACGGTCTTCAGCGTGCTTGTGGTAATGCATAATATCAATTTCTGAGCTTTCAACTTTTCGAAGACCTTTTTCATTGAAAATTAAAGTTTCTGCATCGATCGCATAAAAAATAGAACTTAAAAGTTTATTTTTCTTTAAACTTCCATCTCCACCGGCGATTGTGATATTATCCGAGCTTTCTTCAATAGGAAAGTCGTTCCAAAACTCCGAAATATCAACATCGATGTTTTCGATTTCTTTCAATCGCTCATTAATCTTATTTTTCTTTTTCAAAGCCTTTTCATAAAGTGAATCCAGCATTTGATCCCTCAAAATTAATATAAGTTTTATTCTGTGAGTTTTTAGGATAAATAAGCGGATAATGATATTTCCGCATTGTTATAACTATATTTGCCTACCTGATTTAAATCTTTATTTTAATATATGGCGGTAACCAATCTATGATTATGAACTTTCTCACCTCCCAACAG
>JARKQC010000074.1 GCA_029974985.1 Bacteroidota bacterium | reverse complement strand
AGTTGGCATTATCCCTAAAACATCTTTACCTGATAAAATACAATTAATCAAATCTTCCTGACCTGAAATGAATGAATCATAACCAAAATAATTCTTTAAAAGTTGTTTAGATTCCATGTTATCCTAAATGTTTTTTGTTTAATTGGTTTTTATTAATGATTTAAATATAATCAATCTATTAAATCGAACCAATCTTCATATATAATTGCTTCTTTATACCGATGAAACTTTTATATTAAGTTTATCATAAAAATCATTAATATATAATTTAAATTTTTGATAATATAAAGAAACACCAAGCATATGAAAAGTAATATAAGTCTAAAAAACATAACAATAAAAAAAAATAGTAACATGAATTCATCTATTTTAAATTATAAAATAATTATTAAATATTTTTAAATTATAAAATAAAAACAAATATAAACATGAATAAAAAATGATATTCTCTTTTTAAGACCTATAAAATCTTTTTAAAGTATAAATAAATTGAAAATAAGGATAATAATTTAATAATAATTAGAAGAATAAGCTCAACAAATTTTAACAATGCCCTCAATATTATCAAAATGATCATCAAAAGTAGCTATTTTTTCAATACCTAAATCTTTCATTAATGCTATATATACAGAGTCAAATAAAGATATTCTTTCTTTATTTCTATTAAATCCCCTTTTAAGTATATTAAATCCTTTATTATAAAAAGTAGCATCATTTAAAATTTTGTAACTAATATTCAATTCTTCATAAACTTCTGATATTAAATCTAGGTCTAGCTTTAATTTAATGTTCATAACAGTTATAACCTCCATTATTACAAGATTAGATATCACCTTTTCTTCATTTTCAATTAAATTATATATCTCATTAGCTCTTTCATGATAATTATTTGTTTCAACATATAAATTAATTAAGAAATTAGCATCCAAAAAAATCATGATCAATACTCCATATCTCTTATTTCTGTTATTGCCTTAGCTGTGTCAAATGGTTTGTCTGTTTTGATTATACCAATCATTTTTCTACTTTTTTCAGGATCTGGATTATAAGTATTTTTATTAAGTATCAAATGTTCAGGTATTTTATTTTTTGTTTTAGCATTAATTCCTTTTTCTATTATTTCATTTATAGCTTCTTCTTCACTGATTTTTTCATTTTTAGCTATTTTACTAATTTTTTTTAATAAATTAGGGTTTATATTTTCTATTAATATAATTCCAACATCATCTTTAATTAAGCTATGATCTCCTTTATTATTCTCTAAACCTTGTCTAATGAATTTTTCTAACAATTTAGTTTGAGTAGTTCCGAGTTCAGCAGCTTTCATCTTTAAATCTTTTAATAAATCTATGTTTAATGTAAAGCTAGTTTTTTTCTTAGACATTTATAAACACCTGTTTAATATGATTATTATATAATTATATTATGAAATTATCCTTATTTAGTTATTTCGGTATTTCCTTAAATAGGTATTTTCTATTAATATATCAATATATAAATTTTTAAAATATACTTAATTATAATCAAAGACAATATAAAAACTTGGAGAATAGCTATGAATAAACTAAGATTTACAGTGACAGGATACTATTTTTATGATGGAATAATTCCATTTGAAGAAAACAAATATTTTAAATTAATCAAAGAGCCAGATAATGATTATGGCCATGAAGCTATTAAAATAGAAGATCTTTCTGGAGAAAAAGTAGGTTATGTAGCTAATTCTACTAATACAGTCATTAAAGAAACAATGAGTGCAGGTAGGATTTATGATAAAATTGAAGAGATTAGCTATTGTAAGGTTGATGAGATAAATAGTTATGAAATTATCTGTGAAATAGTTGATAAGAATAAAGTAAAAAATAAATCAGCTAATAAAGTTATGAAAAAGATTAAAAGTAAGTTTTTTAAATTCTTTATTGTATTTTTAATATATTATCTCCCTTATTGCCTAAGTTAACAAATTTTCCCTGTTTTTAAAGAAATTTTTTATAGAAATATTTGAAAGAAAAATAGCTATTTTTTCCTGCTCATTAATTGAAGGAATAATTACTTTTAAAGATTTTAGTGATTTTGCATATAAATGAACTACTGAAACTCCTTGTGACAAAGTACCTATTTCATTTTTTTTATAATTTAAATAATATGATAAAAATAGAGAATTTTCTTTTGTTTTGAGAATATTTGTATCTCCACCAATAGCCACACCTTTTTTCATGATACATGAAACTGTTGCAAGATCAATTGCAGTTTCTCCAGAGCTCGGGATTATAATATCTCCTATTTCACTCAAAACCAAATTTTCTTTATCTAAATTAGTTTTAGAAACTATTTTAGTAATTTTTTCATTATAAGTAGTGTATAGCTCTCCATATCTAATACATTCTATTCCTTCATCAGAAATATCCATTTTTGATATTCCTTTTCCTTTTGAGAATTCCGAAATGTTTTTCAATACTTTTTCTTCCCAATTCTTTGCAAAATCTTTGAATCTTAATTTAGGTTTAAGCATACTATATCCACAGTTATTTTTAATTTTTCCAATCGAGTTATTAGTAAAATATTTATAGAAAATATTATAAAAATATAACTATTAGTTTAAACAGCTATTTTTTTCTTTATATCTTTTAATTTTAGAAAATAATCTATTGAGGATAACAATGATTAATGTACCGGAACTTAGGTTTGAAGAATTTAATAAAAAATGGGATGAAAAAAATTTAAATGAAGTAACATGCATAAATCCTGTAAATTCTCAGTTACCTGAAATTTTTTTTTATATTGACTTAGAAAGTGTTGAAAATGGAATTCTCAATAAAAAAATAAAAATTTCGAAGAAAAACGCACCAAGTCGAGCCAAAAGGATTCTTAAAGAAAATGACATATTATATCAAATGGTTCGACCATATCAAAAAAATAATCTATTTTTCAATTACAAAAATGAAAATTATGTTGCATCCACAGGGTATGCTCAAATTAGGACGAAACAAAACCCTTATTTTATTTTTCAAATAATTCATACAAGTAAATTTGTCAATAATGTATTAAAAATGTGTACAGGGACTAGCTATCCTGCTATAAACTCATCTGACTTGGGGAAAATAAAAGTAATTATTCCTTCAATTAATGAGCAGGAAAAAATAGCTATTTTTCTTTCAAATATTTCTATAAAAAATTTCTTTAAAAACAGGGAAAATTTGTTAACTTAGGCAATAAGGGAGATAATATATTAAAAAATACAATAAAGAATTTAAAAAACTTACTTTTAATCTTTTTCATAATTTTATTAGCTGATTTCTCTTTTATTTTGCTCTTATCAACTATTTCACAGATAATTCTATAGCTATTTATCTCATTAACCTTACAATAGCTAATCTCTTCAATTTTATCATAATTCTACACTAATTGTTTCTTTAATGACTGTATTAGTAGAATTAGCTAAATAACCTACTTTTTCTCCAGAAGGATCTTCTATTTTAATAGCTTCATGGTCATAATCATTATCTGGCTCTTTGATTAATTTAAGATATTTATTTTCTTCAAATGGAATTATTCTATCATAAAAATAGTATCCTTTTACTGTAAATATTAGTTTATTCATAGCTATTTTCCAATCTTTTATATTGTCTTTGATTGTAATTA
>JARKQC010000061.1 GCA_029974985.1 Bacteroidota bacterium | reverse complement strand
TGACGAACTTCCAAACGTAATTCGTTATCTGATTTGATGTAGTTTAACAAAGGCAATAAATCACCATTTGTCAATCTTTCAATAAGTTTATCATCAATTTTTCGCATATCGTCTGTCTTTTTACAATGAACGCCAACGTTTTCGGGCTTTGCGTTCGGGCGGGTTTCGGAGCACAAAGCTGTCAACCTGCACTACACTTGATACGAAGCACAAAGCTCCAATTTTGCACGTCACCCCGCCTGACGCAAAACCCATGTTAGCAGCCGTATTAATTTCTTATTTCTTGCCCACAATTTATAAGTTCTGTTATTAGTTGCCCTTTTTGATCTGCCCAATAATTTTTGTCGCAAACTACAACCAAGTTTCGTTTTGCTCTACTAACTGCTGTGTTTACTAAATTAAGTCCTTTTGAAATTGGAATTGTTGTGTCAACAAACCATTTGTCAGAAGTGTCAACAACGCTTAAAATTACAGTGTCCCACTCTCTCCCTTGTGAGCCGTGAACGGTCAATATTTTTAAGTCGTTTCGCTCTTGAGGTAAATAATTATTAAGAAGTCTAATTTGTTTTTTATATGGCGTTAAAATGACAAAATCGTTATTCCCGTTTCGTTTAAGATTAGCAACGATTTTAGTTATTTCTGAAACTTCGTTCATTGAAATTCGTGATTTCAAACCTTCTATTTTCTTAGCATCAACATATAGTATTTTGGTTTCGCCTTCTGGATTGTTTGAATTGAAGTCATTTGCATAAACGTATTTAGCCAATATTTGAGCTAAATTATTACCAAATCGGTATGTTGAATTTAATGATGTTCTTATAATATTCTTTGGATTAAAATCTAAATTTTTTAAGTATTGATTTCGACAAAAGTCTTTTGTGTTTGAAAAAAGTAAGTCTAAGAAAATTGCAGATTGTGCCCACAAAAACATATTGTGAAACTTATTATCTTTCTCAATGTCTATGTCGTTAATTTCACAAACAGGTGGTAATTGTTTGTGGTCACCAAGAAAAGAAATAGGCACTGTATGATTAAATAATGTCAATGCTTTGATGATGTTAGCATAACCTGCTTCGTCAAGAAAAATGTGTGCAACATTTAATTTTTCTTCTGCATAACGACCTATGTAACCGTCAAGAGTGCAAGCGACAACATTGACAGATTTTAAGCGTTCTTCTGTTGAAGAGGATGCAAGTTTAGCACGCAACGCTAAATAATTGTTTAATTCAGATTGTATATCAAGCAAACCATTACTTTTATATTCACTAAATAGGTGTTGGTCAACTTCCAACTTTTCATTTTTTTGAGTAATAAATGAATTTACTTCTGCCTTTACGTTGCTTACGTTGTCTGTTGTTAGCGTAGAAATAATTGCATTTACTTCTGAAAAACTTTTTGTCTGATTTATCAGGTTTTTAATTTTACTAAAAGCTAATTCTTGAATTTCTCTTACAATATTTTCTTGTGCAGTTTTTTTTCTGCTGATTTCGGAAAGTTCGTACTTTGAGTATTCTAAGTCCTTTTTAGAATTTGATATTTTGATTTCTATTTCTGAAATAGTTTTTTCCGTATTTGTCGGTTTACTGCTAAACACCTTAACTATTTTATGAGAAATAGAATTTGTTTTAGCAACGTTTTTATTAAGTTGTTGAGTTTGGTTTAATAGATTTTCATTAATAAGTCTAACTTCTATTTCCTTTTTCTTGACCTGTCCGTTTATTTCCGAAACCAAATTTTGTTCTGTTTTTATTTTGCTTGAAAGCTCATTAATCTTGTCAAATTCTGGCATGATGGCATTAATTTCATCAACTACTTTTTTCTGATTTTGGAAATTCAACATTCGTTCAAGAATGTCGATTTGTTTATCAATTTCAGCTAATTTCTTTTGAACTCCTTTTTCCTCGCAAACTTCTGGAAATGCTTCTGCAAATTTTTTAGAAGGTGTTCCTAAGCGTATAATTTGTTTTCTATCTACACCTGCTTTGTCTGTCATTTTTATGACACCTCTTAAAACTTGCTCAATGGCGTTATTCGTTGGTGCTAAAATGGCGATTTTGTCTCCCTTTTTTATGTAGTGGAGAACTGCGTATGAAAGAACAAATTGCGTTTTTCCTGTGCCAGGCGCACCCCACACATAGGAAAATGGATTCGTAAAAATGTTTTCCAAAGACTTTTTTTGATTTTCGGACGGTTGGAAATTTTTGTCTTTAAAAAACTCTATGTTTTGAAATTCTTTTGAGTATTTTGAAATTGTTGTTGGCAATACAAGTTTGCTACCATTCAGTTCATACCAAGCCTTAACCCGTTCTACCAAAAATTTTAAATCAGAAACGACTTTTATATCAGTGTTTCTTAAACTCGAAAAATCCGTTTTTACGTATTCGGTCGGTTTAATTAAAAGAATATTTTTGTCATTGTCGTATTCAATGACTTTTATACTTGTCGTGTCGTATTTTTTGTTGTTCCGTAAATTCTTAAAGAAAATAGCTTCTGTGTCAAAAAGTTTTGCAGACAAACGAAGTTTAAGAATAGTGTCTTTGCCTTCCAAATACTCTAATTCAAATACGTCAACTTCCTGAATACCCTTGTCGTTTTGCTCAAGGTATTCATAATATGCTTTTGAGCTGTCAAGTGCTATGTCTCTTATTTCTTCTGCTGTCACGTTTTTATTATTTGTGGTGTCGTTCTAAATATGGCTGCCAACTAGTTTATAAGTCTGATTTTTTCATCCTTTACCTGCCAATATAGCCGGATAGGTCTGAAAACTTGCATCCTTTGTTTTTTCAATCCCCGGAAACGGTTTCAAACTTCTTCTTCCGGAGAAAAAGGGCTAAATCCCTGACGGCAAAATTGAACGGCGGACTGCAACCGGGGGCGGGTTGTCGGGCGGTGGAATGGGTGTGAGCCGGGTCATATTGTCAAACGGTTTTGGTTTTAGTTAGCAGTCTAAAAATAAACAGGTTTTTTAATAAAA
>JARKQC010000047.1 GCA_029974985.1 Bacteroidota bacterium | reverse complement strand
AAAAAACGGAAAAAAGATTATAAAAATTAAAAATAAGTGAATATCTGTTAAGTATTATGATATTGTGGTAAACTGGAGAATTTTATGAAACAAACAGCACTAATAATACTAACAATGCTTAAGTTAACAGCATCATCATGGTAAAAAATGTGTTAGATAGATTATGTTTAAGAGATCTATTTAAAAAGATATGGGCTAGGATGATTAACTGTATGACTGGTTAGTCTCGTAATTTAAGCTTAAAAGAATAAAGTATTAAATTAAGTGAGTATTAAGAGTAGGATGTTATTGTTATTTGATGGTTTTAAGAAGTATAGGGGTTGGATGATGAAGGAAGAACATGTAAAGATAAACTACATTTGTGGTGTGGTTTCCATTTTATTTAGTTCAATCTTGTTCTTGTTGAGTCAGGACCTTATTTTAATCGTCGTAGGTTTATTGGGGTTGGAATGTTTTATAATTGCATTATATGGTGATAAACATTTTTCTACTAAGGTTTATGGATTTTTGATGTTATCCGTGTTTATAGCTATAATTTTGATATTAAGTTACCTTTACATCGTTTCTTTGAACAATTTTGGTGAACATAATAGAGTAATCATTGTTATTTTGGCCATAATGGTGGGAGTGTTATATGTCGGCATAAATACGGGAAAGATCATGTTTTTCGGCTTTAGGAAGATATCACAGTTTAATAAGGGGAGTAAACTTTTGGGGGAGCGCAAATATAAAGAGGCATTAGATTATTTCGATAGAATTTCGAAAAAAGATCATAACAACCCGTTAGCATGGGCTGGTAAAGCTTCTGCCCTACAAATGCTGGGTAAAAATGAAGAAGCATTGGAATCTGTAGATAATGCTTTGAATTCAAAATTTCAAAAGAAACTAAATGAAGTTCAAACAAATCTGGTTAATTCTTTGGTATTAAATACAGCAGGTTCAATCTATTTCAACCTTAAAAATTATGAAGAATCATTAAAATACGCGAATAAGGCATTAAAATTACACGTAAAATCTAATGAATATGATCTATGGAATCTCAAAGGAATAGCCCTAAACGAGTCAGGGGAAAGTGAGGAAGCAATAGAATCATTTGATAAAGCGTTGAGTTTAAAACCCCAAGCAGCGATTACTTTAAATAATAAGGCGGATGCCCTTAACAAACTTGGAAAATATGAAGAAGCAATGGAAAATATTGATGAAGCGTTAAAAAAAGACCCAAAAATACCAGAGTTATTTTTAACAAAAGGAGAAATATTGATCAATTTAAATAAGTGTAATAAAGCCTTGAAATGTTTTGATAAAGCCCTAGAAATTGATCCTGATTATGAACCCGCTAAAAAAGCTAGGGAAGAAATTTTGTCTTTATAACCTTAAAAAACTTATTCCATCCTCCAGAACTGGTTCAAAGTACCCTTCAAACCATGTTCAATACTTTTCCTGGTGAAATTTCCCGCTTTCCGGACAGTTTCTTCAAGAGAATAATCTCTCGAGAGATATACCGTGCAGGCGGCTGAGTAGGTGCACCCGCTTCCGTGGACATTTTTAGTATGCATTAAATCTCCA
>JARKQC010000028.1 GCA_029974985.1 Bacteroidota bacterium | reverse complement strand
GTAGGCGCATGCAACATAAGGGATATAAGGTATATACTCCCACCATTACGCTCCAGGATACAGGGTGAAGGTTATGAAATCCTCATGCGAACCACCATGCCAGACACACCAGAAAACGAGGCCAAACTAGCCCAATTCGTAGCCCAGGAAATAAAGATGGATGCGAAAATACCCCACGCCACCAGATCGGCTGTTGGGATACTATTAGATGAATCCCGGAGAAGGGCAAAAGTTATAGATGACCAGAAAAATTCCCTGACTCTGAGATTAAGAGACCTCGGAGGAGTGATCCGCATGGCCGGTGACATGGCCATAATGGAAGGTGAAGATTTAATTGAGGATAAACACATGCACTTCGCTATCAAGAAATCTTTGTCAATAGAAGACCAGATAATAAACCGGTACAAAACCTTTGAAAACGCCATGCAACGAGACTATTCAAGTGCGCAACAGATGGGGAATGGGAAAGATGGGTTGCCGAATGAGAATGTGGATCGGAGTTATATGTAGTTCATGCAAATCCGTATGACTGAAAAGTGCTATCTGGAAGTCATGGCTTTAAAAGGAAATATAAATACATCCGAGGCCTCAACGAGAAGATCATGAGTCTAAAAGATGTGGATTATGTTAATATTACAAGTACTGTAGTTAGAGAGTAATTTTATACTCTAATTTAACATCTTCTTTTAAAATTGAACTTCACAGATTTAGTAATAATCAATTAGATATCTATAACTCTTTCCTAATTATTAATAATCCTCATTACATCAAATAACTTATCCATTTTTTTCGAAAAACTCACTATCCATATCTAAATTGTGATATTATACTATATTAGAATTTTATACTAATGACTTCGCAATATCAACGAAGTTGAAAAATATTCAAAGCTATGACCTTAATCAATGATGAAATTAGATATTATCTATTTATTTGATCGTACAACCATTGCCTTTTAAAGATAAATAAAAATCCTACAACTCCAATAATAATAGTGGCAAAAACAATTATTTTTGTCTGATCTGGGCCGAAAGTTGGACCATAAACCACGATTAATAATTGTAAAATGATCGAAGTAACACCTATTAAAATGACTATCCATTGTATTTTTTCAAGCAAATCATTACGCCTTTCTTCATTTAAGCTTTCATAAATTGATTTAATAGTTTCTAAATTTTCTTGGACGAAGTCATACTGATTTTTTGTCTTGAAAACTTTGTTTAAAGTTTCAAAAAGCATAGAAAATGAATGTGTAACAGAAATTATAATATTTCTATAAACTTCTAATTCAGATTGAATAGTTATTTGCATATTTTGTAATTCACTAATTGTATCTTTTAGACCTTTTTCTCTTTTATTTGTTTTATATTTAGTAATAAGGTCATTTAAATTAAAATGCATCTTTTTTAAAAGAAATTTTTGTCTCCAAAATATTTCAATCGCGTTTATTCGTTCTTCAACATAATCATAACTTTCAGATAAAAAGTCTGGAAAAACCATTAAAACAACAATAGGAGTAACTGTTAAGATATGTCCCTCACGTATTGCTACATCATTTTCAAGTATTTTTGTTAAAAGATTATCATTAATGATTTTATAATCTCTAAATTTCCAAGATATACCCAATATATCTCTATCTCTAGTATAAGGATTAATAGTAGCTCCAGTGCTACTAATAACTGAATAAAGCATGGGTTTGGATAAACAATCTAAACATTCTTTTTCCAAAATTTCATTATCTTCAAGATCTACTTTTAAACAAAAGAAAAAATAATCAATAATAAAATAGCAAGTAAAATCAAGTACTTCAATCAATTCAGGAGTTTCTATGCTTTTTAATTCAAAATCAAATCTTACACTATGGATCCCACATGAATCTATACTTACAATGACTTGAATTTGATTATTACAATATTTTTCAAAAATTATTTTGGACGAATCAAAGTCATCCATTTTACTTTCTAATACCTCTTTTGACTCTGTAGCAATTTCGAAAATGTCATCAATTGTAAATTTTATAGTAATCGTTTTTTCTTTATTCTTTTCAGCATATTCTAAATCATATATATATTTATTAAAAGGTTTGAATTTAGGATTACTTTCATTAAAGTGTTTGGTTTCTTTAAGTTTTTTTGTTAATTCTTTTTTACAACTTTCTGATTCTATATTTTCGAAGTCTAAAAAAAATTTAGAATCAAATGCAACAATTTGAGTCAGTTTAGTTTTTTCAAAAGAAGAATTTTTTTTTATCATACTATTCTATTAGCTTTAATCAGAATGAGGTCCTCCATTCAATTCTTTAACAGCTAATTCTATGTCGGAAGCTTTTACTGTCTTTCTTCCAGCATGTTTAGCGAGTTTTACAGCTTCAGAAGCTATTATTTCACCTTTTTCTTCTAAATTTTTTGCTAAAGCTTCTTTTGCTTCATCACTTATTCTTTGAGCACCTGCATTTTTTATTATTCTTCCAATTGGAGCTATTGGTAATTCAGCCATGTTTTCCCTCACTTAATTATATTTAATGCTATTATATCTATCTTTATTAATAAATTAATATTATAATCATTTGATAAACATAAAGTAACTGTTATCTTGGAAATTATGAGATCAAATAATTCTTATACTCGAAAATGAATAAATAAAGTTAAATGGTGCGATGGTTTCTGTCGTACCACCTATTGCCCCTATTTTGAATCTTTGCCGCCTTTGTGACAGCACCATCACTAAAAAAAGAAATTAATTCAAAAAAACAGTTAAAGAGCTTTTTTGGTCCTTCTCTGTAGTCTGGATTTCACCCGAGCCTGCAGATCAGGATCTGTCATGTATTCAACTAGGAGACACTGAGCCACCAGGTTTATTTTGAAACTTCCTGACATTCTCCAGATTTTATAATGTATGTTCTTGGGTAGATCTACGCAAAACCTTCTATTTTTGCCTTTCATATTGGATCAGTGCTCCCTGTAGAACTCGCTGGTTCTTTGTATTTCTTTTTTAAAGTATTCCATGTTCTCGCAGACTTCTAGTATCAGGTCCCCTTCGCAGTAGGTTAGTATTGAGAGATATTTTTTGGATATCCATACTACTTTTAAGGTTTTTTAGCACCATTTTTCTACCAATTGAAAATGGTCTGGCATTAGTTGCGTTATTTCTCCTGGATATTGGAAAGTGAAGCCTCTATAAATATTGTATCCTGTTTTATTTTCTGGCTGGTCCTCATTGGTGATTTCTAGAAATTCATGGAAGGAGAGTGTCATTATTATTCACTCCTTCTTTGATGTTTAGCTTTCCATAATGCTGTTTGATATCCGCAGCTGCATTCGAAGTAGATCCACCAGAGTCCTTCTTTCCCTACTAGTCTGCAACCATGTTCATGGGTGTACATTTTCACGATTCCATCTTTGGAGCCGCAGGATAGGCATCCTACCTGCTGAAATATTTGGTTTATTTTTGGATCCTGACAAATTTCTACTTCCTTCTGGTCTTCCAATTTAGACCGATTAGGATCTTCTAGTTGTCCGGGTCCTGCAGGGTAGCACCATTTGCATGGTGTGAAGTGAGCTCCATTGGTTGGAACTTTATGGTCGTTTTTCATCATATCTACAGCCCTGCAACCTGGAGAGTGTAGTCTTCCAGTGTTGCTATTTCCAATTAAAGATCCATATGGTTCGTAGCCTTTCTTGTTCACTAAAGCAGTGCTTAACTTTGAATTCTTGTCTTGGTTTCCATTTTCTATCACCTATTGCTAAGAGTAATAGTATTACTCTAATTAATAATAGTATTAATTGGTATTTAAATTTCACGGTTCTCTACAATTTGTTTTCAATATAAAATACTAAAACTAGTTTTATTTAAATTTAAAAGTCATTATCCCATTGTTTTTGAATTTCAAATTCCGCCCCGAGAGATTCGAGCAGAATTTTTGGAAGTTGCCCTATTGCTATGATGAGAGGCTATGAAAATCTTTGGTTCCCTTACAAAGACAGTTTTAAATCAGGAAATTATAATTATTCATTCAATCTCTGGATAGCGTTAGTGGTGGGGCCCCTATGGGGGCGGATTCCTCGATAGGATCCTCTAACTGCCGGTCTGGCAGCAGTCCTGTGGAGGGTGGTGGGTGGAGATTCGGCGCTCTAATATCAATAAGAAAAAAAATAAAAATTTAAATAATCAAATAAATAGCAATAGCGCAGCCTCTGAAAGTTCTGGGCGAATCCAGAGGGTGGAATTTTGCGCAATATTCTAAATAATGCCCTATATTCTTAAATTTTCTATTTATCTGTTATAGTAGCAAAAAATCCTTATTTCAGCAACATATTTAATTAGGATTATCTTAAACTTTATTTATGGAAGTGATGGAGAACTCTTTTCTGAATTGGTCTGAAAAAATTTCTTCAGATTCGAATGCTGTGAACTTGTTAGGAATAACAAGCCAGCATTTAAGAATTCAAAGACATTTCACTCCCGCAATAACTTCCATGACAAATAGAATACGTTATTACACACTATTAGCTTATTATTGGGAATATTTAAAAGAAGAAATCAGCTCAAAAGATTATGAAAAAATATTTATTTTAACTTGTTTAGCCCATCACGATGGGGAAAATAAAAATCCTGAACTAAAACATGTTTTTAATAACACTAAATTCGTAAAAACTTGGGAAAATAAGGATAATTTTGAGCTAAGTTCTTTTGACATCAATGGATATGCACCTAACTATTATAAAAGACAATTGGAAATTTTAAGATGTGCCTGGACAGATGAACTAAGAATACCTAAATTCTCACCATTGAACAAAATGCTTGCAGATTCTATGGGTGATTTTCCAATTTCATTTTTTAAAAAAAAGAATTTTTCAAAAATTGAACTAAAGGAAATGGGAGATAAAGGCTTCTGTATTTGCTCTTTAAAAAATAATTCAGACGAAATTGACATAATGTCGAAATTATTTTTCGGCTTCTTCACTAAAATTGATAATGAATGGGTTATGGACATCGAAGAATACGATAAGTTCAAGAATGGCCATTTAAATATTTCATTTGAAGTAAATAATGAATTTTACTCAGATGTAGAAAATATTAGGGAACTAAATTTAAGAAGAAGAAACACCCTATTTCTTTTTTTAAAGATAATTGAGAAGGTTAAACCGGATGAAAAAAGAGACTTTGATTTTAGACGCTGCATATGGGATGCCATTTATTTCGCCCAGAATAGATATGACCATAGCCCAATAAATTTCAAAGGATTAGAGGAAATAAGACGATATTGGGAGTTCTTCCAACTAAACATTTATTTTGTTTATGCAATGGAGAAATTTCTTGATATTGTTCAAAAAATAGTTGCTTTGAATAGTGGAATTGAAAAAACTGAAATATTATCAATTTTAGATGAATTTAAGTTCTATAATGAATTAGAAGATTTATTAGAAGTCAAATTTAATTCTAATTCTTTAATTTCAGAATTAATTAAGGTTATTAATAATATTAACCATTCAAATAAAACTAGTTTAGATTCTAAAATTAATGAATCTTTTATTTTTGATAATTTGTACAATGCAACTTCCATTGAATGTAAACTCGTCAATATTTTAGTAATTTTATTATTACTTTATAAAAGATCTGAACTTATTGAACACCGAATATTGAATTATAACTATCATGATCAAGATGACAGATTAGAAAGTTTATCTATGAAGGCTATTTTTAATTTTATCAAAGATAATGGCGAAGAAATAAATATAATGGGTTTCTTGAAAGATTTATGCCGTAATATTATTAATAAGCATCTTTACGAAGTTGCACGTAGGCTATCAATTGGTACTAAAAATTGGATCTTTTTAGAGGAAGATAATAGACTATATTTTGAAAGGAAATCCTATGTCGGCTTTGGACCCCAAGATAACAGATGGTTGCGTATAAGAAACTTACTCAAAGATTTACAGTTTATTGAATTTTCCGGAAATGAAGTGAATCTTACAGATAAGGGAGAGATATGGCTAAGAAGGATCGAATAAATTTAATCAACGAGTTCAAACAAGAACAGACTAACAATGACTTTATTATTTTAACAACCTACTGTTTTGATCCAATATTCTTTGATACTTACCTTCTAAATAAACTACAATATAACAATCCAAATTCTGAGATAGTGATTTTAATCGATGCTGAACAATATGAGAAATCTTATAACATTTTTACAGATATAACAGGGAAAAATTATCATTTAATACCAATTTATATGAAAAAAGTTTTTCATCCTAAAATATTCTTATTTACATCAAAATTGAATAATAAACTTACATTGTATGTCGGTAGTGGTAATTTAACGCTTCCTGGTTTAACCAAAAATGCTGAATTAATATCTAAAACAGAATATGAATTAAATAATGAATATTCAGATATAACTAAAATTTTAGAATTCTTAAGAGGTTTATTGGAAGAATTTATTAAAGAAAAAAAAGTTGAAGATACCATTAATGAACTCATTGATTATCTTCTTCCATTCGCTGGCTCTGAGGTTATTAACCCAAAATTCAGAATTTTACATAACCTAAATGATAGTATAATAACCCAAATGATAAATGAATTAGATATAGACGACTTTAATGAATTAATAATGTTAGCTCCATTTTTATCCGAAAAACCAGCCGTCATAGAAATACTTAAAGATAATTTACCATCAATAGAAAGGGTCAGTTTGATACTTCCAGAAGATAATCATAATCTAAAAAATGTGGATAAATATTTAGAACTGGCTTCAGATAGGAGCATTAATTTAGAAATAAAAAGTGGTGAATTCAAAGAAGATAGTGGAAGAAAATTTCACTCAAAAATATTATGTTTGAAAGGTTCACAAGATTATTTGTTGGTTGGTTCACCAAATTTAACTATTTCTGCACTTCTAGAAACTTCAAAAAATGGTAATTTAGAATGTTCTATTTTTTACAAAGGAGTAAATTCAGAAGAAATACTAGAACTTATCGATTCTACGCCAATAGTGAATTTAGATAAAATTAATTTAATAGAACCTATTTTTGATAAATATAAATTATTAAAAATATTTTCTGCTGATTTTAATGAGGATAATAAAATTTTAACTGTTGAAACAGAACCAATCGACGATTTAGCTGAAGTTATTGTGGTTTTTGAAGGAAAAAATAAGTTTAAAGATTATTTTAACCTCAAATACGGCAAAATCTCCATTAGAACAAGTGAAGGGTTTCCTAAAGAAATCATTATCAAATGTTCTGATAAGATTTCAAGAAGACGAATCTTTTACGATAGAAACTATTTTTTTAGAAATTTATCCAGATCAGGTAAAATATCCTTAAACGATTTAAATAAAAAATCTTCTGATCCATCTATAACTCAGAATGAACTTCTTACAATGTTAATGGGAGTAGTAAATATCCCTAGAGAAAAAGAAATAAAAGCTGGTTCAGCTATTGCTTCATCATTGTTTCGAAAGAGAAAACGTAGAATTGAAACACCTAGTCAAGCTAGAAATTTTTTAAACTCAACTTTAAAGGATCTAACTGATATTTACACTATTCGTTCGGTAAGAAGAAATATTGAAGAAAATTTAGAAGAATACGATGAAGAAAAATCGATTCCAACGAAAGAGTATAAATTGTATCTTCGATTGTCAAAAAAATTAACAGATAAAAGAATTATGGATAATATAAATAAGATAAATGATCTTATTAAATTTCGCTCTGAATATTGCCCTAAAGAAGATGAAAAGCTTTGTATGAATTCAAATGAAAAATTAATTCTTCAATCATTTCTTATTGAACTATTTCTTAGATTTCCCAAAGAAAACATTAACATAGAAATACTTGAAAATTTTTGTGAATCATTAGAAGAAAATATCATTGATATTAACGAAAACGAACTTTGTAAAGACTCTACAATTCCCCTTTTTAGGAATCTAATCATAATAAACTATTTATACAAATTTAAAAACTCTTACAACTTTTCAGACCGAGTATTTACGTATAATGATTTTATCACTGCAAAAAACTATTTTTTAATTAAAGACCATGTATATGGTTTTTTAAATCTTAATTATCCAGATTTACTGTTCAACTGTAAGGAGTTCAGGGATTATTATGTGGGAATGGTTCATTTTATTTTTGATAGTGGTACCATAGAAGAAGGGCTGATCAATTTAATATATCAAATAAAATATGAAGAAGGCGAATTTAAATCCGTGCTTTTGAAAATATTAAAAATTATTTTATATGGATCAGATGACTATCCTAAAAGATTTTCAACTGATGGTGAATTATCTAAAGAAGCTAAAAGACTGCTTCTAAGCAATGAAAATTCAATTTGATATGTCTATGAAAATATAATAAAATTAATCTTGAATTAGCTTATACATCATTATGAATAAGGCAATTATGTTTTAAACAGATTATTTTAAACATTAAACAATATTGTGATTTACATGCGTTCATACTACTCGAATACTATAAAAAATTTTTTGAAAGATGATTTATCTCAAATATTAGGTGATTTAACTAAAAATCATGGACATAATCTTGAAAATTTACAAAGAAATGCTTGGATTGAACAAATAAAAATTTTAAAAAATTCTTTTCTAAGGAATGAAGAAGGATACATATTTTTTGAATTTACTATTCCTCGTATGGGTAAACGAGTAGATAACATTGTTATAATTGGAGATTTAATTTTTGTAATTGAATTTAAAGTTGGAGATGATATTTATCGAAAGTCTGATATTGATCAAGTATTAGATTATAGTCTTGATTTAAAGAATTTCCATGAAGGAAGTCACAATGAAAAATTAATTCCGGTTTTAGTTTCAACTAAAGCTTATGATAAAGAAAATTCGGTTAAACAAGATTTCGATTTGTTATACAAACCTTTATTTGCAAATAAAGATAATCTTTTTGAAACATTGTCTTTATGTTTTCCAGAGAGAGGTAAACTAAATATAAATCCTGATGATTGGCAACAATCAATTTACAAACCAACTCCCACTATTATAGAAGCTGCAGAAGCACTATATAAGGGACATGATGTTAAAGAAATTTCACGTTCAGATGCGGGTGCAATTAATTTATCTAAAACCACCGATTGTATAAATAGAATTATTGATGATTCTAAAAAAAATTTTAAGAAATCAATTTGTTTTATTTCAGGAGTACCTGGAGCCGGGAAGACACTTGCAGGTCTAAATATTGCTAATGAAAGGATGAAGATGGCCGAAAATGAGAATTCTGTGTTTTTATCAGGTAATGGGCCATTGGTAGAAGTTTTAAGAGAAGCATTAGCGAGAGATGAAGTAATAAATAAGGGAATTACGAAAGATGAATCCAAAAGGCATGTTAAAGCCTTTATTCAAAATATTCATCATTTTCGTGATGATAATTTAATATCTGAAGAAGCGCCTACAGAAAAAGTTGTTATATTTGATGAAGCTCAAAGAGCATGGACTGAAGAACAAGCAAGCTCTTTTATGAAAAGGAAAAAAAATTATCCTGATTTTGGTCGCTCTGAACCTCAATTTTTAATTGAAGTAATGAATAGACACGATAATTGGTGTTCTATAATTTGCTTAGTTGGTGGTGGTCAGGAAATAAATACAGGTGAAGCAGGTTTGGAAGAATGGATCAACGCATTAAAACATTATTTTTCAGATTGGAATGTTTATTTTTCCGAATTGATAATATCAGATAATAATTATTTGAGTAATAATTCTTTAAAAGATTGGTTAATTAAAAATGGGATATCCGAAAAAGATTTACATTTAGCTGTTTCAGTCCGTTCATTTAGATCAGAAAAATTATCTGAATTTATACATGAATTGTTAAATCTTGAAATTAAAAATTCAAAGAACCTTTATGAACAAATAAAAGAGGATTACCCTATTTTCGTGACAAGAAATTTTGATGTAGCTAAAGAATGGATAAATGAGAATGCAAGGGGTTCTGAACGTTTTGGGTTATTAGCATCTTCAAAAGCTAGACGATTAAGGCCTTTTGGAATAGATGTTAAAAATGATATTAATCCTGCATATTGGTTTTTAAATCCTGAAGATGATGTTCGTTCTTCATACTATTTTGAAGATGTAGCAACCGAATTTGAAGTTCAAGGTTTAGAATTAGATTGGACTATTGTCTCATGGGATGCTGATTTACATATAAATGGGAATAAATGGATCTATCAAACTTTTAGAGGATCTGAGTGGCAAAACATAAATCAGGAAATAAAAAAGAAATATTTGCTTAACGCTTATAGGGTTATTTTAACTAGAGCAAGGCAAGGATTTGTTATTTTCATTCCAAATGGAAATAAAAACGATAAGACCAGAACTGAAAAATACTATGATGGTACTTACGAATATTTAACTAATGAAATAGGTATTGAAGAATTAAGATAAATTTGTAAAATTTTTCTTATTGAAATTATGTAGTTAATAAAGATTATAATAGCTTATTAACATTTTTAAAGTGTAATTTAGCTACTAAAGGTAATAATTTAGGATCAATATCTTCAGGTTTGGATTTACGTAGATCTATATCATATTCTTCATTCATCTTGTCAACTTCTAATTCAAATAAATATTTTGCAATTATACTTGCTGTAGCTACTGGTATTTCTGATTCTCCTCCTGTTTTTTGAATGATTTCTAAATTACTCTTATCTACATATTGTAATCTATATTCCGTCTTTTGAAAATCGAATTTATCAATAATTAATTTTGCTTTATTGAATTCGATTTTTTTAAGAATTTCTTTAACAACCAATGAATGAGCCCATGCCATTAAATCATTAAGATTTTTCCCTTCTCCTGATAAATCATTGTAAAGTCTGTTATAAGTTTCAGGAACTAAAGGTCGTGAATAACGAGCAAAATCAAGTTTTATTATTTCTTTTGCTAATTTTATAAGATGATTTTTTTTAAAAAGTTTACTATCCTGTACACCCATTTTCCTTAATTCTATTACCTCATCTGGTTTTAATGCAGTTGCAACTACGACTAATGGACCAAACCATTCACCCTTCCCTGTTTCATCCGAACCTAATAAATAATCATATTTAGTATCTTTTTTAAGTATGGAATCGATAATTCCTTTAGAATCACTATTATCATTATATACTATTTTCCCAGATTTGTAAACAATTAAACTGATATTTTTGTCTTTAATCCTTAACATTTCATGTTCACTTTTAACGGGGACTTTATGTAGATTATTTTCATGAATTACTTCATTTAACTTTTTAAGCTCATTAATGTCAATTTTTATGGAAGCCATAAATTTATATTGTGTTATCAAAACATATATTCTTTTATGACAGGCATTAATGTAACGTTTAGAACTGATTCCACATTTGATAATGACGATATTATACCTATTTTGAATAAATATGGTTTAGAAGAACATAAAACTACTTCTGAATATCAAATATGGATTTATAAAGACCATGATATTGTAATAACAAGATTTAAACATAAAATTCTAATACAAGGTAAAGAATACGACAGAAATCTTGATTTATTACGAGAATTACTAAATATTGATGGATTAAATGCAGACCCGAAAAATGCCGAAAAGATAGCTAAATTGTTTAAAATATCACATAATACTTTATTTTGTATGGAATGTAAAACCCCATCATTACTTATCGAAAGTGAAACACAAGGGCTTGATATAAGCTTTAAAATGGCGTGTGGACATGATAATGATATGTTACCTCCAATGTTTATGCTTACAAGCAGAATTTTACCTGATATAAATATATTAATAAATGGCAGCTTATCTAGATTAATAGATTTGGGATATTTTAAAGGTTTTGAAATAGTATTATCTGATTTTACTATGCATGAAATTGATTTACTAGGTCCAAAACTAAGAACTGGAGCATCTAATGAAATAACAAGATTAACTGATTTAGAAAACGATTCTAAGATAATTATTTTCAATTGTGCTGATGGAGTAGAGTATCCTACTAAAGAAGAATTTGACCAAAAAGAAGATGATAGAATTTTAGATGTAGCTAATCTTACAAATTCTATTCTCCTTACTGGAGATATGAATTTAAAAGACAAAGCTATATTGAAAAAACGTCCAACTATCTATATTCTTCCTAAAAATGCAGGGCAAATAAAATACATTCATGAAACGCAGATCAACTAAGGAATCTTAAATAATAGAATTATTTTACTAAATCCACTAGTTTTTGCCGTTTATTATTTTTTTTAATCTCGAATCATATCCATTATTCAGTTTATCCATTTGAATTTAAATTCAAGGGTAATATGGTTTTAATGTATTTTTTTACCCTTTCATCACTCCAACCATAAAAATCCTTCAAAAAATGCCAATAATTACCCTTCTTCAAACACCCATAACAATAAGTATCACACCTATGTGCCCTAAAATGATGGTTTATTATCATCATGATCTGGAAATGGGCAGTTGTACATAGGATATTCTTTTTCAGATATATTCCTTACAGGTTCTCCTCGGATGGACTTGAAGAAAATCCTATGGTCCTCTACAAATTTTATTTGTTCCATACTGATTTTTATCTTTCAAATTTTTTCAACTAAATTCAATCTGCTTTTTATTATTTACTAAAATTTGTGAGTTAATTTTAACATCAAGTGCCCTGAAATACCAGAATATTAATATAGGTCTATTAAAAAATATATTTTAGGGACTGAATCCTTACTTTGTAGGAATAGAGTAGAACCTTGTGGGAGACAATAGATTTGCAAGATGTAATCGCCGGTGATGAACACGTCGACCGGAAAAATATTCTGGAAGTTTTTAATTTCCCGGAAAAGTTGGAAGATTACCTTTTTGAATTAGAGATAAGAAACTATTCCCTCAATACAATTAAGACCTACAAATCCATAATCAACAATTTTTACAAGTACTTGCAGAATGGTAAGGAAATATACGATGAAAGGCTCATTTTAAGGACGTTTAAGAAGTATATAGGTCACCTTAAAAGGGATAAGAAGGTGTCCCAGAACTACATCTACCTGGTAACTGTGGTCTTAAAGAAATTCTTTGAATTCAGTGGAATCGGTGTTCTTAAGGATGTTAAAACACCTAAAAGAACAAAATCACTGCCTAAATCATTAAATGAAGATGAAGTACGCCGGTTAATCAACGCCCTGGACAATTACCAGACCATAGATCCCCCTACTGCCCATGCAGAATTTTTAAGGCGCAGAAACAAATTGATCCTAGCCCTGTTATACTCTTCAGGTCTAAGGGTGTCTGAACTGGTAACCCTCCAGATCGATAGTGTGGATTTACACGATAGAACCATAAGAATCCGTGGAAAAGGAGAAAAAGACCGTATGGTTTTATTTGATGATAACACCAAGGCGCTGATTGAGGATTACCTCGCCCAGCGGGAAGATGACAGCGAATACCTCTTCATAAACCGTAACTACCAACACCTCACTCCCAGGTACGTGCAGATGATGATCAAGGACTACGCCCGTGTGGCGGGTATTAAAAAGAAGGTAACGCCCCACATACTACGCCACTCCTTTGCTACCCACCTACTGAAAAATGGGGTGGATATCAGGGCCATACAACAGCTTTTAGGGCATTCTAATCTTTCCACCACCCAGATATATACCAGTGTAGATATGAACACCCTTAAAAATGTCTACGACCGGGCCAAGCTGGGCTAACATACATTCAATCTTCCTGTTTATAATTAAATTTTCTCGGGTTAAAAATCCCAATCATACGAATATAAATATTATTTTGACAAAAGTAGTAAAGGAATTAATCAGTTTGATACCTAATTAAATCTTTTTTATTCCATCTAATGCACGGATTTAAATTTGTAGAATATAATGTAGTGAGCAATATATTTGAAATACGGTCTAATGGAGGATTATAAATGGAAATAAACAGAGATAATTAGTTCGAAAAGAGGGAGATTATATGTAATTGGCGTTCTAACACTGCACTGGCCA
>JARKQC010000021.1 GCA_029974985.1 Bacteroidota bacterium | reverse complement strand
AAGAAACAATCCGATCACTTGTTTCAGAGTCAATTTTACTTCGAGCACAGCAGAGTAGTAACTCAAATTCCTTTGTGATTTTTGAACTTTTCATATATTCTTGGTGCATCATTATAATCATGTATTGAACAATTCTTAAATTATTCATATATTTTATAAGATAGTTATATCAGATTGAAGTTTATTCTTTACCAATCTATAATATCATAGGTAGATTTTACATGGCGCGAAAATTTATAATACTTACCTTACTGTTATTCTTGGTTGTAGTCTCAATTTCAGGTTGCACAACCAAAGAAGCGAGCAACGGCACTTTTGGAGAGAAAACGATCTCCTTATCTAATATAACCATCGTAAATAATGTAACTGCTGAACATTATGAATACGAAGGGTTAAATTATTATTATATATACGGGTTTTTGAAAAATAACAATAGATATGATGCTTTCAATCTTAAAATGAAGGCTACTGCTTTTGATGCCGATAACAATATAGTGGCAGTTAACGATACCTTTTATTTAAACCCAAAAGTAGTACCCGCTGGAGGTGAGTCTGAATTCTATTTTGAATTTGAAGATCCGGATATGAAAATCGTTCGATACGAACTACAGTTAATCTATGTCGATTCAGAAGATAAATAAAATGTATTTTAAGGTTGTAATTCATATAACTCTTTAAAAGGTCCATTTTCATTTAAAAGGCTTTTCCAAGTCCCTGATTCGACAATGTTCCCTTCTTCTATAAAGTAAATTTTATCTGCATTTCGAATTGTAGACAACCGATGAGCTATAATAAGCATGGTCAGATTCCCATGAAGTTTTTCCAGTGCATTAAGTATGTTTTTCTCATTTTTTGAGTCTAGATTACTCGTCGCCTCATCAAGAATTAAAAGGGAAGGTTTACGTATTAATGCCCTGCTAAGGGCTAAACGTTGTTTTTCTCCTCCAGATAATCGAACTCCACGATCACCAATCAATGTGTCAAGCCCTTCCGGCAGTTTTGAAACGAGTTCATCTGCCGATGCTTGTTTTAATACCTCTAGTATATCCTCATCACTAGCTTCAGGATCTGCAAAAAGTAAATTGTTTCGAACTGTATCGTTAAAAAGAAATGTATCCTGTGCAACGTATCCAATTTGATTACGCCAACCTGGAAGGTTTTCGTATTTTAAAGGCATATCATCCACTATTATACTACCACTTCTTGGTGTGATAAGTTCCATAACCATATCTGCAATTGTACTTTTACCTGCACCAGATAAGCCTGCTATTGCAGTGGTTTTACCGGCTTCAATGGTTAAATTAATATCTTTTAGGCTGAAAGATTTATGTTTTTTTCCATAATCAAAATTCACATCCTTAAACACTATTTTTTCATTAAATTCTATGTTATTACCACTTAATTTTGGTTCTGCTGCCTTTTTACATTGATTTTCTAAATCAACAACAGTTCCAAATGCAGGTAACATGTTAATAAAATATTGATAGCTCAACTGAATCATAGAAAAGCTCGGGATCATTCTAACAAATAAAAAGAGAAGAATCAACAGTTCAGCAGTGGGAATGGCCATAATTTCAATTAGAATAAACACGATCAGACTTAAAACAACTACAGAGCCTACATCGAAAAGAAACCTGACATCGGCATAGCTTTTGATAGCACTCATGTAACTTTCTGACACATAATCTGCTTCTCGGTTAAATAGTTCAATATTTTTATCTTCCATGCCGAAGCTTTTAATGGTCTTCATTCCATCCATCTGCTTAAGGGTGGATGAGTAAATATCTTTACTTGTATCAGATAATTCCTCACCACTTTCACCTGCAGACTGTGTTCTTCTTTTAAGTAAAAGGAGTAAAACAATGCCTATTAAAAAAATGAGTCCGGTAATAATCCCGGATATCTCTAATGCAAATATTATGTAAACAGCTAGAACTATTGAACTAGCAATTAATGATATGAAAAACCCTGTTCCTGTGGTTATTCTTTCAATTTCATAGGTCAATGCATGTGCAAAGTCAGAAGACCGTTTACTCATGAAAAAAAGCCAGTTTGACTGGGTAATTGCCGCAAACAAACCTTTCCTTATGTGAGCTGCAAACTCATATTCAATCTCAGAAGATTTAAGCATCTGTAATCTGGATAAAAGAGCATTTAAACTTATAATTATCACATATATAATAAGGACAGCAGCCAATGTGGGTTCTATTCCTATGTAGGAAAAAGCAGATGCTATAAATCCTGCAATCTGACCCAGCGCATCCTGTTGAACATCTAAACCAACCAGTTGCAGTAAAGGTACTAAGAGGAGAAGGCCAATACCTTCGGTTAAGCTGATAAATACCATTAATGTCAAGGCTACAGTGATATTTTTTGGCTTAAACCCCAACAACGCTTTAATATATTCTATAAAATTTTTATTTGAACTAGTGATTCCGGAGAACATGAAAAACCTCTATGATATTATCACGTATCAATTTCCATTAAATTTTTCTCTTTTGAGCTTATGTGTTAATATCGAAATATCATTTTTTTATCACTAAATAATTTCAGATCAATCCTCTACAGTCACGTAAATTAAATTTATTTTAATAATTGTCTTTAATTCATTTTTATCTGATATTATCAATTATATCTTTGATTTAGCTTTTTTTATCGTTCAAAATATTTATAATATTCACATTAAACTGTGCAAATACTCTAAAAATCAGTAAATATTATATATGATAATGTAATAATTAGAAATAATCACATAATATACTTTATTTAGTATTTAAAATAGTGATGAAAGTCACATTGTTTAGTAGATAAATATAAATTTTCACAATAAAATTTGGATTTTTTCTACTCATCAATAAAAAAAAATGGACTATAAAATAGAGGTGTAAAATAGATGAAAAAAAATG
>JARKQC010000020.1 GCA_029974985.1 Bacteroidota bacterium | reverse complement strand
ACATTGCGCCTTTTTTAATCTTCATTATCCTTTTAATGCTTTTCGGGAATGTTATTTGGAATTTATTTTCCAATTTATTTGAGGTTCGTTCGATATTTTTATCTAGCAGGTATGCGAAGAACGTTTTAAAGTAAGGCATTATGTTATGGGTTATAATTGATTGAATAACCTTAGAATATTCCTTTATATTGTTTAACATTTTGTTGAAGGTGTTTCTGGCAATTTGATAGGTTTTGCAGTTGAATAATTCGAATAGCTCATCTTTTTCTTCGTATATTAACTTTTTTTCGTCTTTATTTACTTGGTTTTCTTTAATGTATGTTTTTAGGGTTTTGTTGAAGTTTTTACGGGTGTGAAACAAGCACCATTGATGAGTGAAGCCTAATCCTTCTATTATTGGTTTATATTTTTCATCTAAATCACTGGTTATGGAATTTCTTTCTTTATTTCGTGTATTTTTGTCTATAAACTCTGTTATATTGTTTTTATCCTCTTCAGAGTATATTTCGTCGGCTATGATGATATCGTTTTTACTGTCGTATAAAGCTAAACGGTAATTCCAAACACCTTTAATTTTAACCCACTGTGAATCAAAAATGTAATAACCTGAATAACGGTTTGAAGTATCGTTATTATCATTTTCGTGTTCTAATATCCAGTTTTCAATTGATTGTCTGGAAACACTGATTCCGGTGTCTTTTTCAAGCTTATAAGCAATGTTACGTATTGATCCAAAGAATAAACCCTCTAATTCAAGGCTTTTACTCCGGAAATCATGTGTAAAGTTGCAGTTATCTTTAACAATCTGGGAAATATCTGTTTTAAATGTTTTACCACACTTTTTACACTTATAAACCTGAACTTCTGCTTTAACAAGCCCTTTATCATGAAAATAAAGTTTGCGAGTCTTAGTTCCATTTTTTATCACGTTTTTACTGTAACATTTAGAACAGTAAGGCTTCAACATCTCCATATGAAAAATATCCTTCTTAAACCAACAATTCAACGTATTAGACACATTCTTCAGGGATTGGATTGATTTTGCTTGATTTTCAACATATTTCGATAACTCTTCACAAAAATAGGAAAGTTTATAACTTTGATCAAACAGATCACTATCTGGAGCAAGTGTTTTTTGTTTAGTCATGATTAATACTTTGCTCCACTTATTATAAAAGTTTTTAGGTTTTTATCTTATAAAACAAGACTTTTAAACAAGAATTAAAAAAATTTATTTATCAAAGGCAAATTTCAAAAAACCACCAAGTTTTTGACAGTGCCGATAAATCTTAAGCCAACATTCAAAGCTTTCAAGGAATTAAGTAGTCTTAAAATAAAATAAAATTGTTAAAATGTCCTCAATTTTTTTTTAAAGTGGAGGGTGTGTATTTTTTATAAATTTTAATATACATAATTATTTATTTTACTATTTACATACTAAAAATGTCTTACCACAAATGAAGGATTGGATATGATGGAAAAAGAACCACATAACATCGGTAACGATAAAGCTTTCAAGAGGATAAATACTCAAGAAGATAATCTGGTTAAGTTAATCGACAAAAAACTTAAGGAGCTCGAGAGATTAGAAAATCTTTTAGATGAAGGGGGAGAACTTTCCAAGGTTTATTCAGAGGCTTTCCGGTTATCTGGATTTGATTTCATTGCCGATATGTTAGATGAATATGGTGAAGAGGACTTATTTGCCGATCGGGGTAACTTGGGCTATTTATATGTCCCACTGGTAAATGTCAAAAGAACGCTACTCTATTTTAAAGATAGTTACCAGATTTTATCTTTAGAGCTTATAAGAGAAGTTTACAGGTTTAAAGAGAGAAATAGAAGGGCTCATGAGGAAGGTAGGGAAAAACTTCCCCAGGAAGCCATAGAAAAGTTGGATGATAAGGTTCTTAAAATAATGGAGATATGGAGAGAAAATTACGAATAGAAAAATGATGAACAAACTAATGCGACCTGCCACTTTTTATCCTTCATTCAGTATTACAAAAACCCCGATCCATATTCAAATATATAACCTTTTCGAATTTGTTTTATAAGTAACCTATATATTAGCTATTTTTATATCCATATACTAATGTACTCTAATTTGGTACATCTAATAAAATAAGGA
>JARKQC010000015.1 GCA_029974985.1 Bacteroidota bacterium | reverse complement strand
AAAAAGAGTTGAAGGAACGCAAGCAGCTTTGGATATTACAGATATTCTTGATGAAAATGTAGGTATTCAAACTCTTCATCTTGTACTTAAAGATACAGATGGTGGCTTTATTGGGACTAGTCCACTGTATATAGTCCAGATGACTTTAGATAGGCAAGACCTGGAATTAACTCCACTGATCCCATATCCAACACCTACTTGGCCACCATTACCATGGAATGGGACCAATCCACCATATGATCCATTTGGCCCTCCTTCAGAGGTTCCAATAGATATAAATAAAGTTTTCAGTGATTTCTGGAGAGATATTAATTATTTCTGGAGAGAAAAGAACTTCACTGATCACTCATTTGACAGTGATTATCGTCCAATAAAAAATTGGGGACCTTATGATGAAAATGGAAATTGGAATAATACGAAATGGCCAATTGTCATTATACCATTATGATCTTATAATTATAACTAAAGAATCTAAAAAGTTTAATAATATCTTATTGTTAGTAAAAAGAGATCTTAATAATAAGTTACTTGAAGTTTAAGGAATGGTTATCATGAAATTTCATCCAGTTGTATCGATAATTATGGGGGTTATTGTTTCTTTCGTATTATATCTCATTGCACTTTCAGTTTTTGGAGTGAACGGGTGGACTGATCCATTTCAAGTTATTCAAGGGGCTTCATGGTTGGGAACATTTTTATTAATTATTTCATATGCACTTGGAGGTTTAATTAGTACTTATTTTGCTGAAAATAAGAAGATACAATACGCATTATATGAGGGAATATTTATATTACTCATATTCAGTATATTGTCAGTCCCTAATTCGTCTTTAGATGCAACTACGCTCCTATCATCATTATTTGGTTATGGTATATTGCTTATTTTACTTACTGTAATGGGTGGTCTGATTGGTCAAATGATTAATGAAAAATTTAACGAATTTAGCCCTTTACTGGCGGTTATTGCTGGATCAATTACGGGATACTCATTTGTTGTTTTATTAACTCTGTTGACAGGCCAAGCTCCAGATTCCCACTCAGTGGGTGTGGTCAATATTGTAGTTGGAGTGATTTCTTTTATAGTTGGGGGTTTTTTATCCGTATTTTTGGCTAAAGAAAAAAAGATACAAAATGGGCTTTATACTGGATTAACAATATTAGCAATTATACTAGTAATCGGCCTAGTACAAATGTTAACAAATCATTTGCCAGTTTACATTCATTTGATTACATTTGTAGGATATGTTATATCCGCTATTATAGGGGCTTATCTAGGAAAAATAGTCAAATACGAAAAAAGAAATGTATAGTCGCCGTTATGAATTATCACTATAAAAGATGAAAGATTCGGTGTTATTTTCGCCATTATTACAGGATCAGTTATTGGATATTTTTGTATTGATTTTTTTTATTTAATGGCAGCCATTATCCAGTTTCTGCAAATAAAGAGATTCATCAGGTGAAACATCATTAAAACATCGACGGTTACAACTACTACTGCCACAATACCAACAATTCAATTTTTGATAGATTTAATTGTTATTTTAGTAATTATTGGGTTATTTGGTTGTTAATCAGGCAATATACTAAAAAAATAGGAGAAGTAAAATAAGAATCCATCAGATCTTTATTTTACTGAGAAAGTATTCGTTTAAAGTAATTCTAGAGATAAAATTATTTAATAATTAAATTTCGTCAAAGGTAGTTAAATGAAAACAGGTTCAATAATGATAATAATGGGCTGCATTTGTGTAGTTTTAGGATTATTACCATTATTTTTATATTCTGAATTGATATCGAACCGGTTTTTTATGTTGGGAGGGATACTCCTAATTATACTTGGAATATTTAGGAACAAAGGTTATTTTAATAAAAATTATTTTATGGCTATTTTTAGTGTAATTGCACTATGGGGATTAATGTTACTGTATATTTTCTTATTTAGAACCAGTGAATATTTAGAATCGATGAATATATTCTATTTTCAAATGTTACTTTTCATATTACTAGTTATTTTCTTTGGTAGAGCTTACATTCTTAGACTTAAAAAGGGTGATTTATAAAAAACATGGATTAAATGAACTGATTATTAAAAATAGAGCAAGCTAAAATTTTGGGATTAGTAGGCAATCATGATATAAAATGTCATAGTATCAGATTTGAATTTCAATTAATTAGACGCCGGATCTAAAGTTGAATAAAATTCTACAATAGCACGAAATGTGGTAAAATTGAAAAACAACACTATTCTGAAGATAGGAATTATAGGAATATTGATTTTCGTTATTTTGGCATCGGGTTGCATTAGTTCTTTTAACACTGGAACAAGAACATTTTCGGATGGTGTTATGAGTTTTGATTATCCAGGGATTTTTAACACCGAAACTCAGGAAATTAATAATTCAAAAATACAGAGAGTAGCTTATTTTGTAAGTGG
>JARKQC010000009.1 GCA_029974985.1 Bacteroidota bacterium | reverse complement strand
ATCTATGCCACATCCAACCGGCGACATTTGATCCGGGAAACCTGGAGTGATCGTTCGGATATGGCCGATGATGAACTGCATCGCTCGGAGACTGTGAATGAAAAACTATCCCTGGCCGCCCGGTTCGGGGTGACCATTGGTTACTACACTCCTCAAAGGGAAGAATATTTCAAAATAGTTACCACTCTGGCCCGACGACACCCTGAAATTAAACTCACCGACGAAGAACTAATAGCAGAAGCCGGTAAATGGGAAATGCGTCATGGTGGAATCTCAGGGCGTACAGCCCAGCAGTTTATTGATTACCTGATTGGAGCGGTTGATCTATCCTGATCTGGTTTTAATTAAATTATACTAGTAAAAATTATTATTTATTCTCTAATTTTCGTTTTTTAAATTATGCTAAGAATTCTTATTATAATTAGATATAGTTGAAGACTTATGAAAAAAACTCCAAAAAAGAAGACAGATAATAGAGATATCTCCTAAAACTAAGTTATTATTAATTAGTTAATTGTGGAAATTATCAATTCTACTGTAATTTTTACCGCATTATCATATAATTCGTTTAGGGGATAAGTCCAATATTTAACATTTATAGAATAATATTTGTTGTTTTTTTGGAAATAATAATTTTGGAATGTTTTGGTGCCATTTGTATTCGTACAATTGATAAATTTAACATTGATTCCTCCTATAGTCATGTTCTCATCTTTTATAACAATTCTGTCTAATGAACTATCAGAACTTTGCAATTCAGATTCAAACATGGATTCATTAGCATATTGTGTTACGCAAAGAGTAATTGTTTTAGATTCAAAATTCGTAGGAAACTGATTATCGAAAATAAGAGAATTATTAGTACTATCGCTACTAATAAGCCACCAATCATAAATTTTGAAATGTGAATCAGAAATAGAATATTCGGTGCTAGAATTATTGTTAGTGTTAGCAACATTAAAATATCCACTTAATCCTATTACAATCCATAATAGGAATACTATTGATACTACCAATCTGG
>JARKQC010000005.1 GCA_029974985.1 Bacteroidota bacterium | reverse complement strand
GGCAGATGGGGGTATTGTTTTTTGGAATAAACGTTCTTTCATTGATATTGGTATGAAAAATGAATATTTCCTTGGTTGGGGTGGGGAAGATAATGAAATTATGATCAGGGCTAATTTATGTCAGTTAAAACAAATAAGAATCGATGATGTTTTATATCATCTTTACCATGATCGACCTCAAATAAGAACTAAAAATAACGTTGAACAACTAAAAAAAATCGAACTAATAAAAAGCAAAGAAGAGATTATGGGAGAAATAAATGAATGGGGATGGGTTATTGAAGCTAAAAAACATAAAGATCAGGATGAATTTCATGGATAGTTTTTCCTGTTTTAATCCCGAGAATATTTTTGACGATTAAAAAAAATACTTACGTCAATTGGGCATTTGTTGCATAAAAATACTTAGATGTTTCAAATTAATAAAGACTAATCTAAATTGGGAATAAAACAAAACGAATTATCTGGAGGGTGAAAAATGAAGAATCCGTTGAATTTTATTAAAAAAGCCAATAAATCTTTAAATTTATATTTAGAAAATTTTAAGAAAAATCAAAATTTTGTATCTGATTATTATAAAAATCAAGAAGTTTTGAACAATTTTATTAGTGAACATCATAAGAGTCATGAAAAACTAGATCAATTAATAAATGAATTCAATCAATTTAATAGAAATTTGGAAAATTTTAATATTGATAAAACCAGTACTGATCATGACTTGAAGAAAGGATACTTCTTTAAAGGTAAAGAAAACTTATTAGAAGAATTTTTTAAAGATACTTATATTGATACAGATTTCGTTTATGAAATGTGTATTTATAATAATATCAGTTTTTTAACTATTTTACCAAATAAGAACAGAATCTACTTAAAAACTAAAGATGGCATAATATTAGCTACTAATCAAAATTTATTTGTTCTTAAAGAGATATTTACACAAAACTCTTATCTATCGCCAAAACTTTATGAATATGAAGAATTCATTTTTTTCGATATTGGTATGCATAGAGGTTATGCTTCTCTGGCAATAGGTCAAATGGATTCATGTAAGGCCGTTTATGGGTTTGAAATAGATTCAAATACCTTTAATTTTGCGCAAGAAAACTTTGCTTTGAATCCAAGAATTGCTAGAAAGATCAATTCATACCAGTTTGGCCTTTCTGATTCTGACAAAGAAGTAAATATATGTTCTATTCCCCTATCAGATGGTCGAACTACTATAGAGGATAATCTCCTTAATTTAAACCCATCTGAAAGGGATAAGTACACTTTGACCAAGAGGGCGAAGATAAAAAAAGCAAGTAAGGTTTTAAATCAGATTATAGAAAAGGAGAATATAACATCAAAAATAGTTTTAAAAATAGATACTGAGGGTGCTGAATACGAAATTTTAGATGATTTATATCATTCCGGGATCTTAAATAAAATTGATCTGATTATGGGTGAGTGTCATTATGGAATGGAAAAATTAGAAGATTATCTAGATGAGTTCAATCAAGAGCAATTAGATTACCAATATAATTCTAAAAACATATGCACATTTTATTATAAAAGAGAATGAAAAATTTTTAAAAGACATATTAAACACTAACACCATTCTCAAGGTCCTATTCGTCTATACTAAAAACACGAGTGCTACAATTGACAATTTCTCAATTGATTAGGGGCATGTACAGAAACTAATACATTCCTCATTTATGTTCATTTCCAACTACATGTTTTATTCACTGCTTAAATTTAAAGTAAAAAATCATTTTTTTGATAAAATATTTTTTATTATTTCTAACGCATGTTTATAGTAATTATCTTCATAATGAACCGGCGAAATTCCCCATCGGTGGTTTTCAGAAGAATTATAATTTCCGATTATATTCACAACATGAGCATTAGGTAATTTAGTTTTCATGTAATTATAATACTCTTCAAGAATTTTGTTAACTTTATAATTATAATTAAGATTGCTTTCTGGAAAATCTTTTATTTCCCCTTCCTTTGTACAGAAAGAATCGACTAAATATGTTTCATGAATAATTATTCTGTTTTCCTTATAAATTTTGATTAAATTATTCAAGTAATCATTCATCGGTTTTTTCCAAAAAGATTTTTTTAAATCTAATTTATCAATATAATCTCCTTTAAAATAATCTAAAAAATTAGAGTTTTTTAATTCTGTTGAAAGTGTGAAAATAGATTTTTTATATTTCATTAGCGCAAACCGTTCATCTATAAAATCAATCAATAAATAATCTGCAGGGTTAATGGATAACTGGTCAAACAGTTCCTTTTTTAAATCAATTTCAACCATTCTTTTTTGCCAGGGAGAAGAAATATTTAAATTGATTTCTTCATTAAATGGTTTATTCACGGTACTAATGAAAGAATTTCTAGCAAAATATTTGCCTAGTAAGATATCATTTTTTTTGTCAAAATTGAATATGTCTCTACTAACACAACTACCATGGATATCTATGTTAGATTTATTTGGGGTGTCAGGTTTCAATTTAAAATCATTTGTATTTATGATAATCTCATCTGTAATTTTAGAATTGAAATGAGAGTTTTCTTTCACATATACTCTTGCACGATAAGTGCCTTTGGAATTAATGGGAAATTTGAAAGTATTCTCATTTTGATAATTGCTTTTTTCAATAATATTATTTTCTTTATACAATTGACAAGCATATTTCAAATTAGCCCCTATTGCATCGCAAGTGATCTTTACTAACCCATTATCAGTTTTTATTGATGTTTGGAGAATGGTTGGTTTTAGGAGTATCAAAGTATTATCAATGGAATGTAGTGTTTTCAATAAGTAATCAGGATAATATTGGTTTAGTGAAGTATGGGAAGAGTAGTTAGGAATATCAATTTCATAATCAATGGTTTTTTCATCGAGTTTTTTCAAAAAAGGGAGTATGTGGCCTTCGTAGTGGTGATCACCTTTTCCAACATGAATGTAAATTTTCGGAAATTTTTTTGAAGGAAGATCAACTAAATCATATAAAAACCCATTTAAATATGTTATATCGTTTTCATCCTTTCCTCCAGCAATATATTCAGCAACGTCTGGAGCAACATATAATAAATAATTCCCTAAATTTATTTGGGGGCCGCCTGCAATTACATATCCAAAGTTATATTTGATTCCAAAGTACAGTGCACAATATCCTCCTTTGGAAGACCCTTGCAATATTACATTTTTTAATTTAATACCATATTTTTTGCATATGTGGAATATTAGAGATATAACGGAGATTTCAATAGAATGATCTCTATTTTCACCAAGTAAATAACTGCCTCTGGGCCCATAATCATCTAAGATATATAATTTATGGCAGTTACAATCCATTAAAGTCCTAATGTAATTATATTCCGGTGGTCTGCCTGGAGAAGAAAATCCCGGAAAAGTTACAATAAGTTTATTTGAGTTTTTTTTTTCACAAAAAAGATATTTGATATCTTTTTTATCTATGTACGTTTTTTCATTATTCTGTATATATTCTTTGATTCCCATTTTTACCCTCAATTATATGTTTTTTATTCATAATTTAAAAATTTGCATAAATTAGAAAACTTCATTAGGGAGGATATTACTTGACAAAGTTTCCCATAAACACCCCAAACACTAGACAACTGAGAAATTTAATATGAGTTAATTCAGTCGAAATATCTTGTTTATATGTGTAAATGTATTCTTTTAAGTTAAATGATTTATGGGATCGGTTTCAATCTATTGAAAAAGACCGAAAATAATTTAGAAATAGTGATAGAATAGCAAATATTCTGTTCTTGATAGTTATATTTCCTCACTTATCATTAAGTTCATGTTGTTTGGTGTTGTGGTAAAAGTAGAGGTATATGCTGTTGAATTATTATTTACTAAATCACTAATGCTGTTTAATGGTAGGTTTATGATGTATTGATTGTTAGGGATGTAAGTGCCTCTGGTCAAAGCAATGCTTAAAACATTACCACTGATGCTTTTGTCTATGAGTACTGACCAACCTGCAATGTTTTTTAGAGATATGCAAATTACATTACAAATTAATCTAAAATTTTAAAGGGGATTAATTTATGATATTTTAATTATTTTTCGTTTAAATCTGAATATCATAAACCGAAAATTCAATGAAGCTATCCTCTTTAAAAATATTTTTAAAGGCTTTACTGAAATTTTTAGAAGAGAATAATACATTTTTAATATTTTTAACTTCTTTAAATGTGAATTTATCTCCTAGGGTTATACCTACATCTGATTCAATATATGAATAATGTAAAATAGCTTTTTCAATAAAATCTTTCTTTAATTGAAGATTAGCAAATATAAAATAAGGACTATCATTTGAAATTATCCCATTTTGATTTAGGAGATAATTTAGGGAATATACTGTAACTTCTTCATTAGCATATTTTTGATATATATTTTTAATCAGATGATTGGGAATTTGATCAGATAGAAGTAGTACTAATTTTTTCGAATTGTAATATACTGATTCGTAGTGTTCCAAAATGTTTTCAATTTCAAACATGTCATTGACTACATAGTAAAGTGTAACGGCATTATTCTCTGGCACGTACTCATAATTAATTGAATTTAATATTTGTTTGAATCTGTTGGAGTAAGTATGATTTTTTAAAACATTATATAAATTGTTAATTCTCTTTTTTTCAGAATTAGACAAATTAATTGTATTGTTTCCGATAAATACAACATTATCTCCAAATATTTTCTTCATTCCTTTAGAATAATTTGATAATACTAAACTATTGCATAGCATTAATTCAAATACTCGTCTAGCGAACATGGTATCTGAATCAGTCACTGTATTTATGTTTAAAGCATATTTACTTTCTTTATAAATCGATTTTACTTGATCAAAAGGCAATGGGGGATTGATAAATTCAACATATTTATCTGGGAAGATCCGGTTCTGATCATCTTTGTGTGTATGATACGCTCTATCGTAAATCTTTAAGTTATATCCATTATCTAAAATATTGTCAAAAATTTCTTTCATTTCATTACATCTTTGAACATGCGTATTATACCAGCTACCTGCAAAAATTATATCTTCAGATCTTTCTTGTTCTTCAATAGGATTGAATAATTGGGGTTGTGCCCCAAACATTAAAAGATGAACACTTTGATGACCATATTCCTCTTTATATTTTTGCACGCATTCTTCAGCAGTAGTAAAGATATGATCAAATTTCAATGCAGTATCCACAAAATTGTGAATGTCATCATCATAATGAGTAGGATCTTCCTTGTTCCAAAAGATACTGGTTATGTCATTTTCATTACAATATTTGAGTATATCCAGTAAAATGCCCCTATTTTCTGATTTGAAATTAACACTGGAATAAATTTGACCCTTCCAGGGTCTTAATTCTGAATCAACACCACTCCAGGCAGATTCGCATATGAAAAGATCTGGTTTTTCTGTTTCAAATATTTCTAACCAGTTTGATGGATCGATGGAAATTGCATTAAATTCATATTTAAAACAGTTATAGCTAAATTCATCGAGTATAACTGCAACTTTAATGTCTTTTAATTTTTTGAGTTCTCTTTTAGAAACTTCACAACTAGACTTAGATTTTATATCTGGTTCAATATCAGTAAATTTCTTCAAATGATTTGATGTTGCATTATTTTTACTAGAATGGTTTAGTGAATCTTTCTTTGAATGAACTTTTTCATGGCGTTTGGGCAAACGAAAAGCTTTCAAGATACTATCTGCTATTTTAACCACTTTTCTCTCTTGATATGATTTTACTAAGTTTTTTAAATGTTCATTTTGATTTTTTAAACTATTTGCTTTTTCCTGTTCATATAAAAATTTTGATAAATTTTTACCACTTTGCTTTTTCAATTCTTCACATTTTTTCTGTTCATATAAAAATTGAGATAAACGTTTCTCATTAAGGTTCCTGAATTCCTCAACTTTTTCCTGCTCACGGAGCAAACTAGACTCTAAAAACTCATTCCTTTCGAGTAGATCTACGTTGATTTTTTGTTTGTGATTTAGGTTGGATTCAAGGTTGTTGTTTCTTTTAATCAGATCTTCGCTTATTTTTTGTTCGTGGTTTAGGTTGGATTCAAGGTTGTTGTTTCTTTTAATTAGATCTTCACATTTTTTTTGTTCGAATAAAAATTGTGATAAATGTTTTTCACTAAGCTTTTTCAGCTCTTCTAAACGTGTTTTTTCTTCATTTTTTTGTTTTTCAGAATCTATGAAACTATTCCGATACATCCAGCTTGCTTCTAAATTTTTAAGCATGTTAAAAATTAAGTCATCTTTAGAAATTTCTTTTAAATTTTTAATTTTGGTTTTATGAATTGCTAAAATATTGAATTTAATAATATCTACAATGAAATAGCCCTGCTTGTTTATAAGACTTAAAACCTTTTTCAAATTATCCAAATTAATTTCTACCCACAAAATTGGCTTATATTGGTCTATTGTTTGTTTTAATCCTTTTAAAACGTTGATTTCGAAGCCTTCCACATCAATTTTCACTAAATCAATGGAATAATTTTTATCAGATAAAAAAACGTCGCCGGGCATAATTTTAATATCAGTTTCATCTTCAACAAATCTTAAAGATGTTGCACCTAAATTATTAGAATCTTCTTTATCAATTGTGGCAAACCCGTCTTTTTTGCCTAAAGCTAACTGATGTATTTCAACTTTACTAATGTTATTATGGGTTATATTCTTTTTTAAGAGTTTAAATGTTTTTGGGACTGGTTCAAATGCAATAATTTTGTTTACATTATTTAATTGTGACCAATAAATACTATGATTCCCTATATTTGCGCCAACATCTAAAATTACTTGCACATCATCAAAGTATTGATTCCAATTGTCTAGAACTTCGATTTCATAAAAATTATCAGTATTTTTTATGGTGGAAAAAATGTAATCATTATCAAAACCATATAAAGTAAAATTTTTTAATCGATGGCTATTAAGTTTCATTGAATCTTCCTTTCCCGTATTTATTTAAATTTAGCATAATTATTTTTTACAGTAACACGAAAACATTAACTCAGAGCAATTTTTTTTAAAGTTTGTTTTAGCTGGAATACAAATTTTTCAATATCAAATTCAGTTATAATGTAATGTCTCATAGCCCCCAGCAACTGGTAATATTTAAAATCATCATTATAAGTTGATAATATCATATCTTTGATATTATTTATATTATCAAATATTATTTCATGAGGATATACATATTCCACACCATCCCAATCCAATAGAAATGCTAAAGTAAAGTCAACAAGTCCTTCGGCAGGAGCCAGATGAAAACTTTCAATATCACTAACTGAAAGAACATATCCAATGTTGTTAAACATATTAGAACGTTTCATCCATCCTTGCACTATTACTGAATCTTCCAAGTGGTTTTCTTTAATGAAATTTTCACATTCTTGAAAATATGATCGTTCTTCCGGATTATTCCAAATCCAATCTACTTCATTATAATGTTTCCCGATTAGATGAAGTTTGAATTTATCGTCGTGTTCTATTAACATTTTGAGAATTTTTAGGCCTTTAAGTAATCCCTTCCATTTAGGGATATATCCTACAATAGCAAGATTATGTTTAAAGTCTCCCTTTTTGGTTCCGGAATAAATATTTGATTCTACATAATTATTCAGCACAATCATTTTTTGTCTTGGAATTTTAAATTTATTCACAAACAATTCTAAATAATAATAGCTTACAACTATAATTTTATTCACATGTTTATAATTGACTTGATTTCCGAAATCACGAGTTAATTCAAATTTATGGGCTCTGATAATAAGTTTTTGATGTTTCATTCTCCTTTGGGAATACCATACTGAATTACCTAAAAGCCATTCACAAAAAATAAAATCTGCCCAATTTAATAATTCATTACTTTTTTGTTCATCATGGGAATCATGCCCTTCCCATTCATCAATCTGAATGTTATAATCATCATCTAAGTATTTCAACACAGGTTTAATGAATTTAAGATCATATCCTGCAATAAGAAGTCTCTTTTTGGATACTTGTAAGAATTTTTCATAATTATTTTCTATTATGGACTCATAAACAACCTCATATCTCTTATGAAGGATTAACTTATCCTTAAGATAGTTTATATTTTCATTAAGAAAATCACTAAACTTGGAAAAACATTTCTTTGATATTTGGCCATCGGAATAAAAGATTATGGAATTAATAGTATTTTTGACTGCAATATGTAGTCTTAAATCAAAATAACTGAGATTAATGTTTCTAAATTTATTTTCAACTTCCTTCCATACATTAATATGGTTATTAAGTTCTTTATCATGATATATTTGGGTAGAAGAAAGGTTTTCAATTTCTGTTCTTTTGTGATTATAATAAAAAAAGGAATCAAAATACTCAGTATTAGGATTATTTATAAAAATGTCTGCGTAAAAAAGGGTATCTTCTCCAACTTTATATTCGCCATTGAATCGGATGTTATTAATGTTCAGAAAATCTCTTTTAACAATTATGTCTGCGGTAGTACTCTGCTGTGAAATTATATTTCTAACTACTTCCAAACAATCTTTATTTTCACAAGAAATCCGGTTCATATCAAAAATTTCAGTTCCTTTAATCACCTTAATATATCCTTTTATACAATCAAGATTATTCATTTTGGCATGGTTAACCATATTTATTAAATTATCAACATTAATCTCATCATCACCGTCTAAGAAAGTAATATAACGACCCGTAGCATTATTGATACCGATGTTTCTAGGTTTTGACGGGCTTCCACAGTTTTTTTTAAGTTTTATAAGTCTTAAATTATTATATTTTTTTGCAATATCTTCAACAATTAAAGTGGTTTTATCGGTAGAAAAATCATCTATAACAAGCACCTCAATTTTATCATGGTAAAAATAGTTTAAAACGGATAATAAGGCTTTTTTAACAGTTTTTTGAGCGTTATAGGTAGTAATGATTATAGAAATGTCTGTCATATTATCTCCAGTATTAAGTTATTTAAAATACGGAAAAGATTAACTTTCATTATATATATGATTAAATCTACTTAATCTATGTAATTTAACTATAAGATAAAATTTTATAAAATATTAACTTATATTATGATTCACTGGAAAATTAATAGGGATCACAATGAACAATAATAGTAGAATATCAATATTTGGTTTAGGGCATATTGGACTTCCTACTGCTTCACTACTTGCAAAAAATGGTTTTCAAGTTGTCGGGGTTGATATTAACAGGGAAATTGTGGATAAAATTAATTCTGGAATTTCACCTATAATTGAACCGGGTTTAGATAAATTGGTTAAAGAAGTAGTTAATAATGGAAATTTAAAAGCAACTTCAGATGGCCTTCAAGCTGTAAAAGATGCTAACATCATGATGGTTGTGGTTCCCACACCTGTTGATCAAAATAAATGTTCTAATCTTTCTGCTGTGATTTCGGCTTCTGAAACAATTGCTAATGGGTTAAATAGGGGAGATTTGGTTATAATTGAAAGTACAGTTCCTCCTAATACTTGTGAACATATTGTGATCCCCCTACTAGAAAAAAGTGGACTTAAAGCATCCCATGATTTTGGCGTAGCTTACACTCCTGAAAGAGCAATTCCAAATAATACATTATATGAAATGACCCATAATGCTCGGATAATTGGGGGAATAGATGAACAAAGCTCAAAAAGGGCAGCTAATCTCTATCAGAATATTACTTTAGGGGATGTTATAACAGTAAGAAATTTGGTAACTGCTGAGATGGTCAAACTGATGGAAAATACATTCAGGGATGCTAATATTGCCCTTGCTAATGAACTGGCAATGATTTGTGAAGATATAGGTGTAGATGTTATTGATGCTATAAAAGCTGCAAATTTTCATCCTAGAGTAAATATACATACACCGGGCCCTGGTGTCGGAGGGCATTGTCTTTCTATTGATCCCTATTTTATTGTAGAAATGGCTGAACAAAGCGGAAATCATGCTAAATTAATTCAGACGGCAAGGGAGATTAATGAAAACATGCCTAATTATGTAACAAAATTAGTTGAAGATGAGATGATTAAATTTGGAAAACCCTTATCTGGCTCAAAAATTGCTGTTTTAGGTGTTGCTTACAAAGGAAATGTGGCAGATGTAAGAGAAAGTCCATCGATAACGTTTATCAATAATTTAATAGATAAGGAAGCTGAAGTATTCGCTAATGATCCTTATGTTCCAGATGATGTAATTATTTCCACTGGGGCTCAACCAATTGAAATGCACGGTGCTCTTTGCTGTGATTGTGTGGTATTGATGACTGATCATGATTTATACAGTGCAATATCACCCGAAATGGTAAATAGCCCTATTTTTATTTGTACACGGCCAATTTTAAATCCTGAAGACTTTAAAAACAATGAAATTATCTTTAGAGGAATTGGGCGGTTTTTTTAATCATTTAAAGAATTTTTTAGATTCAATACAAAAAGTCTTATACAATTATAAAATATAATAATTTGAAGATATCCAGATTTTACAGTGATAAAATGAAAATAACTATTATAGGGACAGGTTATGTTGGTTTAGTTGCTTCTGCCTGTTTTTCAGAGATGGGAAACATTGTTTATGGTTTGGATATTGAAGATGGTAAAATTGAATCCTTGAAAAATGGAGTATTGCCCATATACGAACCTGGACTTGAAGAATTAGTACTTAAAAACCAGTCTAAAGGTGACCTTATTTTTACCAATAACCTTAAAGAAGGTCTTGATAATTCTAATATTTGTTTTATCGCCGTGGGCACTCCCATGGGCGAAGATGGCAGTGCTAATTTGCAGTATGTGTTAAATGCGGCTAAAGATATAGGGCAGTTGATAAACCACGACATGATTATAGTTAATAAATCCACGGTTCCTGTGGGAACCGCAGATAAGGTTAAAGTAATTCTCCTTGAAGAGTTAGTACAAAGAAATCTTAAACTCAACATCGAGGTAGTTTCAAACCCAGAATTCTTAAAAGAAGGATCTGCAGTTGAAGATTTCATGCGACCTGACCGGGTGATAATTGGATCAAGTAATGGAAATGTAATTGAAACTTTGAAAGAATTATACGCTCCATTCACCACAAACCATGAGAGATTTATCACCATGGATGTTCGCAGTGCAGAAATGACTAAATACGCAGCCAATGCCATGCTCGCCACCAGAATATCCTTCATGAATGAAATTGCCAATATATGTGAAAAAGTCGGAGCGGATATTAACAATGTTCGCAGGGGTATAGGCAGTGATAAAAGGATTGGATACAACTTTTTATATGCGGGTTGTGGATATGGCGGTAGTTGCTTCCCTAAAGATGTTAAAGCTCTGATTAAAACTGCTGCAAATAAGGGATATGACGCTAACATATTAAAAAAGGTGGAAGAACTCAACAACCAACAAAAACTTTCATTAGTACGTAAAGTAGTAGATAAATTTGGGGAAAACCTATCGGGCTTTACCTTCGGAATATGGGGCCTTTCCTTTAAACCAGGAACTGACGATATGCGAGAAGCACCC
>JARKQC010000260.1 GCA_029974985.1 Bacteroidota bacterium | reverse complement strand
TCTAAGTTTTTAAATGATATTTTCATAATTATTTTTTGAGATAAATCTTTTATATAGTTCTATTTTCTTATCTCTATACCTTATTATAATATTTTTCTTTTTCTATATTTAGGTATTTATCTTGGGGCATAGGTGTTAATTAAATCAATCATCCAATCTGTTACATCGATTTTGTTATTTAATAGTTGTTGAGTTCTTTTACGAGATTCGCTTTTTATTTCGCTTAAATTAATAGAAAGGATATGTTTAATTATTTTATCTATCTCCATACTTTGATATATTAATTTATATTTATCTCTTTGTTCATTTATAGAGCCCATTTCAAGAGGATTTATGAATACAGAATATGTACCTAAGCATGCAGCTTCACTTGCCATTGTAGCGCCTTCCCCAATATACATAGTAGCATAATATAACAAATCGTGCATTTTTGTGGGGTCAACCCTCATTCTATACTCTTCGAACTCTGCGGGCAATTCTTTTTCAGAAGAAATAATAATTTTCCCATGTGGTTTTAAAGTTTCTATTAGCTTTCTTTTGTCTTCAATGCTTAAACCTTTATGCCCTACATCGTGTGTTGCTTGCCAAGAAACAAATCTCACAACAAAAAACTTGTCATTTTCAGTTAAGCCAATTTCCTTTAAAACTTCTGGATTAGGAGTAAAGCGGTTTGGGTGGAGATATGCAAGCTCGTGATATCCCGCATATCTTACTTGCTTTGGTCCTAAATCATCAATAAAACAATCAGGAGTAAAAATTTTTGTAGCAAAAGGCTTGTACAGCAATATTTCTTTCGTTGAATGTTCAGTATCATCGAAAACAAATGATTTTTTCCTGAGGAGAAATGCGATATGAGAATCTCTTATACCAGCAATTGATAAAAACAAATCTGGCTTAAACTTCAAAGAAAGAAATAAAAGAGTCAATTCTGTTCTTATAAGATAAAATAATTTACTGATAATACCTTTAGGCACCTTACCTAACAAGTAATAGGGTATTTGAAATTTATTTAATAACTCAATACTTATTTCTTTATCACCTGCAACAATCATAACTTCGTTGCCATCATTAACTAGTGATCTATAAATATTTTTAAAGAAATAAACATGAGCGGGATGATTAATATCTATAATTATTCTCAATTAAAAATGCCTTTTTTTATTATTTCATTATTATTTAACAATAAAGACTATTAGTATGAATTAATATCCTAAATACTTCTCATAAATAACTGGGGTTAATATATTTTTATCAATTAAGAATTTAATTAAAGGCTTCGCTTTTCTAATTAAATTATAGCTAGTTTTATAATCTAAATATGACTTATTAGGTGAAGCGATAATATTATCAAATTCTTCTTTTGACAACTTTAATTCTTGCAATATGTAAGCGGTTGTATCATTATCTATTGGTGGTTGTATAGAAATAATTTTTAAAGCTTCATCTTTTGATAATCTACCCATTCGTACAGGTCCCGATAAAGACACTTTACGTTTATCAATACCAAACTTATTTATCAAATACCAACCTATTGCCCAAAACGTAAATATATTTTCATAATGATGCCCACCGTAATATTGCCAATTCAACTCTTTATTTAATAACTCTCTTGCTTCGTTTTTATCATAATGAAAAAAATTAGTAAAAGGTATCTGCTTAATACCTTTTACAAAAGTATAGTATAAAATCTTAGTAATTGTAAGATTAGGATAATTCTTTAACTTAGAATTACCAAATAGTTTATTTACAGTTTTAATATATGTACCATCAATGTAACTCCATTCTTTTGGTACAGTTCCTTCTGTAATAAATGAAGCCCCACTAAGTATAAATTTAATATTTTTTTCTGCTGCTATTTTATACAATACACTTGAAATAGCAACATCGGCAGGAACATCAATACAAGGTACAGCAGCTTTCAAAAACGCTTTTTGTAGGGCTATAAACTCCGTCTTATCTATGGTATAAGTAATTAAATCCACATTTAATTTTTTAATTGCATTCTGTATATTTTCAGTTGCTATATTCGTCCCCCAACCATTATCCATATATACAGCTAATGGTTTTAATCCACTTTTAACAGCCATGTACAGAGTATAAATACTATCAGTACCACCACTTACACCAACAATACAATCGTATTGTTTATTTATTCCATTTATTTTAATATTATTAATAAGATTATCGAAATTCTTTTTTCTAATATAATCGTTTTGACTATAATATTCTAATAATCTATCATGCGAATGACAAAAATTACATACTCCATTATCATCAAAACTAATTGATTTTACTGTTGTATCTAATAAACATCTACTACACATTTTATATTGGTTCATTCAATCAATCCCCGAAATATTATATAATCAAACTTCTCATTCCAATGTTGAAAAAACTCATCAACAGTTTTATAAATTGAGAAAGAACTCCCCGTTATAGCTGGAGTGTGATACCAATCATCTAAATCTACAGAAAGGAATATTTTGTTATTTTTACTCATTATCTCTTCTTCTTAATTATACGCTGGTACTTTAGTTTATAATTATCTTGTATCTTATAATTTTTCAATTAGTATGATTGAACTCCGAGCTGATTTAATAATATTAGCTATAAAACTATAAGCATCAAATACCTGCCCATCGAAGAATATTCCTTCTGATGGTGTTACGTTAGCTTTGATGAGCATATCAAATTTTAAATCGTGTTCATAAATTTTCTTTTCAATACTTTCAAATCGCTGCATGCAACATTCCCATTTTACCAAATCCTATTATGCCTACTTTAAGCTTATCTTTCATACTTTACCTACTATATTTCCATTATTTAATGAACTTTTACTTAATTCTTATACAATCTTTTATTATCTTGTATATCTAACCACATAGCAAACATTAGTGATTGCATTGAAACAACTATCATCCCTATCATAAAATATAGTTTGTTCATTGATATGCTAAGCCCTTTAACAAAATAATCTATAAAGAACCAACCACCTATAAAAAATGTAATTAAAAAGCTTATAGAAAAGAACAAATATAATAGTGAAATTGGATGCATATCATTAATGAAATATTTAGTCCAAATTCTAACAAAGAATAACTTTAATAATAATATAGAAAGTTTTCTAATTACTTTACCAATCTTCATTTTAGAATTTTCACCCACATCATATACTGGTTTAATTTCTACTTCCTTAATAGTACATCTTGCCATATTCAATTTTACAAGAACGTCGTTGCAATATCCATATCTAGGATATATTTTATCAATTTCTATTGACTGGAGTCCTTTCAGTGAAATTGCTGTATAACCTGTTTGGGTATCTGAAACATACCAATATCCAGAAGCAATTTTTGTAAGAATAGACAACATAGAATTACCAACAAATCTAATTTTTGGTATAACAAGTAATGCACTCCTATGTATTAAACGATTACCTTTTGTATAATCAATATCTTCAAAAACAATAGGTGCACATATATTGTATAATTCATCAGGGTCCATTTGACCATCCCCATCCATCTATCCGCCGAATAATATTCAAAAGGTGTTCGGTGCACATATATTGTATAATTCATCAGGGTCCATTTGACCATCCCCATCCATCGTTGCAATACAATCATAGCCTTGTGATAAACAATAATTATAGCCAGTTATAATTGCCCCACCTTTTCCTTTATTTTCTTTATGATTAATTAATTTAATTCTGCAATCATCTTTAGTACCCAATGATAATACTTCTTCATTATTAAAAACTTCCCTATTAAATTTTATTTCATTATTACTATAATAAGAATATTCATTAATCATATATTCTTCAACGATGTCAGCTGTATTATCCGTAGAATAATCATTAATAACAATAATATGATCGACAAACTCCGGCATTGTTTCAATTACAAACCCGATTTGCTTCTCTTCGTTATATGCTGGGACTATTACTGCTATTGTTTTGTTGTGGAGCATTTAGATAATTATTAGTTATTAATTGTTAATTGTTAGTGTTTGTTGGTGTTAAGTGTAATTATTTAATTGAATATACTTTGATGCCTTTATTAATTATTTCACTTCTTAC
>JARKQC010000265.1 GCA_029974985.1 Bacteroidota bacterium | reverse complement strand
AACTTATCATCTAGAGTGGTTAAATCACAATCAGCAACAGTTTCTATTCCTGAATTAGGTTTAAAAGTAGAACCTGGTCCAAAGTCATTAGGTTATGTATATAATGTAGAAGGAGTTATTTTTCGTTTTGAAGAAGGAGTGAAAAAACCTATAAAAATATTTTATTATGATGAATCTCAAAAAAATGGATTAAAAATATTAGAAAAACTTTCATTATTATCTAAAGGAGATATTGATGCTACTTTAATTATAGAAGATCCTTTTGGTCAGAGCAATATAATGGATATTGATGTTAAAAAAGAAAAATTAACAGAAGAAGAATTAAAGAATTTAAAAACTGGTTTTACGGTATTTGAAGAATAGCATTCACTAAACATTTATATGATAAAATACAATGAAAAAAAATTATGAATGAAAAAGATATAAAAATAATTGAAAAATATATTCAAAATAAAACAGTATCGTAGGAATCAATAAAACGGATTTGGTCTTCATTAAGACAATTTCAAAAATTTTTAATCAAATCATGTGTAGAATTAATCGAAGAAACAAAATAAAAACAATTAAGCTATTTGAAATAAACTGAACTTATAAATGAAAAAGGAGAAAGAGAAACAGTTCCGGCATATATAGAAGCAGATATTGAAAATGGAGACCTTGCCAAAATATTCAAAGAATTTTATTTTCATGAAAGTAACAGAGGATTGTCTGATGTATCAATAGATACATACATAGGTGATGTTAGGCCTTTTTTAAAAAAAACAAGGACTCACATTACCAGAACCATTAGGCATTGATAATTATACTAATCCAGAAAAACCATTAAAATGGGAAAAAATTAAACGAACTATTGAAAAAACACCATATCTCAGAAACAAAGCATTATTTGCATTCATAGCTAGTTGTGGATTTAGAAGTAAAGATGTTAGAAACTTAAAAATAAAAGATTTCTTAAGAGCTGTTCAAATAGAAAGCATAGAAGAATTATTTCTAACTAAAGAAAATTTAGTAGGATATTGGGAAATCAAACCTTCAAAAAACAAAAAGAAGAAAATTTACTAACAAAGATAAGAAAAGAGGATATATGTGTAAAACTTAAAGTTAGCACATATTATTCAAAATTAATTGTTAAATAATTAAAAAAAAGAAGTCAAAGACAACAATTAAATAATGACTCTTATTTATTTTAAAAAAGGATGGGCACAGGTAAAATCGGAATACGAGGATTTATGGATATTTTTTCAAAAATTAATGAAAAACTATATAAAGACGACCTAGTATGGTTTAAAGAACAATTAACTTTAGGAAAAATCAATAAAGAAAAATACGAAGAAGAAATAAATAACATTAGCAAATTTCATG
>JARKQC010000251.1 GCA_029974985.1 Bacteroidota bacterium | reverse complement strand
GTGCCATTGCCATCTCCTGTTTGAGTTACTGTCGAGGTATTTTGTGCGAATGTTATACCTGCAGCAAAAACCATTGTGAAAATAAATACTACTTTTTTCATGATTGATGTTTTTAATTGTTTGATAATTAAATAATTTTTTACTAAATTAATCTAAAATAGATTAAGTACCAATAGTTTTGACCTACCGCAGCATAGGTAAAACTAAAGAATTCCGTGCGCCGCCTTCTGCGCCAACTTTGTGGTTGCGACATTCATTTTGAGTTAATCTTTACATTATTCCTTTTTCCTGTTTGTGTGATTTCGACATTTTGTATTTGTCGTTTGTTGATTTCTGATTTAATTTCAATATTGTTGCTTTCACCTTTCTGTCGGATTTCACCTTTTATTACTTCTCCTTCTATGATGGCATTGAATTCTCCTTCAAAACAAAGTGAATCAATTTTCACGAGGTTGCCTTTCCCTTTGGCAGTAACTTTCACGGTATCGCTAATTTCACTCACTATATTATTAGCCATCCCATTTCTTTGAAAAGCAAAAAGAGAACCGAGAAAGAAACAAAAAATTGTAAAAGTTATTTTCTCCATACTCCTAATTATTTGTCCCAAAATTAGATGTGAAAGAAGGGGGATGTTTGTCCGGAAAAAGCAATGTTTTTTGTGTAATCGGCATTAACACTAGTTAAATTGTAACTTAAAAATAAAAATATTGAGTTAATAATTAGATATTCAGATTTTTATAAAAACAAATGATATCTCATTTTTTGTTGCAAAAAAAATGCCCTTTTTATGTAAATTAGGGCTGTTTGCTTACGAAAAAAAAGGACAATCGTTAATTAAATAAGCTAATCGTTATTTAGGTGAAAAATACAAACTCAGTTAGCGTTATCTGGAAGTCGTTGATAGCAAGTCGGAGTCATTCCGAATTCTTTTTTGAAGGTATGAGAAAAATAGGCAAAATCGTTGAATCCACATTCCACTGCAATTTCTCCAATCGGTTTCGATGATTTTGCAAGCATCATTTTAGCCTTATTTAATCTAACTTTCAACACAAAGCAGCTTGTTGTAAACCCAGTTGAAGCTTTGATTCTCCGATTGAGTTGAGACGGGCTCAAACATATTTCGGACGAAAGAAGTGATAAAAGATTATCTGATTTGCCACATTCTCGATAAATAATCGTGGTAATTTGTTCTATGAATTGGTGATCAGTTTTTTTCGAGTTATTTTCAGAAAGTTTGGATAAATGGTCATGCCCTTGCTGATAGTTGTTTCGGTACGCAATTTGTTTATATTTTTTGATAAGTTTTTCGATTAAATTTACCAACTCCTCATTCGAGAAAGGTTGACCAAGAAAAGCATCGGCAACACTTTCGAAGGCTTGAATACGATCTTCGGCCAAAGATTGGGTAGAAATTATAATTACGGGAATTATATAGGTAGAATCTGTTTTTTTGATTTTCTTAGAGATGGTGCAACCATCAATGTTTGCTGCACGCATTTCGATGATGATGCATTTAGGTTGTCTTATTGCCATGAGCTTTAATGCCTCTGTCTCATTATTTGCTAATACAAGATCGAAATGATGATTAAGCGTAGAGGTCAGGTATCTAAATTTTTGCAGATTTTCGGCTATTACCATTACTTGAGGTTTTCGAATTTCCTCAAACATAGGTATTTTACTGTAATTATTGATGTCTATCCTATTTATTTCGGAGAATTTTGCTCGGTGTGTGATAGGTAAAGACAATTCTATAGTTGTACCTTTATTCGAAAAACTTTTCACTTGAAGTAATCCTCCAATCTTTTCAATCAGTTGTTTTGCCAAAAATAGTTTGATATTCGAGTTATCTATAATCATGGGATCATTTTTTTTAGCAAATTCTCGTAATTTTCTAATAACCAAATTATTGCCAGAATCCGATTTCGCGTTATCGGAAATATAGATAGAACATAAGTTTTCCGATTCATTTTTGCTTATTCTGATTTCGATTCGATTATGCCATTCACATCTTTCGAATGCATCGTGAATAATGTTTTGTAAGATTATACGCATGTAATCTGGCGAAAAGTCCATCCAGATATCATATTCTGACGGTAAAAAAAGAAGTTCAATATTTTTATACCATGAATTACGATCTATAAGCGTATCAAAAAATTTAGCTATAAACGAAACAATGTCATCATGAACTATTTGTATATAATGATTTTCTTGCTTCAAAGATAGTGAAGAGAGTATTTCATCGCAGTGTAACTGTAAATTTTCTGTTTCTCTCGAAATAATG
>JARKQC010000250.1 GCA_029974985.1 Bacteroidota bacterium | reverse complement strand
GTGCCATTGCCATCTCCTGTTTGAGTTACTGTCGAGGTATTTTGTGCGAATGTTATACCTGCAGCAAAAACCATTGTGAAAATAAATACTACTTTTTTCATGATTGATGTTTTTAATTGTTTGATAATTAAATAATTTTTTTTACTAAATTAATCTAAATATAGATTAAGTACCAATAGTTTTGACCTACCGCAGCATAGGTAAAACCAAAGAATTCCGTGCGCCGCCTTCTGCGCCAACTTTGTGGTTGCGACATTCATTTTGAGTTAATCTTTACATTATTCCTTTTTCCTGTTTGTGTGATTTCGACATTTTGTTTTTGTCGTTTGTTGATTTCTGATTTAATTTCAATATTGTTGCTTTCACCTTTCTGTCGGATTTCACCTTTTATTACCTCTCCTTCTATGATGGTATTAAATTCTCCTTCAAAACAAAGTGAATCAATTTTCACGAGGTTGCCTTTCCCTGTGGCAGTAACTTTCACGGTATCGCTAATTTCACTCACTATATTATTAGCCATCCCATTTCTTTGAAAAGCAAAAAGAGAACCGAGAAAGAAACAAAAAATTGTAAAAGTTATTTTCTCCATACTTCTAATTATTTGTCTCAAAAATAGATGGGAAAGAAGGGGAATGTTTGTCCTAAAAAAGCAATGATTTTTGTATAATCAGCATTAACACAGGTTAAATTGTTGTCCAATGAGTAATTTCGTTGGTTAATAATTAGATATTCAGGTTTTTATCAAAACAAATGATACTTCATTTTTTGTTGTAAAAAAATTGCTCTTTTTTGTAAATTAGGGCAGTTTGCTTACGAAAAAATTGGACAATTATTAAATAAATGTAAGCACCCGATTAAATACCTCTTGATTAATTCCTCATTAACTTTGGCGTTTATAATCTCGGTACAGAGATTCCAAACATTACCGGTAATCGTTAGAGTATTATTAGAGTATTATTAGAGTATTATTAGATTATTATTAGATTCCTCTTTTTTCCACCTGTTAGGCAAGA
>JARKQC010000181.1 GCA_029974985.1 Bacteroidota bacterium | reverse complement strand
GAAAAAAATACAAATAAAAATATGTTAAAACACCCTAATAAAATTTACTATATAAAATTAAACAAAATAATATTTTTTAATAAGTATATTGAACTACATTATTAAACATTACTTTTCAGTAGCCATCAATATTATTATATTCTAAAATATTAAATTATAATATTATGACAAGAAAAATTAGTATTGTTTATGATGAAACTATAAATGCTATAAAGAGTTTAAAGCCTGATATGGGCTTAGAAGAAGAAAATAAGATATTAGAAGTCTTAAAAAATAATAAAGATTATTTTGGATTAACAATGAACCCTTATGTTATGACTTATGATGAGTTAAAGCGAATACCTATATGGATTATGGATCACTTAGAAATGTATAAAAGAGGCCATAATCTTGTTACTTTTACACTCATGAAAGAGAAGATAGCTGAAGAACCTGATTTTTTAAAACAATTTGATCTCAAATAAACATTTTTTAATATAAACCACTAAACATTCTACTATTTTTTATTAGAAAACTAATAAATACTACTTCTAAGATAATATAACATGATAAAAACAAGAAGAGTTGATATTTTTTATGATTAAATTAGAAAATCAACCTGATTTTAAAAAAATTAGCTATAATAAAGAATCAGAAACACTAAATATTGAAGACTATAATGGGAATAAAATGATTTTTACTATATTACCTTATTTTTTATTTGAAATGTTTAGAGAATCGGGATATACCAACAATTTCTTACAAACAAAAATAATCGGAAACCCTAAATTAAAATGGGTTAATAATGAAACAGTTGAAGGTATTTCATATAATAGATTAAAAAAGAAAAACATTGGAAAAAACAAAGAAAATTTCAAAAAATAATTAATATAAAAAAATATTAAAAAAATAGTATTTACGCTTGAAACAATACCCTTTGCAGCTGCAAGACTAAACATTACCAATGAAAAAAAGATATTAAATAAATTAAATAGAATAGACATCGTCACGATTACCAATATCGTGTATTCTTATTTCGGAACCAACTACTCTATAAATAATTCTAAATCCTCTAACACGTTCACTTAAATAATTTTTATGATTATTTGATAATGGTTTTCCTCTAGAAGGATCTTTTCGTATTTTGTTAAAAGTTTTATATATTTCGTCATGAAATCCTTTATCTTTTTTATGTAAAACTTCAAGAAAATTTGAAACCGCAACAGTGGTTACGATTTGATAATTATTCTTTTCCAATGACCGAATCGACATCCAAAATTACCTTATTGCCTTGTTCAATTTCCTCATCAATTTTATCTAATTTTTCGAAAAAAGAATCACAATCAGACAAATCTTTTTGGAAAAAAAATCCTAAAGAACTAATATTAAACAAGCTTTCAGTAGTTGCAACCATACAATTATTATGATTTTTAATATTTTTTTCATCAACTCCATATTTAGGAGATTTGAATGTTGCAGTATTTACTTCAATTATCATTTTTATCCCTCTTCAGTTTCGTTATTTAAACTTTTATCAAAGTAATGTTTTCGAGAAATCCATTTAAATTTTTCATGTTTTGTTATAACTGCTAAATCAATAGGCCCTCCTATATCTTGAACCCCTGCAGTGAATTTAGATAATTTACAATTAAATTCAATTATGAAATCAACAAAATCGATAGCATCTTGTATTGGCATTGCAGAAACTCCAATTGGTAACTGCATATTTTCTTTAATATTCCCAATAATTTCTTCAATCTTATTTCTATTTAAACCAGAATCTTCTAATAATTTACCCATGTCTTGACTCATACCCAAAAGTAATCTAGTTGTATTCTCTGTATCTCCTCGCCAAGTTATAGCTACAGGTTCGTCTTTATTTATTTGCCTAGGACCTTTGACTTTGTCATCAATTGCTTCCATTAAATATATTTCAGGAGTATTCAAATTTTTTGAATAACCTGCTATTATGAACCCTATTAAATCTCCTTCGACTTTTTCTTTTTTAATTTTTTTACTAATGAAATCTTTAAAACTATTGGCAATACTTTGTACCTCTATATTATTACCATTATAACTTTTTTGATTCTCTTTTCGGAAGTCCTTAACTAATGTTGCAATTGAAGCATTTCCAATACTCCCATTACCCCAAGTTATGCAACCAATAGGAGATCCTTTTATTAAATTAAATATTTTATCCGCATTAAAATATACATGGTAAGCTGCTTGTTTACCATGACCATCAGGCCCTACAATTATAGAGGCACTATCGGTTCCTAAAACTAATCCATCATTTACTTGCATTATAACTGCAATAGTCATTATTCTATACTTCCTTATATGAAATAATTTAAAATAAAAAAAGATTAATTATACTATATATTATGTTTTTTAAATTATATAATAATTTTGTAATTTTCAATACATTATTATGATATACTATATATAGCTATCGCTAAGTATTGAAAATATGAATATATTTATCTACCTTGATGAAGGTATATAAACTTTTTCCCTTGTTATCTTGCAAGTGTAATAAATACTTCAACTGTATTACTTATTTCAACTGTAAAAAAATTA
>JARKQC010000176.1 GCA_029974985.1 Bacteroidota bacterium | reverse complement strand
GATTTTGGAGTTAAAGCACAATCTTTAAAACCACAATTTCCGAGTATGACATTTCCTAATCATTATTCAATTATTACGGGACTTTATCCTGCAAATCACGGCATTATTGCTAATCATTTTAAAAATCCAATAGATGATACAGATTTTGGGATCATTAATAGTACAACTTTTACTGAAAGTCATTCAGAAGCAATTACAGCACAAATGGGCACTCTCTAATATGAAGTCAGTCATAAGATTTCTTTTAATGACTTATATAGATTTAATTAAATTTTTGAACTCACCGCGGAGTCAGATTGGAGTAAACTAACAAATAAAACAGAAGAACAGCCAGCATTATTCTAAATTAACATACGAATGAGGGGTTTCATTTTTAATTTAGATAAACCAGATTATATTTTTCAATAGTTTATTGGATTATTTTAACTATTTTGTTTTTTATCGGACAATAGTGAAAAATAATAAGAATTTTTATAAAATTGTGTAAAAAATACAAAATTTCTTAAACTATATATTTTTTAAAAATTTACAAATATTATTAAATATTATTAATTTTAATCATTAATATAAAATCATAATTTAATTAATATATTATTTATGTAAATATATATAATATATAGAAATACAAATAAAAAATTCATCAAAAAAAATATAAAATAATTTCAATTTGAAAATTTTGAAAGGCTAATTTATAAGTTATTGAAAGTCATAGTAATTAAATTTTCCAAGAAAAAAAGTTTTAAAAATAAAAAAAAATAAGTTGGCTATATCGAAAAAATTCCTCAAATTCGTATCGAAATAATATGTAATTTTAAATAAAGTTTTTTTAAACTTTCATTTATATTAAAAAAAATACCTAATTATTTTTTCGAAATATTAATTTAATTTTAGGTATTTTTTTGTCTATAAATAGAAAAATTGCCTTTATATTAATTATCATATTTATCTTATATTTTTATAACTTAATATATTTATGGACTTATTGAATGACTGAAATATTCAAACAAATTAGTAATGAAGTATTAGAGAGTAAAACTGCGTCAGCACTGCAATCCAAACCAACAGCTGATGCAGTAAAGTGTTGGAATAAGTGTTTAAATTTAATTAAAGATAATGTAAGTTCTCAAGTTTACAAAACATGGTTTTTACCAATAAAAGCATTAGAATTAGAAAATAATAAATTAACTCTTTCTGTGCCAAGTCAATTCTTTTTTGAATGGATAGAAGAGCATTATTATGAGTTAATGAGAAAAACAATTTCACAAATTTTAAATGAACAAGCAAAATTAGAATATAGAATAATTTTTGATGATGTAGATGAAAATATCGAGACTAAGTCTGTAAAAATGCCCGGTTTTAGATATAATCCCAATCCATCACAAAACACTATACCATTTGAACCCGTAATCTTAAGTCAGAAAGAATTTCCTACATTTCTTAATCCAAAATATTCTTTAGAAAATTTTATACAAGGTGAATCTAATCAATTAGCAAGCTCTGCGGCAATTGCAATTAGCCAAAATCCCGGAAAAACAAAATTTAATCCTCTTGTAATATACGGCGATACGGGATTAGGAAAAACACATTTAGCACAAGGAATTGGTAATTATATTAGTAAAAATTTCCCTCGATTACGTGTATTATATACAGATAGCGAAAGATTTACTCTGGAATTTGTAAATTCAATTCAAAATAATAAGACAAGTGAGTTCTCAAAATTTTATCGTTCTATTGATGTATTAATCGTTGATGATATACAGTTTTTTGCGGGAAAAGAACGCACACAAGACAACTTTTTTCATACTTTTAATTCTTTATATCAAGCGGGCAAACAAATCATTTTAACGAGTGATAAACCACCAAAAGATTTAGTTGATGTTGATGATAGATTAATATCAAGATTTCATTGTGGCTTAATAGCTGATGTTAAATTGCCCGATTATGAAATGAGAATGGCAATTATACAAAAGAAAAGTAGTAACGAAGGTATTGAGCTTCCAATTGATGTCGTTGAGTACTTGGCTCGACACATTAAAACTAATATTCGCGATTTAGAAGGTGCGATAATTGGATTGATAGCAAGAGTAACTTTTGATAAAAGACCAATTGATTTAAGTCTTGCCAAAGAAGTTGTTTATGGCTCTAAATCCGAACCAACACAACCGCTTTCTATTGGTCATATTAAACAAACTGTTTCAGAATATTATCAAATTGATATTGAAACAATGATTTCAAAATCAAGAAAGCAGGAAATTGCTCTTGCAAGACAAATGTCAATTTATTTAACTAAATTGCTTACAAATAATTCTCTTAAATCAATTGGAGCAGAATTTGGTGGTCGCGACCATTCGACTGTACTTCATTCGTGCCAAACAATCGAAAACTATCTTGTTACAGATAAAAAAGTTAAAAATGCTTTTGAGAGCTTATTAACAACTCTTAAAAATCATAGTTAAATTAATCTAATTATTATAAAAAAAAATCTTATCAATAATAATTTATATTATTAGCATTACTATTAATAAGATTTTTGCATTTATATTTAAAAATCTTTAGAAAAATGCTTCTTTAATTTTTCCTAAAAAATCTTTTTCTTTTTTATGATGCTTTGAATCTGGCATTATATTTTCCATTTCTGCAAGTTCTTGTAGAAGCTCCTTTTCTTTTGAATTTAATTTTTGTGGAACATATACATTCACCACAATTACTTGTTCACCCTTTTGATATGAATTAAGCACGGGAAGCCCTTTGTCTCTTAATTTAATAACTGCGCCGTTCTGAGTGCCCGGTTCGATTTTAACTTTTGTAGTACCAAATAAAGCCGGTACTTCAATTTCGCCTCCAAGAGCCGCCATAGGGAAACTAATTTTAAGATTGAAAATAATATCATTTCCATCACGGCGAAAATATTCGTGCTTCTTTTCTTCTATAATTACAATTAAATCACCCGTCGAGCCACCCATTTTTCCAGCATGACCTTTTCCACGCAAGGGAATATAATTGCCTTCTTCTACGCCCGCTGGTATTGTAACTTGAATTCTTTCTTCTTCTTGAACGCGTGATTCACCCATACAAGTAGGGCATTTATCAACAATAATTTCGCCTATCCCTCTACAAGTTGGGCAACTTGTTATATTGACCATTTGCCCAAATATTGACCTCGATACCTGTCTTAGCTCGCCCGAACCACCGCAAGTATTACAAGATTTCTTACTTGATCCAGCTTTTGCACCCGTCGCATTACAACTTGAGCACGAAACGTAATGTTTGATTTTAAGAGTTTTAGTAACACCTTCGGCAATTTCTTCAAGAGTAAGCGGAAGACGAATCCTCATATCTGCGCCGTGTTCGCCCGAACTTCTTTGACGACCACGTGATGAACCCATATTGAAAAATTCATCAAAAATACTTCCACCTCGGCCGCCTCCAAAAATATCCCCAAAAGATGAAAATATATCATTTATATTAGTATATTGATGGAAATCTTGACCACCACGAAGTCCTTCGTGTCCAAATCTATCATATCGTGCTCTTTTATTTTCATCACTCAATACCTCATAAGCTTCTGCGGCTTCTTTAAACAATTCTTCGGTTTCTGGATTATCTGGGTTTTTATCTGGATGATATTTTATAGCAAGTTTTCTATAATTAGATTTAATCTCATCATTCGAAGCATTTTTGCTAACGCCAAGTATTTCGTAATAATCTTTTTTTGACATATTTTTTGTTCTAACCTAATATATTAATTAATAGTTCCAGAAGATGTAATTACTTTTGCATGACGCAAGACCTTATCTTTCAAAGTATATCCCTGTTGAATTACTTGAATAACTGTACCTTCTGGTTTGTCCGAATTTGTCATCATCATAGCTTCATGAAAATTAACATCAAATTGTGTATCGGGGTTAAATTCCATTTCCTGTACTCCTGCATCTAAAAATAATTTCTTGGATTTATTATAAATCATTTCGATACCTTGCAAAACAGAATCTACATCACTTGTATTTGTAGTAGAATTTAGAGCATTTCTTAAATCATCTAAAATTTCAACAAAATCAGTTAATAATTTTTCGTTCGCATATTCAATAATATCAGATTTTTCTTTTATGCTACGTTTTCTAAAATTTTCTAATTCTGCTGTTTTGCGTAAAGATAATTCTTTTAATTCTATAATATCATTATTTAATTTTTGAATTTGATTATTATTTTCATTAATAGTATTTTCTAATTGCTCGATTTTGCTATGCATTTCGAGAATAACTTGTTCATTTAAAACATCATTACGAAAATCATCATTGTAGGATTGTTCTAAATTAGAATCCGAACTTTCTGATTTATGATTATTTGTATCAGAATCGCTTATAGGTATATTTTTAACTTTATCATTTTTTACATAAGCATCATAAATATCTTTTATTTTATTTGAAGTTCTTCTCAATGGTTTTTGTTGATTGATATTATTTTCGTCCATAATTTTTCCTTTTTGAAATTATTACTTTTCAGTATAATATATAATAGACGTATAAGAATTAATTTTTGTATTTTTTTATGAATAAACTTTTCAATATTTTAGTTAATAATTTTTTTTTTACAATTTAAAAAATAATTTGAACATAGATTTAATCAAAAATATAAAAGAAATTACGGGGAAATTTTGGCTTATTCAATTTATTCAGATGATTGAAAGGCTTGTTTATGCCGCACTTGTTCTTCAAATGGCTGTTTATATCGCACAAAAGGACATTGTTGGGGGGTTAAACTTTGAACATACTGATAAAGGTATAATTTTTTTCTTTTGGGCATTAGTTCAGAATTTAACACCCGTATTTTCTGGTGGATTTATTGATAAATATGGTAGAAAAAAAGTGTTAATTCTTTCTATTATAATTACTTCGCTTGGATTTATAATTGTATCTTTTCAGACAACATTTTATAGTTTTTTATTTTCTGTATTAGTTCTCGGCTTTGGTTTTGGTTTATATCGCCCGAGTATTTATGGATTATTAGCAACTCATATTAAAGATAATCATTCTTCGGTGGCTTGGGGATTAAATGTAATGCTAATAAATTTTGCAGTTTTTTTCTCTCCGCCATTAGCCAAATATCTTGAGGAAATATCTTGGCAATTCTTTTTTATTGGTTTAGCAGTTATTTTAATTTTATCAATCTTTCCATTATATTTAATTAAAGTAAATGAAGAAAATGAAATATTAGAAGGTAAGTATATAATTTTAAAAGATACTTTTCGTGAATTTTTTTCTAAAAAAGTATTTTTAATCGTTACGATTTTATCGGGGTTTATGATGATATATATGCAGTTTTATGAAACATTACCAAATTTTATTTACGACTGGATTGATACATCAAACATTGTTAAATATTTTAATTTACCTGAATTTATGACAATGCAGAATTCATTTGGGAAAATGATAGATTTTAAGTGGTTATATAATTTTAACTCTGGATTTATAGTGATTGCCGTTGTATTTGTAAGTTGGTTTTTTAGAAAATATAAAAAAACTATTGTGCTATCAATAGGTTTAATTATTGCAACTTTTGGAATCGTTTTTTCGGGATTATTTATAGACGGAAAATATTTAATAATTGGAATGTTGATTTACACTTTGGGCGAAATGATTACTAATCCGAAATTTACAGAATTTATGTCGAGCATAGCGCCAATTGAAAAAAAATCAATGTATATGGGATTTATCAATTTTTCTATGGCAATAGGTTTGGCCGGTGGCTCATTAATTGGCGGATATTTATATAAAAATTATGGTGAGAAAACAAGTTTAGCTATAAAATACTTAAATAATAATTATAAAATCGAAGAAACAATAAATCATTCAAATGCTATAAATATATTAATGGAAAAGACAAATTATAATTATAATCAAATAACTAATTTATTATGGAATGAGTATAATCCATATTATATATGGTTCGTATTCGGTGCAATAGGTATTATTTCTATTATTTTTTTATATTTATATTCAAGAAAATTCAAATTATGATAATTATATTATTTTTTTATAAGCATTTTCCGAATTGATTCGATACTATGCTTTTCTTCTTCGTTATAATGCTGTAATAATTGATCTTTTTGAATATTTTGTTTTTTTTCTTGTGATTTTTCTTGCGAAGAAATACGTGTTATTGATGGTGAATCGCTAATAAGCATTTCAAAAGATTCTGAGTTGTCTTTTGATGAGCTTGTAATTCCTATTGGCTTATTTTTATTAATCACATCATCAATCATTTCACCACGCGAAATCATATTTAATTTTTCATTTCCAAAAATATCGAGAAGTTTTTCATAAATAGTTGCTCTAGTAAAAGGTTTTGATATAAAGCCAGAAACACCACATTTAACTGCATTTCCTAAGTGTTCAGTATCAGATTTAGCAGAAACTACTAATACGGGAATTTTTTGAGTTATACTAATTCTTTTTAAAATTTTAAGAGTAAGAAGCCCTGATAATTCGGGCATTAGGATATCCAATACAATCAAATTGGGTAAATGGTCAATAGCTAAAGCAATACCATCAAAACCATTAGAAGCTAAATATGTTTTATTAAAACCATAAGATTGCATCGTTTTGGATAAAATTCTTTGCATCCAAATATCATCATCTATAATTAATACCGAATATTCCATATCAAAATTAAATATATTAAGTTAAAAATCCAAAAAAAATCACATTAATCCTTTTTTGTAAAAGTAAGTAAAGGTAAATTTTTATTATCATCATCTTTATTTAAAAATTGTTTTGTTTTGTTCATCGCCGCTTTAATTGCCTGAACTTCGGTTTTAGCCGCTTGTTTGTTTAACTCAATAATTTTATCGTGTATTTCTTTTCTATGGACAGGTACATTTTTGGGTGCATTAATACCTAATCTAACAACTCCACGGTCATAACTTAATATAGTAATCTCAATAGAATTTCCTATTGTTATTACTTCGCCAATCTTCCTTGATAATACAAGCATTTATACTAAGATTTTATTGTTAATTAATTGTTTTATTTTTTAATAATTACGTGATTAGTTGAATATTTATCACTCGTTAAAATTATTTGTTCACCAATTGATTTTTCTGTATCCAAAATTATTGGTGCTTTTAAATTAATCGTCATCTGATGATTTTCATCTTCGAGAGTAACAATACATAAAAAAACAAGTTTATCTAAATTATAGTTTTTTCCGGGTGAATATTCTAATTCAATTAGCCAAGGTGATAATAGTGGAAAACCAATAGCTGGCTCTTCAACACTTACTAACCATTTAAAAGGGATAGTTTCTTCCTCGCTTATTAGCACAAAATCCCTAAGATATTCAAATCCTAAAACACCATTGGGAAAGTGAAAAATATATTCTTGCGAAACTTCTAATTCACCAAAATGTAAGCTTATAATTTTTTTCACATCTTTGGTATTTTTCATTTATAATACTTCCTGTAAACAAACTTTTTTAAATTTCATAATTTTAAAGTGTAAAACTAATAAAAAAATATTAAATTAAAAATTAATATTTACTTATTCTATTTATACTATACTAAATTTACTAATAAATTATTCAGTATAGCCACTATTTGACGGCGAGTCGGCTGTCGCGTCTTTAATAAAAATTTCTACCCGTCTATTTGCCGCTTTTCCTTTTGCGCTTGTATTGTCGGCTATCGGACGTTGCGAACCAAATCCACGAATCATTAAATTATACTCGGGCAAGCCTTTTTGTACTAAATAGTATGCAACATTTGTTGCTCTCATAGCTGATAAATGCCAATTTGATTCATAAGAAAAAGTATTAATTGGGTCGGCATCTGTATGTCCGTCAATCAATATTTTTTGAGATGAGTTTTGAAGTATTTTAGCAATGGAATCTAATGCAGACGAACCTTGTTGTTCTATTGTTGCTTTTGCTGATTTAAATAAAAGCTTTTCCGACATAATTATTTTTAGACCTTCGTTTGACTCTACTAATTCAATATTTCCAGATTGCATATAGCCCGCAAGAGCTTTCTTTGTTAATTCTGTAATTTCTTCAATATTTTTTTGTGGAGCAGGGGTAATTATAGCGTCAGAAATAGCATTTTTAGTACCGTCTAAAACTCCATCTCCTGTTTTGCCAGCTTTTTGGTCCTTTGATTTAAAATATTCAGTAAAAGCAGTAGAAAATTCTTTAAATTTTTCGGCATTTACTTCTGATGTTGCATATAAAATTACAAATAAGCCTAATAATAAAGTAATAAGGTCTGCATAAGTAATTAAGTACCTATCAGCTCCAGTATTATGCATAGCGCTTAGTTTTTGCTTCTTTCGTTTCAATTTATTCTCAGAAATAAATAATTATAAATTGATAATATCTTTATTTATCGTCATTTTTTTTTAAAAGTTGATTTTTTTTTATTGAATAAATAATTGCAAATATAGTAATTAATAAACTAATTTTGCTAAACCAATCACCATAAAGGACATACAAAGTTTTTTCATTTAATAATGTAATAGGTGAATTTAGTCCCATTCTTGTATATTGTGGGATTCTTTCACATGTTTTTCCTGTTGGTGATATTATCCCACTAACTCCAGTGTTAGCACATCGAGCAATAAATTTACGATTTTCTATTGCACGCATAGCGGCAATTAAAAAATGTTGCTCAGGACCGGGCGTATTATCATACCAAGCGTCATTTGTTATTATTACTATAAATTCAGCACCATTAGCACTTGTTTTTGAAACAAATTCGGGATAAATACTTTCAATACAAATTACGGGACCAACACTAATACTTTTATCATCTTTTTTAAGAATTAAATTGTGTTGATTTGTTCCAATTCCCCAAGCAGAAATTCCTACTCCCCACTCAAACCAACTTCGCATAAAAAGCAATATTTCACTATACGGAAGACGCTCAGCCATTGGGGTAAGTCTCATCTTTTGATAAACTTGCAAATCTGATAGATCATTTGGATTTATTAGTAAGCAAGCATTATAAGATTCATAAAAAGTATCTTCTTGACTTGTGTCTTGCCTTGCAGTAACTGTTTTATTCTTTGAATTAAAATACTTCAATTCAGCAAAACCCGACATTAACGATGTATTCCGATAATCAGACCAATCACTAAGAAATCTATAAGAATAAAAATCATCTTTTATAATATATCTTGGGATAGCTGTTTCGTTCCAAATTATTAAATCTGGCTTATTATTAGTATTTATAAGAGAATCAGAAATATTTTTTTGAATTTGCACCATTTCGTCAACACTCATTTCCCATTTTCTCCATGGATTTATTGCTGGTTGAACAATGCCAATATTCACTTGATTTTTTGCCTCATTTTTTGGATTAATATCATATTTTTGTATTCTAAAATATCCATAAATCATTGGTAAAATAAAACATAAAAATAAACTAATTGTAAGAATTCGTACATTTCTATTTTTAAAAAAATTATTCCAATCAAATTCTTTATAATATTCAAATAATTTTAGAAATAAAATATTAATTAATACTATTAAAAAACTCGCACCCCAAACACCCGTAATATCAATAAATTGTATCCAAAAATAATTATATATCTGAGTATTTCCAACTGTAAGCCAAGGATAAGAAAGTTCGCCAAGATTATGAAACCACTCATAAGCAACCCAAATAAAAGGAAATAAGTTTAATGCAATTTTTTTTGATATTCGTTTACTAATAAAAAAGAAAATTATAAAAGGAATCATAAAGAAAAATGGATGAACAAATGCTAAAACAATACTCGAAGCCGTGAGATATGGGTCGCTTTCCTGCGTCCAACTTCCAATCCACCAATTCGTACCCGAATGATATATAAAAAATGTAATATATATTAATAAATATGGTCTTTTGATTTCTAAATTATTAAATGAATATAATAATGGAATAAATGCAAAGAATACTAAAAAAAACAGTGGAAGCGGTGGAAAAGATAAAGCAAGTAAAACACCTGATATTATTGATAAAGAATAAAGTTTTTTATTCATTTTTAGAATATTAATTTTTAAAAAAACAAATGTAAGTTTTTTTTTTATAAGAAAAATGAAATTTATTAGTCTTTATCATAAAATTATAAAATATCAAAATTTTATGAAAACATTGCAAAAAATATTTCTTTTAATATTGTTAATATTTTCTTCAAATATTATCGAAGCAAGTAACGGTATTTTATATAAAAGACCTCCAAATAAGCCACTTTTAAGATTGAATGATTTTAATTTTCAAAGATTTTTAGATGAAACGCCCGATAATATTCAAAGATTAAACGCTTTAAAAAGAGAGGAATTAGAATATAAAAAAATAAACTCAAACGTATTTCAATCTGAAATTGCTGAATGGAAAAATATAGGACCTTATGATATTTCGGGTCGCGTTAGAGCCATTGCAATTGATCCCCAAAATAGTAATATTGTCTATATTGGAGCGGCAGCGGGCGGAATATGGAAAACAACAAATTCGGGGCAAAGCTGGAAGGCAATTTTTGACTTTGAAAATGCAAGTTCTTTCGGTGCTTTGTGTATTGACCCAAATAATTCATCAATTATTTATGCCGCTACTGGCGAAATGGTAATAGGTGGTGGGATTCCATATTTTGGTAATGGAATTTATAAATCTTCCGATGCTGGCGATACTTGGTTTCAAATTGGTTTAACAGAAGTTGCCGCTTTTGCAAAAATATATGTTCATCCGCAAAATAGTAATTTAATTTATACCGCTGGTGCTATTCGTAATGGAGGCGTTTATAAATCAACAAATGCGGGCGTAAGTTGGGAAAAAATGTATGACGGGAATATTACTGATATATCAATTAATCCAAAAAATATTAATGAAATTTATGCTGGCGCGAATACCATTGGAGTAATTTATTCTTATGATGGAGGAAAATCTTGGGACTTGCGTTCTGTTGGATTAAACGAACTTGCGGGAAGAGTCTCTGTTCAAGGCTTTTCAGAAGATTTTGGAATTGTATATACCTTATTTGAAAGAAAAAATACAACGGGAGCAATTTATAAATCAACAAATTATGGAAAAAATTGGTTTTTAGTTCTTAATGGTAATAATTCCTTTTTTAATGAACAAGGATATTATAATAATTTTATTTCTATTTCTGATAAAAATTCAAATATCGTATTAGCAGGCGGAATTGACCTTTGGAGGACAAGTAATGGTGGGCAGAATTGGAATATTGTAAATGAAAATACAGTACCAACGAGAATGCACGTTGACCAGCATTGTGCGAGCTTTTCCGCAAGTGAAAATAATAAAGTATATGTTGGTAATGATGGGGGCGTTTTTTTATCAACAGATGAGGGAGTATCTTGGAAAAATATAAATAAGGGATTAATGATCACCCAATTTTATTCAATGAATTTAGATTTAAAACAAAAAAATCGTAATTTTGGCGGAACTCAAGATAATGGCACGCTTGGTACAATATCAAATTCATGGAAAATGTTAGTTGGTGGCGATGGATTTGATTGCTTTTTGCACCCAAACGACCCCGATGTTCTTTTTGGGGAAATATATTACGGAGCGGTATTTAAATATTATATTTCTAATGATAACTTTAAATTCTTAAAAAATGGTCTGCCCGATGACGATGTCGGAGTTTGGCACTCACCATTTGTATTTGATGAGAAAAACCATACAATGTATCTTGGACGGAAATCGCTTTATGCTTCATATAATTATGGCGAAGTTTTTTTTCAATTAACCCCACGTTCTAATCATTATTTTACTGCTATCGAACCGAGTAAAAAAAATAGTAGAATTATTTATGCGGGAAATCAAGTTGGTGAAATTATAGTATCAAAAGATTTAGGCATTACTTGGAATAAAGTTGAATCCGAAATCTTACCTTCAAAATATATAAAAGATATTTCAACATCTAAATTCAATGATAGCATAGTTTACGTCGCATACTCGGGATATAACAATAAACATATTTTTAAATCTACTAATATGGGTAAATCGTGGCTGCAAATTGATGGTAATTTACCAAACATACCCGTAAATTCCATTATTTTACATCCCGAAAATGAATCTGTAATATTCGCTGGAACAGATATTGGAGTTTATGTTTCTTATAATGATGGAAAAGATTGGTCAATTTATGGAAAAAATTTGCCCCGTACACCAATTACAGATTTTAAATTTCATACTAATAGATTATTTTTTCCTACACTAACTTTAAGAGCCGCAAGTTATGGGCGATCAATTTGGGAAATCGAAGTTCCCGAAAAAATAATAAGTGAGCCAATGATAGTATCTCCCGCTGGTGGGGAAATTTACACTGGAACAGAACTTGTAAAAATATCTTGGTATGGATTTGAATATCCGATAAGAATCGAACTAAGTACCGATGGAGCAAATTATTTTTTAATAAAAGACTCTATCTATAATAATAAATTGAATATTGAAATTCCCGATGTTTTCACATATTCAGCAAGGATAAAGATTATTTCCTATAAAAATGGCGATAAAAAAATATCAAATACATTTTCTATAATTCCAAAAAAGAAAGGCTCGCTACTTGCGGAGTTTTCCGTAGGATTTAATCCTTATGGTATTGCTATAAATGAAAAAGATAATATATGGATAGTTGATTATAGAAAAAGTGAGATTTTATTATTTGATTTAAACACATTTTCATTAATTAAAAAGATAAATCTGCCAGTTAAAGGGTTATATACAGATATTGTATTATCAAAAAATTTAGATACCATATATTTACATAAAATGGAAAGTGAGGACGGCTTTGGTGCGGAAATTATAGTTATTGATACATCTCAAAATTTGATAAAAAGAATAAAATCGCCAACAAAATACCCTATGGGATTAGCTATAATTGATGACAACCTTTATATTAGTGATAGAGATTCTAATCAAAAAATATATAAAATGAATGTAAATACATATCAAATAACGGAAATAATGAGTAATCCAGTAAGTGAACCGCTTGCTCCTCGATGTTTGGCTTATAATAATGAATTGTTACACCAAATTACTACTAACTTCAAATCTAATGTACTTTCTAATTCTGAAATTACAGTTTTTGATTATAAAAATGCTTCGATTCGAGAAAAAATTAATTTAACAAATAGATTAGGAGCAATCAATGCACGCGGAATTGATATTGATAAAAAAGATGGGAATTATTGGGTTTCTGATTTTATTGGAAATATATATAAAATTGCGTCGGGTAATTCAACAACAGATATTGAAAGTATTGATAATATGATTGAATATAATATATATCCAAATCCCGTAAAAAATATTTTTAGATTATTTTTGAATAATAATGAAAAAACTGATAATCCAATGATTTATAATGTATTAGGGGTAAAACAAAACATAAATTATAAAGCAGTATCCGATAATATTTTTGAATTTGATGCTTCAAATTTAGAAAATGGAGTGTATTTTATAGTAATCAATAATCAATTATTAAAATTTATAAAAATTTGATATTATTCTATTTTTGCCATATTTTTGATTAAAAACCTAATAATGTGGAAAAGTAAATTTCAAATAAAAATAAAAAAATTAAAAATATTTTGGTAAATAGTTCAAAAAATATTACTTTTGTAATTCTGAAAATTTTTGATAGTAGAAAACTGGGGAAAAAATGTTAGCAGTAGTTGAAATCGCCGGAACACAATTTGAAGTTGAAAAAGATTCAATATATAATGTTCCTTTACTTGAAGGGAATCCGGGCGACACTGTAGAATTTTCAAATATTTTATTAACTGAAAATAATGGTCAAACCACTATTGGTACGCCATATATTTCTGGTAATGTAGCCGCCAAAATCATTTCACACGGCAAAGGTGATAAAGTTTTGGTATTTCATAAAAAGCGTCGTAAGGGCCATCGTAAATTAAATGGTCATAGACAGCATTTTACTCAAATTGAAATTACAAATATTAATTTAAATAATTAAAAGGTTGCGAAATGGCTCATAAGAAAGGTATGGGCTCGACCAAAAACGGTCGAGATTCACAATCCAAACGTAGGGGCGTTAAAAAATTCGGTGGTGAAGCCGTTACAGCTGGAAATATAATTATTCGTCAAGTTGGTACTAAATTCCATCCGGGTAATAATGTCGGATTAGGTTCTGATTATACAATTTTTGCACTCGTTGATGGAGTTGTAAAATTTGAAAGAAAAGACAAAACTCGTAAACAAGTTTCTGTATATCCTATAAATTAATTAATTAAACCTCATCACTTGTTTGGGTTAGATTATTAACGAAATCTAACCCTTTTTTTATTTATGATGATAACATTCAAATTGATTTTTTCGATTAAAATTAATTATATTTGTAAATTAGATATTAAACATTGATTTTTTTATTTATTTTTAGATATTAATAATGGCAATAATCAAAAATAAAGCCCTTATTCTTTTAGTTGATAATGACTTGAAAAATATTCAGATTATTGGTAATTTATTAATTGAAAAAGGTTATAATATATTAGTATCTACTAGCGAGTATCAAACAATTTCTATGATTAAAAATAATAAGCCCGATTTAATACTAATTGATATAATGATTAGTGATAAAAGTGCTTATGATTTATGTTCGGAAATCAAAAATGATATTACTATCAATAACATTCCAATAATATTTCTTGCAGAAAAATACGAAACTAAGGATATTTTAAAAGGTTTTCTTGTTGGTGCGGTTGATTTTATTATTAAACCTTTTCATAAAGAAGAAGTCCTTGCAAGAATTGATAATCAAGTTGAATTAAAAATATCTCGAGATTTGATTAATAAACAAAATGATGAAATTAAAGCTACAAATGAAAAATTAAATCAAGAATTAAGAATCGCCTCTGACTATTTTTGCTCTCTTTTGCCAGAAAAAATTAGTAATCAATATTTACAAACATTTTGGAAATACGAACCAACTGCGCAACTCGGTGGTGATGCCTTCGGCTATTTTAATATTGATGAGGATAATTTTATAATATATTTATTTGACGTTAGTGGGCATGGTATTGCTTCGGGTATGTATTCAGTATCGCTAATAAATACATTAAAATATCAGAATTTATCAAGTGCTGATTTTAAAAAGCCAGAATCTGTGTTTAAAGCATTAAATAAATTATATCAAATCAATGAACATAATGGAATGTATTTTACTATTTGGTATGGAGTTTATAATCTAAAAACAAGAATTTTGAATTTTGCTTCAGCTGGGCATCATCCCGTTATTATTTCGTATTCTAATGGAACTACTGAATATTTATCATCGCAGAATTTTATTATTGGTGGGCTTAAAGAATATGAATTTGTATCAAAAGAAATATTTATTGATTCAAAAAGTGATCTATATGTTTTTTCTGATGGCACTTTTAACCTTAAAAAACCAGATGGCACTATTTGGACTATTGATGATATCAAGCAGTTTATCGAAGCGCGCCACAGTCGAAATGATAAAGAATTGATACAACTATATAACTTTGTATCAAGTTTATACGAATTTAGCCATCATAAAGATGATTTTACAATTTTAAAAATTCGATTTAAATAATTTTTTTATGCTTGAAAATAGCAAATTAATAATTTCTTATTTTCATTTAAAAAATATGGTTCACCGAGCAAATTTATTTCTATTTCATCAATTTTTAATTTTGGATAAATCATTTTTGCAGAATTGATTTCTTCGCGTAAATCACCACCTTTCAGAAGTATAAATTTTGCTTTGTCTTTTGCTAAAAACTTAGTCCAATCTATAATAAGTTCGATTTTCGCAACTGCACGCGAGATTATAAAATCATATCTTTTTATATAATTATTATCTTTTGCTAAATCTTCAGCACGGGTACATATTGCTTCAATTTTCCGTAAACTTGTATGCTGAGCAAACATTTTTGTCATTTTAATTTTTTTGCTTATAGAATCAACCAAAAGCATATCAATATCTGGATTTGCAATTTTTATAGGGATACCGGGCAATCCGCCACCTGTGCCGACATCAAGAACTTTTGATTTTGGTGGAAAATCAACATATTTCAAAATAGATAAAGAATGCAATATATGACGTTCAAAAATATTCTCTTCATCTTTGCGTGATATTAAATTGACTTTGGAGTTCCAATATTTCAACTCATTAGCATAACGTTCAATTATTTTTAATTGTTCTTTGCTTAATACAATTGAATTTGTTGAGCAAATAGTCCAAAATTTTACTAAATCCATAATAGTTTTTTTATCTTTAAAATTAATTTTACTACTAAAATACGAATAATGATAGTAAGTGTAAACAAAAATATTATTCCATTCTTTTCGATAATTCTAACCTGTTATAATAGAGCTTATATTTTAGAAAAAGCGATAAAATCAATTTTATCACAAACCTGCTTAGATTGGGAATGTCTTATCGTTGATGATGGCTCGAATGATAATACAACTGAAATTGCAAAAAAATATTGCGATACTGATAGTAGATTTAGATATTTATATCATTCTAATAGAAAACAAGCTCAATCAAAAAATGTCGGTATCCTCGCGGCATCGGGTATGTTTATAACTTTTCTTGATTCCGATGATGAATATGCCACAAATCATCTCGAAATCCGCCAAAGAATACTATTTCAATATCCCGATGTTGAATTTTTACACGGTGGGGTAAGAGTTATTGGTGATGAATTTGTACCAAACCGCGATAATACTCAAGAATTAATTAAATTAAGTGAGTGTATAATAGGGGGGACCTTTGTTGTAAGAAAAGAAGCGGCTATTAGTATTGGTGGGTTTGATGAGTTTGATTATGGCGACGATACTGAATTTTTTGATAAAGCCGAAAAAATGGGATTAGTAATTGCAAAAATTGATTTTCCTACATATATTTATAATCGTAATAGTATAGATTCAATCTGTAATAAAATGAAGAAAAATCTATGAAAAAATTCTCTAAATCTCTAAAAGCTGAAAAAAATCGAATGCAAGAAATTATCGGTATCTTGAAAGAAATATATTCCGATGTAAAAATTCAACTCAATTATAAAAACCCTCTTGAATTATTAATTGCTACGATTTTATCAGCACAATGTACAGATGCACGCGTAAATATCGTTACGCAATCACTATTTAAAAAATATAAATATTCAGTTGATTATATTAATGTTGATATTGAGGAATTAGAACAAGATATTTTTTCTACTGGATTTTACAAAGCAAAAGCAAAAAATATTAAAGGTGCTTGCCAAATAATTATTGATGAATTTAACGGCAATGTTCCCGATAATATGGAGGATTTGCTAAAATTGCCGGGAGTGGGGCGTAAAACTGCAAATGTAGTACTTGGTCATTGTTTCGATACGCCCGGCATAGTTGTAGATACACACGTTACACGTATATCTAACAAACTTGGATTTACCGATACTCAAGATGCTATAAAAATAGAATTTAAACTAATGGAAATAATTCCAAAAGAGCAATGGGTGATGTTTACTCATTATATAATTAATCACGGCAGAAATACTTGTATTGCTCGAAATCCAAAATGCTCACAATGTGCAATAAAAGAATTATGCCCTTCGAATAATACAATTAATGAAGTTAGTAAAAAGTAAATAATGATTTTAAATAAAAATTATGATTTAGGCTGCCAATAGCAACGAACGGGAGATTCAATTTGCCCAGATTCTTTTAATTTTTTCATTTCTTTATCAACAATTTTTCTATCAAGACCTGTTCTGGTAGCAATTTCACCTGCTGCAATAGCTTTTCCCGCTTCTTTCATAGCATTAATAATTAATTCTGCATTAGTCATTTTTGATCCTAATTTTATATAAATTAAAAATAAATTGAATACAAATATAAAATATCTACACTAAATAAAAAAAAAATGGAAAATAATTTTATTATAGTTTGTGATGATATAAAAATGTATTGATTAAAAATACGTCTCTAATTTTTTATTTAAAATTCTTATTTATGAAGCACCTTATTTTATTTGATATTGATGGAACTATTTTAAATTTTAAGCATGGCATAGCAAAGGAATTATTTGCAAAAATGCTAGAAGAATTATTTGAAAAAGAAATTCCAGATAGTGCTATTCCTCAATTTCACGGTATGACCGATTTACAAATTATTAAGAATATTTCAGAAAATATTGATGTAAAATTCGAAGACATTGTGCCAAAAGTAAATGAAATATGGGCAAAAATGTATGAGATGTTTCAAGAACATTCACTCGAAGAAAATGTTACTATCTTGCCGGGTGTCGAAGATTTAATAGAATCATTATATAATAATCAAGATACTAAATTAGGATTAGTAACGGGTAATTTCCAGCAAAATGCCTATTTAAAACTTGGAGTAAAAGGATTAAATAAATATTTTCCTACAGGTGCATTTGGCTGTGATAATTCAGATAGAAATATGTTACCTCCAATAGCTATAAATCGTGTTAATAATTATTTCGATACCGAAGTTTTTAATAATTATAATACAATTATAATTGGTGATACTCATCGTGATATTGAATGTGCACAAAAAAACAATATTAAAGTTTTAGCAGTAGCTACGGGTTCTTTTTCTAGTAAAGAACTTTCAGTTTATAATCCAGACAAAGTTGTAGAAAATTTTAGCAATTTAGAACATTCCTTAAACGAAATTTACTCACTTTTGAATACAAATTAATGAAAAAAATTATTATAGCAATTGACGGTCCCGCTGGCTCTGGTAAATCAACAACGGCAAAAATTGTTGCAGAAAAATTAGGATATATTTATATTGATACGGGCGCAATGTATAGGGCTGTTACACTTGCATGTATTGAACAAAATATTGAAATTAACGATAATGAATTAAATAAAATAGTTGATAATATTAATATCGAACTTAAACAAAGCAATTTAGGGCAGAGAACATTTCTAAATGGTCGAGACGTTAGCGATGATATTCGCAGACCCGATGTTACAAAACTTGTTAGCCCCGTTAGTGCTATGTCTTACGTAAGAGAAAAAATGGTAGAGCAACAAAGAGAAATTGGAAAGAACGGCGGCGTAGTTATGGATGGGCGTGATATTGGTACGGTTGTATTTCCACAAGCAGAATTGAAAATTTACCTTGTTGCAAGTATCGAAGCAAGAGCTGAAAGACGCCTACTTGAATTAAAACAAAAGGGGTTTAATACTACAGTTGAAGAAATAATGAAACAAATTTCGGATAGAGATCATTATGATAGTAATAGAGAAATTAGCCCATTAAGAAAAGCAAGTGATGCGATTGAAATTGATACTTCAAATATTACAATAGAAGAACAAACTTCAAAAATTATTTTTTATGCTCAAAAATTATTGGAATAATATAAATGAAAGTTACTATAGATAAAAAATCTGGATTTTGTTGGGGAGTTGTTAGAACGGTTGATATTGCCGAACAAGTCCTAAACGATGCAAAAGATTCGGGGAAAAATACATATATTTTAGGACATATCATACATAATCCCAAAGAAATTTCAAGACTCGAAGATAAAGGACTTAAAACCATTTCGCACAGTGATTTAGAAGAAATTGCAAAAAAAGATAAAGATGCAAATATAATTATAAGAGCGCACGGCGAGCCTCCGAGTACATATCAAAAATCCGCTGAATTGGGGCTTAAAATCATTGACGCAACTTGCCCTCTTGTAACAAACTTACAAAATCGAGTTCGCAAATATTATGAACTTGGTTATCAAATTATTATTTTTGGAAAAAGAGATCACGCAGAAGTAATCGGTTTACGTGGTGTTTGTAATGACGAGTGTATTATCATTAAATCATTTGAAGAAGCAAAGCAAATCACACAATTTGATAGAAAAACTGTATTTATGTCGCAAACTACTATGGATAAACAAGTTTTTCATCAAATAAAAGAATATCTTAATACAAAAATTAATGATATGATTGATCTTGGTTCGCTTGATGACAAACTTCTTGGACGCGATACAACTTGCAGAGCAGTTACAAAACGAAAAGAGCCACTTGTCGAATTTGCTAAATCAAATGATGTTATGATTTTTGTATCTGGTAAAACTTCGTCTAATGGAAAAAGCTTATATCAATCTTGTTTGGAAGTAAATCCTAAATCTTATTTTATTGAAGATTGCAACGAAATTGATTGGTCTTGGTTCGAAAATGCTGAAACCGTCGGTATTACGGGTGCTACAAGCACTCCACATTGGTATATGGAAAAAGTTAAAGAAGAAATCGAGCGAAGATATAATAATACAAATTAAATTTTTAAAAATTATAGAATTAAATGTTAGTAGGGGATAGAGCGATTAATCCCCTTCTTAATAATGTTTATTCATTTCTGTTTCTTCTTACTCTCAATTTTTTTCTCAAATTCTATATTTTCTAAAATCATTTTTATGAAATTTTCTTTTGTGGGAGAATCCGTTGTCTTCATAGTATTTATATGATTATTGTCTTCTGACCACCTGCAAAGTAAATAGTCGCTATCACTTGTCAATTCTAAAGTATAATATTTGTGAATAAACTCTCTATCTTCTTCGTTACTCATATTGGGTAATCTTAGCGTTGCAATATATTTTGCTTCTGTTATTGCAATGGGATCTGGCAAAGTAATAATTGCAAATTTACTTTTTTCGATTGCATTAATAAACTCAAAATCAAGCGATACGGTATCTATAATATCATTTTCTTTACATTGATTTGCAACTTGTTTCATAGCATTTTCTAAAAAAGATTTTCCTGTAATTTCGAGCCTTTGAAAGAATAATAAAGGTCTATCGAAGAAAATGTCTCTCAAAAAACGATGTGCAAAAATATAATGATAATCTCTTTCTTCCAACTTTTTCATTTGATTTTTTTAATAAATTTGTTAAACTTATAATTAACTTAAATAAGAAAAAATAAATTTTGAATATATCTAATTTATCTTTTTCTAAAATACAAATTATTTTTAATAAACTACCCCAAATATAGATAAATACTATATTAAACCCAATAAATTATTAAAAAATAGCGTTTAATTTACGAAATAAATAATAATTCTTAACTATTTAGTACAATTTTAGAATAATTTGGTATTTTAATTTTGTTTACTTATTTTAGGACGTTACATTTATTATTTTTTACAAATGTCTTACACAAACAAAAAGTAGAAACAATGAATAAGAAATTTATACACCTTTCTAAGAATGATGATAATGAACAGTCTAATAGTTATTGGAATCATTGTATATCTAATAAAATCCCTTTTATAACAATAACTAATAAAAGGAAATATTCGAATATTAGTTATGATTTATTACCATGCAAAGGAATTTTTAATGGTTTTAGTGAGTTGACTACTGCTATACAAAGTTTATATCACATTTATGCATTAAATAAAAATGTAAAAGAGTATTTATTCGCAGGGGGTTCTAGTGCCGCTGGTTTTAATGTATATAAAGAAGATGCCGAAGAATTAGCAAATTTATTATTTGATTTTATTACTCAATACATAATGTTAGCAAACTTGGAAGAATGAAAGAGTATGATTTTTTTTAGATTCTATATTTTACCAATACCTAATGTTTTTAATTTTTTAAAATAAAATCAATATTGATTCTGTAAAATAGTTCATTGATAAACACTGAACTGGATCCAAAATATAGATAAATACTATATTAAACCAAATAAATTATTAAAAAATAACGGTTTCCACATATTGCTGAAAACAAAAAAAAGAGGCTAAAAATGTATAGCCTCTTTCTTTTTCTAAAAAAAATGAAAAAATTATTTCAAATGATACATTAAACCAGCATTTATACCTAAGAATGTAGCATTACTACCACTTGACATAATAATGTTGTATTTAGCATTAACTCTCCAACTAAGATTTGGATTCATTCTTGATTCAATACCAGCTAAAAGATTAATACCAAAATAAGTGTCTGAAGAAGAACCTTTATAACCAAATATTTCATAGCTTGCAGAAAACATATTTAAACCTGCTTCGGCACCAATAAACGGAGTAATATTACCACCAGAGAACTTATAATTAATCAATGCCATTATTGGAATATTTGAATATGAATAACCATCAACTTTTCCACCAAATGATTGATAACCTAATGTACCGCCAAGATATACATCGGGGCTCATTTCATATTGAAAAATGCCAGATAAACCAAAACCAGTACCAGCACCATCACCAAAATCACCCATTGGTAATTGTACTCCAAGCTCTCCACCAATTCTCATTGGATTTTGAGAGAAAAGAGCAAATGAGCTAAGTAAGAACATAGCAAAAATAATTGTAATTTTTTTCATACAGTAAACCATAAAAAATATTAAACAAACATTTATAATAACAAAAGTAGCAATATTTACAATATATACCAAATTAATTATTTTTTATTAATTAATTTTTAATTCTTGTATGTAATTATAATTGATACAAGTATTTACTAATTAATAAATTAGTTAAAATTAAAAATAATATTGAAATTTTAATAATTATTTAATTATTCACTTAATAAATCATAATATAAATTCTCATATTTTGGAATTATTATGTTACTATCGAACTTTTCTTCAACAATTTTCCGTGCATTCGATGAAAAAGTTGTCCATTTTTTTTCATTTGTTAATAAGTTCACAACATATTTTGCCATACGTTTATAATCACCAAATTCGGCAACATATCCAGACTCATCGTGAATAACTAATTCGGGTATTCCACCAATATTAGATGCTACAACGGGAGTTCCGCAACTCATAGCTTCGAGTGCGGATAAACCAAAGCTTTCTGATTGGCTTGGTAATAAAAATATATCTGCCGCAGAAAGTAAGTCAACTATTGCGTTTTGTTTACCCAAAAATTTAACATGTTCACTTATTCCTAATTCTCTTGCTAATTTTTCAGTATCAGAGCGTTCAGGTCCGTCGCCAATTAATATTAATTTAGCGGGTACAGTTTTTATAACTTCAGATAAAATTCTCACTGTATCTTGAACTCGTTTAACAGGTCTAAAATTAGAGATATGCATTAGAATTTTTTCATTATTAGGTGCAATTATATGTTTAATATCACTGCAAGGATTACGTTTATATTCGTCTATATCAATAAAATTATAAATTACATTGATTTTTTTATCTGGATTGAAGTGCTGTTCGGTAATTGTTCTTAAATATTGTGAAACCGATGTAATTGCGTCTGATTGCTCTAAAGAATATTTAATTAAAGGGTGATACGCGGGTTCTAATCCGACGAGTGTTATATCTGTTCCGTGCAGTGTTGTTACAAGTTTTATTTTAGAATCTTTAAGAATGTTCTTTGTAAGTAGTCCACTAATTGCGTGGGGTATGGCATAATGGGCGTGTATTATATCGAGTTTTTCATATTTTATTACATCAATGATTTTGCCGGTTAATGCCAAAGTATATAAATCATGTTCAAATAGTGGATAATGAGGAATTTCTACTTCGTGAAAATATACATTATCCAAAAATTTATTTAATCGAAAAGGAGTTTTATAACTAATAAAATGTATCTCGTGCCCTTTCGATGCGAGTTTAATACCAAGTTCGGTTGCTACGATACCGCTACCACCAAAAGTTGGGTAGCAAATTATTCCAATTTTCATATATTTGAGTATTCCAAAATGATAATTTCAGATTATTATTATACAATTAACGAAACATATATTGCAGAATTAAAAATCAAATCCTCAATTTTTATTGCAAACGCTTATCCTATAAAAAATAGTGTTGAAGCAACAGAAATTTTAAAATCTATACGTTCCAAACATTATGACGCAAATCATCATTGTTTTGCTTATAAAATTAATTTTGATGGCTCAGAATTTAGATATTCTGATGATGGCGAACCATCGGGAACAGCAGGTAAGCCCATATATTTTATGTTGTCCAAATATGAATTAACACAAATTTTACTTGTTGTTACTCGTTATTTTGGTGGTACGAAACTTGGTGTAGGCGGTTTAGTACGTGCATATTCAGACACAGCAGAATTAGTTCTATCACAAGCCGAACGAGTAAAAATTTTTAGAACAAATACTTTTAAAATTATATGCACATATAACGATATAAATATTGTAAAAAAATATTTATCGAAAGAGAGTGTCGAATTTGAAGAAAATTATTCTGATATTATTTCAATTAATGCTAAGGTATTATTATCTAAAACAAATGGTTTCAGTGAAAATTTATATAATTTGACAAATGGAAGAGTAGAGGCAATATTAATTGAATAGTTATACTTTTTGCATTTGGATTTTTCGATATTTAGGAAATGATACAACTATTTTAGTACCCACTCCGGGCGTACTATCAGCCATAATACTACCTTTATGAAGTTCGGCAAATTCTCTACAAATTTTAAGTCCTAATCCCGTACCTTTCTCATTTTTAGTACCTTTAGAAGATTCAGTATTACTAATAAATAATTTTTGTAATTTATCTTTGTCCATACCGACTCCCGTGTCATAAATAATTAAATTATAATAAGTTGAGTGATCTTCGAAAACTACCTCAATAACATCATTAATATTACAGTATTTAATGGAATTTAATACTAAATTACGAATAATTACAGTAAACATATTTCGGTCAGCAGTAATAATCGAATCTGGTATTTTTTGAATAATTTTTATTTGTTTGATTAAAGCGTGTTCTGATACTTGTTTAATAACTTCAGTTGCTAATGATTTAATATTAAAATTATCATATCTTGGTTTGAGTTCCATATTTTGAGATAAAGCCCAAACGAGTAAATTATTAAGTATGTCATTTAAATTTTGCAGACTTGTTCTAAGTCTTGTAACTAATGAGAACATTTTTTCAGAAGAAATTTGGTCGTAATACTCAATTATCATATCATTATTAGTTACCGAAGCGGCGATATGATTTTTTAAGTCGTGTGCAATAACTTTGAATATTTTGGTATTATCTTCATTAGCTTTAATAAGTTTAGCAGATTTTTCGTTTAATTGCTCTAAAGAATACCAGAATTGGCTCATAATTGGCTTAAATATCAAAAATGCTTCTAATAATAAAATAATAAGCATTACATTTAATAAATTTCCGCTAATCGTCGTTAATCGAGATACTTTTTGTTTTGATTCGGTTGCATAACGATAGGTAATTTCATCGGTTATTGATTGATATCGTTCCTCATAATTGATTAATTTTTCTAATCTACTATCCCAAATTCGCAGTGTATCTTCTACTTCATAATATTCGTAATATATATCGCTTACGAAACTATTTATGAGATCTTTTTGAATATTAAATAATTGATTAAGTTCTCTATAAAGATTTTTTGTATATCTATAATTTTGGTCTGTAATAAAAGAAAATTCATTATGATGATTTAGTAGTGAATCATTAATTTTCCATTCTTTAAAATCATTTTTAATATTTACTTGTTTACGAACTGAACGGTCTATATTATATCTAACGAGCAAAATATCTTTAATTATTGACTGGCTAAGAGTGCGTTGTCTTGCAGAACGGTTAATTACTTCTGAATCAGACATTTGCTCCGAGAGTGATCTTTGTATGTATATATTTGCCACTATCATCAATACAGCGAGTAATGATAATGCCAAAATGTAAGAATATGTGTACTTTTTCAATTCTTTTAGATTAATTGAATAAGCATCTAATTTAGTTTTCATTATTTATATATACACAAATCTAATTTGTACATTTAATTTTTACTTAAAAATATAAACTTTTATTGACAAAGAAAAGAACTATTAAGTATATGAAAAATATATATTTATAAATTAATTTTCAATTAATAATTCTTTCTATTTTTTTCAATATATAATAAAGACAAAATTAATTAATTAATGTTACAATATTAAATAATATTAATTTTCGGTTTTTGATTTAATATCCTTAATAGAACCATAATACATATCAAATTTATTATATTTACATTCTATTTTACCATTTAATAAGTTGATTTTTTTCTTAGGTTTTAACCCTATATATTTTATAGCTTCGGGATTTCCACTAAGTACCCAGCAAGTAAATCCAGAATAATCAAATTTTAGTTTATTGCCAATTTTTTTATAAAATTCAATATTTTCATCTAATTGCAATCGTTTTCCATAAGGTGGATTAAGTATAATTAGTCCCGTATTTCCCTGTGGCATAGTATCAAAAAAATCTTTTTGTATGATTTTTACTTTTTTTCTCATCTCTGCGACACGCATATTTAATTTTGTTACAGCAATGGCTTTCTGGGAAATATCTGATGTAAAAAATCTAATATCAGGGCTTAAAATATTCTCTAATGCTTTATTCTTAATATTTTCCCAAAGTAAAGAGTCAAAATCTATCCATTTCATAAAAGAAAATTTTGAGTTTAAATTCGGTGGCGTGTTCGATGCAATTAAAAATGCTTCACTTGTAAGAGTACCCGAACCGCACATTAAATCATAAAAATCACTTTTTTTATCCCAATCTGTTAATAAAATCATTCCAGCGGCAAGGACTTCGTTTAGTGGTGCGTCAATTTGCGCTTGTCTCAATCCTCTTTTATGTAATGAAAAACCAGAAGAATCCAATGATACGGTACATTCATTTTTAAATATGTGAATATTAATTACAATATCCGGGTTTTCAGTATCAATATTGGGTCTTTTACCATATTTATCACGTAATCTATCTACGATGGCATCTTTTGCTTTTAAGGCGACGTAATTACTATGATTAAATGGAGAAGAATTTATACTACTATCAATTGCAAATGTCAATTCGGGTGAAAGAATACTCTCCCACTCAATTTTTTTTATTTTATTATATAAATCTTTTTCATTATAAACATCAAATTGATTTATTGGTAAAAGAACTCTTAAAGCGGTACGTAAATGCAAATTGGATAAATATACTAATTCTTTTGTACCTTTAAATTTTACAGCTCTATTTAAAATTTGGATATCCTTAGCTCCAAGATTATTTAGTTCTTTTGCAAGGATATCCTCTAAACCAGAAAATGTTTTTACAATTATTTCATTATAATCAATTATTTTCAATTTTTATTCTTTATTGTTTAATAAATTTACTTACTTTTCCATCTAAAATTAAATAATAAATGCCAGATGAAAAATTTGAAATATCAACTTTATTATTTCCAAGTATTAATGATGATGTTTTCAAAGTTCTGCCATATATATCAGTAATTTGATATGTATTATTATTACTTAATTCACTAACATTTAAATTTATAAAATCATTTGCTGGATTTGGATAAAATTCAAAATTATTTGCAATTATATTATCTTTTACCTCAGTAAAAATAGGACTGCAAGTAACTTCGCCATTAATAGCATTGACAATACACATTTTTTGATATTCTGAAGTAGCAATTGTAATGCCCCACATTGGATTAACATTAAAATTTCCTTGCTCAAATGGATTTATTCCTATAAATAAACCAATCATTAGCGTTTCAAAAGGTTTATATTGATTATAAAAATCAAGAAAATCCGAATTTGATTTTAATTTATTAACCATATCATCGCTATCAATCCAAGTATAATCATTTAAATATTGGTTTTCTTCAATAGGTAAACCCATTTCAGGTAAATTAAGTCCAGGTATTTCTACTATAAGATAATCACCAAGTATTGGTTTTACTACAAAATACGAGCCACCTTTTGTTGTATCAGCTTTATCTTTGAATATATATATCCACCCTGACGACGTTCCGTTATCCATATCGAACTCAATTTTGATTTCAATTTCATTAAAAGGTATAGTTTGGTTTATTGTACCAATCATCTGTAAAACGGGTTCGGCGAGTCCACCAGAATTTTTAGCATAACTTTCAGCTTTAATATAACCCGCTTTTGCACGGAATTTATTAAATAGCGATTGAGCATTAATATTTGTAAAATTAAGTGTAAAACATAGAATTAAAGAAAAAAATATTACAAATTTTTTCATTTTTAAACTCTCTAAAAATTAATGAAATTATTAATAATATTTACGTTTAAAATTCATTTTTGTTTGTATTAATTTTTCTTAATATAATAATAAATTATGTGAATTTGATTGATTTATAATTAATTAACACGATTTTTTTATTTTAAACTTAATTTTATTGCACTTAAGCTCTCCAAAGGAGGAAAATTAGGAATTTTGGGAGTAAGCAGGATACTTGCTCAAATGATAAGACAATGGGGCTTGCCACATTGCCTCAGTTTCCCAGTTGTCCTACACTTTTAAAGTGTAGGACAACTTAAAAAAACACACTACATCTTCACAAATTTCTCTACTTTATCGCCCACTTTTATAAAATAAGAGCCGCGCGGCAAATCGGAAATATCTATTCTATTGTTGCCGTCTGTTAGCTCTGATTTTGAGACTACAAGCCCTAATAAATCAAGTATTTGTACCTCGCGAGTATATAAGCCTGCTTCATAATCTATCGAAATATTAATAAAATCTCCTGCGGGATTGGGGTAGATAGAAATTGAATTATGAATTTCATTATTATCTTGAACACTTACTAATTTTTCTAATGAGTATTTTACTATAAAAAATGTATCTCGCAAGTCATAGCGTTCCTTATTATTTTTTTCATCTTTGTCATCAACAAAATATTGATAAGCTAAATATAAATTATTAGAATTATAAGTTGCTGTACTATGTACACGCCAATTATGAGTAGAAAAATACTCTATACGATCTATTTCATTGCCTTCATAGTCAGAAAATATCACCATATTATTAAAATCATTCCCTATTTTATTATATGCAACAAAGCCTAAAATATCATCATTTATATACAATATATCTGTTAGGAATAATTTTTGGTCTCCCTCATAGAATTCGTAAGACTTTGTAAAAGCATTAAGTTCTTTATCAAAATACAAGTATCTATTTTTATCATTATCTAAAGTTACAAATATCTTATCATTAAGTATTCTATAATCAAAAATTAAGCTAAAATATTCACTTTTTATTTCTAAACTATCTAAAGTCTTTGCATTAGAATTAAATATAAATAATCCGTAATTTGCAAAGTCAAATCCTCCAAACAAAGACATTAAACTTGTTGAATCCGATAGAGGTATTTCAGTTCTCAAACCACGAAGGAGTTTCTCATTTTCATCAAAAAAAGTATCTTCATATAAGACTTGAAAAGTACTCGTATCAATGATATAGTTGATAGGTGCATATTCTGTATGAGTAAAGTGTATTTTATCATTAATCAAGAAAAAAGGTGAGTCATACATTTCAGTCTTAACTACATTAGAATCAAATTTATGAGAGAAAATCTCACCATTTTTATTTATTTTAAAGATGGTAGGATAGCAATCAGTAAACCATTCCATAATTTCAGATACTGCTCTACAAGATTTACATAAAATAGTAAAATCATTTTCAGTTGGATATATAAATCTTTGAGCTAATTGATATTCACCTCTTATTATTTGCCTCCATTCAATTTCATTATCTAAAAGATTTAGTTTCATAAAATAAGGGAATATCGTATCATAATCGTTTGAGGCTACTTTCCCTTGGAAGTACTCAAAATTTAAAATTACTGAATTATGTCCATAAGTATCATAAGCATAAATTTCCCTTATAAGATAGTTTTCAGTTATCTTTAATTTGTCTTCACCTTCAGGTAATGCGTATTTTTGGCGATAAATCAACTCCTGCGAGAATAAATCTTGTGAAATAAGAAATATTACAAAAAGCAGTATTAAATATTTTTGCATAATTTTCTCCTTAAAAAAGATGCTCAATCTATTTCCTTATTAAGCCCCGATATAGATTGAGCACCAATAAATAATTATTTAATTATTTGTATAATAGTTTGACAAATATTATTATTATTGATTAATCTTAATAAATAAGTACTATTATTCAGTTTTAATTCACTTAAATCTAAATCAAAATACTCACCATTAATATTATTCTTCTCGAATACTATATTACCTAAAAGATCACAGATATAAAGTCTTGCATTATCTAAGCCTTCTGATTCCACTCTTGCATAATTCATAAGAGGGTTTGGATAAAGCTTGACTTTACATTGGCTATTACTAATTATATCTGCTCTTTTACTATAAGTTTCTCTCTTAAAATTATATAGTATATCATCATCTATTACAGTTTTAGTAATACTATACTTACGTAGATCATTATATTCTGCATAATTTTGTTTTATATTATTTACCTCAATCGTGTTAATCCTTTTGTAGATAATATCATTACCTATATTAATTTCTTCATACTCATGCCCTAATATTATTGAAACAAATAAGAAAGTATTCAAGACTATCATTACTAAATATTTCATAATGAATCTCCTATTCGTCAAGAGTTAAACAATTATCTCTACACCAAAGTATTTGCAAATCGGTAGCATTTTCGGGACAACCTGATGGATCCGGCCAAGGTGCTACATAGCAATTAACAGTGTGCCCAGTATAAGTATGTGTGACTTGAGTATTGCCAAAAATATCTTTGCAATACTTCAATTCTACACCACAACAAGCATTGTATTCAATGCAATCTACTTCGGTGAGGGAATAAGTAACTACACCATCTATGTCAAATGTTGCATAACATAATTTAGTACAAGAGCTTTGAAAATAAGTACTCTTATAATGCCCACCACCATTTTCACAAGAAACTGCATCCCTTGCCCACTGAGGAGCTCCACTATACCAAGTCTCGAAATCTATTAGTGAGATTTTTTCTATAAGATTTGTTTTCAATTCCCTATATTTCTCTGCACTAATACTAGTAAGAGTCCACCAATTAAGTAAACCGATGCAGTCTCCTTGTAAAATATGGATACCTTCAAGCTCCCATTGAGTTTTATAATTTGGTGGATTACCGCACTGCTTATATTTATAATTAACTCTTAAAGTACATAGTGGAAATAGATCGAAAGTAACATCTTTATAACTATAAACCCAAGGCGACATTAATTCACAATTTTCGTCATATTCATCACAGAGTGAATCCTGTGCTAGTAAATCACTATTTACAGTGAAAAAGAAAATCATAAGCAATAATAAAAACAATTTAGTTTTCATATCATTTTCCTAATATAATTATTTTACAAATTAAAAAATTAAAATACATCATATAATACACCTTGAAATATGCAATATCACGATGCATTATATCACGTCTGGACCGCGAGACCTCCTCGGAAATTCCAGTATTTGTTTAGATTTATTATTAAGAATAAGATATGGGAATAGTGCGAAGCTACATCGTCGCACCGCAGCATTGCTATGTATTAAATTGATTATATTTTCGTTTAAATTTTTCATATTAATTTGGTCAAGTAATCTCTATGCGATATTAACTATTTTTTTTATAACTACCAAATTATTTTTACAAATTGTACATTTTTTTTGTTTTTTTATGCAATAAAATAAAAAGACGCAAAATATTGCGTTTCCACACTTCCCAGATGTCCTATTTCGTTCATTTCGGCTACGCTCAATGAACGGAGTTGACGGCTCAATGAACGTAGTCGAAGGGTCGGATTTACTTATAAAAATCGTATTTTATAAATATAGTATTAAGAATTAATAAGAAACAAAAAGATAAAATTACGATTTATTAAATTTTATCAATATCTTCTTTGCTTAATTGTGCTTGTTTTAGAATTGATTTAAAAGTACCCTCAGGTATATCTTTGGTATGCATTGCAATATAAGTTTGCCTACCGTCTGGATGTCGCAATATGATATGTGAACCACTACTTCTGATTTTTACAAATCCTAATTTTATTAATTTAGCTAATAACTCTTTTGGTTTAATTGGCATCTAAAATCTCTAAAGTAGAGAACATAAATTCTTTAGATTTCACTGGATTAGATTCATCAACCCATAATTTTAATAAATCTAATGCCGCTTCTTTTGCCCCCTCAATTCCTTTACCGTGAGTAGTGAGTCCTAAAGTTGGAATATAAGCATAATAATAACCTTCTGGAAAATCAGCTTCTTCAATTTTTTCGTATATTACTGGATAGTTCATATCAATACTTTTAAAAATTTTGTATAAAAAAATAGACAATTAATAGATTATTTTATTTTATTAATTATTGTAATTGTCTTATCCTAAAATAGTTTGACATCATAAAAAAAAAGACTGTCTAAAATATTTTTAAATAGACAGTCAATTTTATAAAACAATTAAAAAATTCTATTCTTGCTCTGCTAACCAGCGTTCTGCATCAATAGCGGCGGCACAGCCCGAGCCAGCGGCAGTAACAGCTTGGCGATAAACATTATCTTGAACATCACCGCAAGCAAAAACCCCCGGTATCTTTGTTTTTGATGATTTTCCTTCTGTAATTAAATAACCGTTTTCATCCATATCGAGAAATTCCTCGAAAATTTGTGAATTTGGTTGATGCCCGATAGCAATAAAGCAACCACCAGCTTCATAAACAGAAGTTTCACCTGTTTTAGTATCTTTTAATCTAATATGAGTTAGTTTTTTTACACCCATTTTTTCTTCGCCGAGGAACTCATCAATAATTGCATTAGTGATAATTCTTATTTTTGGATTTTTCTTGGTGCGTTCAACCATAATTTGTGAAGCTCTAAAGCCTTCTCTACGATGAACTAATGTAACTGATTCACCAAAATGTGTTAAATAATTAGCTTCTTCCATAGCAGTATCACCACCACCAACAACGAATATTTTCTCACCTTTAAAGAAAAATCCATCACAAGTTGCACAAGCAGAAATTCCCGCACCCCAATATTTATCTAAACTTGGCAAATCAAGTAATTTTGCTTTAGCTCCCGTAGCAATTATTACAGCGTCAGCAGTGTATTCTTCACGTTCAGTCCATAATTTAAAAGGACGCTCTGAAAAATCAACCTTCGTAACTGTTTCGTAAATTGATTTAGCACCAAAACGATTTGCTTGTTTGCGGAAAATATCCATCATTTCGGGCCCTTGAATGCCGTGTTCAAAACCTGGATAATTTTCAACTTCCGTAGTAATTGTTAATTGACCTCCCGGTTGCATACCTTCGAAAATTGCAACATCGAGATTTGCGCGACTTGCATATAAAGCGGCTGTAAATCCCGCTGGACCAGTACCTATAACTAATATTTGATGATGAACTGCCATAAAATATTAACTCCTATTTTAATTATTTTTAATTTAAAAACTGTTTTTTGTTCAAATTATTTTTTAATTGACGAATCAAATCAAACTATATGAATGCAAAGCAATATATTTTTTAAAATTTATTTTTTCTTTGCAAAGAAATCTATTACACTCGAATATCCAATATGGTGATTACCCTCTTTTAATTCAATCAATTCTTTTTTTAATTCGATAGCTTCAAAATTTGGAAATGACTCGTAAATCATTTGAAAATCAAATAATACATCAATGTTTTTGGGTCCACCTGAATTATATTTTTTCTGATATTCAATTTGCTCTTTAGAAAATAATTCTAAAATTAGATTTCCATCTTTACGAAGAAAATTAGTAATTCTTTTATATGGATTTATATTTTCGGATATAATAAAATGATTGAAAACAAATGCAATTAAATCGAATTCAATTTCATAATTTATATTATTTACATCATCTGTAATATAATTTATATGCACATTATTTTCTTTTGCTAATTTTTCTGCTTTAATTTTTGCTTGACTACTAAAATCAAAACAAAAAACCCCCCAACCATTTTTTGCAGCATAAACAGCATTTCGACCTTCGCCCTCGCCCGGTAATAATATTTTACCCGGTTTTAAAATATCTATCTTACTTTTAAAATATTCATTTGGATTTTTACCATAAACATACTCATCTTTTAGATATCTTTCATCCCAAAAATTTGAACTCAAAATAAATATCCTTATTTAATGTTAATAATTTGTATAATTTTTTCTTGATATTTAGATTTAAAAATAACAAAATAAATTCCATTAGAAAAATTTTGTAAATTTAATGTATGATTATTCTTTACAATAGATGATTTTATAGTTGTTAATTCTTGTGAAATACCATTTAAATCAGTAATTTTAATATTGACATTAACATCAGATGTAGAATTAATATCAAAATTATAAATTCCATTTTGTGAAATATTGCCAGAATTTACAGTAAATTTTGGCATCATAATAAATTTTTGTAGCTCACCTGTTCTAACGCAATAATCAATTAATTCTAAAAATCCATCTTTTTTATTTATGCTAACATTTTTATTACTAATAATATCAAATTTATTAATATGCAATGTTGTAGTATCGGGAATTGATATTAATACCAATCCATTAATTTTAATTATATCACCCGATTGTTTTAATATATTTTTAGCAAATTGTTCTTGGATTACTCCGCTTATCTTACCATCTGAATATGAAAAATCAATTTGATTTTTCATATCGCCCATAAACGATTCCACACTTCTTGGATAGAATAAATTCTTATCAAAAGAAATTTCAAAATTAATACTTTCAGTCTCTACTCTATCAAATCCATCATTTAATTTTACATAAATATCAATATTATCGCCGGGAACCGCTTCGTATCTTTCTATATATACATAAGTATTATATTTTTCTAATCGTACATTGCCTTGAGCTGTAGCAGAAAGTGAATCAGCACAATCACAACTATATTTTACCGAAATATCTGTATTATGATTTCCAGAATGCGAACTAATATAATTCAAGCCAAATTCTAATGTAGAATTTGCAAAAAGTGTCTTTCCTAATGGTGAATCAACAAGTTCGAAATTAACATTATCACTTAATCTTATTTCATCAATTTTTACATCAATTTCAGCTAAATTAATTAGTTTAATGGTTCTACTTATAGTCTCATCTTCCCATTTTTCGCCAAAATTGATAGATTTAGGCTCGATTGCAACATCAGTTTTTATAATCGTAGCTTCTAAATCTATTTCTACAATAATATCACACATATTACTTAAAAATTTAATATTTGTTCTTTTCTTCCCTATTGTATTTTCTAATTTTGGGTCAAAATCAATGATTATTTCTTTTGTTTCTTTTGGTCCGAGCGGAATTGAACTTGTTATAACATTAAATGACTTATCATAAGATATTGATATTAGATGTAATGTATCAGAGAGCATCCCATTATTAGTAACTTCAAATTTAAAAGTGCTTTTTTCCGAACATAATTCAAATTTACCAAAATCATATTTTTGATAAGTTGGAGTAATTTCTGATTTTTTAAATTCTGCGTTTAGTGGAATTTCAAAACTTTGCCCATCATCACCTTTTGTTTTAATAATAACTATATCCGAAAAAGTACCTTCTTCACTTTGCTTTTTAAATCTCACTTTTAAAATATAATCTTCATTTGCTTTGATTATATATGGCAATTCGGGTAAATTCACAAAGTCGAATACAGAATTTTGATTTTGAAAATAAATTTCAGTTAAAGTATCTGGCGTAAATCCTTTATTTGAAATAGTAATATCAGCAAATTGCTCTTTATATGAACAAATAAATTTACCAAAATCAATATTATCTGGATTTACTTCAACAAATCTATTAAAACTCGATAAATCAATAGGTATATAATATGTTTCAGGGCATAATCCATCGGTTTCTATAACAATTTTTCCCGTTAATTTAGCATCTGAAAGAGGAGTAAATACAAAATTAAAATCAGCTCCTTGACTTGGCAATAAAAGCATAGGTACGGGTGGTGTAAAAGTATATTTCCAATTTGGATTATTTGGTTCAACTCTAATACTCTTAATATTAATATCAATATTACTAAATGAATTAATTCTTACTATTTTTACGAGAGTTTGCCCTAATTGAACTATACCAGAAATTTTATTTGGAGAGATTTCAAGCTCATTTGATACAACATTTGCTTTTATTTTGACGATAGTAATGTTATTACATGGATTTGAATTTACTTTGATTTCTTTATTAAAAATACCTTTTTCTATTGCAGTAAAAAAAATATTTAAATCTAATGAATCATTATGTTTAATTACATTATTTATATCGCTAAATGTGAGAGACACATTTTCAAATTTATTCAAAATTGTTAAAATTGCATCTAAATTTCCCGTATTATATATTTTATTAGTTAATATTTTCTTTTGACCTATACAAATATTACCGAAATCATATATTAAAGTATCATTAATTTTAACAATATATGAAGTTCCATTTAAATCAATGAAATATGGATTTTTATCTCCTCGAATTTTTGTAGAATCATTATTTTCAATAACAATTTTAGCAGAATGAACACCACCATTACTTGGTTTATATCTAATAATTAAATCAGCGTAATCATTTTGCTTGATACTAAAAGGAGCAGTTACATTTAACCATTTAACAATAGTAAATTCACTTAATTGTGGTTCTATCCTTGCACTTTTTATATCTAAAATATCATTTCCAGTATTGTAAACTCTAATCGTATCCAATACTTCTGTTAAGCATTTTGTACTTAATTGATTATTTGGTTTATGACTTATAATAGGAGAAACTCCATAAGCTCGAATGGTAATAAAAGTATCACGAGAGCAGGGTTGCATAGTAAATCTATATTTTGCCTCGTGCCATCCTGTATCTAATAATTGAATAGAAAAAGACATACTTGTCGTTGGAACTTGAAAATTAAATGGTATAGTCGAAATAATTGAAATTCCATTAGAACTTTTTAAATTATATATTTCTGATATTTTTTCACCTTTTTGTTCTACAAACCAAGGAACATTAACCTGTTTATATGTATTGCATTTAATATTTTTTATTACAATTAATGTATCTTGCGGAAAAGCAGTTGATTTAGTTACATTACCAATTAATTCAATATATTTTGTTTGCTTAATATTATCGTTAAAAGGATCTTTGAAATCTATTTGTAATAGTGCTTTATATGACTTATTTTCTTTTGGAAAAAAACCGACACTAATTATTTTTGCTGCACATTGTGATACAGTAAAATTCATACTTGGAGATGTAATTTTAAAAACTCCATCATTATCACCTAAAATTGATAGCTCAATTCTTGTATCATCAAAAGATTTACAAGCAATATATACACTATCAATACGGCTTTCATTAAAACATAAATTATCATATAATAATGTATCTGGTTTTGCTAAATACTCAGTAGGAGCGAGTTTATAAACTCCATGCCCAACAACATAGCCATTATTTTCATCAATAAACCATATATCATCAAGATTTGCTTCACTTGGAATGCCACAATTTCGTAATTTCCAATTTTCGCCACCATCAGAAGTATAATACACACCACTTTTATCGCCGCAAGCCCAACCCTTTTTATCAGACGTCAAAAATGAGCCAAACATAGCTTCGCCAGTTTTGTAATTATTCCAAGTCAAACCTTTATCAGTGGTGAAACGCATACCACCATCTTGTCCTTGCCCCGAACAGTTAATACCTGCGTAAGGCAATAAAAATGAATTTCCAGCATTTGTAATTTCTTCTTGCCAAATATTCGAACCACTCGACGCAAATACCGACCAAGTAAAGCCTCCATCAGTAGTTTGCCATAATCGTCCACTCGATACGGCATAACCCAAGCCATTTGGATTATATAGTATTAAATCTGTAAGACCGCTATTAGGTTCATTTCCTTGGAACAAAGTCCAACTTTGCCCACCATTACTTGTTCTATAAAAACGCTGCGTACCATTACAACCACCACCAATAACAAGTCCAATATTCTCATCAATAAAATAGCAACCCCAGTAATCAGCAAATTCATTGGGAGTAATATTTGACCACGTTACTCCGCCATTTGTACTTTTGTATATACCATCTGGACCAGATGAATAGCCAACATTTTGACTCGGAAAATGAATATGTTCTAAATGATAAGCACCGGCTATTTGAGAGCCATACCACGAATTACCACCATCTGTTGTACGTATAACTATACCATTAAACCCACAAACCCAACCATAGTTTGGATTAGTTGGTAGAAAAAATACATCAAGCCAATAATTATTAATATATGCGGCTGGAATAGTTTTTATCTCTTTCCAATATTGTGAGTTAGCTATTATAAAAGATGATAAAAGAATAATTAAAAATGTAAAATACTTTTTCATAATCATTTCCAAAATAATATTTTTTTGGTATATATAATATTATACTAAATTAGCATTTTTTTTGATAAAATGCAATAAAAAATCACTATTATATGATAAAAAAAGTATATTTTAATTGAGTAATGTTATATGCAGTAATAGCCTTTTTTATATAATTTATTTTAATATAAATTGAAAAAAAAAATCAAATTTTGAAAATAAAATTTGTTCAATAAAAAAAAAACTCGTACTTTTGTATTCTATTCTGTGCGGGGTGTAGCGCAGTCCGGTTAGCGCACCTGGTTTGGGACCAGGGGGCCGGGGGTTCGAATCCCTCCACCCCGACAAAAAGATTGTAATTTAATTGTTGCAATCTTTTTTTTATACTAAATTTCAAAATATTATTTTCAAGCCCACGATTTAAAATAATCATTTAATAAAGCATCATTTATCGCTTCTATTAGTAATTTATAATCATCTAATTCATTAAATATTTGAGCAGATATTCTGAACCATAATTTATTATCAAACGCAATAAATGGTAATTCAATTCTATATTTTTCATAAAATTGACGCCTAAATTTATTCGTTGTATCTGTATTTATATTAATTTTATCACTTAAAAAGAAAGTGGACATACAGCAATTCATCTCATTTGAGCAAGTATAAGTATCTATTTGTGATAAAATTATTTCCTTAGCAGATTTAATTAGTTGATTATTATAATTAATTATTTTATTGTTTCCCATTTCTAAATAAAATTGAATGGAATCGTATGTTGCAATCCAATTTGATAAATCTTTTGTGCCTTGCCATTCAAACTCATTACGATAATTAGAGCCATAATTGAGTGATATTGACAAAGGGTGTATTTTATCTAAAAATTTATCACTTGCCCACAAAAAAGCAGAGCCTTTTGGTGCAAAAAACCATTTATGATTATTACTTGTAAAAAAATCGAATTTTGGATTTGATAAATCAATATCAATACATCCTACAGAATGTGCCCCGTCTATAATGGAAATTATACCATTTTCACCAAAAAATTCCGATAATTCGATATATGGAAAAATAATTGATGTTGGAGAACTAATTGTATCAATTAAAGCGATTTTTGTATTTTTAGTAACTGATTTTTGGTATATTTCTATTATTTCATCTTTGTGGCTTGGATATGGAATATATAGGCATTTTAATTTAATATTGCATAATTCAGAGTAATATTTAAGAGTATTAACGACAGCAGGATAAGTATGATTTGTATAAATTATATCGCCTTCAATTTTATTTTGAATTAGTAAAAAATGTAAAACTGTATTAATAGTCGTTGTCGCATTATCAATAAAAGTAATATTTTTTGGATTCGAATTTACAAATTTTGATAAAGATAATAATGACTTTTCTATTAAATGAGGGGCTTTGATAAGAAAGAAATCAACGGGATTTTTTTCCATTAAATCCATATACTCACGCTGTTTTGATAAAACTTTTTTTGGTGTTGCACCAAAAGAACCATTATTTAAAAAAATAATAGAATTATCCAAATGCCAAAAATTTAAAATTGATTTACCGTAATTCATTTTTAATTAAAAAAATAATTAAACAATATTAAATATCAAAAATAATTAATTTGTATTATTATACTCTTAATATTTTTTAAAATAAAGATAATTTGAGCATTAAAGATTTAATTTTGATAAAAAGAATATCAATAAAGAATTTTTTTGTATTTTTATATATCATTTATTGAGAGTTCGTAAATAAATGAGTTATGCGTCAGTATAAAAAGACAACACAACCAACAGAATGACAATGAAATTTTTTCTGAATAAAGACATAAAAGAAAATAAAGAAATTGCCAACGCAAATTGCTGCACATTTTATTTTGCCCAACAGCACCCAAGCCCACCCACACCACCCGATAGGTGGACTTTTAGATAAAAACGTGCAGACAACGGTATTAAATTTTAACTTTGACAATTGGAAAATTGAAGTAATAAATGACGACAAAAACGGAAATAAAACAGTTTCAATACGAAATACAAAGCTATCAGGAGGACTGTGTTACAAACATTATAAATCTTTTTGAAAGTCTTCGCCAAAAAGTAAATTTTGGTGAGGTTTTGACAGCACACCATAAAAAGCACAATTACAATTTTCCAGTTCAAGACACCAAAAACATTGACATAATGATGGAAACGGGAACGGGTAAAACGTTCACGTTTATAAAAACCATTTTTGAACTAAGTAAGAACTTCGGATATAAAAAGTTTATCGTTCTAATTCCTACTGTCCCTATTCGTGAGGGAACAAAAACAAACTTTGAGGACACCAAAGACTATTTTAAGAGCTTATACGCCAACGAGAAAGAAAAAGAAATTGAAACCTTTGTTTACGAAGGGGGAAATATTTCAGCCGTTAAACAATTTATCGGAACTTCTCATTTATCGGTTTTGGTAATGACCCCAAGCTCATTCAGCCACAAAGACAATATCTTAAACCGACCTTTAGAAAAAGATATTAACACGCCTGAATTATTTGTAAACAATCAGGAACCGCCAAAATCATATTTGGAATGTTTGAAACGACTAAATCCAATCGTGATAATGGACGAGCCACACCGTTTTGATGGTAATGCTTTTAAAACCTATTTTGACGGCTTTGAAAATTACTTTTTGCGTTTTGGGGCAACATACCCAAAAAAGAAAGACAGTTTAGTTCTTTCAAACGTGGCGTATGTGTTGGACAGCATTTCTTCTTTCCGACAAAGTTTGGTGAAGAAAATTGTAGTTTACACGCAAGACGTAGTTGAGAACACAGACACACTCATTGGTATTGAAAACAAAAAAGCCATTGTAAGCACATTAACCAACGGAATTATTGCAAGACGAGAATTAGGAGTTGGTTCGGTTTTCAACGGAAAGAGCATAAAGAAAATAAACAAGGACACTATTGTTTTAGCGGACGACACTATTGAAAAGGTGGACTATTCCTTATCAGACGAATCATTGCGAGCAATGATTAAGGAAACTATCAAAATTCATTTTGAAAAGGAAAAGGGATTGTTTGAGCAAGGAGTAAAAGCACTCACCTTGTTTTTTATTGAAAGCGACACCAGTTTATTTCGTGGCGACAATCCTAAAATCAAAAACATATTTGAAGAGGAATACAAAAAGCAATACAGCGAAATAGTTAGGAAACTCGACCAATCAAGCGAATATTATAAATTCTTGCAAAACGACTTTGATAGCGATAATCATTTGCAGGTTCACAAAGGTTATTTTTCAGGCGACAAAGGAAACGCTGACGAAAAAATAAAAGCAGGAGTTGACGAAATTCTTAAAGACAAAAAGAAATTGCTTTCGTTTGAAAGTCCGACACGTTTCATTTTCTCCATTTGGGCATTACAAGAAGGTTGGGACAATCCGAATGTGTTTACCATTTGCAAATTATCCAATCAAGGAAGCGAAACATCAAAATTGCAACAAATTGGGCGTGGGTTACGAATTTGCGTAAATCAAAACCTACAGCGTAACACACTTAAAAATCTCAATGACGACCAGGAAACATTTTGGAAAATCAATAATCTTGATGTTGTTGTTTCCAGTAAAGAACACGGTTTTGTTGAGGCAATTCAAAACGAAATTTTAAGCAACTCATTCCTGATTGCTGAAACCTTTACAGAGCAAGAACTCATTAAGACACTTAAAGAAAAATGGGGCTTTGATGATGATACTATTGTTACGTTGGTTGATGATGTTCTAAAAGACAAAAAAATGATTGTTCGCAAGGCAATTGTTGACGGACAAAAGATTTATGAAAAATCGCCTGAGTTTTCTGCAATTCTCAAAGAACAAAAATTGCCCGAAGAACAAGTAAAAGCTATTGAAAGCTTGTTTGCGACCGATACTAACGCTTATGTTCAAAAAGCCGAGAAGAAAAAAGAGAAAAAGAAAGTTTACATAAAACCAACACACCTGCAAGAGTTTCAAAACCTATGGAACACAATCAATAAAAATGCCTTTTATGTTTTAGAAACTTTAACCGCAGAACAAGAAAGCCAACTAATACAAAACATAAAAGCACAGATTGAAGCCGTAAACATTGAAGAAATTTTGTTGCAAACCATTCGTGCCGAACTGAATGTGAATAAATTAGATAAAGATGATGCGGTGACAAGAGAACTAAAAGACACCGTTTCATACAAAAGCAAAGTAGATTATTTGGAGTTGGTTCGCACTTTATCCAATAACACCAAAACACCTATTTCCTTTGTGGTAAAGGTTTTCAATGCTTTGAGTGATGATTTCAAAACTAAAATGCTTTGCAATAATCCCGAACAGGCACAAAGAGAAATTTCCGAAATAATCAACAAAAACTTAATTGCTATGCTCAAAGCAAACATTAAGTATGACGGAATTAACGGAACTGGTTTGCCAAACGTATTCAAAACCGAAAAAGGCAAAACATACCTTGACACAGGAAGCGTTGGTAAATTCCAAAAAGAAATTGCAAATGATTTTTCTCTGAAAACCAAATGGGTATTTGATGAAGTGATTGAATATGATAGTGATTTTGAATTGGAAATTGTGGAGCAAGACCCTGACATTGATAGCATTGAAATTTTCGGAAAACTTCCACGCCTGAAAATCAAAACTCCTTTAGGCGATTACAACCCCGACTTTTGCTATGCTATCAAAAGCACCGAAGGCAATAAAATATTTCTTGTAGTGGAAGCCAAAGGCTATAAGTCGTCAACAGCAATCCCCGTAGATGAAAAAGGAAAAATTGACTTTGCTAAAAAGTATTTTGAAGCCTTAGCAGAACACTACAAAGGCCAGGACATAAAAATTTCATTTAAAGAACGCATTAATAAAACGCAATTGGCGGCATTGATAAAATCATAACAAAAACCATTTTCCTAACATCGGGAAAATGGTATCAAAGGTAAAATAATATGAAAAATAGAAAAGATATCATTCGTTCTTCCTCTGCCGAGTATCTTACTTTTATTGCGGCAAAGGGCGAGGGTGGCGTTGAAGCAATTTATGCCGATGAAAATATTTGGCTATCCCAAAAAATGATGGGAACGCTATACCAAATTGAAACACACACCGTCAACTATCATATAAAAAAAATATTTGAGGACAATGAATTAGAGGAAAATTCAGTTGTTCGAAATTTTCGAATAACTGCCAAAGACACTAAAACCTACAATACAAAACACTACAATCTTTCTGCTATTATAGCGGTAGGTTACAAAGTAAATTCTGAAAGAGCTGTACAATTTAGAAAATGGGCTACACAAATTGTTCAAGAATTTACTATCAAAGGTTTTGCAATGGACGATGAACGTCTAAAGAATGACGGAACCGTTTTAGGTAAAAAATACTTTGAAGAGCAGCTTCAGCGCATAAGAGAAATCCGTTTAAGCGAACGTAAATTCTATCAAAAAATAACAGATATTTACGCTACTTCTATCGATTATGATGTGACGGCACAAGCTACCAAACGTTTTTTTGCTACCGTTCAAAATAAATTACACTGGGCAATACATGGTCAAACAGCAGCAGAAATTATTGTAAATAGAGCCAACCATCAAAAGCAAAATATGGGTTTACATACTTGGAAAGATGCTCCGAGTGGAAAAATTCAAAAATTTGATGTAAGTGTTGCCAAAAATTATTTAACTGAAAACGAACTGCAACAGCTACAACGATTGCTTGCTGCTTATATTGATATTGCGGAGGATATGGCACTTAGAAATATTCCTATGACTATGGAAGACTGGGAACTTCGATTAAATAAATTTATTGAAGCTACCGATAGAAAAATCCTACATGATGCGGGCAAAGTAACAGCTGAAATTGCTAAAGCTCACGCAGAAACAGAATTTGAAAAATACAGAATCATACAAGATCGATTGTTTGAAAGTGATTTTGATAAAATGATAAAATTAAACGCTCCAGATAACACAAATAGCATTGCAGAAAATGAATGAACAAAATTTTATAAAAGCAGGATTTACAGTTGTTGGCACAGAAGCCAACGAAAACAAACTTTTAAGTTTTCTAAAAGAAAACTACCCAAGCGTTATTAAGGATAACGAAATTGACTTGCAGGAGCTCAAAGCCATTGCGGGCTTACCCATTGATGAAAAGGTAAACGGTTACGGGCTAAACTTTGTAGGCAGAAACTTTGC
>JARKQC010000172.1 GCA_029974985.1 Bacteroidota bacterium | reverse complement strand
GGGTGTGAAAAGAGATCTTAATTGGTCTGATGATGAATATCGTGCTTATTTAATCTTGAATTATTATAATACTGCGACAATTAAAGGTTTAGAATATGTTTTAAATCAAATCGCTATTATTGAAACTTCTGAAATAGAAGGGTATATTACAATAGAACAATTTAGAGATAATTTTAAGTTTAGTAGTAGATTTAAAGAGAATGAATTGACTAGTGATAGATTTATAACAAATAATTTATTGAGGACGGGTAAATCAGAGATTGTTTTGATTAACGTTCCTGAAACTGTTAATATTGAATTAATAAGTTTTATTGCACAATTTTTAGATTATGAGGTTGAGATAATATGAATATTGATTATGATTTACTTAAAATTAATATTGAAGCTAATAGTGAAGTTGAATTAAATATAAATGAGTTACTTGTTAGTGCTGAAGTCTATAAAGATGATTTTATAAGAGTTAGAAATAATGAAGTTACTATGATTTTCGATGAAGATTATGAGCTTGTCGAATGCTACGGTGAGGTATAGATTATGACTTATGATACTAAAAATCCATATCCTAGGGAAGCTGAAGGAGCTTATATTGAATATACTAGTAGTACTATGCTTCTTGCAAGTATGTTCGAGGTCATTGGAGCTGTGAATATTCCTAGTAATTATCAGAATGGTGCTTTTAATGATACTGAAACTCCGCAAAAAGCTAGATTTATGGATATAAGCTTAATAAATTTAACTGGAATAAATGAAGGGGATAATATTGTTCTTGATGCAGGAGATTCATTTACACTTGATTGTATACTTTATTTAGCTTTATATAATAATCTTAAAACATTTAGAATAGATAGTTCAAATAATGATTTTAGTATTAGTATTTATGATGTAAATGATACTAAAATAAGAGATATACAGAATAATGAGGATCTTAAAAATTATAATATTAATAATACAGAATTTAAAGTGAAAATCACAGCTAATACTAGTACAATTATTAATAATATTCATTTTGAAATAGTTACTAAAACACCTGATAATGATAGTAAAGTCCAGATTTTCTTAGATCAAATCGAAGGGATGGATAACTGGGAAGATGACCTTAATAATAGATATGCTACAAAAGCACAAGGAACAAAAGCAGATAATGCTGTTCCTAACACTAGAAAAGTTAATAATAAACAATTAAGCAATGATATAACTTTAACTGCTTCTGATGTAGATGCTTATGATAAATCCACAACAGACAATAAATATGCTACTAAAATTCAAACTGTTACTAAAAAGTTTTCTGAATTAGTTAATGGAGATTATTTAATTGGATATGATCATATAAGTTCGATAAGTGGAAAATTTGTTACAATAAATCTCGAATCGGGTGATTGGATTAGTCTTGATGGTTATGATTTTTCACAATCTGAAAACTTTGAAGGAGGGTTTAATAGTTCTTATGTTAGTTCAGGCATGAGTACTTCTGAAATTGATTCTTGTTTCACTTTTGAAGTTCAAAGACAAACCCCTCAAGACTTGATTGATGTTAAAAAAGAAATTTTTGATAATATTGATAAAATAAAAATA
>JARKQC010000171.1 GCA_029974985.1 Bacteroidota bacterium | reverse complement strand
ATCGATAAATATATGGAAGAATTTTTATTGGGTTTAGATAGTGTGAGGTTTTAGGGTTCTTATAATGACCAATGTTAACAGATTAAATAGCTTTAAAGAAGCCTTCTTAAGATAAGCATGTAAAGTTAGGGGTATTATATGAGTGAAGAAGATAATTACTACGTATCCAAGAGATCTGAATTTTTCGCCCAGTTTGAAGACTTTGTTCAGCGCATAGTTGGTTTAATGAACGATAAATATGGTGAAAACGATGAAATAATTGTCGATGAAATTAAAGAGGAATACAGTAGGCTATATAAAGACATACCGTTTATAGGCGGCGATAGTAATCCATTAACTTTTAATCTTGTATCTGCCGTGGGGCACTTAGCAGTTTATAAAGTGCTGAAAAGACATGGAAAACCTTTAAACCAAATTGGAGAGTTATCTTACGGTGCAGAAGAAGAATTATTCAGCAATAATCCCCAATTAATCCCTCCAATGACCCATCCTAAATATGTTTATTATATGAAGATGGCTGCAAAGAAATCAGAAGAAAAGAAGTACCCTGGAGACTGGGTCTACAAATTTATAGAAGGAAAAGGTTTTGATTACGGTCTGGATTTCATAGAGTGCGGTATACATAAATTCTTCAATGAACATGACGCCAGTGAATTTACACCGTATCTTTGTGCAATGGACCGTATAATAAGTGAAAATGGAAACTTAGGTTTACACAGAACAGAAACACTCGCGGAAGGTAGTGATAGATGTAATTTCCGATACAAAGGTGGGAGAAAAACCCAAATTTTAAACACTGTTATTAAAGATTAAAAAGGATTAAAAGTAAAAATTAGTTTTTAAATCGGCAAATTACTCCAGAATTTTCTGGCTTCATTCTTTCGGATGGATTTACTCACTTAATTAATATAATTACATACTAACATATAAAATTATACAAATCCATGTTATTGTATTTTTTTCAATTCACAATATAACGTAAGTCTAGATTATTTACGTTGTAAGAAGCCTAATCAAAAAAATAAGAAATTTTAAATAATCAAAATTTAAAATAATAATCAGGTGTGAAATGTTTGAACCAACTTTTCAATATACTGATGTTATAGTAAATAATCTTACACGTATAGAGGAAGCTAGAACTATTATAAATAGGGCACCTTTAATACCAAATTGGGAGCTTTCTTTGAGAAAAGCAGCTTTTTTAACAAGTGCTCATTCTTCTACTGCAATAGAAGGTAATACTCTAAGTTTTGAAGAGGTTACTGCTTTAGCTGAAGGTCGAAATATAACTGTCAGAAGGAAAGACCGTCAAGAAGTTTTAAATTATTTTAATGCACTTGAAAAAATCCCAGATTTTGCTTCAGAAAATCCTTTAACCGAGACAGACCTTTTAGAAATTCATAGAATAATTACAGAAGAAACTTTAGACAATTCCGAAGATGAAGGATCTTTCCGAAATCGACAAGTAGTGGTTGGAAATAGGATTACAGGTGAAGTTATTTTCAGGCCACCGGATACTGCTGAAGTAACTAGACTAATTGGAAACTTTCTCGAATGGTTTAATTCTCCTCAGTTAGAAAGATTTAATCCTGTCATTACCTCTGGAATAACACATTATGAACTGGTAAGAATACATCCTTTTATCGATGGTAATGGTAGAACAGCGCGAATTATGGCTATGTTGGTTTTATATAAGAAAGGATATGATGTAAAAAGATTCTTCAGTTTGGATGATTTTTATGATATGGATAGAGCTGCATATTATGAAGCTTTAAATAGTGTTAATCAAGAATCTCTGGATTTAACTAATTGGCTTGAATATTTCACTGAAGGCGTTGCTGTTAGCATAAAAGCTGTGGAAGATAAGGTTCTGGGGTTAAGTAGACATGAAGGGCAAATTCCACTAAATGAACGACAAATGAAAATAGTAGAAAAATTGATTGCAGAAAAAAGAATAGCTAACAGGGATATACAAGAAATGTTTAACTTATCCCATTCAAGCGCTTTTGATGAAATTAAAAAGTTATTAGACCTTAAAGTAATCAAACAAATGGGTGCAGGTCGTAGCGCCCATTATGTTTTAAGACAAGATGATCATCCTGATGATTAACCTGATGATTAACCTGATGATTAACCTGATGATTAACCTGATGATTAACCTGATGATTAACCTGATGATTAACCTGATATTTTTTTCTAAAAATATTCAACTTCGCAATTTACAATCGAATTATTTATCTATTACCTCTTGTACTCTACCTACCCGTCCATCTTCCAACCTTACCTTAATTCCATGAGGATGATATAATGAGCGTGTTAGTATATCTTTAACTGTTCCTGAGGTCCGTTTTCCTGTGCGCTGGTCTTTCTTTAGTATTATATAAACTCTAGAACCCTGTTTAATATCATCCCGGTATTGCCCGTTCATAAAGGAAAATCCTCCCAAAAAATTTATTTTGATTTTTCAATTTTGTAAATGATTAATAATCAGATCCAAAAATAAAAAAGTAAATGAATTAAGCGGTTGCTAGTCTGGCATCCATAAAAGGGATGTTGGTATCGTTGGTTGTAGTTGCATTGGTAGCTTTGATTTCTTCATGACCTTTTACAGGTAAAGTGAATATGGAGTTGATGAATATCTGATAATCATTTACTTTAACGGTTAAATCAATATTACTAATATTTTCTAAACTTTCTGGTGTTGTATCCAATACATGGGAAGCATTTAATATTTCTAATGCTATAAATTCACCATTTTTATTCAAATCCATGATAATATCATCAGTTAGAGGTACGCTTGTTTCATGCTCATATTTATCCACTTTAATCATTAAAGCATCAACCGTAATATCATATTTATAATTTATGGGGATTGTTTCGGTAATCATAAATATTTTCCTCCTTTACTTAGTCTTGTAGGGAAGGTTGTTACTAATCTAATTTCATCAAGGTTCCTAATAAAAATAACAACAACGATATAATATCTATAGTTTGAAGGATGATTATAAACTACTATAAATTTATTATCATCTGACAATTTAATATTTAATGGATCATGATTTCTTAGCAATCCATATATCAAACCATATTCACAGTATTTTCTCTGGGTATTCTCTAAAAAGTGCTCTGAATCAGTTATAACCACGGATTCTCTGTTTTTTATTCTTTTAAGAATTTTAATTAAGTCATTTGAAGAATATTTTATAATTATATTACCCCTCAGCTTAGTTTAATATTACTTATCATTTATTTAGTATTAATAATTATTTATAGAAAACCAAAAAATGTCTAAAGAGCAATATCTAATAATGTATAAGCATATGAGATATGCAGAAACATATCATCATTTACTGAGAGTAGTTTTATATGGGTTCCGAAAAGGTTAGAATTACTTTAAACATTGAGAAAAATTTAATGAAAGCTATTAAATTAGCTGCAATTGAAGAAGAAAAAACCCAGACAGAAATTATCAATGAAGCTCTTAAAAAGGAATTTATTGATATTCGAAAACCTAAAAATAAAGTTAGAAAGCCATTATCTCTGGTAGTAGGACTTTTTAAAGCAAAAGAACCATTTGATAGTGTTAAACTGGTAAAAAAAATAGAAGATGATGATAACCATTGATATTAGCTTCATTAGATTTATTTGTAGAAAATGACCAATGGCATGACGATGCTTTAAAGTTATCCAGATATGTTGACACCAAAAGTGAATTAGTCATTTCAAATCTAGTTTTAAGTGAAACAATAACTGGAATAAACAAAAAAATAGGTGTTGAAGCCTGTAAAATCGCCTTTAACTATATTATGGATAACTTTACCATAATAACAGAAACCAAAAAATTATATCCTAAAGCGATAGAAACCCTGGTTAAATATCACAGCCTGTCTTTTGCAGATAGTGTTTCTATAGAAATAATGAAACTAATGAATATCCAAGAAATAGCTTCCTTTGATGATGATTTTGATGGTAAAAAAGGGATATTAAGGTTACATTAATGAATTTCTATTATTTAATTCCTAAATTTTTTTAATGAATATCATCATATTCACAAAAGAGAAATATTGCCTACGTACTAACTCACTGGTTCACTGGTAGTTTACCCTTTCCTCCCCGAGCAAACCCAAGAGCAGGCAGTCTGTTGGTGCTGGTTTCTCCACTAATTGAAGTTGCTAATTTTGCTTCATTAATATGCTTCTAAAATTGAATTCACATATGTTAGTTAGTACATAAGAACATTTAAATATCATTAGGATGTTATTATAATCAAGTAAAAAATGAGGTGATAAATATGGATATGAAGAAAATGCACATGGAAAAGGAATTATGGCCAAAATTTCCTTGGCCAGATCCCGGAGATCCTGTACCCCCATGGATAATGAGGTTATTAGACGAAAAACAAATAAGGATTATAGCTCAACGTGCATTGGATTTACAGATTCAAAGAATGACAGAAGCCCAAAAAACACTAGAAATGGTAAATGAAATGTTAGGATAAATTGAACGCACTATTATAACCAATGAGATTCATTA
>JARKQC010000169.1 GCA_029974985.1 Bacteroidota bacterium | reverse complement strand
CTTTTCAGTATGATATGAACTACGTAGTCAAAAGGACTAAAGCCGGAACTTCTCGAGAAAGAGCAATTAAATTTAATTTTGAATTAGAGAAACTTTTAGAAAATTTATAAATAAATATTTTATTTCGTTAAACCGTTATATAACGAAGTAAAAAATAACCTAAAAGCCACTAAATAATTATTAAAAGAAAAAAAATTAATAAGTAGAAATCTAAAAGTGTTTATATCAATTGTTTGGCATATGGGGCAGAGTTTTACTTAAAAAACCAAATAATCCCTCTTGATTTTTAGTTATCTAATTTTTCATTTATTAGTTTAAACAATTTTGAAAAATTATTAATTGTATTCTTGTTTGGTAACTCTCCTTGCTCAATTAACTCAACAATTTTTTTAGCTACCTTCTTTTTATCTAAACGTTTAAATTTTTCACTTTTTCTAAAATAATTTTTAATACCTCTAAAAGTCTTTGGATTTATATCTTCTTTTTCTAGAGCTTCTTTACCCAATTTTTTTATAAATAAATCTTTATAAACTAAGTTCACGGCTCTAAGATAAAAATTATAGTCAAATAAATCTTCGATTTCAAAATCTCCTTTACGATTTTTAACTTCATTATGCATTAAAATATTTAATTCTGAACCATATTGTTTTTTTAGTTCTTCTGCTTTTTTTCTACCTTTTTCATCATAATCTAAGAGGATAAGGTAATCTATATTTTCCTTTAAAAGGAAAGGTAAATAAAATTTAACTTTGTCTGCACCATTTACATCCAAGAAGGTTATTTTTGATGTATCAATAAAATTTTCATCTGATCCCTGTAATAACTTAGACATGGGTTTTAAAAGAATATCATCAGTAATACCTTCTGCAACTAATGTTTTTTCACCTATAAATAGTAAATCACCCAAATTCATGCCTATTGCTGCTCTAACTGGTGCTAAAGCGTCATAAGCAGATTCGTGAAACTTTTCAGTAACTATAGTACCATCATTTTCTTTTTTAGATACTATTCTAATTTGCCCTAAGTCATCTTTGTTTATCATGAAAGGTGAATGTGTGGCTAATATGATTTGATTGGATTTAGATAATTTTTGTAATGTATTTATTAGATCTTTTTGTCCTCCATTATGAAGGTAAACGCCAGGGTCGTCTAATAAAATAATAGTATTTTTAAATTCTTCTTTTGAACCTGCTGTGAAATTAATGTAGAAGGATAAAAACCATTTGAATCCTTCGCTTCTTAGGCTTGGTACTTGAAATGAATTAATATAATCATCCCAAACTAAAACGGATACTTTATCATTAGTGATATAAAGCTTTATTTTTACTTTGTCTTGTTTCCAATAGTTATTTATTTGACCAGTTATTGTTGCTGAAGCATTTTCTGTTTTAGAAATATTATCAATATGTGTATAATCATCAATATTGATGTCTAAATCAGATAAGTAAATTAAATTACGTAAAGTTTTATATCTATTTTTATTATTTTTTAAATCATCCCAATGTGCTTCATCTTCAAGTTCATCAATAGTTGAAAAATACATAAAGTTAGGTAAAATTTCTAATATCTGTTCCTCTATGTTCAAATCTAGTGAAAGTAAATTTTTTACAATAACATCCTTATAGCCATCTATTTCATTAATAAACTCATTAATTTCAGACATTATATAATTGTTGCGAGGATCTCTGTAATTGATCTGATTTGTTAACTCCTCCTCATAATTGATATTTTCTATTTCTTGAGGGTCAAAATTAATTAATTTATCAATTATCTCTAGAAAATTTGATTTATTATTTTTATAAATTGAATCAGCCAAAATGTTATCCAAATCTTCTTTAAATCTTTTGGCGGACTCGACTATGTTTTTTCTATTCTCTTCTATTTTTAAATCAATGGAAACTTGTTCTGGGGAGATTAATGAGTCTAAATTTACGTCAGGAATTTCAATTCTATAATGATTGTCTAAAAATTTAGAACATTTTATTGAATCTACTGCTTTGAGACCTGAATGTATCTTCTCTAATTTTTCTTTATCATCCTCTTCTACAGTAAAATTAAATTCAGCCATGATAATATCTTCATATTCTTTATTACTTATGTCATGTTTTGCATCGAGTCCTAAATGTGATGGAAGTAACTCTTTTTCGTAGAATTCATCACGATCAAAATACTCTAAAGATTTAAGTAAATTAGTTTTCCCAGCTTCATTTTTTCCTATAAGAATGGTTACATCGGGATCTAAATTTATAATTCCAGAATCTAAAATAGACTTAAAATGCCTAACACGAAATTGATCAATTTTCAAAATCAAAAACCCCCTAATCAAATACAATCATAATTTTAAATAAAGATATAATAAGCATTTCTATTTTCAAGTTTTCACTGTTTTATGATCATCAGTATAAAAGAGTTATATTGATTGAAATACATATTGATTATATTAAATGTATTATAATTCAATGCAAAGATATTTTAATTCTTAAAATTTAAAAAAAATATCAAATAACAGCCTCTGGGGCTAAAAATACCTTTATATTACGAAGTATAAAAATTAAAAACAAGAAATTATAATCAAGGCGTAATTCGTTCGTTCCTTCTGATTAAAGGTTAATAAAGAAGTAGTGTGTGTTCCCTTTTTAAAATGGGAGTGGACACGTAATTGAAGCTGTTGGATGTCGTCACTTACAGGGACGTAATTTAAGATTCCTATACCTGTGATTTTCTTGCTTATTTCTTTTGCAATCTTCAAGAATTCTTAATCATTTAAAGGAGCTACAATAAAGTTTATTAAATAATCAAAAATTTTTAGAGCTGCGTTTGAAGGATTTAAAAAAAATAAATCATATTAACATTTAACAATTAATCTCTCAATTCACTTGGTTCTATATTTTTATAGACAGGTAATAACAATAGCTATAACTTGTTTGATAAATAAAAATTTAGAACATATTGTTGAAATATTTTTCCAGGAAAACATAATAAACTATTGGCAAAATGAAAGTCCAAAAGACTGGAAAATTGCAAATTTAAGTGAATTAATCACTATAACATCAGGTAAAAGACCAAAAATCAGAGAAGAAAAAGAAAATGAGGAATTTTCAGTACCAGTAATCGGTGCTAGTTCAATCATGGCTTATACTAATGAATTTATCTATAATGAGCCACTAATTTTAATTGGGAGAGTAGGAACTTTAGGAATAGTTCAAAGGATAAATTTTAAGTCTTTTCCATCAGATAATACTCTTGTAATCAAATCTAAATATTATGAATATGTATTTCAAATATTGAAAAAAATTAATTATGGAATGTTAAATGTAGGATCCACACAGCCATTAATAACTCAAACTTCAATAAAAGACTTTGAAGTTATAATCCCTCCAGAAAATATTTTAACAAATTTTGAAGAATTTTCCAAGACGATATATCATGAAATATACAAAAATCAAATTGAAAACAAGAGATTGATTGAATTAAGGGACGTTTTGCTTCTAAAATTAATATCAGGGCAAATTGATGTTTTAAATGTAAAAATTTAAGTGAATTGAAAAAATAAATTTTTATTTATCTTACATTTTTTAGTTAGATGCTATAATATTTTATGAAAACTAAAATTATAACTGAAATCCAAAGCAAAATGAAGGGTCATTTAAATCAAAATCAAAGCACAAAATTAACTAAAACATTATTAAAAGTTTTGGAAAATATTGAAATTACTGAAAAAAAAGTTAATTTTACTGGAAATGACTTAAAAAACAATGAAAAAATGTTAAAAATATTTTTATCTGCAAAGGAAGTGGAAGGCTGTTCACGAAAAACAATTTCTTACTATAACTCCACAATAAGGAAAATGATAAATAATTTAAACAAAAGCATTGAGAATATTAATACAGAGGATATAAGGATATATTTATCTAACTTTAAAGAAAAAAATAATTCAAGTAAAGTTACTGTAGATAACTTAAGAAGGATATTTTCAAGTTTTTTCTCATTTCTTGAAGATGAAGATTACATCTCAAAAAATCCAGTCCGAAGAATACATAGAATAAAAATAGGACGAGTAGTAAAAGAAATATTAACTGATGAAAATTTAGAAATCTTAAGAGACAATTGTAACCATATTAGAGATCTTGCAATAATAGAACTTCTATTTTCAACTGGAATTAGGGTAGGAGAACTTATAAACTTAGACATTGATGATATAAATTTTCATGAAAGAGAATGTATAGTCTTTGGAAAAGGAGAATCACAAAGACAAGTTTACTTTGATGCAAGAACAAAAATACACTTAATAGAGTACATTAACTCCAGAAATGATAATAATCCAGCACTTTTCGTCTCATTAAATAAACCACACGAAAGATTAGGCATTGGTGGTGTAGAAACAAGACTAAGAAGACTTGGAAGAAGACTAAATATTAATAAAGTACACCCCCACAAATTTAGAAGAACACTTGCAACAAAGGCAATAGATAAAGGAATGCCAATAGAACAAGTACAAAAACTATTAGGACACGTACAAATAGACACGACAATGCAATATGCAATGGTAAACCAAAATAATGTTAAAATGGCTCATAGGAAGTTTATAGGGTGAAAAAATGGATTATGACATATTTTAAACCATTTGGAATATTTTGGGTCAAAATAAATGAGAAAATAATAAAAATAGAGATAAACATGGCAAAAAACAAAACTGAGAAACTGGAACATAAAGAAGCCCCCAGGTTCAAAGAAACAGAGATAGGATTGATTCCTGAGGATTGGGATTTTAAAGTATTTTCAGATATTGTTGATATTTTCGGTGGAGGAACACCAAAAACTACCGTTCCCGAATATTGGGATGGCGAAATTCCTTGGTTATCAGTTGTTGATTTTAATAATGATTTTAGAACAGTCTATGAAACTGAAAAGAAAATAACAAATCTTGGATTAGAAAATAGCTCTACCAAACTTCTTAAAAAAGGAGACCTAATAATTTCTGCTAGAGGCACTGTGGGAGCCATAGCACAGTTAGGTAAAAGTATGGCATTCAATCAATCATGTTATGGTTTAAGAGCAAAAAATGGTTTTAAAAACGATTTCGTATATTATTTATTAAAATTCAGCCTCAATATTTTAAAACAAACCACTCATGGTTCAACTTTCGATACAATAACCAGAAATACCTTTGATTTATTAAAAATTCCGATTCCTACGCCTAAAGAACAATATAATATTGCTAACATTCTCTCTACAATCGACGATAAAATAGAAATAAATAATCAGATAAATAAAAATTTAACTTAAATTTTTACATTTGAAATATCAATTTCTCCAGACATAAGTTTAGGTATCAATGAATCACGGATATTAGATAAATATTGATTTTGAGCAAGATTTTTGTTAGAAAACGTTAAAGAATAATTAAATATTTTGTCGAATTTAGTAATTATGTTCATAGGTGGGACTACTATTTCAATATTTAACATATCTTCTGGTCTAATTCTTTGATGACTTTTACTGGTACCTGTTACTTGTGCAATCATGGTTTTTTTAACATGATTTGAGAGAAATAAATAATAAACAAAAGAATAAATTTCATTTTTTGGAATTAATACTTGGAATTCTGTTGAACATACAGAATCTACTTCTACTTCTGATTTAACAGCCCAAATTCGTGGTATATCTGGATTTAACTTAGAAACAAGAATAGAATTATTTTTTACAACAAATTTTTGGCTATTTATCAAACTACCTACTTCTGTAACTGGGTTTTTACCAGAATCATAAGAAGGAATACTATAATGTTTAAAATTTTTATCAGGGAAATTTGAAGGATTTAAACCATCTGTACTTCTAATTACTAAATCTTTAATTTTTCCAACTTCCCACCCAACAGGAATCTCTCCTAACTCAGCATCCACCATCCTCCCACAACTAGACTTATAAGGTTGGCCTTCCTCATCTGGGAATTCAAAATGAACAAACCAATGTCGGAAGATAGCCTGGCCGATGTCTTCTAAATTTTTATTTATCTTTTCATTGGTTTTAATTTTTTTATCAATATTGAATAAAATTTCCCCAATTTTTTCCTGTGTCTCATAAGAAGGAAGTAAAATAGGAAGTTTTGAAAGGATTTCATTATTTAAACTGGCTCTTGTTGTCATTATAGCCATACTATTGATTGCATTACGAAAAAATCCTGATCTAAAATAATAACCTGCAAATAATGGATAAATAATGCCCGTTTTTTTAGGACGTAATCTTTTTGTAAATCCATTAAATGTAGCATGAGGATAATCTTTAAGTGATACACAACTCATTCCTAATTCGTTCATTGTTTCACTAGTTCTCGTAAGAAAAACATCTCCTTTTTTAATTGAACATTTTTCTTGTTCTGTTTGTGTGGTGTTAACTAATTCATTCAGCTTGCTTGGAATGAAATAATTATTAAAAACAGTTTTAAATGAAAGAAAAGGACTCCCAAAACCAAATTCTTTTGAATTTTTAGAAAGTCCTGATGTAAATTCGTATATATCACTGAGAACACATTCTTTCCAATCAGAATTCAAACCCAATCTCTCCTAAACTCTTCCTAATCTTTTTTTCAAGTTCATTTGACTTTTTAAATAGTTCGTCTAACTCTTTTGTTAGTTTTTCCATTTTTTCTTCGAAAGGTATTCCATCATCTTCAGGGTCTTTGAAACCTACATATCGTCCAGGGGTTAGGATGTAGTTATGTTTGGCTATTTCTTCTGTTGTGGCTATTGCTGAAAATCCTTTTTCTTCTTCTAGCTGGTTGTTTTCAAAATCTTCGAAGGCTTTTCCTATTAATTGGGTGTCTTCTTCTGTTAGTTCTCTTAGTTTTCTTGATACCATTGTTCCCATTTCTCGGGCGTCTATGAATAGGCTTTTTCCTTTTTGTTCTTTATTTCTATTTATTATCCATAGGCAGACTGGGATTCCTGTGGTGTAAAATAATTGGGTTGGAAGGGCAACAATTCCTTCAATTAAATCTGCTTTAATTATGTTTTCTCTTATTTTTCCTTCTCCACTTGTGGTTGAAGATAATGAACCATTAGCGAGGACTATCCCCAATTTTCCATTTGGAGCTAAGTGATAAATCATGTGTTGAATCCATGCATAGTTTGCATTTCCTTTTGGCGGTATTCCATATTGCCATCTTGGGTCGTCTTGTAACTTTTCCCCGCCCCATTTTTTTAGGTTGAATGGTGGGTTTGCAAGGATAAAATCTGCTTTAAGGGTTTTGTGTAGATCATTTAGGAAGGTATCTGCATGATGTTCTCCTAAATCTGCTTCTATTCCTCTTATTGCAAGGTTCATTTTAGCCATTTTCCAAGTTGTTGGGTTTGAGTCTTGACCGTATACTGAGATGTTGTTTATGTTTCCTTTGTGGTTTTCTATAAAATTTTTACTTTGAACAAACATCCCACCACTTCCACAACAGGGATCGTATACTCTTCCATTATAAGGTTTCAGTATTTCAACTAAGGTTTTAACAACACTTGCAGGGGTGTAAAATTCTCCAGCTTTTTTTCCTTCATTTTCTGCAAATTTGGATAGGCAGTATTCATATGTTCTACCTAATATGTCCTTTTTATCTCCATGATCAGACATTTGGATGTTTGTAAATAAATCAACAACCTCTCCAAGAGCTTGTTTATTTAATTCAGGCCTGGCAAATGTTTTTGGTAGTATCCCCTTTAATGAACGATTTTCTTTTTCTATGGACCTCATAGCTTCGTCAATAATTACTCCTATTTCTTCTTTGTGAGCATTTTTAGCTATTTTATCCCATCTAGCGTCTTCAGGTACAAAGAAAACGTTTTCTGCTGTATATTCATCTACATCCTCTTCAAATCCATCTCCTTCCTTAACGAGTTCATTGTACCTTTCTTCAAACTTATCAGAAATGTACTTTAAGAAAATTAAACCAAGAACAACATGTTTATACTCTGAGGCATCCATATTTCCTCGCAGTACATCTGCTGCTTCCCATATCTTTTTTTCAAAACCAATTTCTGCTGAATTCTTTTTAACCATTTCTAGTTCCACCAAAATAATTAATTAATAAAAAATTTTTCTTGTAACCTTCTTCGTTAAAATTTAAGTTCAAATAAATGAATTTTCTAAATATCAGTATCTGCCCATTTCTCGCATTGAGCTATAACGATATTTATGGCATTAGGAATTTCTTCTGGAGGATATTTGTATTTTTTTAACAATCTTTTTACAATTCTTCTCATGTTGGCACGAGCTCCTTCCTTTTTTTGCCAATCGATTGTTCTATTGTTATTTAGAGCTTCTGTAAGTTCATGGGTCATTTTAAGAAGATCTTCATTACTATAAAAATCTTTAATAGCTTCAGGTTTTGTGATTGCATCGTAAAACGCTAATTCTTCACTTGTTAATCCAAGTTCTTCTCCTTCATTTTCAGCTGCTTTTATTTGATTCGCAATAGCTATAAGCTCACTAATAACCTCTTCTGTTTTAATTAAACCATTTATATACTGGTTCATAGTGCTTTTTAACATCTCTGAGAACTGTTCTGATTTAACTAAGTTAGTTTTAGTGTAAACAGAAATCTTATCGTTAAGTAACTTTTTGAGTAGTTCAATGGCCAAGTTCTTCTCAGGCAATTGAGAAATTCTCTTTAAGAATTCCTCATCGGAAAGGTCAATGGATTTACCTACACTAGTAAGTATAGTGACCCCTTCACTTTTTATTGTTGCTTTAAGGAGGTTGTTTATGGCTTCATTAATTTCTTTAAGGGATAATTTTCCTGGTTTAATGATTCTTGTTAGAGAAGTTCTTATTGCTTCAAAATATGCGGCTTCTAATCTTTCTTTTTCTTTTACAATACTCCTACATAATGATAATGATTGTTTTAAAGCTAAAGCTTCTTTAATAAAATTACCCTTATTTTCTTCTTTTGATGGTTCCAAAAGGAAGTTGATGCCTCCTTGTATTGATTCTGCTCTTCTTAAATCACTTTCTCCAAAGAAAGCATTATAGTCAAAGCCATACATAAGATTTTGGCAAATCTCTAATTTTTCTTTAAACAATGGATAAGCTGTTTTTGAGATATTCCTATCACCATAGTTCTTTTGGTCTCTTCCGGTGTATTCACTCATAGCCTTTCTTAAAGCTTGGGAGATTCCAATGTAATCAACAATTAATCCACCTTCTTTGTCCTCATAAACTCGGTTAACCCGAGCTATTGCCTGCATTAATGTATGACCTTGCATTGGTTTGAAGATGTACATTGTAGCAAGTGAAGGAATGTCAAAACCAGTAAGCCACATATCAACAACAATAGCAATTTTAAATTCATCTGTATTGTCTTTAAATTTATTTGCTAACTCTATTTTGTGGGTTTTATTTCCAATTAGCTCATGCCACTCTTCTGGATCTTTGTTACTTGAACTTGCAACAATGTTTACTTTATCTGTCCATTTAGGTCTTATTTTTAAAATTTCTTGGTATATTTTCACTGCCATTTTCCTTGAATATGCTACAATCATAGCTTTTCCAGTGAGTAAATCTTGCCGATTTTCATAATGGTTAACAATATCTTTACATAAAGATTCTATTGTTTCAGGAGCCGAAAGAAGCTCTTCCATCTCACTTAGTTCATGTTTGCTTTTATCAATAGCATAAGGTTCGGATTCTTTTGCTAGTTTGTCATATTCTTGGTCGATTTTTTTTAATATTTCATCATCAAGTTGTAATTTAATAGCCCTACTCTCATAGTAAATAGGTCTTGTTGACCCATCTTCTACAGATTGCGTCATGTCATATACGTCAATGTAATTACCAAAGACCTCAATTGTACTTTTATCCCTTTTTGAAATTGGAGTTCCCGTAAATCCAATAAATGTAGCATTAGGAAGGTTATCCCTAATTTTTCTTGCAGTTCCAATAGATATTTTACCAGTTTTAGGGTCCACTTTCTCTTCTAATCCATATTGGCTTCTATGCGCTTCATCAGAGATGACTATTATGTTATTTCTTTCACTTAGTGGTTCATTTGATTCTTCAAATTTTTGCATGGTTGTAAATATAATCCCATTCGCCTGCCTATCTTTGAGTAACTCTACTAAATGCTGTCTATTTTTCGCACGTTTAGGATTTTGCCTTAAAAATTCTCTACATTTGCTAAATTGATTGAATAATTGGTCATCCAAATCATTACGATCTGTTATAACAATAAATGTGGGAGAATCCAAAACCTTTTGCAGTTTTTTCGTGTAAAAAACCATGGATAAAGATTTACCACTACCTTGTGTATGCCAAAAAACCCCACCTTTACCATCTTTTCTACTTAAGGCGTCTAAAGTTGAGTTCACAGCTTTGTTAACGGCAAAATATTGATGATAAGCGGATAAAATCTTTATTGATTCCTTTTCATCATTTGAATATAGGTTGTAGTTTTCTAAAATATCCAAAAATCTGTCTTTTTGGAATATTCCATTGAAAAAGGTTTTAAAATCAGCGAATTGTGTGGATTCATAACTACCATCAGTAGTTTTCCATTCCATAAATCTATCTTCATTTGCAGTGATAGTACCTGCCTTTGAATCAGTCAAGTCACTCATAACACAAAAAGCATTGTAAACGAATAAAGAGGGAATTTTATCCATGTAATTTTTTAATTGATTGTAAGCCTCTGAAGAATCAGTTTCTTCCCTTGAAGGAGATTTTAATTCTATAACAACTAAAGGTAAACCATTGACGAAGATTACTATATCTGATCTTTTTTCCTCTTTATCTAAAACTGTCCATTGATTAATTACTGTAAAAGAGTTGCTGTCAATATTTTCATAATCAATTAACTTAACTATTTTAGATATTTCTTCGTCATGTTCCATGTAATTAACTGAAACACCATTTTGAAGATAATAGGTAAATTTAAAGTTTTTTTCTTCTAAACTACCAGTTTCAATATCTTTAAGTTTGTTAATAGCTTCTGTTATGGCTATTTGAGGCAAATCCGGGTTAATATAACCCAATTCCCTTTTTAATTCATCTTCGAAAAAAGGACTATGATAATCCCTTTCAATATCTGGCCCATAAAAGTGGCTGTAGCCCAAATCTTGGAACAATTCAATGATTGCTTCTTCATAGTTATATTCAGCGTAGGTAATTATTTAGCCCCCTTATTCTAATTCAATAGTCTGACTCTACATGTTTAATTTATATTTCCATTTATAGGCAAATAACAATATACACACTTACCCCCATCACCTACTAATCGTTTCAGTATTATTTCCTCATCTGTTTTAAAGCCTAAACTTTCAATGTTATTTCTTAACTGGGTTTCAGCTGTACGAAAACTACCACGCGTTAAATTTTTCGCCTCAACAAGTAAAATCCCCAATTTTTCATCTTTAAACTCTAAAGCTGCCCCATCAATATCAGTAACAGACTCTCTATATTGGTCATAAACTTGTATCGGTGATAAAGAAGCCAAATTTCCAGATCTATGATTTAAATCTATAATAGAACTTTCTAAAGATTTAATCTCTTCGAATCTTGATCCAATCAGCCTGGAATTTTCTATTACAGTATCAATTTCTTCTGGTATACTCAGTAAACTTCCTTTTGTTGGTAAAATGGATTTACTGATATTTCTATCTTTAAATTCGAAATAAAGGTTGTTTGAAGTTATGTATTTAAGAATAGATAAGAATAAATTCTCATAGGGATTTAAGAATATTTCATCTATAATATTTCCTATGACGTCATTTTCTTCTTCTTTTATCATGAAACTTAAATTTATCATGTCTTTTAAAAATTTTCCAATTATTCCCATGTTCCTTTTTATTTGATGATCCCTCATTGTTAATGCTATTGCAAAGTGATTTGATATATTAGCTGGTTGAAATGTTAATATGCAACTAGATTTTCCATATTTAGAGTTTAATTTCTGTTCGAACTCATAATTTAAAACTTTTCTAAATTTTTGATAAATGTAATCATTTATAAGAGGTAGTGAATTATTAATTTCAAAAAGTAGATGTAATATTTCTCTATTATCCCAAATAAATCTGAAATCTGGATTAAATATACTAGATTTTTGTGGATCTTTTAACAATTTATTTAGTACTACTACTGAGTTTATTTCCTCTTCATTAAGTAATGTTTTTACACGCTCTTCATGAACTCCTAATCCACTTATAGATGCTGAAGAATGATACATGTTCATTGATAAGAGATCTTCAAATGAATTCAAAGTTGATAAAATTGAGCTGTTTTTCAATTTGAATAGTTCATCTATATAGTCTGGAAAATTTAAAAATATCTTTGAAAGATCAAAATTAAGGGGAAAAGAAGCATATTGAGAATCTAAAAATAGATATGAAAGTTGTCTAATGGTTCTAAAAATTTTTTTAAGATTTTTTTGGCGTTCAGGGTTTTCTTGAGGTTTAAAATAGTAATTCATAACCTCTAATAAAAAATCAATGAATTTAGAATCTCCTTTATCAAATTGATTAAATCTACGGTATCTATTTAAATGAAAACAAATTAAAAGTTTATGAATATTATAAACATCTTCTTTTTCGATAGTGTCATCAAAAAGCCCTCGAAAATAGCCTTTAGGTAAACCATCTCGAAATATTCTTCTGAAATTTTTATTATCTATGCAATTTTCCATTACCGCTCTTTCACTAGCGAATGTGCCCGGGAGATGCCCGGAATTAAATAACAAAATCCAAATTTGTAAAATACTAGCTCCGGATATTTCATAATCTAAAAATTTAGAATTTGATTTTAAACCTGGTCCCTTAACAATATTTCTTCCCGTTTCTTCATCTTTTAAAGTACAGAGTTGATGAATTATAGATAACTGTACCATCACATATTCCCAACGGGAATGGTGAGCACCTTCATAGACCCCTCTAATCACTCCAAGTTGGTCAATTTCTTTCATACGTTCAATGTGGTTGTATTTATCTAGAAGAAGATAACAACTAATTGATTCATCAAATAGCTTTGCATTAATTTTACCTAAATAAGGAACATTATATTCTAAGTTCATATTTACCTCGTTTATTTGCAGAGAATATTGGAATTCCTAAGATAAATCAAAATTAGTTATGTTAGTTCATTATTAAAACTTTATTAAATAGTTATAGTGGCAATATAAAAAAATAATGAAATCATACCTTTGACTTAACTTGTTTAGTTTCGTAAGAATTAAACATTTAATTTTTACGACATTAGAGATAAAAATTTAAACAAATTACATAATAATAATGGTGTTCTTATGTCTTTATCACTTTCAGAATCACTAGCAATTAATGAAATAGCAAGGTTTTTATACGATTTTCTACCTGGTAATCCTCATCCTTACGCTAATCAAGGAATATCATTTCAAGGTATAGCTAGAGAAATGAATTTACTAATGTTTTGGCAAGAAGGGAGTAAATTACCCGCCATAACAACATTGTTGGAAAATACATTAGATCACCATAGAGATTTATTTTGTGATCTTATTTTAGAAATAGTAAGAAGAGGGCTAAAGTATAGAAACAATAAAGGAAATCCAATTACTCGTGAAGAAATTCTTAAAATAAATGAATTAATAACAAAAATAGATTTTAAAATTCCAGAACTTTGGAATAATGATTTTCTTAATTCTCTTCCTTCAGATACAATAGAAAATGAAAAACAACAATTTGATCTGAATAAATTAGAAACCCTCAAAAAATCATTAGTAGATTTCGTATTAATTAATGAGCAAAAACGTGGTTTTAAATTTGAAAAGTTTCTTAAAGAATTATTCGATACTTTTGGATTAAAGCCTAAAAGCTCTTTTAGACTTGTCGGTGAACAAATAGATGGCAGTTTACAATTAGAAGGATATACATATTTAATTGAAGCTAAATGGCAAAATAAACCGGTTGGAAATGCTGATCTTTTAATTTTTAGAGGGAAAGTTGAAGGAAAAGCTTCTTGGTCTAGAGGGTTATTTATCAGTTATAATGGATTCTCTAAAGATGGATTAGAAGCTTTTTCTAAAGTTGGGGCTACAAATATTATTTGTATGGATGGGCAAGACCTTTACTTTATTCTTGAAGGAAAAATATCTTTAAATGAAGCAATTGAACTAAAAGCTAGAAGGGCTGCAGAAACTGGAGAAGCTTTTATAAACATCTACGGCTTGATATAAGGAAAATCGACAAGAAGAGAAAGTAATATCTGATTTTAATGATTGCTGAAATTAATTATTTCCATCAGGTCCTTTTGCCAATCTGCTAGAATTAAATAAATCTTTAAGTTCTTCTTTATTAATATCAACATCGTTTATTTTTTTTATTGAATCTCTCATATACGAACGTAGTTTAAGTAAATCTGATAAAATCAACGTCTAATTTACCACTATGGACGATTTTAGAACGTATTCTATACAACATTTTAATTTCTTCTTGAATCTTATTTGTATCTTCTTTATCTGTTCCAAGGATAAATGCAGCATTTTGAGAAATTTTATATGTTAAACTTCCATATGTATAGAACTAGCGTCATAAAATGTAGAAGTCTCAATATAGGTTACATCAACGCCAATATATTTTTTTCACTCACCTCGCCAGTTAATCTATAGTTTTTCTACTTTTTCAAATAATGAAAGGAGTAATTCTCCTTCTCTGGTTAATTTTCTTTCTTTGAATAATCCCAGCTTTTCCAGATAAGGATCCCCGGATTCCCTTTGAAGTAGTTGTTGTCCTAAAGTTGAATTTTTTAAGGTCATTATATCTTCAATAGAAGCGCTTTTTACGAGTTCCTCCCTTGAAATTTTACCATCTCTCAAAATTATGATCTTACCTGTTTTTTTAGCCACTTCGGGGTCGTGGGTAACCACTAAGAAGGTGATATTCTTTTCCTGGTTGATTTTTTTCATTAAATCCATGATCTTCTGTGTGGTACTGGAATCCAACTCCCCTGTAGGTTCATCTGCCAGTACCAGAAGGGGATCGTTTACCAGAGCTCTGGCTATGGCCACTCTCTGTCGTTCCCCTCCCGAAAGTTGTGAGGGAATGTGATGCATCCTGTCTTTTAGCCCCACAAGGTCCAATAGCTCGGAAGCTTTGGCTTTTCGTTTATCTATGGGTATCAATCCATGTAAAGGGAGTTCCACATTTTCCAGTGCAGTGAGGTAACCGACGAGGTTGTGGAATTGGAAGATAAAGCCTATCTTCTTTGATCTGAAGGTATCTGCATCTTTAATGGAAGATAAATGTTCATCATCGATTATTATATCTCCTGATGTAAGAGAATCCAGTGTTCCCAGCAGTGTTAGAAGTGTGGTTTTTCCAGAACCGGAAGGACCCATGATAGATACAAATTCACCCTTCTCAATCTCTAAACTAACTCCGTCTACTGCTTTTACTTCTCCAAAATGTTTTTTTACATTAACCGTCTTAAGAAACATGAATATCACCACTTACTCTCGAGATAAAGCTTCCATAGGGCTCATCTTTGAAGCCCTCCATGCCGGATAAAATCCCCCCAGAATACCAAGGATTATGGTAATAAGAAAAACCCCTACCACTA
>JARKQC010000146.1 GCA_029974985.1 Bacteroidota bacterium | reverse complement strand
TGAAACATACACTTATGAATCATATGATGTAACCAGAAGTCATGCCAACGATTTTGTGTCGGTGGTTGATGGGTTGGCGTTTTAAATAAGAAATATACATAAATATCCCGGGACTGAAAAATAATCCTAACTAATGAAAATATAATCATTAAAACCCCCATCATCAGTAAAATAGGTTTTTAAAATTTTTCTGTTAAACCCGGGTTTATTTATTTAACCTAACAAAATAGTTCATTTTCCAAATATAAACATTGCCGCGGAAATGGAAAAAAATTATGGGTGTTATTTTCCCAGAAAAAATGTTATTAACGAACATTGATAATGAAATGATTAATGGGGATAGCAAATTCATACAGGGGATTGATAAACTATTTTAATCCATTTTAAGATAATAAAAATACCATAATGAGTTATTTCAGTAAATGTGAAATTAAAAAATTATATATATGATGCAATTTTTAATTTATATTATATTTGATAATAAATTATCGAACTGTTAAATATAATTTATTATTACATAAAATTCTCTTATTACCTTATTTAAATTTATTGAAGGGTTTTTAAGGACTCACTTAAAGTATTGGAGGCGATGAGTATTAATCGTAAGTTTTTTTTGGTAGTAGTGTTGTGTTTCGTGGCATTGGTTAGTGTGAATGGTATCTATGCCGCTGAGGATGGTCAAAATTTAACCCCCAGTGACAACCTAACCACGACTGACACTAATACAAACGCCACCAATCAGTCATTTTCCTCAGAAAATAACTCAGAATCTGAGAATTATCAGGCTGCGGGTGAGGCTCCTCCTTCTTTTACCAATGAGCAGATCATCCAGGCAGCCCTGGACGTTAAAAGATTCCTGGAAGGAAACAAATACCTACCCGAATACATCACCATCAACGGAATCCAGGTAAACCAGGCCACATTCCTCCAACTACTCACAACAACCACCATCAAAATCAACAACAGCGACACCACAACCACAGAACTAATAAACACCAAACAACCACCCACCGGCACCGAAACAGTAACACCCGGAACACTCACACAAAACGAATACCTAAACCTCGCACAAAACAT
>JARKQC010000239.1 GCA_029974985.1 Bacteroidota bacterium | reverse complement strand
ATTTCTATTTTTTATTCCTTCTTTTAACCCTTTTAAATATAAATCCCCATAGCCTTTCCTAATGAAAAAAATATATTTAATTAAAAATCCAATAGCTAAAAATCCTATATTTAGTATAATTTGAGGCCAAGGCATATTTTTATATATAACCCATATCTTATTACGATCAGCTAAAGGTATCTAAAAATCATTATACTAACTTACACTTGACCCACTTCCAATATGATAAAAAATAGCATCAGGAGAATAAACATTTTTGTATCCAAATATTCTAGCTCTATAAACAATATCTACATCTTACATATATGCAAAAAAATTCTCATCAAAATATCCAATTTCATTTAAAATTGATGTTCTGTACAATGCAGCTCCTGCACAACTACTAAATATTTCTCGTGACTTTGAATACCTTGTTATTGATTTATCTAACCCATCACCTGACTTTTTTGTCCAACCAAATAAATTATATTCATCACCAGCATCATCAATTAAATCTGGACTATCATATTGTAACATCTTAGAACTTACACTAAAAATCTCTTTATCATTATTTATAGCATTAAATAATCTATTAAAAAAGTTAAAATCAATTTCAACATCATTATTCAATAAACAAACATATTCACTTCCAATATTCACAGCTAATTCAATTCCTTGATTTACAGCCTTAGAAAATCCAAGATTAGAATTATTAGCTATTAAATGATATTCGATATTTTCATTGTTTTTTTCGAGATATGATTTGAAAATTTCTATTGAACCATCTATAGAAGCATTGTCAACAAGAATAATTTGCAATTTATGAGTTTTTTCTTCTTTCAATGAATCTAAACACCCTTTAAGAAATTTATTACCATTATAATTAGGAATAACAACAGAAATTTCCATAAATTCACCTGTATATCTTAAATAATAAAAATGATAATGGATACTATAATAACAACTTAATAACGAAATTTATAATAAATATTATTATCTTTAATATTAATGTTTAATTTTAATATTAGCAATATTTATAACATTAATTAGCAATATTTTTTAAATTTCTTCTCAAAATAATTATAGAAAATATAAACTTATGAACATAATATTGAAAGTTAATCAAAAAAGGTATTTTTCTATTACCAAAGCCTGATTTAAAAAGATTTTTCTGATTTAAAGAAGTTAATATAGATTTTTGATTAATTTTAGAAAATTTAAAGTTTTTGTACAAATTTAAAACATCTTCATATGAATTTTCAAAATATATATTATTTTCCTTTAATATATCTAAATTAAAAAGTTTATTTGATAAATAAAGATCAAAAATCATAAACCTCGATTTATAAGAAGAATAATTTAAATCTTTGTAGGTATAAGCTAATAAATTTGAAGAAAAAATTTTTATTAATTTTTTATCACCATCATTATCATTAAAATAATAAAAAGGAGAAGATGTAAACGCGTATCTATTTTTATCTGATTTTTTAACATTTTGTTGTTTTTCTTCAATATCAGAAAAAAGATTTTTTAAAGAGTTCGAACCAACAACAATTGGAATATTAATGAAAAATCCATATTTTGATTTAGATTTTTCAATAGCTAATTTTTTAAAATTATTATTTTTATTAGAATAGTTTTTTTTTAGATTTATAATTGATAAGTTTGATTTTTTTAAAAATTTGTGTTTAACTTTAGATTTTAATTTTTCATTTAAAATAACATCAAAAGATTCAAAATCCTGTGTATAAATAGATTCAAATAAATTATTAAGTTGTTCATCAGTTATTTCCATGTCATCAATGATTAATGATATAGATGGATCTTCAATATATTTATCATTAATGATAATAGGTAACTTTTTGTAATATGTAAAATTACCCATATTTTGAAGTTTTATAATGTCATCATATACATTTTCTGTGAATAAAAAATTATTTTCTTTAATAAAATTTATATTAATTAAAATATTAGAAAAAGTATTATAAAATTTTTTATTTTTTTTGATATAATCTATTTTAAAATAATCATTTATTTCAGAGTTATTAGATGAATCTGAAACAATGAAAGGCTTAATTTTGCTTACTATAAAATCAAATTTAGAGTTATAAATCTTATCAAACATTTTTTTTAATAAGTCTGGTGACATGAAAACATCTTTATCTAAGTATAATAAAAATTTTCCATTTGATTTATTTAAAATATTATTTTTAAATTCAAGTTCAGATGAACATTTAATAAACTTTATATATTCTTTATTAATGAAAAAATTTAGGAGTTTTTTATTAGAATCTTCACTTATAAAAATTTCAAAAGAAGGAAAATGAAAATTATGAATATTATTCAATATTTTATTAAAAGAATCTTTTTTAATACTTGGACTTATAGCTATGGTAACTATCGGATTCTTAACCATTTCTTTTTTGTCGGTTATTAAATTTTCAATATTTAAATCTTTGTTCGAATTTTGAAGTTTTTCCCATGAGGTAGGTAGCATTTCTTCCTTATAATTATTTATTGTTTCTTTAATTTTTTCTATTACTTGGATATCAGTTCTCCAAAAAAACCTATAGAATTGTGATATTAATATAGAACATTGTCTATGTAAAAGAGCATCTAAATAAACTAAGTAAGCATTTTTAAACTTATTTAACTTGAGTTCATCATCTGAATTTTTACTCATGTATTTTTTGGAGTACTCAATAAAACTATCATAAATAATATTATGTACATTACAATAGTCATCGAATGTTTTAATATTAGATGTTTGAGAAATAGAATAACCATCAGAAAATACTCTTTTGTTATAAGATATGATTTCATGAGGACAACCTGCTATATTATCACAAGAATATGCAAAAGGAAGAACAAATGCACCATCACTTGCATAAGATAATAAAGGCATTTTTAATCCATTTTCTAATAGTTTTTTTCTAGAAAACATTTTATTCATTAGGGACATAGTCCATATCAACCATTTATTATGTGGTTCAATTGTATCAGAATTAGAAAGCAATTTGGCATTAACATAATGATGAGTGCCCCAAGGATCAATTTTTGTTTGTCTTCCTATGACTAAGTCAGGATTATTATATTTAGTTATTGTATCATTGAAATTTTTTAATGCATTTATATTAAAAATATCCCCATCTGGATCTAAAAAACCTATATAATCCCCTTCAGCAATTTTAAGTCCAGTATTTCGGGCAAAAGCTACTCCTTGATTTTTTTGATATATACATTTAAAATTAGAATATTTATTAGCATATTCATCAATTATTTCTTGAGTTTTGTCAGTGGAGCCATCATTAATTATAATAACTTCAAAATTTTGAAAAGATTGATTAACTAAAGAATTTAAAGTATTTTTAATATGATTTTCCACATTATAAGCGGGTAAAATTATTGAAAATCTAAAATTAATTTTAATGCCTCCAGACTATTATATTATTTTATATAATTAAACATTAAGAATAACTCTCAAAATATTCATTTATTAAAATTTATATAAAACTTCTTATCATTAATTATAAATACATACTCAAAGATTTATTTAAAGTTTTAATAAATTATATGAAATTTAATATATTTCATCAATTTCATGGATTTTTTAACACTCATAGTTGAAAGTATATTATATGATAAAGAAATGTTCTTAACATATTAATATTTTCCATATATTTCTTCTTCCAAAAATTAAATTATTTTAAAGTTTTAATGTTCCTATATATTTTAATTTAATGTATTTATATTTGTTAATAGTTATAGGATTTTAAATATTGAATGTTTTATTAGTAATTATTTATCAATCCACTCTTTAGTAATTTCATTTAAAATTAAATCAGCAACCCTATGTGAAGATTTACCATCAAAATCATTGAAAAACATGTTTTTAAATTTTTGAACTTTAAATATTTCAAAATCATTATTATAAATTGCTTTAACTAAGTCTTTAAAATTAAAAACTATTTTTCCTGGAACAAAAATTCTATAATCAAAATAAAACCCTCTATCTTTAGAATATTCTTTTAGATCATATGAATAAAATAGCATTGGAATATTTAAGATTGATGCTTCAAAGATAACTGAGGAGTAGTCTGTAATTAAAAGATCTGTGATAAATAATAAATCGTTTATTTCTGTATATTTTGATAAATCCAATACTCGATCTTTGTATTTCTTTGGAATATTAATTCTTTCTTTTATAAAAGGATGATGTTTTACAATTAAAATGCAATTGGATAAATAATCATCTTTATCAATATCTTCTAATAAATCAAAAAAAGTCTCAATATTAAATTTATCCTTTGGATAATAAGCATCATCTTTGCCTTCTCCTCTGAAAGTAGGAGCAAATAAAATAATTTTCTTATTTTTTAAAATAGGGTATTCTTTATAAATTTTATTTATAATTTTCTCTCCATATTCTTCATCAAAGAATATATCTGTTCTCGGAATCCCCGTAACTATAACTTTTTCATCAGAAATACCAAAGCCCTCACTATAAAATCTTTTTATATTTTTTGAGCTGACAATTGCATAATCATAGCTTCGATGGTTTGGAGAATCCTGATTAGCTGCACCAGACTTCCCTAATCTCGAAAATCCAAATGTTTTAAATGCTCCAACTGCATGCCATAGTTGAAAAAGCTTAATACCTTTTTTTAGATGGAAATTATGAATATTAGGATAAAAATCATCTAAAAGAATAATTTTAGAAGTAGATATTGAATTAACAAAAGTAATCATTTCAGAAAAACTTAGATTCTTTATTTTTTTATCAATTAAGAATTTTGATATCTCTAATTTATCATTAGTTTTAAAAATATCGAATATAGCTTCAAAATTTCCAGATAAATCATTTCTTCTTTCAGATAAAAACAATATTTTGTTTTCTTTAATTTTTTTCCTTCTAAAGAAAATATATAAAAATTTCATTATAGCTATCTTAAATGATCTTTTACCATATATAAATCCAGAAAAAGTTAAAGTTTTCCAATTTACATGAAGTAGTATTGATTTAAAAGTACTTTTTCCTTTTAAATAAAATGGAGATTTATTTTTTAAGCCTTTAGAAGTTAAAAATCCATCAATGAAAAAAATAGGAAATGCTAGAATAGAAAGTATGAATAAAAAAAAACTTTCAAAAAAGCTTATTGATTTATAAGTAAACTTATTTCTATTATTCCGCTTTTTTTTTAGTATATCTTTTCTAGCTTCAAGTTTTAATAAATTATTCTCTATTTTTGGATCATAATCATTATCTTTTAATGTAAAATTAAAGTCAGAATTTGTTTTATCTATTAAAAATTCTTCAATAAACTCATTTCCATATACTAAACTAATGCTAATATTTATATCATCGATAAAATCCTTATTCCAAAAAATATGATTTATTTCAAAAGTTTCATTAGCTAATATAAAACAGTTATTAGAAATATTGTCTCTAAAAAAGCTTCTAATTTTAAAAGGAATTCTTCTATTTTCAATTGAATTAGAAAAAATAATTTCTAGATAGGGATTATATTCATTTGGACTTTTAAATTCTATTTTTAAAGATAAATTTAAAAAGTTATCCAAAATACTCAATTCATCAATTTGGATTTTCGGATTCATAAGTACACTATCAATAAATTATTTTAAATTGTTTAGTTTATCTAAATTATCAAATTAATTAGTTTTTATAATTTATAATATTGAATTTCAGATTATTTAAATATTATTTAAATATTTAAATAAAATACTTATTTGAATATTAATTAAATATATATATTAAATGAAATGAATTGAAAAAATAAATTAATAGATCAGTTATTCTTTTCTAAATAAAAAGTCAATAATTCTTTTAGAAGATTTATCATCTAAATATTCATGGTTTTTATTTGAAAAACTATCAATTTTACACATATCAAAATGATTATTTTGGATTATATTGATAATATCTTTAGTATTTTTAGCTATGGGGCCAGGAACATTATTATAATCAAAATAAAATCCTCTTTCATTGTTAGAATAATAATCCAAATCAAAAGGATAAAAAATAATTGGTTTAGAAAGTATAGAATATTCTATCATTACAGATGAATAATCCGTGATTAAAATATCTGAAATTAATAATAATTCTTGTAAATTTTCATATTTACTTACATCAATAGAATTATTAATTTTAGAAATATTGAATTTAGGATGTGATTTAAAAAAAAGACAATATTTATCCCCTAATTCCCTTTGAAAAAGATTACCATTGAAATAGTTAGAAATATTGTCATTTAATTCTTTATTTGTTCTAAAAGTAGGGGCATACAATACTATTTTTTTATCTTTAATCTCAGGATAAGTTTTTTCAAATTTATTCTTAATTTTCATAATATTTTCAGGCTTATTATTATTTTTATTAAAATAATAATCTATTCTAGGAGTTCCAAGAGCTAATATTTTATTTCCATCAACACAAAAAGCTTTTTGATAAATCCTAGAAAGATTATTAGAACTAACAAATAAATAATCAATTTTAGGTCCGATTAATTTAAATAAACTTTTAATGTTATCATCATCTAATATTTCAAACCCAAATTTTTTAAAAGCGCCAGGAGCATGCCAAAGTTGTATAACAAGAGTATATTCACTAAAATTCATATATGCCATAGGAAAAAAATTATCATTTAAAAATATATATTTAGATTTAGATAATTTATATGTTTTGATAATGAAAAATTCTAATAAAAAGAAGATCATTTCAAAAAAAACTTTAAATGATTTAATTTTATTAAAAGAAAATTTGTCTTTATAAATGAAATTATATTTAAAATAGTCCCTAGAATCTAATTCTTCTTTAATATGTTTTAAATTACCATCAAATGAATTACCTCCTATTATAAATGAAATTTCATCTTTTTTAATTGGAAAAAAGTTAAAAAAATTAAATATAATAGCAAATAATTTATACTTAAAATTCATTTTTTTAACCTTGTAATTATCTAATATTTTTCTTTATAAGCTTCCACGACTTCTTTTACATCCCCAGACATTTTTAAATTACCGTTTTCAAGAAGTATCGCTTTATTACATAATTTTTGTACCTGTGTTATTGAATGAGAAACAAAAAGAACAGTAGTATCCTTATTTTCAATCATTCCCATCATCTTTTTAAAACTTTTCTTTCTAAATTTAGCATCACCAACAGAAAGAACTTCATCCAATATGAGAATATCTGGATCAACCATAGTAGAAATTGAAAACCCTAATCTTGCTCTCATTCCAGAAGAATAATTTGAAACAGGAACATTCAAAAATTTCCTTATTTCAGCAAAGTCAACAATTTCATCAAAACGTTCTTCCATGTATTTTGTAGAAAATCCTAAAGTAGCTCCTCTTAAAAATATATTTTCACGGCCAGTATATCTTCTATCAAAACCAGAACTTAATTCTAAAAGAGGTACTACCCTACCTTTAGTTTCAACAGAACCTTTACTTGGTTTCATAACACCAGCAATTACTTTAAGCAAAGTACTTTTTCCTGCACCATTCAAACCTAAAATAGCTAGTCTATCTCCCTTATCTACATCAAAGGTAATGTTTTGGAGTGCCCAAAACTCTTGAAACATTAGTTCTCTATTTTTAAGGTTTTTAAAATAATTTTTTAAACTAAATTTACCTTGTTTTTTTAGATTAAATCTTACTGAAACATCATTTACAGTAATAACCTTACTACTCAAAATATCACCTAGATATATAATATAAATTTATCCTGATATTTATATAAAAGGATAATTCCAATCGTTAAGAAAAATATAGTAACTCCAAGAACATAAAACACTTGAAATGGATCATATGCCTGACCATATATTACAGATCTTCTAATCATGTCAATTACTTGAAACAAAGGATTATAATCAAAAATAAATTGATACTTTTCTGGAACAATTGATACAGGATAAAATAAAGCACTACACCACATAAGTAATGTTGTAAAAACTCCCCACAAATGTTGAACATCTCTAAAGAACATTACAATAGTAGCAAGAGTTAACCCCACACCTAATGTCATGAAAAATAAAAGTACAAAAGGTATTATTACCTCAAAAACATGCCAAGTTAATACAACACCTGTAACAATTACAAGTAGAGCTAAAACTATTAAAGACATTATAAAAGTAACATATTTTCCAAGAACACTAGCTAATGGATAAACATATTTTGGAACATAAATTCTTTTAATAATAGTAGCTTTTTTTAATGAGTTTAAAGCCGCTTTCGATCCTCCTGAAAAGAAGTCAAATGCTAATCGACCACATAAAAGATAAACTGGATAATTTTCAATAGATTTTCCTAAAAATGTAGAGAATACTATACTTAAAACTATTGTATATAGTAATGGACTTAAAAAAATCCAAAAAACACCTAAAAACGATCTCCTATACTCTAACTTCACACTCTTTTTAACAAGCTCATACAGTAAATACCTGTACTTCATAAAGTTTTGAATAAATCTATTATCCATAATATTTTCAAACGCCATAGATTAACTCCAATCAAGAAAATTTAATGATATTCGAGATGTTTTTTATTAATAATTAAATAGTTTATTTTTATTAATGATTAAGCAATTTAATATTTTATTAATACTATCAATCAATAATGTTATATTAATCTAATTTGATAAATATAGTATTTAATTTATATAATCTAAAATAAGTTTTAAATTATAAACTTTAGTAGTTATTATAATATAAACTTAAGATAATTATATAATTTTATATTTTATTCTAAATTCATTATAACATAAATAATTATATAATTTTAGTTTGTTTTATTATATCTACTAAATATTTATTAATTATTATAATTTTTAATAATTTATATTTTTAATAAAAGATATTATAAATTTAATTAATAAATAACTGATTATTAATTTTTACTATTTAATACTAAAATATTGAAACCATCTAAAAAAATGCTATTTATTCCAAATTAAAACAGTTTTTCCAAAACTAGAATTAAAATCTTTTTCAAAAGCTAGATTAATATCAATAAGAGTTCTAATTTCAATAGTATCATTTATAATATTCTCCAAATATTTTAATATTTTTGGGTGTTCTTTAAAAATCTCAATTGTTTTAATAAAATCACTACGACCACTTCTACTTGTTCCAAATAAAAGTAATCCTTTTTCTAATATCATCCTTGTATTCATTGGTACATCATATTCAGAAACACCTAAAAGAGATATGGATCCTTCAGGATTTATTAAATCTATTATTTGATTAATAGCTGGTTGAGAACCCCTTCCACCAACACATTCAAATGCATGATCTATTTTTATTTCATTTGGAACTTCATTTATTCTGAATGTTTCATCAGCAAATGTAAACAAATTTAATTTTTCATTATTTTTTCCAAATACTAAAATTTTGGATTCTGGAAAGAATAATTTAAGTAAAAGAGAGGTTATATATCCTAAATTTCCATCTCCCCAAACTCCAATTATCTTTTTTCTTTTATGTGAAAAATTAGAAAATCTATCAATTGAATGAACACTAACACTAATAAGTTCTGTAAATGAAGCTACTCCTCTATTAATATCTTTTGATATTTTTACAAGTCTATCTGGATCAGAAATTATATAATCCTGCATAAATCCATCGAAACCACTAGCTCTGAAATTGCTTGATCTCAAATAGTTTTCAGCTATTATATCATCTTCTTCAGTAGGAGTATTTGGAATAATAACAACTAAATCTCCCTCATTAAAAGTTCCAGTATTATCATTAATTACTTCTCCTATTCCTTCATGAATTAATGCCATAGGTAATTTTTCATTTAAAGTTTCAGGATCCCTATTTCCTTGAAAATATCTTTGATCGGCCTGACATATTGATAAATGAGTTGGTCTTACAACTACTTTATTATCTAAATCAGTTACCTCATCATAAACTTCCTCAAACAGTTTTGGAGAAACCAATCTATATATAATGTTAATCATTATTTCACTCTAAAAATTCAGAATATCTAAATTCGCATATTATTCATTAATTAATTATTTTTTAACTTAATAAAGTTTAAATCCACGCCAAATTATTTTAAAATAGAATTAGCAACTCTTAAGTCATGAGGATATGTAATTTTAATATTAGTTATCTCTCCTTTAACAAGAAATACCTTCTCATTGTTTATTGAAAATATTTTACATGCATCAGTCAATATTTCTTTTTGTTCTTCAGGAACATTATTATAAAGATTTTTTAACTTATTAATCCGGAATGATTGAGGAGTTTGCCCTTGATACATATTTTTCCTATTTGGAATACTACTAATAAATTTCCTATCTTCACTTTTTACAATAGTATCAGTAGCTGGAATTACAGTATCACATGCTCCGTATTCTTTTGCATACTTAATATTTTCCTCTATTATTCTATGAGTCAAAAATGGTCTTACAGAGTCATGAGTAACAATAACAGATTCATCATCTATATCAAAATTTTCTTCAATATAAGAAATTCCATTCATTATAGTGTCATTTCTAAGATTTCCACCTTCAATTACTTTTATTGAGTTTGAATTTGGAATATATTTTGATATGAGATCCTCTGTATGATTAATCCATTGTTTTGGGCATAAAACAATGATTCCCTCGAAGTTTTGATTTATATAAAATTTTTCTATTGTGTGTATTATAATTGGTTTATCACCTAATAAAAGAAATTGTTTAGGTTTTCCAACGTTTCCCATTCTAGTTCCAGTTCCACCTGCTAATATAGCTGCAAATATCATAGTATCTCCTGTTTCATTAAAGTGCTGGTAAAATTAATAAAAATATATAATATATCTAAAATTTCAATATTTTAAAATTTAGTATTATAGATTCTAATATTGTAAATATTAATATATACTAAAATTATTGATATAAATATAGTTTTTTATATAAAATATATATAGTTTAATTATAGTATAAATTATTTTATTCTAATTTATAAGTTTCTATAAAATAACATTTAATATTATTATAAATTTTCAAACATTTAATATGCTAAGCCAAAATATATAATTCAAATTAAAGTATCTATTCAATAAAAGTTTAATATCTCATCAAACAACATTTTAATATAATAATTTTACTATTATTAGTCAAAATTATATATAACTAACTATCCAACATTTCAATTAAAACGGGACATGCATATTCAATCTTCGTGAAGTATTTATACAGGCACCTATATATTATACTTAGTTATCATAATTTACAATCTAAAGTATATAAAAACTGAAGTATATAAAGTCTTAATCAACATTCATAAAATTTAGTTTTATGTTTTTATTTTATAGGGAATGAATATAATGAAAAATATTTTAATTAGAGCAGGAAAAGATTATTTTACAAACATTTCTCCTGAAGCTACATTGTCTTTTAGAAATCGTGGTACTTTTGGACATAATGTAGGATTTTATTTAATTTCCGATTCAGTGTATAAACTAATTTCAACGCCAAATACATCTATAACTCCAGATAGCTATTTGATTGGTTCAAGACAATCTTATAAAAAGAATGTTGCTGAAACTATAAATAGTGAATTTGATGCATTTGTACTTCCTGTTGCTGATTTTTTAAAACCAAAAAAAAATGGCCATATGAAGAGATTGACTTCATTAATAAAAAATTTAGATATACCAATATGTGTTTTAGGATTAGGGATTGGTGTTGCACTAGATGTAGATAAATTTAACGATGATAAAACTAATAAAGTTGTTAAAAACTTCATTTCTGCAATATTGGAAAAATCTAGTTCAATAGGTGTTAGAGGAGAGCTAACATTCAAATATTTAAATAAATTAGGATTTGATGAAGATCAAATAAAAGTGTTGGGATGCCCATCAGTTTATTTAAACGGTCCAGATTACAATATTAGACCTCCAGAAATTAATAATGATTCAAAAATAGCATTAAATATAACTCCTTTTGTTAGAAAATATGGAAGTTTCGTGAATAAAACTATTAAGAACTATAAAAATTATAAATATTTTATGCAAGATATTAGAGATTTAAAATTAATATTATATGGAGAAGAATGGGGTCCTGGAAATAAAAAACCAAGAAAGTATTATAATAAAATATTAAAAGAAAATAAAGCGATTTTTCCTATTGATTCAAGAAGTTGGATTAATGAATTAAAGAATTTCGATTATTCAATTGGAACAAGATTACATGGAACAATTGCTGCTTTAAATGCAAGAATTCCTTCAACGCTTGTTGTTCATGATTCAAGAACTCAGGAAATAGCAGATCATCATAAAATACCTTACATAAAGATTGAAGACATATCCAAGAAACATTTTTTAAAAGAAGTGGCTGAAAACGCCAGTTGGGAAACATTTAATAATAATTCTAAGAAAAACTACGAAATATTCATTAATTTCTTTAAAGAAAATAAAATTGATACTTTTAGTGAATATCCAAATCCTATTATTCAAGAAAAAGAAAATAAAATTAAGATTCAAAAGATTCCTAAACAAATCTACTCAAAAAACATTGGAATTAATGAAAAAGAGCTCTTAAATAGAATTAACTACCTTGCAAATGAAAAGAAAAAAGAATATAAACCTCCTTTTTTTGTTGAAAATGAAAAAATAATTCCTATAAATAAAGATAATAATTCTATTAAAAAATTAAAAGAGTTAATCCGGAGATAAAATAAGAAAAACAATATGAAATAGGAGAAATTAACAGATTATACTCAAAAAGACTACTTTCAACATTAATATAATAAACAATTTTTCACTGAAAGTTCTTTTAAATTTAATTTATTTTCATAAAATCAACTATAAAATCATTATTACTAAGTCCATATTTAGAATTTTATTTATTAATATACTTAACTATGTTTTACTAGTAAATTAATAAAAATATCTATGAACTTTTTCATATATTTTGTTACAAAATCTCTAGATAATATGCTTACTACAAGAATAGTAGCTATACTCACATATAAAATCACTAAAAAGGGATTAGAATCTAAAAACTGACCCAAATTAAAATATGAAATGGAGTATTTTAAGGATCGTGTGAAATAAAAATGTAATATATATATATATAGCTAAGGAATTAATTCCAATTTTTGTCAAAAAAGTTTTTTTATCAGGCATTAAATAAACAAGCAAAATAACTATTATAATACTACTAAAAAGAGTCAAAAGCCTCATTAACATTCCTATTTTATTGTCTAAATCTAATTGAGGATATCCTTTTTCAAAAGAGAAAAAGCTACTGGGAAAAATATCTGAAAATATGAAAAATAATACTAATAAAAATATTAAAAATCCAACACATATTATTTTATTATTTATAATAAAGTTTTTTATTAGTAAAAAGATATTTGATAAAATATTCTTAAATCTATTACTATGCATTATACAACTAGATTTGAAATAATCGTCAGAATTTTTAAAGTAATATCCTAACATGAAAATAGGTAAATAATAAAACCCCTTAAGCATTCCTAAAAAATTAGATTTAAGACTTATTAACCCAATTAATAAAGCAATGGCAATCATAATCCAAAAAACATGTTTTATTTTTACGAAAATGGGTAAAAAAGACCTCATGAAAAATAAAGATATTAAATACCAAAGACCGGCAGCAGGAACTAAATAAGGAGTTTTAGGTAAACCTGAGCCAAATACAAAAAATGTGAAAATAATCCACAATGTACAAAATAATATATAAGGAATAAAAAGACCTTTAAAAGCCTTTATTTCAGTGTTTTCATCTACTTTAGAAAAATAACCACTTACGAAAAAAAGAATAGGTAATGCAATAAGCAAAATTATCTGACCTATAGATTTATGAAATGGGAATTGAGGGATTGTATTCGATAGATGGAAAAAAACAATCAATATAATCGCAAGTCCTCTTAAATTATCATACTTGAATAGTCTATCAGCATTACTAGAGTGATTTTGTTCAGCAGCAGTACCGTTGCTAAAAGAAAGATTTTTCATATTTTTACCAATTGTATAATAGTACATATTTCATTTATGACAGTATATTTAACATTATTTTTGATGTCTAACTCATATTTAACGTATTTTTATTTAGTAATTTTAAAATTTTAAAAAATAAAGAACATCAACTTATATATTTAATTAATAAAATATTAAATTTAAAAAAATAATATATAACTAATTTATATTGATGTATTAATATGATTTTCTTTAAACCTTTTTTGATAGCTTTTTATATAACTTTTTTAACTTGTTAACATTCATTGATTTTTGTTTTCTTAATCTTTTTTTATCAACAATTGGATTTTTTACCCCATATTTATTTTTAAAATCGGCATCTGATAAATTTTCAACATCTTCAAAAAGTTGTTTTTCAGCTTGAATAAGTAATTCTGGTTCTTTCTGAAGAAAATAGTTATATATGGGTTTTGTTAATTCATCAAATGATTTTCTTATGTGGAGTAATCCAAAATATTCTATTTTATTATTCAAATAATAATCAACATCAAATACTTCTCTATAATTGTCAAGTACTCCAAGCATTTCAAATTCCATTAATGATCTTTTACATTTCCAACACACACTACAGTTGAAAATCGATGAAATACACACACTTAAATTTTTTTGAACAATTTCATAATCAGAGATAGTCATAATTTTTTCATGCCTATTTGCAGGTATTCCTCCCATTAAAACATTGAAATCAGGAGTAGTAAAATTTTTAGCCAGTAATAATAAATATTGATCAGTATCGGCCCTATGACCTCTTGTTATAGTGAATTTACTTAGATCATAACTTGTTGAATAGTAATAAGTTTTTATTAGTTTTCTTAATGCATATGCTGCTCCTAAATTAGTATATCCATTAGTATGTTTATGAAGTGATTTCCATAATGATCTGACATTTGTAATAATAAAAGTCATAGGAAGATTTAGAGAATTTGCAACTTTTTCTATTGCCCAATTATCTTCAGAAGTTTTACCAGAAATATTAAGTAGATGAGTTAATTTAAAATCATTATAACTAGAATCCATAGTTTTATATATTGTGTAAAAGCTATCCACTCCAAGAGAAATGCCAGTACTTACTTGAGTTCCTCTTATTGGAGAATTGTCTGTATCAGCATGAATTTTTATTAATTTATATTTAGTTTTAGATCCAGATGCCAAAGTAGGTATTAAAACCTCATTAATGTTATGAAGTAATGCTTCAGTTACAGGTGTTTCACAATATATGTCTTGCCCAGCTAACATAGCATAAGGAAGAATTGATATTATAAAAGCATCTGAACGTTCATAACATAAATATTTTTCATATTTTTTATCAACTTCAAAATACAATGTTTTTCGTTCACCATTATCATAAATATCGCATGAAAGACGAACTTTATTGTTGATGTCTATAATCACAGGTTTTTCTAAAATCATATGTTTATCATTATTTTTAATCAAGTCAACACCCTTTTTTTATATATTTTCTACTAGCTTTCTACTAACATTATAGATAAATACTATTGAAATTATTTTAAACTTTCTAAAATCAAATCAACGATTCGTTCAGTTGATTTTCCATCAAGATAATCGAAAAATTTAGATTTAAATTTACCTATTTTATAATTTTCAAAATCATTATTTTTAATTGAATTTACAAATCCTTCTTGAGAATATATAATTTTGCCTGGAACAAAAGTTTTATATTCATAATAAAAACTACGCTCAGAAATATAATTCTCTAAATCAAATGCATAAAATAGCATTGGAATGTCTAATAATGCTGCCTCAAATACTACTGAAGAGTAGTCGCTAATCAAAATATCAGTTATGAATAACAAATCATTAATGTCTTCTGTAATATTTATATCGATTATATTATCTTTATATTCATTAGGAATTTTAAAATGATCCTTTACAAAAAAATGATGTTTGATTAATATTGCATATCCATCTCCTAGTTCATTGTATAATTCAACAGGGTTAAAAGCATTTATAGGATAATAACCATTTTTTCTGTTTCCTCCTCTATAAGTTGGAGCAAAAAGAATTATCTTCTTATTTTCTAAATGAGGGTATCTATTATAAAATTTTTCTTTAGCTGATTTTGCATAATTCTCATCAAAAAATACGTCTGTTCTTGGAACCCCTAAAGGTAAAACTTTTTCATTAGAAACACCAAATGCTTCAGCATAACAATCTATGATGCTAGAACTTGAAACAATAGCATTATCATATTTTCTATTAGCAGTATCATTTAATTTTGGAGCTCCTGGTTTTCCTAAACGTGAAAATCCAAAGGTTTTAAATGCTCCACAGGCATGCCAAACTTGAATTAAATATTGGTCAGTAATATTAAAATAGTTCATTTTTTTAAAATAAGCATCCAACAAAATAACATCTGCTTGAGCCATTTGAATATAAGTCTTTATTCTATGTTTAAAAGAAGTTGTTGGAAAACTTTGATTACAAGTAGAAATCTCCATAGAAATATTATCATATTTTTGAAGTTCTTCATGAATAAATTTAAGATTTCCAGTTAGTTTTACATCTCTTTCTGAAACAAACATTATTCTATTCTTTTTCTTTGAAACTTTTCTTACAAGATGATAACCTATATTAATCATTTCATTTTTAAAGATAATAAAGCTATTTTCAATTTCTATATTTGAAAAACGTGATATCCTCCATAAAACATGCCTTAAACCCCTTTTTAATGGGTTAGGATCTTCTAAATATGATGAACCTCCTGAAGAAGTTAAATTAGGTATTTTAGCCATTATAAATATAGCATCCAAAATAAAAAAAGGAATTAATATTATTGCAATCACAAGAGATATAATCCTTATAACATATGAAAAAAACATTTTTGTAGAATATTTCATATTTCTATTATGTGAATTTTTAACTCTTTTTAGACAAAAAGTAGAGTCTTCATTAAGTTTTAAATTATAATTATAATCTAAATTAACTAAACCAATATTATTAGGATCTATATGGATTTTTTCAATTTTCTTATTACCATAAATTATAAATAATGATATTCTAATAGTATTCCACTTATTATCGGGAAAAAGGTCTTTTATTATCAATTTATGATTAAACATTACATAGTCTTCATTTTTGAAAGAAAAATAAGCCCTTTTACGTTGTAATATAGGAAGTAGTAAATTCTGTTTACCATTATTAAAATAAACTTTTAACTTAGGTTCAAAAACATCAGGATCATAATCAAGATTACTATCAACATTTATAGTAAGTAATCCATTTTTAACTGAAAGCTCTTTTAAATTTAATTTGTTTTTCATAAAACCAACCAATAAAAGACTAAAGTTGCAACTTAGCACAATAAATAAACTAAAAAATATAATTAATTTAATATAATTAAATATAATATTTTAAACTATAATTAATATAGTTATTTATAATAATATGATTAAAATATATTATATTATTAAGTTATTGATTAAATTATAGTTAATATAATTACTATAAGTTAATATATAAATTTATTGCGACAATCTTTCAGTTAGGCTTTACTACTAAATTGACAAAGAAATCTATAAATCTTTTCATGTATATTTTTACAATATCTCTAGATAATATAAACACTATAAAAACAGTCACTATTATCACATATAAAAATGCCAAATAAGAATTAGTAAATAAAAATTGTCCTAAATTAGAATCTAGGAAAAAATTCTGAAGAAAATAGAAATTTGAAACTTGAATATAATAAAACTACTTAAAATTGGACAAATTTGAAAAATTTACTAAATTAAGATAAAAAATAATAATAATACAGAAAAATAACATATTTAATTGGGAATGAAATAGATTATTTAAGAGATAAGAGATTGATGGTATGAACAAAGTGCTAATTCGTGCAGGAATTTCGCCTTTGGACAGTTTTAGTCCAGAAAAGATGATTGCTAGAAATTCAATTGGGAATAATGTGGGCAACTTAATATATCAGTATGGAGTATTCCGTACATTAACATCCGAAAATCTTGAGGTAGTTCCTGATTATTATGGTGTTGAAAATGGAAAAATTAAATTAAATGATGCTGAAAAAATTAATGATAACTATATTGCTTATGTTTGTCCTTTTGCTGATGCTTTTCGGCCTAATTTTATAAAAAATTTGAAATTATATACAAAATTAATAGAAAAATTAGAAATACCATTTATTGTTGCAGGAATTGGTGTGAAAACTAGTATTAAAAAATTAAATAATAAAAATTTTTCATTTGATAAAGAAGTAAGTGATTTTATTGATGTAGTCAATGGAACTGGAACTATAGTTGGAGTTCGAGGCGAAATAACCGCAAATTATCTAACAAACCTTGGGTTTGAAGAAAATACTGATTTTATGATAACTGGGTGTCCTTCAATGTTTACATTTGGTAAACACATGAAAATAAATACAAAAGAAATTACCTATAAATCCACTGCATCGATAAATTCTTCACTTAAATCTTCAAAATCTATAATTAAATTCATTTCAAAAAGTTCTGAAGAGTTTTATAAATATTATTTTTTACCCCAGTGGCTTTCAGAGTTTCATTTATCCTATTTAGGTGGTCCGAAATTAAAGAAAAAAAATAAATTTTATCCAACAAATTTAAAATCAAAAATGTATCAGAATAACAATGTTTATTTTCCAATCAATGCTAAAGGATGGATAAATTTCCTAAAAAAAGTTGATTTTAGCTTTGGAACTAGGCTACACGGAAATATAGCAGCTACGCTTGCAGGCACTCCAAGTATTACTATTGTAAAAGACGGCCGCATGAAAGAAGTTGCAGATTATCATAATTTAGCTAGAATCAATTCAAAAGAAATTAAAAAATTTGATTCTATACTTGAATTAATAAATAGTGTTGACTTTAATTCTCCAGAAAAAGAACATGAAAAACGTTTTAAAAATTATCTAAAGTTTTGGGAAAAAAATGGCATTACAACAATATATAAAAATAATTTTTCACTCAAAAATGCCCCTTTAGATGAAAAAATCAGATATACCTCAAAATTAGAGCCTATAATTTCTATATCTAATTTAAATAAAAATCAAGTTAACAAACGTTTGAAAAATTATCAACATGAATACAAAAAATGGAATAAAGAAAGAAAAAGAATTATCTATCATGAAAAATTGAATTATATTAAATCACAACCTACAATATATTCCAAATTAAATGAAACATATAATATATTAAAAAAATATATTAATAAAAAATATTTAAAAAAATAGATAATAAAATTTAAAGAAATAAAATAATGAATTGCTATTAAATTATTAATCTAATAATTATTAAAAAATAATATAAAAATCATCTATTTAAAGATAATTTCAATAAATATTTACCATAATCAGTTTTTTCCAAAGATTTAGCTATTTCAACAAGTTTTTCTTTATCAATGTACCCTTTATAATAAGCAATCTCCTCTAAACAAGCAATATATAGCCCTTGCCTTTTTTGAACCGTTTCTATAAAGTTAGATGCTTCTAAAAGTCCAATATGAGTACCAGTATCTAGCCATGCCATTCCTCTACCTAAAAGTTCAACTTTAAGCTTATTCTGTTTTAAATATTCCTCATTAATAGAAGTTATTTCTAATTCACCCCTATTAGATGGTTTAACATTTTTAGCTATTTCAATAACATTATTATCATAAAAATAAAGACCGGGAATAATATAATTTGATTTCGGATTTTTTGGTTTTTCTTCAATTGATAAAACATTTCCTTCATCATCAAATTCTACAACTCCAAAATCTTCTGGATTATTAGTATAATATCCAAATACTATAGCCCCTTCGTCAAGTTTAGAAGCATGCTCTAATATTTCAGTTAATCTATGTCCATAAAAAACATTATCTCCTAAAACAAGAGCTACATTATCATTACCAATGAAATCTTCACCTACAATAAAAGCTTCAGCTAATCCATTTGGATTATCTTGAACTGCATAACTAAAAGATACTCCAAAATCAATTCCATCACCAAGTAATTTTTCATATTGAGGAAGATCATGCGGGGTTGAAATTATAAGTATTTCTTTAATTCCTGCAAGCATTAAAACTGATATTGGATAATAAATCATTGGTTTATCATACAATGGGAGTAATTGTTTGGAAACTGCCTTTGTAATTGGATATAAACGAGTTCCAGATCCTCCTGCTAAAACAATTCCTTTCATTTTTAAATCTCCATAATCTCAATTTAATCATTGAGTTTAATTCCTATAGTTAACTCCTAATTCAAGCTCCATATAATTTTTAAGAGCATTCTTATAAGATCTTAATGATTTAAAGCCAGCATTTTCCCATTTTTCATTTGAAAGAACTGAATACTCAGGTCTTTTAGCTGGCGTAGGATATTCTTCAGTAGTTACAGGGACTACATTAATATTTATATCTGCTAATTCAAATATTTGTTTTGCAAATTCATACCAAGTACAATTATCACTATTTGTAACATGATAAGTTCCATATTTATCAGTTTTAATAAGTTCGGATATAGCCATAGCTAAATCTTTTGTAAAAGTAGGAGAACCATGTTGGTCATTAACAACCCTGATTTTATCATTTGTTTTAGCTAATTGAAGCATAGTTTTAACAAAATTCTTTCCATTAAAACCATATAACCATGCAGTTCTAATTATAAAATAATTATCTGTATTTTCTTTAATAAACAACTCTGCTTGAAGTTTAGTTTCTCCATAATAGCTATTAGGACCAGTTTCATCATCTTCATGATAAGGTTTCAAACTATCACCAGAAAAAACATAATCAGTACTAATATGTAATATTTTAGCATTAATTTCATTTGATACTATAGCTAAATTCCTAGGGCCAATTGAATTAACATTAAAAGCTAAATCTCGATTAGTTTCACAGCCATCAACATCAGTATATGCAGCTACATTAATTATTAGT
>JARKQC010000141.1:0-5000 GCA_029974985.1 Bacteroidota bacterium | reverse complement strand
CGAAAGACCATTAAAAATGTGAATAAACAATTATCCACAGGTAATATTACAGGATGTTTTAATGAAAAATATACCAACCCAAAAAATGCGTTTTTTCATATTATCCAAGATATAGTTTTAGAATATGAGGTAAGGTGGACAAACGAAGCTCCTTCTATTAACTGTTATCATTTTACAAATTATAATCAGGGCCCTGATTTAGACATCTACAATATTCCAACACCTATTTTCAAATTTTTGGCATATATACCACAACATGAGAAATTTGAGGATTGGATAAGGATCGTGAGACGAGGTTATAAGTTTGTGGATTGGAAAAAAGTTAAAGATGAAAATGAGTACAAAAATAGCCCCAATTTAGTTTATAATAATCTTTTAGAGGGTAAATCAATTATTAGATTTTTTTTAGATAAAAAAAATAAAAAAGCAATTGGAGGATGGGATCTTCTAGAAAACTATCTTGAGGAGGTAAAAAATATGGATGAAGAACGTGTGAAAGCAATAAAACGGGTTGGAGATGCATTAGCAGATTATATACAAACTGTTGATGATATGAAAACTTTGAATAAACTTGAAACTGCCAGTAATTATAAAAATTACCGTAATTTACTCAGAATAATAATCAAAAAAAGAATATCCTATGGTATGGAGGATCCTTTGTTCACATTTGATGATTACGTGAATTATCTTTTCCCAGAAGGTAACTTAACCTGGCGAGAAACTCAAGATCTTATTTTGTTCAGAATTTACGAAAAATTACAGCCATGGATCATTCAACAGGGAAATCAAGGCGAGTTAGAAACCCAAGAACCTGAAGAAGCTCAAGAGGAGGAATAAACATGTCAAAAACAGTTGTAGGTTTTATGTTGGTGGATGCACCTCACTCTGCATTAAATAATGCAGGTGCAGATGCAGGAGACAGAACTGATAATATTGTACGGGTTAAATCAATTCGTAGAGGTAGAAAAGTATATCCTTACGTTTCAGGACAGGCTCTGAGATACTGGTGGAGAGATACCCTGGAACAAAAATACAATTGGAATGTTTCACCTATTGAAAGACAGAAAAAAATTGCTTTTACCAGTGCAAATCCAATAGAATACGATGATGATGACGTTTTTGGTTATATGAGGGCTTTAAAAGCTAAAGAAGGCGGAACAGTAACCAGGATATCTCCATTAAAAACTTCTCCATTAATATCTGTTATTGGGCAGACCCCAACTCAAGATTTTGGTGTTATGGCCCGTCATGAAGGAGATCCAGTTCCTTATGAACATGAATTTTATTCTACAGTACTAAAAGGAATATTTTCGCTAGATCTAGATAGTTTAGGGGTTTTTTATTCGGATGAAAAAACAGGATACCGAAATATGTACCCTAAATTAGAAGAAAAAGCTGAAGAGGAAGGCCTTGTTAAAGATGAAGAAAACAAGAAATGGATAATGCCTGAAGATATTCGAATAAAAAGGGCACAAGACACAATCAAAGCACTCCCATATCTCCAAGGAGGAGCAAAATTAACATCACATCTAACGGATGTATCTCCAAAATTCCTGGTTCTTGCAGTGATCGATGGTGGTAATCATATTTTCATGAATATAGTAAAAGAAGAAAATGGAGAACCAAAAATAAACATTGAAGCACTTCAAGAGGTTATAAATGAATATTCTGATTCTTTCTTAACAAATATTTATATAGGCCGTAGGAAAGGATTCATGGATGAATTGGATGGAGATATTGCTAAATTAACAGAAGAAAATGAAAAGGTTGAATCTGGAACCATCAAAGAAGCTGTAGATGCATTTGGAAATAAAATTCCCGAGCTGATAAAACAATGAAAGCACTAAGAGTCTTGATTGAAGGATGGGTAACCTCTTTTAGGTATCCTGCCTTTATCAGCGGATTTCAACCAACTTTACCAGTGCCTCCATTAAGTACAATTTACGGCCTTATATCTGCAGCTAAAGGAGAGTTAGTTACTCCTGAAGATTTATCTGTTGGTTACATATTTAATCATCAGGGAAGAGCAGTAGATCTAGAAACTATATACGAATTATCTGGTTTAAATGGTAAGTCGAATGTTATTAAAAGGGAATTTTTAGTAGATCCTGAAATTTATTTATATGTAGATGATCTGGATTACCAGGATTACTTTAAAAAGCCCCATTACCCTCTTCTTTTAGGGCGTTCAACTGATCTGGCAACTATAAAAGAAATTAAAGAAGTAGAACTTGAAAAAGAATCAAACATAAAACTTGGAAAAACTATACTACCATTGGGCACGGACGGCGCTTTCGGTACAATTCAAGCGTTACCAACTCATTTCACTGACACAATTCCACGTAAAGCTGTGGGTACAAAACCATTTATATTAATGAACCAGTTCTTTGACTATCCAGATGAATGTTACTGTGATAAAGAGAAAGGGTGGGGAGTTTGGTTCCACAAATAAACACTGAAAATGGCCTTTTAGCAAAACCTGATGAAACTATCTTACAACATACAGAAAATGCATTGAAAGTCTTTAAAAGCATTAAACGTGCTTATGAAAATGTTCCAGATTTATGTGGAACTGATAATTTCTGGGAACATCTCTTTTATTCTATTTTTTTCCATGATTTCGGAAAAGGAGCAGTTGGATTTCAGGAAATGCTAATCAATCAAGAAGGTAATTTAAGATGGAAATATCGCCATGAAATGTTATCTGCAGGATTTGTTTCAGCTCTAAATTATGATGATTTTTATAAAAAAGCAATAGGACTCGCCATAATTACCCACCATAAAGACATAAATAAACTGCGAGAGAGGTACAATACGTTTCCAAGCCCCCATGGTAAAAAATTATATCAAAAAAAATTAAAAGAACTGGAACCTAATTTTGAAGAACTTTTAAGTTACTTGGAACTTATAGGACCATGGAGTGAAGAATATCTTGGATATGAATTAAATAATTACACCCCAATTTCCTCAATAGGTGATTTAAAAGATGTCTATAAATATTCAGCACTTCCTTACTATTTAGAATGGGAAGATGAGGAGTATTCCACCTTACATGGAAAATATGGCATTTTTTTAAAGGGTTTTGTAAATGCATGCGACCATTTGGCTTCCGGTTCAAAATATGAAATTTTAGAGGGTATTCAGGATATGCGTTCGATATTTGACTTTGAACTTCGAAAAGTCCAACAAGAAGCATTGAATACTAATGGAAGTGCTTTTCTTACTTCTCCAACTGGAAGTGGCAAAACTGAAGCATCTCTTTTTTGGAGTGATAACAATCAAAATTCCAGTAAGTCAAAAAGAGTTTTTTATTTATTGCCTTACACTGCAAGTATCAACGCAATGTACAAAAGACTTCAAAAAGACTTTGGAAATGAGGAATTAGTGGGATTGTTACATGGAAAGGCATCTTATTTTCTTTATAAAGCATTATCCGACGATATAAATGATTACAATATAACAAAAAATAAAATTAGGGACATAAAAGGCTTATCTAAAAAAATTTATAGACCCTACAAAATTCTCACACCTTTTCAGATACTTAAGGCCTTTTTCGGAACCAGAGGTTTTGAAATGCAACTTTCAGAGATGACCAATGGTCTATTTATTCTTGATGAAATCCATGCCTACGATGCACATACCACTTCTCTCATTCTGGAAATCCTCAAAATTTTAAAAAATAATTATAATACAGAGATACTGATCATGTCTGCTACTCTCCCAACATTTATTAAAAATCTTTTTAAGGATAATTTAGGAATTTCTACTGAAATAAGAATGGATGAAAATGAACTTGAAAAATTCACAAGACATGAAGTTAACATCATCCACGGTGACTTACTGAATAATCTTGATAGTATAAATGAAGATTTAGATGAAGGAAAACATGTTCTTGTCGTGTGTAATACTGTTTTAAGAGCACAGGAAATTTTTGAAGAATTATCTGTAGACGTAGAAAACAGTGCCCTTTTGCATAGTAGATTTATGCTTCGAGATCGAGAGGAGATTGAAAAATCTTTGGATGACCTTGATTTACTGGTGGGCACACAGGCAATTGAAGTATCACTGGATATTGATTATGATGTTTTATATTCTGAACCTGCACCTATTGATGCACTAATTCAGCGATTTGGTAGAGTTAATAGAAAAGGATGGAATAAAGATAAAATTGCCACTGTGAATATTTTTTCAGAAGGGTCTGAAAAAGATAAATATATTTACAACCCTGAAATTGTTCAGAAAACTGTAAAAAGTCTTGAAAATGTTGACATTTTAAAAGAAAATATTATTCAAAAACTTGTTGATGACATCTATGCAGATGGATATATTGGAAAAGACAAAGAAGATTTTGACAGAGTACAAAAACATTTTAAATCCTTCAACAGACAGATAGTTCCTTTTATTAACGATAATGAGAGTGAAATGGAGTTTTATTCTCTATTTCAGTCTTATGAAGTAGTTCCATTTAAATATAAGCTTGACTATTTGGAAGAAATAGAAGAAGGCAAATACTATGAAGCAATGAGTTATTTCCTTTCTATCAATATTGGGCAATTTAAAAAGCTTGAAAAGGAAGGTAACGTGGAATTAGATGGAAAAACATATTTTGTGGATACTAAATATGATAATAAACTTGGTTTAATGCTAGAAAAAGAAAACAATTCTGTTGAAATTCATTAAATGAGTATAGGTTAAGTTTAAACCTATGAGGAATTCCAGATTAACTTATTAATAATCTATGAAATCTTTTCGTAATTTAAAAAAATAGTTGGCCGGATTTTAATCATAAAGTTGAGTACGTCCTTATAAGACTTACTCAGAAAGTTGAGTAAATAATTAAGGAATTAAAAATGATTTCCGACTCAGAAAAAGAACTCAGAATAATTGGAACCCAAATCAATTACTATTTTATTTGCAAGACTAAATTATGGCTTTTTTCTCATCATATCCAAATGGAACAGGAGTCTGAACTTGTTTCACTGGGAAAGACACTCCACCAG
>JARKQC010000132.1 GCA_029974985.1 Bacteroidota bacterium | reverse complement strand
CTGCATTAAGTTATGGTGTTGGAACAGCCGTTGGGCCAGTAGTGAGTGGTGGCAAAATATGGGCAGATATGGCAAATGCAGGAATTCATACGGCTATTACAGGTGGAATAACTTATGGAGCCGATGCGTTGGTTAATAACGATGCTTTTAACTGGAAGGGCTATGGCTTAAATATTGCAACCTCAATGGCTATGGCGGGGTTATCGTATGAAAATTCTGCTGCTGCTGCTCAAAGTATTGATCTTTCAAATAATAATGGAGTTGAAATGCAATCTGGTATTGCTAGCAGAGGGTATGGGATGAGTGGAGGAGGAGGTCCTAAAAACAAAAGGTATTATTTCTATGATCCACCTAAGAATAAAGGTGATAATAGCCCTTTTTTAGATTTTAAGTTGAATATTAATTTTGGGGCTGCATTTAAACAAAAGATTAATCTGTTAGGGTGGAATGAGAAAATCAATATAAATTTCTTTTCAGTTGATTTAATGACTTGGAACTGGAATAGCAGCAGACCTTTAAATATAAAATATACGCCATATGAATCAGCATATTCATCTTTTGACTTAGGTGCTTATATAGCAGGAGGAGGTATTTCTTATGATTGGTCTACAAATCAAGGATTATTACAAGGTCATCTGGGAATGCTTGAACTAAATTCAACCACTCCGGCAAGATTTACTATTTTTGATGTTGGTTATCAGTATGGTTTTGGGTTTAACGTAAAAATGACTGCAAATCCACAAAAGGTGTTGAGCGAATACATAAAAGTTGTAAATGATTACAATAAATTTTTTCCTGGTTGGCGGGCGTTTCTTCACTAATTTAATATTACCACTGATTATGACAAATATCCTAATTTCAACATGGATGCTAATTATTTCTGTGTATGCAACAAAAGTATATATAGGATATAAGCTCATGGAAAATAATGATTCCATTTTAAAAGAAGAATTATTTCCTAAAGGATTTATCTCAATTATTCATATACGCATTATAAACCTAAAGAAGTTACGAACCAATCATAAAATGAATTTATTAGGTTTAGGATATAATATTTTAACCTATGTTCTTTATAGTCTATTAGTTGTTAATTTTTTCGTATTACTTTTTCAGGAAAAAATAATAATAAATTGAGACTTCGTTTAATTCCCAGGTAGAAGTTTTTCAGCTTCAAAAAACAGAATACACAGACGAAAACAGCAAGTATTCATTATATGAATACACATACAACAACATCTCCCAAACTACCCACACCCGAATTACCTCAGATCGTATTTTTAATTACTTTTACACCTACGATTCCAAAGGCAGGCCAGATGAATATACCTACCCTGAATAATCCGGACTAAAGTAGGCCACCCATTCCGGAGCAAAGTAGGCCAGTTATTCCGGGGCAAAACATGCCAAAAAAGGTTGACATGTTACGCTCAGGAATAGGCTGGCTTATTTTTTTTGTAAAATAGAATTACTGCC
>JARKQC010000123.1 GCA_029974985.1 Bacteroidota bacterium | reverse complement strand
AATAATAATGCTCAATACTAATGCTAATTGCTTCTTCATATATATCTCCTTTGTAGAATGATTACGCAATTATGAATAAACTCATCACTGTACTATATCATGCAATTCCTCCTTATTCTCGCGCGAAGCGTCGTGCTAACGTTTGCTTAACCTGCGAGGCGTACATTGGCGCAAAACTTGCCAAGCGAAGCGACCAGCAAGTTTTGTGACAATAGCCGAGTCAGGTTGAAGCAGTTGTTAGCTGATTCTTTTTATACTATTTATCAATATTTTCAGAGAAATAAAACTTTTGTTCCGGTATAGATTTCACCGTACTTTCTACTTTTAATTCTTTATTAATTATGTGAATATTCTGAGTTGAATTAAAACTAAAAATACTTAATATTGCTGATACAATTGCCATAAACGCGGAAATAGATGCTATTAATGTAGTGATCTTAAATTGTCGATTGAAATTATATGTTTCCAAGTCCTGATACTTATATTTTTTTAACAGTTCAAGTTTTCTAGTTGGAACATACATACACGAAAAATATCTAACAATCTTGTTTTGTAAATTCGGATCCAAAACATCAAATACTATATAACCATCCCAAGTTTTTTCAGGTTGTATTTTTTCTGGAGATACAACTATATATTGATTACTTTCAAGATGTTCAATTAACAAAACATATTCATATAGTTGCCTGACGATTTCCATATGGAAATATTTAAGCTTGCTTTGATTTTTAAAGTCTTCTTCTCTAATTGCTAATTGCGCTTCTGTTTCTGACTTTATAAAGATATGAAAGTTCGAATTTATCCCATATATTCCATTGATATCAAATAAAATATTTGTAGCACAATTCAGTTGATGTTTATTATGTAGCTCAAGCATTAGTTCAATGATTTGTTTTTCAGATTTCGAATAGTATCGCACATTTTTCTCCTTATTCTCTGTGCCCGCAGGGGCCAGCTAACATTTGCTTAACCTGTAATTCCGGCCCGTAGGGATTGGCGTGAAAATTGCACCAAAGGAGCGAAGCGACGACTTGCAATTTTCATGACAAAAGGAATTATCAGGTTGAAGCAGTTGTTAGCTTTATCTTTCTATTATTTCTATTCGTACTTTTACTATTCCGAGTTGTTCCCATTTCCTAAAAGTACTATTAGTTTTTATATTTGCTTTTATGTCTGATTTTTCAGTAAGGTTTGAAGCGTTCCAAATTTCAGTTTTGATTGTACCATTATTATAATACCAAATCCTTTTCGCTCTTTTTACTCGTAGTAGCTCCTTTTTAAATATTTCAAGATTATCTGGAAATAATTCAATTTCTGGAGTTGAAGAAATAATTGTATTAGTGCGAACAGCTTTAATATTTTGTTGTATTGATATTTCTTTAATGCTATCAATTTTCGTGACATTTATATCACTAATAATTCTTACATTTTTATTATCAATAATATTCTGTAAATCAGATGTTATATCTTTTGATTTTGGATTACTCAATAATTCTTGATTTGTTGTTAGCACTTTACCATTCTGATGTTCATTTCTTGTTGATAAACGTTCTGCTGTTTTAGAATCTATTTCTACAGCTTTAAGAATATTTCCTTCTTTACTAAACAGAACTACAACAAGATAGTCAAAATCCCAGCTTCTTATTACATTCAAACTTGTTGTTGTTAGTTTTTCAATTTTTCTTGATTTACTTGTATTAGTTTACCATCTGGTGTTTTTATGTCCGCACTTTTATTTGATGCTGGTAATTGCTCGCCATTATAATATTTTGCGACTAATACTTCGGCAAATTCTCCTACTTCATTAGCCGTTCCACCCATTGCTTTTGTTAATAAAGAACTCGCATTGTTGTAATTTTTCCATAATGAAACGAGAAATTCAAAATTTGATTCCATTTTTTTCCTCTGCGCGAAGCGTCAAGCTAACATTGGTTTAACCTGCGAGGCGGCTTGTCCGCCGAGTCAGGTTGAAACCGTTGTTAGAACTTTTTCAATTCTGCAATTTTCTTTTTCACGCCTATTTTTGGATATATCTCTGTTGCCTTTTCAAGATATTCTAAAGCCTTTCTTTTATCGTCAACTAAAAGCGATAATTCGCCTAATCTTCGATAACAGGTCCCGAGTGTATATGGTGATAAATCCTCTTTTAATAATTTTCCATAACCTTCCAAGAAATCTTCGAGCTTCTTTTTTGAGGTTTTATCTGTAATCACAGAATATTTCTGCTCCAGATCATAAAAAATATCATATGGATTCTCTTCATCTACTGGAATCTTCTGAGGCTCTAAGCATATCCCTGCAAATGAATATTCAATATACTGCTCTTTGAAGTGACATCGGATCTTGTTTTCCTCACAGAAGAAAGTGTAGCTATCTGGCCACCCAAGACAAACTCTAAATTTAGATAGAACCTTTTTCCCATTTGTATCTATAACAATAAGTTTCCCGCTATCAATATCACTCACGCTGCTATTGCAGGTTTGACAAGCTATATAGGCGCCATTTCGAGAAATACCCGTATTATCAATTAATGATAATACATGTACTACAAATTGCAGAATTCCATTTTCATTATAAATAAAAATGTCGCTCTCATTTGATCCTTGCGAAATATAATCTACGATTACACATATACCATTATTTGATATTGCTCCATAAAATGGTCTTTTGATATCCTCGATAACGTGCTTAACAACTTCATCATGAAGTATGACGACCTTGCTGCGTGAAGATGACCATCCAACAATATATCTTTTATCTTCGGAATATGCGCAAGACTCAAAAAAGCCAATACGATCTAAATCCAAAAAATCTGAGTCTATCATTTCAGGGCTCTCCTAACATTCAAAAATACCAGAAACGATTCTTAGCGACACAAAATCATATCTACTCATTAGCGAAAAGCTCATATGATCTTCCTTTTTTCGTACGCTTAATCATACCGAATTTATCAGCAAAATAAAGTACATAATATACATCATCTTTCAGAATCGGCCTATTATAGTGATAAATATCAGACCAATTACCCTCGGAGGCCTTATTTGTTATTTCAGATTGCATTATTCCTGGGTCATTTTTTATCCCAGCAATCAACACTGAGGAAAGCAATTTAAAAACAGGATCTGTCTTTACGAATTCACTGTATTCAGTATTAGCGCTTTCTAATTCATATGTCGCATTTGCCTGTTTGAAAGATTCTACAGCTTTCATGTATTCAACTCTTGCCCCGAGATAATCCTCATTTTTATGCGATTCTCTCGCAAGCTGTATATGTAACATTCCATCTTCATATCTTCCCATCTTCTTCTCCTTTCCGCGCCGAAGGCGTCGTTCTAACATTGGCTTAACCTGCAATCCGAGACTGGCATGGTTTGTGCGATGGCGAGCAACGCGAGCCCGCACAAACCATGACAGGCCGGATTGTCAGGTTGAAGCCGTTGTTAGGACAATATCCTAATTCTTACTTCTTCATCTGAATATTTTCCTTCATACACTGTTCCATTGCCATTGATCTGCATTAGATTTTCAATATCAAAGCTTAAATAGCTATTATTCTCAAGACCATATCCAATTTTACTGGGATTATTTCGTAAAAATGTTATCATTTCGTACGCATAACTTTCTTCTTCAAAATGTGGAAACACAAACACATTATTTACGAGGCCAATGCCTCTATTCATTTTTCCAGTTGCATTATCATATACTTCGTTATTTAGTATTATTGAACCAGCGGATAATCCTGCTATCGTCTTTCCCTTTGAGTACAAGCCTCTTATAGCATCAGCAATTTTTGTTGTACAATACAATTCCCGATAAAGCTCGGTATCACCACCGCCAATAAAAACCGCAGATGCGGATTTGATAATATCAATTTTTGAATCATCAATATACGTTTTCCCATTATCAGGGGCTATGACAATAATCTTTGATTTGCAATTGTATTCTATTGGATCATAGTAATTTCCTAAATATTTCTCATATCCATTCCCACCTTGCAATAAAATGACTATTGAATCATCGCCTGTAAGGCCTTTTGTGAATGCCTGGAAGTCATCTTTTGTTCTCTCATGAAATCCGCTATAGAGTACAACCACTACAACCTCCACAAAAACACTCCGCGAGCGAAGCGAGACGTCCTAACGTCCGCATGAGTAGCGGGCTTTTCTTGGCGCGTATTTTGCCGAGCGCAGCGACAGCAAAATGCGTGACAAGAAAAACCGTCTACTCCATGCGAATGTTAGACGAATATTTTAGTATCTATTACTTCAACCTGTATTCCATTAAGTTTTTCTTTTATATCTTCGATGATCAAATCAATTCTCTTTTCAATGAAAATACTGAGGGCATCATCGGGCAATATTTCATAGTTTGCCCAATGAATAATATCTTCAGGTAAAAAGTGAGATGACATAATATTAATGAACTCAGGTGAAATATAATCCTTAAAATATTCTACTGGATTTCTATTTGAGATATCAAGATTCGTCATCTGCGTCAGATAAACAATGTTCATCAGTGAATTATTATTAATACTAGAGTTTGTTAAAACATATTCAGAATTTGTTGGAAACACATGATGTAGATTAGGTGTATCAGTTGAAATGAACAAGTTTGGGACTATAACATCTCTAGAACAATGCTCCCAATCTTTTGGCGTTCTACTTGCATAAAGTGATAAAATAGCTCTACTTAAACGGCCTTTAGAGCTATAAGATGATTCACGTAATTTGTTTTTGTCTATTACGAATGTATTAAATTGGGTGTTTCCTTCCTTGATGTAATTATTTAAAAATTCAATATGACTAAACAATTGAGTTGTATTACTTAGTAAATCATCATTATGTAAACAATGAAACCAAAAGTATTTTTTTAGGAATAGGTAGTCTGGATTATCTGATTTATAAAAATAATTGCAAATAGTAAAATATAAATAACGATAAGGTAATAAGTAAGGCGTCTGTATATGTAAATGATTTTCAAAAAAATCAAATGTTTTTAAAATTGCTATTTTTGCTTTATCCCAAATTCCAATTATTTGTTCAGTCTTAATTTCATTAAGATATCTATCAGTAATATTTCTAACAGAATTCCCATCAATATTCTGATTAATTAAGATAGCAAGTATTTGAAGATAATCCATATCGGTAATATCCATAAACTTACTATTGTTTAATGCCTTAAAATCATCTATTAGCTCACGTAGATAAAATCCAGTATCTATATCTGTCTTTGGAATGAAGGTTTTAGCTACAACAATGTCAAATATATTCAAAGGCTTTCCGGCTTGATTTATTCTTTCAAATATTTGACATACTTCACTAACCTGAATACCTTTTACTTCGATAAATGATATCCTATAATTATCTAAAACTTCCTTGATTTTTCTCAATTCCTTCCTTATAGGAGAATCATAATCATTTCCATTAACAATTGCATTGTTAACTATTTGTCTTTCAATATCACTAAATGATGTCTTTATGTCATTTAATTTTACAATTAATCCATCATGGTATTTCTTGTTTCTCCCTGTATTTTGTTTAATTTCACCATTTCTATCATCTATCTCATCCCAAAATAGAAATCTAGATGTAAAGCTTTCATCGTCAACTTCATCTATATTCTGAATTGTTAAATCTACATATAGCTGAGGATTAAATGAATCTCTTCCTTCAATTTTTCCACCATATAAAGAGGTTAGCAAAGATGTTGTTCTCTGTTGTCCATCTAAAATATATTGATATTCTGATCTTGGCAAACTGTCAGTAATTATGTTACCACCAATTGAACGATGATTATGAAGTTTTAATGGAGTTTTCCAGATTAATATACTTCCTAGTGGATAAAACTTATATATGCTGTCCCATAACTTTTTTACGTTGTATTTTTCCCAAACAACATCTCTTTGAAATGTTGGAATTTGATAATTTTTATTTATTAATTCTTCAATATAGGTTGTTAATCCTTTATTTGTCGGGAAAATGCGATCCGTGTAATTCATTTCTTCTCCTTTATTGCGCGCGAAGCGCGTCCGTCTAACATTTG
>JARKQC010000088.1 GCA_029974985.1 Bacteroidota bacterium | reverse complement strand
ATTTCAATTTAATTACCTTTCTATCTTTTTAATAAAGAAAGAAAGAATAAAATTATTTATTTAGCTCTTTAAGCCTTTGTATTTCTTCTGCGTGGTGTTTCATTGTTAATCCATTAGCTGGTTTAGCTACAGTAACATGATGTTTCTTGCTTAATTTCTTTCTTAGTTTTTTTCGTTCTCTCTTTCTTATTTTAAGTATTCTTTTGATAGTATTTAAAGTTTTTGTTAGCATTTAGAAATTTAATTTCATCAAATATAATTTTTACTATGTTTTTTTTATTTAGTGTTTTAGATATTTCTTCAAAGCACTCAATTAAATTATAATCATCATCATATACATTTTTTCGTAGCAAAGCATACCCCCATAAAATAAAATCTTTTTTATACATTTCTCTAAATAATTCAACATCCTTTAAATTTCACTACAATACTTTTTCAAATATGACAAATAGTCTTCCATTTTTTAATATTTTAATGAAAGTAAAATATTTTCCCTATTTTCAATTTTCTGTTTTTTTAAATTTTTGTTATTTTCCCATATGTTAGCAATTAAAATAAAATAAGTTACAAATGCCACTGCCCAAGATGCCATTGGGGCTGAATTATAGTATATAGATAACATAGCTAAAGGAATAATTATATAAATTCAATAAAACAAAAATATTAACTAAAGAGCATTTTCTTCTTGATTTCTTCTTTCTTACAATTTTAGAACTTACAAAAATTCACAAACTAATAAAATATATTATAATAATAAACAATATAAAATTTACTAAGAAATAACATAGGAAAAATATAATATACCCTACAATTACTATAATACAAATACTAACCGTTATATAATGTTTGGATTAGATATATAATAAGAAAATTAAAGAAAATAGACAAATCATTTAATAGATATTTAGTGCTATTTCTCATGTAACTCCTATTTATAATGTAATAGGTATATTTTAAGTTAAAAATGTTTATACAGCTAAAAATGATGATTTTATGAAAAAAAACAATAAATACGATTTTTCAAAAGAAGAATACTTGAATATTTTGGATAGAATAATTTCATTTATTAATAATTGTGATAATAAATCCTCCATTATTTTAGGAGTATTTGGAATATTATTCACCATATTTTTTACTAATTCTGGATTCTCAATACTAATTAGCATTATCTCTACTATTATAATAAAAGTTAATTACATTAATTTACTATATCTAACAGGCCTATTTTCATTTTTAATCATATGTATTTTAGGATTAACAAAAATAGCGATGGTTTTGATAGGGAAAATTAATAATGAAAAGTTTAAGGATATTGATTTAAATACAAAATCAGTTATTTATTTTAATAATATTGCTAACAATACCTCGTTTAATCAATACAAAAACAGAATAATTAATTATACTGAAGATGAATTTTTAAACGATATTATTTCCCAAATATATATCAATTCTGTTATATGTAATTTAAAATTTAAAAATTATAATCAAGGAATCTATCTTTCTTTTATAGGTTTTATAGGATTCATTATTTTTTTCATTGCAGGAACTATATGGATAATATGATGTGATATAATGACTATATATGATTATGTTTCTGGTAAAGAAAGAGTTGAAAATATTTTAGATAATGATTTGAAAATCATTGAAAAAGATAAAGTTCCATCTAAAGATAACTTCACCTTCGAAAATGGATATATAAGTTGGGTTACAGGACTTTTTGTAGATATTAGGGATTCATCATCTCTTTTTTCCAACGAAAACAATGAAAATGTTTCAAAAATAATTCGTAGCTTTTGTTCAGAAATAATAGAAATTTTGAGAGATGAAGAAAACATAAGAGAAATTGGTATTCGTGGAGATTGTGTATATTCTATACATACTACTCCAAAGGAAAGAGATGAATTAAAGATAGCTAGACTGGCTTTTTGGATAAATACTTATATGATTATGTTCAATAAATTACTTGTTAAAAGAGATTTTCCCCAAATTGATGTGGGAATAGGAGTTGCAACTTCTAAAGAGTTAGTTGTTAAAGCTGGGAGAAAAGGTGTAGGCATTTATGATAATGTTTGGATAGGAAACGCTGTTTCGAAAGCATCGAAATTATCTTCAATTGGAAATAAAGATGATTATGGACCAATAGTATTTTCAAAAGAATCTTATAATTACTTTATTAGGCATTTAGATAATGAGAATACTGAGGATGCATATTCTTGGTTTACTGAACATTATGATAAATACTTAGGTTATTTTTATAGTGCAAATATAGTCAAAAAAGAATTTCGTGATTGGATTAATGAGAAAATTATTTAATTTGATAATCTATTATTAGAGGATATTTTTAATAATTTTATAAAATTTTAATTAAGTATTTTTTAACTTATTTGCAATTATCATTATACCATTGATTCATATCAATCCAAACTGTGTTTCCCTCATAACATTTATATGAATAATTATAAGTATAAAATCCTTTGATTTTTTTATTTAAATTATTATAGATGGAGTTAGAAATTACAATAGGATTATTTATTTGATTATTAGCAATATTTCCAAGTTTAGATGCATTATTTACTACATTTCCCATCCAAACAATCTCATTTATTTCACTTCCTTTATATCCTGCTTTTATCATCAATGCCCTCCCATAACACATCCCTATTCCTATTTTAATAGGAGTGATATTTTTTTTCGAGAGTTTGCAATTTAATATTTTAATTAATGTGTTGATTTTTGAGGCATTATCTGCTAATTTTATAATATCTGATTGTAATGGTGTTTTAAAAATTCCTGATACACAATCACCAACTATGTTTATTTCAACACAATTTGAATCTCCATTGAGTATAGCCACTACTTCTGAAATATATGAACGATATATTTTAGCCAATGTAGGTCTTTTATGTGAATTTGTTAATGAAGATGAATCTCTAATATCAACAAAAAGTGAACTCACATTTACATAATAACCATTTGTAAATGTTAACTTATCTCTTGAAGGAATATAATTTACTTCTTCAAAATTATTATCGGATTCTTCAATAATATTGTCTAGTCTTTCGAGACTTTTTTCAAAATTATACTTAATATATTTTGTTTCCATTTTTAAACCTCATTTAATATCAAAACAATTTGTTCACAGTTCATATAAAAACCTATGTAAAAAATAAGTGAAATTTTTTTTATATAATTTAATAAACAATTAATATAGCAAATATGCTAATTGATTATCAAGAGTAACCCATCTTCTATTTTATACAGCATTTATCTACGCGGACTACCTTGCTTAGGTTCTTTTTGTCTTTATTTCTTAATTTAAGAAGAAATTACAGTCTTTAAAGATAATTTATTAGTTTTCATAAATACTTTTTGTTAAAACATAACCAATATTTTCATCTCAAAATAAATTATTTTGATATACTAAGACAAGAATAAAAAAACAGAACTTAGCATTCTTATTTTTCTAATAGATTAACAGAAAAAATATATTAAACATACAAAAGTTCTGTGCAAAAAAATAATCTAAAAAATAATAAAATATATGTATAATTTTTGAGATTGATTATTAAGGTAAATATTTCATTATTATGTGGATTAAATTGACATTCCCAATCTTTACCAACTAACTCCCACTCTTTTGACTGAGGATTGTACTTAGTTTCACCCATAATTGCACACCCATTATTCTAATATAACTAATATTATAGAATAATTAATTTAAAAAAACACCCCAAAAACTTTTGAGATATTTTAGAAGTATCTCAACAAATATTGACTATTTTGAGTTCTCTTTATATAACTTATATTAATAATAAATATTTAAAACTTTCCAATAAAAAAACCATTGATAAATAAGCCCATAATTAATAATTATTCATTGTTTCAATATTTTATCATAAAACTGGTCCATTTAATAATGCAATCAATATTTTATCTATGTGTTGAAGTAGAAATGTTGCAATGACACTTGCTCCAATTCCTTCAGCTATGTTTCTCAATGAAATAGCAATTTCTTTTAGTATTGTATTATCGGGGTCATCTTTTTTTACTTCTACTTCCATGATATTAATTTTATCATTAAATATTTTTTCAGTCGTTGAATCGATTTCGCTATTTTTTAATTCTTGTTTGATTAGATTGATTTCATTTGAAATAGCTTTGTAATCAATTATATTATTGATTTGATTATTATCATTACCAATTTGCACATTTGAGTTTATATTTATAACAGATAAATTTTTTTCATTTTTCTTCGCAATATTTTTTTCTTCAGGAGTGAATATGAGATTTTCCCCAAAAATTCCTTCTTTCTCAAGTTTGGAACACCATTTAAGAATTTCAGTTATAACATGGTCTATTATAGCTTTTAACTTAGACTTATCACAAATACGGTACATATCCATAGTTTCAACATATTGTGCGAGTATATTTTCAATTTTTGAAGGTACAGTATACTTTACAGTAGTTCCTTCATTATCACAGACATTTTTTAGTTCTGTAATAGAAGAAGGGACATATATTGTTTGTAACATATCTTTTATGTTTGGAGGAATATTTTGAATAGGTGAATTAGTAATTTTTAAAATTCCTGAAAAATTTTGTTGTATTGCATCTGCTCTAAGAGGACACATAATTTTCCTGTATTTTGGAAAATTTTCCTCACTTAAACATTCATATCCACCCAATTCCAAATCAATCCATTTAATAAAATCATTTAATTCAAGTTTATCAGCTATTAATCGTGCTTTCCTTAATAATAGCATCACATCATTATTTCCATCGATTATATCCTGTTGCAATTGAATAACTAACCTGTTCATAATGGTTCCTCATTTAATCTTATCTAATATACATTTAGTTCTTTGCTTAAATTATTCATTTGTATGATTTATAACTGGCATAAGGGGTACTCCATCTTTTCTTACCAAATACAAAATTTTGTAGTTTCCATCTTTATATTCCACTACAATTTTTGAAATTTCTGACTTAATATTATAATATGAAGCAAGTAACTCATCTAAACCTTCAAATTTACTGTCAAAAAAGCCATTGAGATTTTTTCCAGAAGTATTGACAATCACATGCACTTCAAACATTTCATCTTCTTGAATTGTGAAATATAAATCTAAAATCTCTTCTTCTGAATCAGTTTTTTTATAATATTTGACTAATGAATTCTTTAATTTATCATAAATATCCTCACCAAGTTTTGAAAAAAATCCTTCTCCAATCAAACCTAAAGCAAGAATTCCACCATAAATTACAAGAGTTGAAATGGGGTCAATAGACCTTTTTTCTATTGGGAAAATATTTGAAGCAAATTCTGAAAGTTCACCAATGATTTCTTTATGCTTCTCACTTCTAAGTATTTCATCAGAATGTATGGAAAATGTTTCAACATCTTCATCATTTATTTTAACTACTCTTCCATCACCTTTAAGTTCTGATTCTGTGTCTGAACTTTCAAATAATTCTACAGTAGCTTCAACACCATATTCTCCATTGTCTAATTTAACAATCTCTGCTGAAATAACTCTACCCCTAGGAGGTAACCTAATGTCATGTTCTGAACCAATGGGCAGATAATATTCGTTCAGTTGATAAAGAGAAGATTCTAATGCAGAACGAGTTATTTTTATATTATCAATGACATTAGTAGTTATAATAATCCCTTTCACTTTTTTCAAATAATCCTCTCCATTTCATAAACTATTATTATAATTAATATTCATTTATTAATAAAAATAGTTTATTTTTCTTTATATATATTTAGTAGCCAGACTTCCAAATTGTTAGTTATTCAATATCATAATAATTATAAACAATGGGAGTTAATATGGCAAAAATAAAGCCAGAAAATATTAAGATGTTAAAACATACTTTAAAATTTTATTGACAAACTCTTTTATTTCAACTTTTGTCATTCCATTCACATACTCGCCAAAACGGTGATGTCTACCATCTAAATCATTTTTAGCATTAATAGTTCCCTTAAACTTATCATATTCTTCTTCAGTTACAATCTCCAATTCTATCAATTTGTTTCGGAAGCCATCCTTCTTATTAATATTATCATATTTTTCTTTAAAAAAATCATGAATTGCTTCAATGGCATTATTAGCTTTAAAGTAAATATTTTTTTCATCAGAATCCGCAATATAATCTAATGCATTTTTAATTTGATAATTATTCTCACTTAAATTTGTTTCAATTTTTGGATAATAATCTTTTACTTTGTTAGTTTCATGATTAATAACTTTTAAATGCCCATAAATATCACAAAAAGAAGATTTAATTAATTTTCCGTTTTCATCAAAAGTTTTTGTTGAATATCCAACATTTATCTTAATTGAAATTCCATTTGCCTGTGTAAATACCATATTTTGTTCTTTATTCAAATATTGATTGATATTCAAATTTTCATAACATTCATTAGATTTACCAAGAATCTTTACCATTTCTACTAATCTTTTTAATTTTCTATTAAATTGTTTAAGATTATCATTGCTACCATCAACTGATTGAGTTTCTATTTCAATGAAAAATTGACCTTCATTTTCTCCTTTAATAATATAATTTTCACACAATTTTACAAAATGCATTATACATTTTTCATCTCCATTAATTAAGCCAAGTATCTTGATAATATCACCTAATGTGTTTAATAAAATATCATATTATCCAATATCATTCATCAACATTTTATTTACTTCAATTTCTTTTATCTGCAAATATTCTATTGTTTGGTCTAATGAATTATGAGCATACAAACTTTGGATAATTTCCAAATCATTTCCAGCTAAATATAAATGTTGACCTCTTAATCTTCTAAAGTCATGAGTGTTTAGAGTTATGTTTTTCGAGGTTAATTCTTTTATTATCTTATTACTATTTCGTTCTAAGTATGTTCTCATGTTTCGCTTAAAACCATCAATTTTTGTATTATTATCGACAAAAATATAATCATCATTGGATTTAGTATTGTTTTCAAATTGTTGTATTATTTCCTCTGCAATATCATCAGGTAACATTAAAGTTAATTTTGTATCTTGCTTTTTCTTAGCCACATCAAATGTTATTTTCTTCTTATCAAAATCAATATCACTTCTCTTTAAAATAACAATTTCTTGGCTTCTTCTACCATAAAAATACTGTAACTTATAAAATAAGTATTTATTAAAGTGTTTTTTGTCTTCTTTTACTTTATGTAAGAACAATGAAACTTCTTCTTTTTTCAAGTCTATCATAATTTTGTTCCTATTATTGATATGAATTATTGAAAATCTATACTAATATTGTTCCACATAATATATAAATATTTCCATTAAGGAGCATAAAATATAATATTCATACCATAATTATAAAAAAATATATAGAATAAGGAAAATTATGTTCCGATAAATAGGTATTTTTTAGGAACAATTCCACATAATATAATTTAACATTAAAACTTTAATACGCATTAAAAATAAGTATTTATATAAAAATACTTTCATTAATATAATTAACAATAGGGAGAATATCAATGAAATGGAAAAAAGAAATGGAAAAAATAATCTATTCAGAAGAAAATAATAAATCAGAAAAGCGATTAATGACTATAAAAAACAAAAATATCCCAAAACTGTATCGATATTTTTCTTTCAGCCCTAATTACAATTGTTTATACAATAAAAAATGCACAAATGAAAATAATTGTTATAAAGAGAAAAAAGAAACATTTGATTACTCTTACACATGTTTAAAATATAATATGATAGGTTTAAGTTCTCCTCTTGATTTTAACGACCCGTTCGATGCGCAGTTTAAACTTTCAAAGAAATTTGGTGAAAAAATATTAAAAAATGGTCTTGAAAACGGAACATATGACATTGATATTACAGATGAACAGATGAAAATTATTAAAGAAAGTTCAGATATTTTTAAAACATCTAGTGAAATGTTTGGAGTAGATTTAAAAAATACAATTGAACCCATTGAAGGTTTAATGGATTATTCAATCTATACACTATTAAATCCCCTTAAAATTGCTTGTTTTAGTGAAGTTAATGATAGTATATTAATGTGGAGTCATTATACAGATAATCACAAAGGTTTTTGTGTAGAGTATGATTTTAATAAAATAAATGATATCAATATAATTAATGATTTATATCCAGTTTTCTATAAGAAATCCCTATTTGATATCGCAGATATATTTTTTAAAAGTTATACTAAAAAAGAAATTGATAAATTAGAATTTCTTTCACCTATTTTAACAAAAAATAAAGAATGGGCTTATGAAAAAGAGTGGAGATATATAAGTAGTGAAGATAAATATATATTGAATATTCAAAAACAGCCCCAAAATATTTATTTAGGGTCTAGAATAAACGACAAAAATAAAAATGCCATTATAAGTCTTTTTAAAGATTCAGATACCCATATTTTTCAAATGACTCCTGATAAAAGTCAATTTAAATTAAATTCTATACAAATTGATGTTTAATGTGAAGATTGAAAATATAAAAAAATAAATATAAACAATAACAGAATTTCATAACTATGAAAAAATAAAAATATTAAGGTCTAATAAATGATATAATAAAAAAAGATATGGATTTAGCTAATATCACTAAACCAATTCCCCCTATAAGGCCAGTTAGGAATCTTAATTTGTTATTGCTTTCTCTCATACCTAATAATTGAGTAGTTCCGTCAATTCCCATAGGTACTATTAAAATAACTCCAATTATGCTTAAAATACTCCTAAACTGAATATTCCAAAATAATATTAAAGAAACAAACATAACAAGATATATTCCAGTACATCTTGCACAAACAGGAAAATAATGGTTCCTTACTTTTAATGTTCTTTCAGGCTTTTGATGGCAAAAGTATTTAAAAAAGTTTTTAACTTCCATATTATCTTTTAAATAATGCTCCCTATAATAAATAATAATGCAAAAATTATAAAAACCCCAATACAACATCCCCAGTAACAATTATCATCTGAAGAATTCAATTCAGAAATACTATATGTTTTATTAGAGTTACTATCAGAGTATGATGTATGTGAACTTGTTGGTGGAATATATTGTACTGTTTGAGGAGTTTTAATTCTTCCTCCACCCCTAGTTCCGTTATAACCTCCATGAAATGTGTTATAATGTGAGATATATGCCTTTTCTTTACTGTCTAAATCTGATTCAATTATTCCGCTTTCTAAAATTAGTAATCTAAAATTATCAATCCCACAATTTCGAATAGCTTGTGAAAATTGAGTAGTGTAAGAAGATGAAGTGGGGTCAAAAGCACCATTCATATGTTCATTAAATCGTGTTACAGGGTTGCGTACTGTTTGCCCTATGTATCTAGCAATATTATCCATATCAACTATACAATAAATATACCCTTTTCTCATTGCAATTTTATTGTTATTGTTCATATGAGGATTCGATTTAGATAAAATTTTTTGTGCTGTTTTACCAATAGGTTTTTTATTAATATGACTTTTCCTTGTGGAGTTGCTTCTAAATTCTCTTATTTCTCTCCTTTTAGCCTCTTGTTTTCTTAAAGTTTCAGCATATATCTTTTTCCGGTTCTGTTTATCATCCATAAAAACCCCACTGAAGTAATATATTTTTCAGAATATTTAGATTAATATTTTATTTGATTCTATTATTTTATCCATCATCTCAGAGGAATTTATTCCACATAGTGTATAAAAATTTTCTTTTATATCTTTTGATGTGCAAGATTCTTTCCATTTTTTGAGTGTTTTTTGTCTAATATGATTTGATTTATCCCAATCGAGATTTAATAACCTTAGTTTTCCTTTTTTATAGTCCATAATTCCAACTAATAAATCTGCTAATTCACTATTGTTTTCCACTATTATTTCTTTTGTTTTTATTTCATTACATAGTTTTTCAAATGCTGTTTCTATTTCTTCATATGAATATCCTTCTTCAAATTTCCTAATCAATTCTTCTTTTATATATTCACAATTTTTTGTATAAAAATCTAATTCTCTTAATTTGCCAAAATCATTATCTCCTCCAACTAACGAAATTGTTAAGTCAGCTACTTTCTGTATTTCCTCATAATTTTCATTTTTTTCCATAATAATACTCCTCCAATTTAATTTAACCTTAAAATCTAAATCAATATTAATACAAGTCAACATCATCATTTTCAACAAATTTCAGAGTCTCTTTCATAGTTACTTTATTAGTTTCATAGTTAATTATATTATAAAATGGCATGAATATAACATTCCACGCTTATTTCACTCAAATGAGTATAAAAGATACTTTTGAAAGAAAGACAAGACGAAAGACAGAAAAATCATATGTAAAAATTCGCCACACTTAAAAACTCCCCAAAATAATCCATTTGATTAAAAAGAGTACACACCAGAGTTAATATTTGTCATAAGCATATTTATCACTATTTGGATTTAATTGCTTGTTAGTTAATTTACCATCTTTATTTATTCTATAGGTATTAGTAGTTACTACTGAATCATCATTTTTATCATCTGGATGATTTTTTTCAAACCAAGCATCAATTTCAGCATCACTATGAACAGTACCATCTAAATGAACACCATAATCATCTATTGGCTTACCACAAATCTGACAAGAATAAGTACTATTTTCATCACTATTATTACCAATAACTTCAGAAACATCACTATCATTTGTAATATTGGTAGAATTATTATCAAATAAAGTAACATCAGAATTCTGGAAATTCATAAAAGCTACAACACCCACAAGTCCCGCTAGTATAATAATAAGCACTATAATTACTATAATTAATCTATTTTCTTTCATCAGTACCACTTCTCACCTACTTGACTTTAAAACTCAAATTATTATTAGATAACAACCTAATTGAATTGTTTTTAACAAGACTTGGCTTCATAGCATATTTACCTTTTTTAGCATTCAAGGTCCATGTTAAAGTAGCTGATTTAGTTTTATGAACTTTTAAATTACTAATAGTCCATGTTAAAGTCCTTGTTTTCTTATTATAACTAATCTTACCAGTACTTACTTTAGGTTTTTTATAAGTAAGTCCTTTAGCTAATTTATAAGTTAATTTAAATGTTCCTTTATTATATCCAAGATTTGCGACTGTGGTTGTTATTTTAGCTGTTCTCTTTTTAACTGTGGCTTTATTTGTTATTTTTATTTCAGATAGTTGGAGAACTGTTAATTTACTTGTTTTAAAACTGCTAATATAAGCACTATCTTCATTAAACATGCCTTTAAGACTTAAAGTGCCTGTCGAAGTAACTTTATAATTAAAAATAGCTATTCCTTGTGAGTTGGTTCTTGCTTGACCTACATATTTGTTATTAACATAGAAATTAACTAATTTATTACTTATTGGATTATTTCCTGATTTTAATGTTGCAGAAATTGTAATTATCTTATTGTATGTTCCTTTAAAATCATTCATGATAATTTGTGTATTTTTCTTGACAATTGGGTCATTGTTTGTAACATTATTGCTATTGTTTCCATTAGGATTTGTTGAGTTATTTGTATTATTTTCAGTGTTATTAGTAGTATTCTCTATTAATGTAACATTTACCCTTTCTGTAGAATTAAATGCTAAATAAATACTTTCACCATCAATATATTGTAGAAGCTCTACTTTTATAGGAAATGTTCCAACAAATCCTGATAATGCGTAATTATATGTTACAACACCATTATTGTTAGTTGTCGCATTTCCTACCAATTCATATAATACATAAAAATAAATAATTCTGCCCTGAATCCCCACACCATTAGCAGTAGCTGTAACAGTAATTACAATTTCATCATGAATGACAGAAGTATTAATAGTCAAATTTGTAATAATTATATTCACAGTTTTTGTAGAATTAGATGTTAAATAAGTATATCCAACACTAGTAAATTGTAGTAGCTCTGCCTTTATTATATGATTTCCAGATGTTAGTACTGTGTAATTGTATGTTGCAATACCATTATTATTAGTTGTTGCATTTCCTACCAAGTTTCCATTAGTATAGAAATAAATAACTCTATTTTGAATCCTTGCACCATTAGCAGTAGCTGTAACAGTGATTGTAATCTTATTAGAAGAAACAGAAGTATTGATGACTAAATTAGTGTTAAATGTATTATAAGATACATTGCCTCCACCATTAATGCTACTACTACCATAATTGCCATTAGATATCATATTGCCCATATTATAGATTGCATTGCCTTCAGTAGTGTAACTTCCACCAATGACAGCATTGTCATAGAACCCAGAACCACTAATGTTCATAGTACGATTATTAAAAATAGCACCACCATAACTGTAAGCCTCACCGTGACCTCTATTACTACTATTAGCTTTGTTATTTGTGAAATAGCAGTTAGTAATATTCATTGTACCATTATTAAAAATAGCACCACCATAACTAAAAACATTATCCCAACCAGTAACAATAGAATAACTACTAATTGCAGTATTATTGATGAAATTACAATCAATAATATTCATACGACCTCCATTATCATTAAATATAGCACCACCATAACTGTATGCATTGCCTCCACCAGTACTACTGTTACTGATACTATTAACTGAATTTTTAGTGAAATTACAATTAATAACACTTATACTACCAATATTATAAATAGCACCACCACGACTAGAATAAGCAGTAGTTACTCCATTGTCTATGAAATTACAATTAGTAACACTCATACCACCATAATTAGCAATAGCCCCACCAGCACCATAATAATTTGAAAAACCTGTGAAACTGCAATTAATAACATTCACACCACCATAATTAGTAATAGCTCTAACTATATCTCCATTAATTGAAGGACTTCTACTATTGATGAATTTTATATTTATTAAAGTTACAGTACAACCAGTACCACTAGTATAGAATATCCCACTATTTCCTTGTGCATCAATTATTACATTATCTCCTTTTCCTTCAATAGTTAAATTTCTGGATATGGTTAAATTGGTGTTATTAGCTCCTTTATAAAGCCCATTTTCTAAATATATTGTTTCATAATCTTGGTTAATTACTTGTTTTATTCCTCCATCAGTAGTACTATTAATAGTTACATTTTCACTTGCATTTGAACTATCTATCATAGCAAAACATGAAAAAAGTATCATGATTGATATAATAGTTGTAAATATGTATTTGTTTTGATTTTTAAACATTATTTATTCCTTTATTTATTAATTTATTAATTTCAAATATTGTTGATTACTTTTATTTTTATTAGTATATAAATTAGTCTACAATGTGTCTATAATATTCCGATTAAGAGTATAAGAAAATTAATTTATAAGAATACATAATGACTAGTAAGTATAAGGATGTAGGATATATAAAAATATCAAAACACAGAAAAACAGTTTTCTTAGCTTTAAAAGATGGCCCTAAAATGCCATCTGAAATTGTACAAGAAACTACAATGAGAATGGATGATGTTAGTCGTGCTCTTAGAGCTATGGATAATAAAGGAATTGTTTCTTGTGTAAATCCTGAAATGAAGAAAGGACGATTATATGCTTTAACTAGTAATGGCAAGAAGATAATTAATGACATCAAATAAATTATTAAAAACACAGATGTTAATATTTACAATTGTCTATCTTACTTTTATATAATTTCACCTCTTAACTTCTATGTTTTATATTTATTATTATAGCTTGTTAATAAATTTTTGTATACTTGTCAAATGATTATTGAACTATAGTCAAATGATAAGTTTAATTATGAAATCCAAATTTTTATTCATGGAAAATAGATACATTGATGAAATTGGATTTGTTAAAATAAGTGAGCAAAGGCAAAAAATAATGAAAGATTTGAAAGATAAACTTAAAATACCAACTGAAATAGCTAAATCTACAGGTATGAGTGTTTCTGAAGTTAGTCGCTCATTAAAAACCTTGAAAGATAGAGAAATAGTAATCTGTCTTAATGAAAATAAAAGAGTAGGTAGAGTTTATACACTAACAAATAAGGGTAAAGAAATTTTAGAATATATAGAATAATAATTATTTCTCATGAAAAAGTAATAAATTTTCTTGATTAATAAAAAAACAAAAATAAGTAATATTCTTTTAAATCCATTGTAGATAAATCTGAATAAATAATACATATTAATAGTAATACAAAAAGACTATAGAGTAATACTCATTGTAGAAAAAAATAAAATTTTAAACAGCCTTATTTTCTTTCGTTCTCGCTTCCCCGAAGTCTTACTTAAAAATAACCAAAATAATAGCCCACTTACAGCAACCAAGAAAGACTCGACAACAAGACCCCTCATATAAAATAAGGGAAAAGTAATACCATGGAGAAATAAGAAAATCGTCTGCTATCCACTTTGATTTATTTTTAATAAGTTTTTCCTGTCCTTATTTTCCCAAACAAAGCATTTCTCATCAACTTCTATTTTGACTTTCAGTACCAATAATCTTTCGGTCTTCCTTTCTTTAAAGGATAATTACATTCTATTTTTATAACTATTACCTATTCACACCCTAAATAAACTAGCAAACAAATAATAAATCTCTTCATTCATAAATATCCAATCTCATATACACTTACCAATAGAGTCAAGAGATATTTTTTATAAGGCACTATTATTATCAATAAAGAGTAGCATATTCTTGATAATTTATCTGCTTACTATTGTTTTAATAGGAGCAAAATATCATTTAAAAGCTACATAAAATAACTAATAAATAAAGAAAGACACGAAAGTAAGAAAAAAAGAACAAAAAGTAATAATACACATGAAAGTAAAAGTATATGAATATCTGTAACCTCCTAAAAAAATAAGAGCAACCAAATATATCTGCTACCTTTTATTAATAATCCTGTATGGTCTTTCGGGTCTTCCTTTCTCTCTTCCTTTATTTATCCCTGTTACTGTTGAACAGCTATCAAAATGTAACTAGTAATTATATGGTAGTTTCTGATAATAATCTATGAATAATAAAAATAGATTTGGTTTTCTACAAGATTCTTTTATCTTCCATTATAGAGTAAGAGGTTTGTTCCTAGTAGCGAAAATGCTGCCACGCATTTTCTTTGAAAAGTAGCACTATACAAAATAATAAAAAAAGGAGATTATATTTTATATACTATTTCTTGTTAAGCAGTTACAAAATATCAAAAACTTGATATCAAGAAACTAATACTTAAAGAAAGACTGAAAAAAATAAAGAAAGAAGCTCTTACTGAATATGTGTAACATTGAGGATGAAAAAGTACCTCTTTATCTTAAAAAGTTAGGGTAAAATCCCAAGAAAAATATAAAATGTCCTAGTTTATGTTGTAAATATCTAAGCTGATTCTGTCTTAAAATTCTTATTTAAAGAATTCAAGGTATTTACACTAGTTTCATGAAAATAATCATGACTTCAACAAGAAGATAATACTATTATATATAACAGTACAAGAGAAAATTCTACTACCTCTTTATACTATAATATATAATTAATATAATAAATAAGAGTTAAAGGACTTTATTCTGTGATTAGAGCATTATCTGCCATTTTCATGTAGGACATTCAATAGATTATTTAGGATATTAGGGCTTTTAACTAGGACATTAAGACCTCAAGATAGGATATCAACAACAATTTTTAGGACATCCCATGCAAAAAGTAGGATATCATTTTTCAACAGCTTTTCTATAATTATCAGTTATGTCTTTTAAATCCTCATCATCAAACAAAGGTTCACTATTTCTATCTTTAGGATTTTCTTTAAAGTCAGTTTTTAACTTATCAAGAGCATTATCAATATCTTCTTCACAAAGAGCATATTCTTCATGAACATCTTCAACAGATTTATCCAAATAATAAATATTATTCTTTCCACTTTTAGGTTTTAACTTATTAATAAACCCTCTTTCAAGTAACTTATTCATTAATCCAGACATATCACTAACATCTTTAACAACTTTATTATTTTTGAATATCTGTTTAAATTCTGAAACTGTAAAAAACACAAAAGACTTATGTTTATCAGAATCTTCTGATAAATCTTTATTGTATTTTCTATTAGCTTTTGAAAGTTCATAATTGTTTAAAACATCTTTAATAACACGAGAATCTTCTTGTATTTCAAAAATATCTGAGGGTTTATAAGTAGCATAGCTATCTTTTTTATCAATAGAATCAATTTTTTCAAATGATTCCATTAATAATTCATCGATTTCGTCTTGTTTTTTTATTACAAGCTCTTTTTTAAGTTTTAGTATAATATTTCTTTCATGAACTTGTAGTCCTGCTCCAGCATAGTTAATATTTATGAACTTTTGAACATCTTCAACCCTAGGAATCAGATACAGCTTTTTTTCACCATTAACGGTTTTCTTTATCTTGAAACTTCTTTCATAATTTAAAAAAGTATAAGTTTCCATCAGAGTTAATAATTGTTTAACTTTTCTGGTTCCTGTAGACCTAGTACTGCTTACTTTATCAAATGTTTTGATAAAAGGCACAAAGATAACTAATTCCTCTTTAGATTTTTCATATTGCACTACTTTATATTTTAAAAACTCTTGAAATCCTTTTAATCCTTTAAGAGCTTCCTCAAAATATGTATGTTCAACAGTCCCTACTGTTTGAGAATTTTGCATAAATTTTAACTTGTTTTCATTAGCATTATTAACAGGAGCAGATGATATTGTTCTACTTTCCATTTGAGAAGTTTTATCAACACTATCTTCATGAACTGTTGAATACAAAGCCCCTAAAACAGCTACAAGCACTGTTACTATAGTTTCAAATGTCCCATCATTATGTTTTAACTTTTTTTTACTTACATATCTTCCTTCTGTAATAAGGATTTTGATTATATTGAATATAGGTTCAAGTTTTTCTCTTATTTTTTCATTACCTAAATCTCCTAAGTTAATCAACATCCTATCATAACAAAAAGAGTCATTTATAGCCTCATCTAAAAAGCTTGCCTCAGTAAAATCATTAACATCCAAAATATATAAATCTGGAATAAACATTAAAGAAATCTCAAAAATATATGACTTTCCAGAATCTGCATGAGCATGTATCTCAACTAAAAAACCATATCGACCCAATATAATTGTTCCATTAATTAATATTTGTTTACAGATATTATTTTCTTCATTGATTATCAAATATTTAGATTTATCAGCTACAAAAGACAAAACATCATTATCATATTCATCAGCTAACATTTTCAGGAAATCTTCTACAGCGAAGTAGTCATATTCTGGGTTTCGTCTTAATTCAGACATTTTCACCTTTTCAACATCATCTTCTTTATCAGAAGATTCATATTCAAAAGGACTATTATCTGCCACATAAAGCCCAATTTCATCCAATTTGAGAGGCATTGCTTCGATAAGTATATCATTACTAATCTTAGCCATTAGAAGGTTTATTAAGTCTTTATCTTTTTCCTCATTTTTAACAGTTAAAGGATTTCTTCTACTAATTGCTAATGTTAAATTAGTTTCATCACCATAATTAACCCAATTAATAGAGTAGCTGCTTTCAGATTCTTTTATTATTTTTAAACCTAAATTTATGCTATCACTACTAAAACAATGAAAAATAATTTTATTATCATCTATTATAACATTATTATCATTAAATTTAGGTAACCCATTCTCTTTTTCTTCATTATCTGATTCTTTTGCTTCTTGATTTTCTTCCTTTTCAAGATTTTCATCAGGCAAAAGAAATTTTCTCGGATTAAAATTATAATCTGATAAATCAAATTTTGGACAGCAATTAACACAGTCTAAATTATCATTTCCATAGCTTTCTGAAAATTCTATTTTAATGAAGTCCTTAAAATCAGATAATACATTACTATAAATGGTTTTGAGCCTATTTAATTCCTTACTAAAAGAAGAAGTATTCTTATAGTTATTAAAACTAATATTAGTAATTTTTGAAATATTGGATATTTCAAAGCTCTTTTTTAAAATAGAAATCTTTTTCAAGATTTTTAAACCGATTATATCTCCTAAAAAAAGTTTAAAAGTATTTGAAATATAATCATTATAAATACTTCTCCGATAGAGAGTATTTTCCAGTTTACAAGTTTTTTGTAATTTTATCTTTTTAATTTGCATTTTGACAAATTTATCACCGACTACACCCAAACAATATTCTAAGAGTCAATAGCCTTTAACAATATAACCTCTCTAATTAATGGAAGACATACCTTCCAGACTTTCCTACATTATCTTATGATGGTGATAACATAAATCATAAGAGGAAAGAAAAATCATATCATATTTAACTATATTGGTTGATTCATTTATTATATAGTGCCCAAAACGGGAATTAGCAACATTCTATGCTAAAATAGGCTATTGAATCTACTCCAATATTATACAATATGACCGAGTCATACTAAAAAAATAATAATCTTATAATATCCCTATTACAAAAATATATTTAACATTACTAATTGATTTTCATAATATATAAATCTTTTGGTTTTCACATAATTTTCTGATAAAAATAGTATTAAATTTTAAAATAGTTTTATTTATAACACATTACATTTTTCAACTAATCAAAATGTCTTTTTTTGCCTTTATTTAATGATTACAATTTTTCTAAACCCTTTTCAACTTTATAAAGATAAATTGAATAGATACACAAATAATATGATTAAAATATTAGCAAAATAGCTATTAATTAATTTAAAATGAAAAACAAGTATGGAAGAAAAAAATTAAGACTTATAAACCAGTTGGCCCTTATTACCCAACAAAATATCCACAGACTCTTTAATCTTCAGAATTTCACTTTCTAAAGAACCATTATCTTTTTCAACTTTTTGTTTATTTTTATCAATTGTTAGGTAGGGTATTAATGCTTCATATGTTTGTCTAAGTGGATTATTTGGGCCGTCAACATCGTCTATTGCATCGTAAACTTCTGAATTATTTCTATTTGGAGGAATATGGCCAGTGAATATTGAAATTAAATCTAATTCTGTGTATTTATCATTTTTAACAACAATATTGGTGATATTTCTTCTACAAGTTGTTGAAAATAGTTTTCTTAAGTTATGAGCCCTGAACTTACCATAATAGCCGTTTTTATCCAAACCGGCATTAAGTTTATTATTTATTCTTTGGAATATTTTTATTATTGCATTACTTTTTAAGAATCCTTTGTTTAAATAGCTATGGAACAATGGAGTTTTTGGTTTTACTGAGATATTGTTTTTTATTCTTTCATTTAAGTATTCAAAGATGTATTGTGTGCATTCTCCTGTATTGTATGTAATGCAAACATTTCCCCTGTTTGATGTCTTGGCAGGTTTGAAGTCGTAACATGGCACAATTTCTAGTGGATTTAAAAGTAGTAAATGTTCTAATGTTCCATCATGATATATTTCTGTTGCATTTAAAAAGTCTTGAATAGTGAAACTTACTGCATCTCCTTCTCTCATTCCAGAAGAAGCTAATAATGTAACAATAGCTTTATCCCTAGGAGTTATACAATATCTTAAACTTTTTTTCACATCTTCCCATGTCGGTAAATCTCTTGTTCGTGTTCTTTCATGTATTAGATTGAAATTTAATGGTTTAGGCAACTCAATATTATATTCATTAAATAAACATCGGAAAGTGATTAATTTGGTTTTCTTTGTTCTTTCAGAATTTCCTGTTGTATCTAAATAATTACTATATAAAAATTGATATTTGTTTATTTTTCTTTCATCTAGTTCTAATAGCTGTGGATTTCCATTTTTATCAAGGAATGGTTGTTGTTCTGCTCTTGCTTCTTTTATAAGTTGTGTGGGTGTTTTATCAAATAATTGATATATTTCCTTAAATACAATATTATATTCTTTTTCTCGTTGAAATGATAGGTTTCTTCTTTTTATTAGTTGTATTAATTTT